>JBEKHV010000048.1:0-34942 GCA_050012095.1 Bryobacteraceae bacterium | reverse complement strand
GCACAGAAATCATCTGGGCCGCGCTCCGTCGAGGGCAAGGCCGTCTCCCGCTTCAACGCCCTGAAAACCGGCATCGACGCGAAATCCAATGTCATCCCCGGCGAAGACCCCGACGCTCTGGAAACCCTCGCCGCCGAATACCACGAGCGCTTCCTTCCCTCCGCTCCCGAGCAGCGCTTCCTGGTCGATTCCCTCGTCGCCTCCGAATGGATGCTCCGCCGCCTCCGCAAAATCGAAGCTCAGCTCTGGAACCACGAGATGGCCGAAGGCCTGCGCTTGGACCGCCTCAACACCAAGTGGCCCCTCGGCCGCCTCTTCTCGCGCAACGTGAGCGATCTCACCCGCCTCCAGCGGCGCATCGATTCTGCCGACCGCCTCTACCACCGCGCCCTTGACAAGCTCGAGCGCCTCCAGGCCACCCCGGCCGGTCCCGCGCCTGCCCCGCTGGAGTGTGCTTCAGAGCTGGAAACCCCACCGAATCAACCACATCGCCCCGAGATTGGCTTTGTTCCGCCACTTCCTGTAGAACGGGCCAGCGCTCGCTGCGTCAGCCCCGCCCTCACTCCCCGGCCCCTGACCCCCGGCCCCCGGCCTCCGTTTGACACCCCCACGGGTCGTTGTTAGCCTGAAAAGTCATGTCCCCCACGGCCCTGCGCGCCACTCCGCTGAACTCGGTTCACCTGGCGTTGGGAGCGAAGTTGGTGGATTTCGGCGGGTGGGCCATGCCGGTCCAGTACTCGGGCGTCATCGATGAGCACAACACGGTGCGTTCTTCCGTGGGCCTCTTCGACGTCAGCCACATGGGCGAAATCGAAATCCATGGTCCCGAGGCCGCCCAGCTTACTGGCTTCGTTACCACCAACGACGCCGGTAAACTTCAGGCAGGTCAGGCGCAGTACTCGGGCCTGCTGTACCCGCATGGCGGGTTTGTGGATGACATCCTGGTCCACAAAGTGGCCGAAGATCGCTACTTCCTGTGCGTCAACGCTTCCAATCAGGCCAAGGATTTCGAGCACATTCGGTCGCTCAACCGCTTCGATGCGCGGGTGGAAGATGCCGGCGGCCGGTACGCGCAGATAGCCATCCAAGGTCCCAAGGCCCTGGCCACCGCGCGCAAGCTGACCTCGCAAGACCTGGCGCGCATCCGCTATTACTGGTTCGCCGATTCCGAGCTCGCCGGCGTTCCGGCGCGCATCGCGCGCACCGGCTACACCGGCGAAGATGGCTTTGAAGTCTATGTGGCTCCCTCCGACGCGGAGCGCGTTTGGGCGAGGATCATGGAAGCCGGCCAGGAATTCGGAATCAAGCCCTGCGGCTTGGGCGCGCGCAACACGCTGCGGCTGGAGGCCGCCATGCCCCTGTACGGCCACGAAATCGATGCGTCCATCTCGCCGCTCGAAGCCGGCCTCGGCTGGATCGTCAGGTTCGATAAGGGCGATTTCGTCGGCCGCCACGCCCTGCTACAACAACGGGAGGCCGGAATTCGGCGGAAGCTCGCGGGGTTTGAGATGCGCGGCCGCGGCATCGCGCGCGAAGGATACCCCGTGGTGGTCGATGGCGCTCCAGCGGGGTGGGTGACCAGCGGTTCGCCGTCGCCGACTCTCAACAGGAACATCGGGCTTTGCTATCTCCCCGTGGAACACGCGCGGCCGGGCGCCGGCATTCAGGTGATCGTCCGCGGCCGGCCCGTGGACGCCGTGATTGTGGGAACTCCGTTTTATACAAGAGCGAACAACTAACATGTACCCAGAAAACTACCGATACACGAAGGAACACGAATGGATCCACGTGGAAGGCGATACCGGCGCCATCGGCATCACCGACCACGCCCAGCAGGAACTCGGTGACATCGTCTACGTGGATTTGCCCAGGACCGGCGTCCGCGTCGAGCGGGGCAAATCGCTTGGCTCGGTCGAGTCGGTGAAGGCGGTTTCGGATATCTACTCGCCGGTCAGCGGAGAAGTGACTGATACGAACCAGACCCTAGCCGACGCCCCCGAAACGCTCAACAGCGACCCGCACGGCGCCGGCTGGCTGGTGAAGATCCGACTCGGCGAGCCCGCCGAACTCGAAGGCCTCATGTCCGCCGCGGCCTACCAGGCCTACGTGGCCGCCGAGAAATAGGTTGCGCTACCTTCCGAAGTCCGATTCCGAGCGCCGCGCGATGCTGGAGGCCTGCGGCGTCGCCACCGCCGAAGCCCTGTTCGCGCACCTCCCCGAAGCCGCGCGCCTCAACCGCCCGCTGGCTCTTCCGGCGGGGATTTCCGAATACGAGATCGTGGACTACTTCCACCGCCGGGCCGCGCGCAACGCCAACGGCTACGCGTCGTTCCTGGGGGCGGGCGTGTACCGCCATTTTCGCCCCGTGCTGGTGGATGCCGTGGTCTCGCGCGGCGAGTTCCTCACTTCGTACACGCCCTACCAGGCGGAAATTTCGCAGGGCACGCTCACCGCCATCTTCGAGTTCCAGACCATGATCTGCCAGCTCACCGGCATGGACGCCGCCAACGCTTCCATGTACGACGGTTCCACCGCCGTCCCAGAAGCCGCCCTCATGGCCGCGCGCCTCACGGGGAAGAGCAAGACGCTGATCGCCCGGTCAGTGCATCCCGAGTATCGCGAGGTGCTGCGTACGTATGCCCGCCATCAATCCACGGCCGTGGCCGAGTTCGGTTACGATGCCGCGCAGGGAACCATCGACCTGGAAGACCTGGAACGCCGGATCGACGGCCAGACGGCCGCGGTCGTCGTGCAATCGCCCAACTTCTTCGGCGCCGTGGAGCCGGTGAATGCCGCCGGCGAGATCGCGCACCGCCGCGGCGCGCTTCTTGTCGTGCTCTTCACCGAAGCGGCCGCGCTGGGGATCCTGGAGCCGCCCGCGGAGGCCGATATCGTCGCCGGCGAGCTCCAGTCCTTCGCCATTTCGCCGAGCTACGGAGGCCCGTTTGCGGGAGTGATCGCCACCCGCGAGCGCCACATGCGCCAGTTGCCCGGCCGGCTGGTGGGCCAGACCAACGATTCGCGCGGCCACCGCGCTTTCTGCCTGACGCTTTCCACGCGCGAGCAGCATATCCGGCGCGAACGGGCCACCTCCAACATCTGCACCAATCAGGCGCTGATCGCCCTCATGGCCACCGTCTTCATGACCGTGTATGGCAAGGTAGGGCTGCGCGATCTCGCCGCGCAGAATCTGGCCAAGGCGCACTACCTGGCGGGCAAACTGAAGCCGCGTTTCGCCGGCCGGTTCTTCAACGAATTCGCCGTGCGGGTGGAGGGCCGGTCGCCCGAAGAGGTCAACAAGGCGTTGCTCAAGAAGAAGATTATTGGCGGCTTGCCGCTCGGGCGCTTCTACCCCGAGCTTGCGGATTCCATGCTGTTGTGCGCTACGGAAATGTCGCGCCGCGCCGATATGGACGCCGTGGCGGAGGCGCTGGCATGAACACCAGAGCCACCACCCACATCTCCCTGGATGAATCTCTGCTCTTTGAGCGCAGCTCCCCCGGCAAGCGGGCTTATCAATTGCCCGAACTCGACGTGCCGCCCGTGGACCCGGCCGCCGCGCTGGGAACGGAGAACGTGCGCGCCGAAATCCCCGGCTTCCCCGAGGTCAGCGAGGTGGAGGCCATCCGCCATTTCACGCGCCTCTCCACCTGGAACTACGCTATCGATCACGGCATGTATCCGCTCGGCTCCTGCACCATGAAGTACAACCCCCGCGTCAACGAACTGGTGGCGCGCATCGAAGGCCTGGCGTGGGCGCATCCGTACCAGCCGGAGGCGCTGGCGCAGGGATCCATGGAAGTGATAGCGCGCCTGGAGGAAGTGCTGGCCGAAATCACCGGCATGGACGCCGTGACGCTGCAACCGGCGGCCGGCGCGCACGGCGAGCTGACCGGCATCCTGCTCATCCGCGCGCTGCTCGAGCGCCGCGGCGATCCGCGCAAGAAAATCCTCATCCCCGATTCCGCGCACGGCACCAATCCGGCCACCGCCGCCATCGCCGGCTACGCCGTCCAAAACATCAAGTCCACCGACGCCGGCTTGCTGGACGTCGCCGCGCTCGAGACCATTGTCGATTCGGACGTCGCCGCGCTGATGGTGACCAACCCCAACACGCTGGGCGTGTTCGAGGAGAACATCGCGCGCGCCGCCCAGATCCTGCACGCCAAGGGCGCCTTGCTCTACATGGATGGCGCCAACATGAACGCGCTCGTGGGCATCGCGCGGCCCGGCGATTTCGGCGTGGACGCGCTGCACCTCAACCTGCACAAGACGTTTTCGACGCCGCATGGCGGCGGCGGTCCCGGCGCCGGACCGGTGGCCGTGAAGAAATCGCTGGAGCCGTTCCTCCCCACGCCGCGCCTGAAGCGCGCCCGCGGAAAGTGGGCCTGGAACTACAACCGCAAGCAGTCCATCGGCCGCGTGCGCGCCTTCTACGGCAACTTCGGCGTGCTGGTGCGCGCGCTGGCCTATATTCTGGCGCATGGCGGCCCCGGACTGCGCAACGCCACCGTGGACGCGGTCCTCAACGCCAACTATATCCGCAAGGGGCTTGAGCCATACTACGACCTGCCCTACTCCTCGCCCAGCATGCATGAGGTGGTGTTCAGCGACGCCCGCCAGGCCGCGCAGGGCGTGCGTACCGGCGATATCGCCAAGCGCTTGATCGACTACGGCTTTCACCCCTATACCGTAAGCTTCCCCCTGATCGTCCACGGCGCGCTGATGATCGAGCCGACCGAAACGGAAGGCAAGCAGGAACTGGACGCGTTCATCGATGCCATGATCGCCGTCGCGAAGGAAGCCGAGACCGACCCGCAACTCGTCAAGACCGCCCCGCACAACGCCCGCATCGGCCGCGTCGACGAAGTGACCGCCGCGCGCAAACCCATCCTCCGCTGGAAGCCGGCCTGAAAAGGCTCGCAGGCGGCGCGCCGTGCCATACTGGCATCATCGGCTGGATTCCACCGGCCGCTTGCCATGTTTTCTTACTCCGGCAACGATCTCTACTGCGAGCAGGTCCCGCTGGCCGACCTGGCGGCGCGCGTGGGCACGCCCGCCTACGTGTATTCGAGCGAGTCTGTTCTCGCCAGCTACCGGGCCTACGACCAGGCCTTCGGCGACCTCCCGCACACGGTCTGCTACGCGGTGAAGGCCAACTCGTCGCTGGCCGTACTGGGGCTGCTGGCGCGCGCCGGCGCGGGCTTCGATATCGTCTCCGGCGGCGAGTTGTTCCGCGTGATCCAGGCGGGCGGCGATCCCGCGAAGGTGGTTTTCTCGGGCGTGGGCAAGACCGCCGCCGAGGTGGAGTACGCGCTGGCCAGCGGCATCCACAGTTTCAACTGCGAGTCGGAAACCGAGTTGGAATTGATCGAAGCCATGGCCGCGCGGCTGGGCGTGAAGGCCGGCTTTTCCATCCGCGTGAATCCCGACGTGGACGCCGCCACTCACCCCTACATTTCCACCGGCCTCAGCGAGCACAAGTTCGGCATCGATATCCGCGAGGCCGCCGCGGTCTACGAGCGCGCGCGGCGTCTCAAGAACCTCGCGGCCGAAGGCGTGAGCTGCCACATCGGCTCGCAGATTCTCGACCCCGCTCCCATTCTGGAGGCGGTGGACAAGGCCTTCGCGCTGGCCTCCGCGTTGCGCGCCGAGGGTTTTCCGGTCCGCCATTTGGACCTGGGCGGCGGCTTGGGCATCGCCTACCGCCCTGGGGAGAAGGCCCCGGCCATCCGCGCGTTCATCGAAAGCCTGCACGCCCGGCTGCGCGAGAGCGGCCTGGCGGTGATGGTTGAGCCGGGACGCTCCATCGCCGGCCCAGCGGGCGTCCTCCTGACGCGGGTGCTCTACCGCAAGCGGAACGGTTCCCGGGAATTCGTGGTGGTCGACGCGGCCATGAACGATCTGATCCGCCCTTCGCTCTATCACGCGCACCATGAAATCGAGCCTGTGCGCCGCAACGCATTGCCGCCGATCACCGCCGACGTGGTCGGCCCCATCTGCGAGAGCGGCGATTTCCTGGCGCGCGACCGCCGGATGGCCGATGCGATGCCGGGCGATTATCTGGCGGTCCGCGACGCCGGCGCCTACGGCTTTGTGCTCTCCTCGAACTACAACTCGCGCCCGCGCGCCCCGGAAGTCCTGGTGGAAGGCGCCCAATGGCGCGTGATCCGCAGCCGCGAAACCCTCGACGATCTGGTACGCGGTGAAACGCTCTGATGGCGGCGGAGGGACAGCCATTGCTATTCGCTAGCCTCTATCCGCAGCCAAGCAGCCCGTTCCCGGCGACCCGCAAACTGACTCTCCCGGACTCGGTTCCCAATGCCGTTTCGTTTGTACGGAACGGGCGATACTGCCAGGTGCACGCGGGATTTCCAGGAATCTCATTTTCCAGGAAACCCACGTCACGGGAGCCTACCTACTTTGACAAGACCGTTTCGCGGTGCGACCATGTTGCCCAGCACAAGACAGGAGACGAATCGTGCCACGAATTTGGTTGTGGGGGGCTTTCGTAGCCTCTACAGCGTTGATCCCCGGATTAGTTATTGCTGGTTTGGCGAGATTCTATAGCTGGTCTGCAAGACGGTGCTATTGGACGGCGGAAAGCGCAGTTTTGGCCATTTGGATGGCAGGTTGGTTTGTTTTCCCATTTCTCGCCGGCCCAGGCGCTCCGGTCGCCCCATTCGGAATTTCGGGTTTCCGATGGCTGGCCGACGCAGAACACTCAGGGCCGCCGTGGCGCCTACTATGGCTGCCTGCTGTCATCATCGCGCCGCACTTCGCTCAGAAACTGGCCTTCCCGAACCTCAAGTTCTGGAGCAGACCAAGCGCCGCGAAGACGAGAACGTGAACCCTTGGAAGTGCACCGGTTCTCAGCTTGCCCCGGCCGCTCGGCCGCGTAGTCGCCGGCTCGCTGTGTACGGAATCAAGACACACAGACTGACCCGGCGCAATGGGATCGTGTACTATTTGAATATGTACAGCAGAAAGGGGCCGGGCCATGCCCAGACTGGCGGTTGAAGACAATAGCCGGATGTCGCTGCGGATTCCAGCCGAGGAGAAGGCAATCCTCCTGCGGGCGGCGGCGCTGCGGCGCACCGATCTGACGGATTTCGTTCGCCGGCACAGCCTGAACGCCGCAAGGGCGGTGATCCAGGAAGCCGAACATCTGGAACTCTCCGAGCGGGACAGCCGGCGCGTATTGGCTTTGCTGGAGAACCCGCCCAAGCCCAACGCGAGGCTGCTGGCCGCGGCAAAGTCGCTGCCGAAGCGGAAATGAATCGTAACGCCTGGCATGATGAGCCGATCGGCAAGAGGCATGATCGGGAGGCGTTCGACTGCGGCGAAGCGGCGCTGAACGAATTCCTGCAACGCTATGCCCGTAAGAGCCATGAGATGGGTGGAGCGAAGACCTTTCTTGCTATCGGCGATTCCGACAACCACCCGATTCTCGGCTACTATAGCCTGAGTCCCGCCTCGATCGCCTACGCCCGGACGCCGGAAGCGATCCGCCGCGGGCTGGCGCGCCATGACGTGCCGGTATTCCGGTTGGCGCGCCTGGCTGTGGATCTCAAGGTACAAGGGCAGGGTCTTGGCGGGCAACTTCTGCTGGCAGCGGGTAAACGATGCCTGGCGGCATCCACGGAAGTGGGGGGCGTTGCCATGCTTATCGATGCGAAGAACACGAAGGCTGCGGTATGGTACGCGAGTTACGGCGCTCTGCCGCTGCTGGATGCGCCGCTTTCCCTGGTGCTGCCGCTGGCGGTCGTTGAAGCAGCCCTTAAGGCGGCTAGGAGGTAGAGCCAGCTTCGCTTTTCGTGGTCCGCCAAGAGCCGCTGGCTACGGCTCGAACGGCCAGATCGCCGTCGTCGTGTACCCGCCGTCCACCGCGATCACCTGGCCCGTGATGTAGTCCGCGCCGCGTCCCGCTAGAAATACGGCAAGAGGCGCGACGTCTTCGGGCGTCCCGGCTCTGGGATTCGCCTGGCAGCCCTTCAGCCACGTGAGTAGGTCCTCCCGGGTCCACATCTGCCGGTTCAGGTCCGTCACGATAATCCCCGGCGCAATGCAATTCGCCTGGATGTTGTACTTCCCCCACTCCGCCGCCAGCACCCTCGTCATCTGCGCGAGGCCGCCTTTGGTGATGGCGTAAGGCCCAAGGTACGGCAGCCCCACGAGCGACATGATACTGCCGATGGTGACGATTTTTCCGCCCTGGCCGCGCGCGATCAGGCGCGCGCCGACCTTTTGCGTAAGCCGCACCAAGCCGTTCAGGTTGGTTTCGAGGATAAGCTGGTATTCCTCCTCCGTGTATTCCTCGAAGCGCTTGCGGATGCTCGTGCCGGCCACGTTGACCAGGATGTCCGGCGTGCCCGCCGCCTCCACGGCCTCGGCGATCGATTGCGGGTCGCAGACGTCCAAGCGCACGGCGCGGCCTCCGATTTCGGCGGCGCGCGCTTTCAGTATTTCTTCCGACCGCGCCGCTAGAATCACGCTCGCGCCGGCCGCCGCCATTTCGCGCGCGATGGCCAATCCGATCCCGCGGCTCGCCCCCGCTACCAACGCCGTCTTGCCTTCCAATGAAAACAGGGTCACGCCAATATTATAGTGGGATAGGTTTTCCGGCTTCGTCTGGGGTGGCCCGCCAGGGTCGCCGGCGCCGTTGGTGGCTGAAGAGTGCTATATTAGCTGTTTCGGCACTCAAACTGCCAAAACATGCAGACGCACCCGAAGGGCGCCCACGCCCGTATTCTGCTCAGTTCCGTCTTCGGCCCCTACGCTCAGGACGATGAGTTCGGAAGCCGCAAGATCAACCCGATGGAGCTGTATCACAACCAGGTGACCCGCGAGCAAGGCCCGTTTTCCCTTCGCATGTTCCACCGCTCGTGGGGCATTCTCATGATCCAGCAGAATATCTCGGCCCCTACCACGGTCCTGGATTTCCCTACTCGTGAAGCGTTCGAGGCGGAACTGCGCGCCAACGACTACGACATCATCGGCATCTCCTCCATTATCGTTAACGTCGGCAAGGTGCGCGACATGTGCCGCACGGCCCGGCGCATCCGGCCGAACGCGAAGATCGTCGTCGGCGGCCACGTCGCCGCCATTCCCGGCATCGAGCTGATGATCGACGCCGACCACGTCGTCAAGGGCGACGGCATCTCCTGGATGCGCCGCTACCTCGGCGAGGATGAGAGCGCCCCCGTCCGCCATCCCGAAATCGTCTCCGGCTTCGGCGGGCGAGCCATGGGAATGAAGCTGCCCGGGAACAAGGGAAACACCGCGGCCACCATCATCCCCTCGGTCGGCTGTCCCATGGGCTGCAACTTCTGCACCACGTCGGCCTTCTTCGGCGGCAAGGGCAAGTATCTGAATTTCTACGACGGCGGCGAGGAGCTTTTCGGCGTCATGTCGGATATGGAGCGCAAACTCCACGTGAAGTCGTTCTTCATGATGGACGAGAACTTCCTGCTCCACAAGCGGCGCGCCATGGAGCTTCTGGGGTTCATGAAGAAGGGCGGCAAGCCGTGGTCGCTCTACGTGTTCTCCTCGGCCAACGCCATCAGCCAATACTCCATCCGCGAACTCGTCGAACTCGGCGTCTCCTGGATCTGGATGGGGCTGGAATCGCCGCACTCGGCCTACAGCAAGCTGCAGGGCGCCGACACGCTAAAGCTCACGCACGAGCTGCGCCGGCACGGCATCAAGCTGCTCGGTTCCACCATCGTCGGCCTGGAGCATCACACGCCCGAGAACATCGGCGCGGAGATCGAACACGCGGTGGCGCACGACACCGATTTCCACCAGTTCATGCTCTACACGCCGGTGCCCGGTACGCCCCTGCACGCCGAGATGACGGCGCAGGGCCGCATGCTCGAAGGCGTCGACCTGGCCGACATCCACGGCCAGCACGCCTTCAATTTCCAGCACGCGGCCATTTCGCGCGAGGATTCCAAGCGCTGGCTGGACTGGGCGTTCCGCCGCGATTTCGAATTGAACGGTCCCAGCATCTACCGCATCTGCCGCACCACGCTGGAGGGCTGGCTTCGCTACAAGGACGATCCCGACCCGCGCGTCCGCGCCCGCTTCACCTGGGAGGCGCGCAGCCTGCGCGACGGCTACGCAGCCGCGCTGTGGGCCATGGAGAAGCGCCTGCGCGGCACGAACGCCGCGGTCGCCGAGAAGATCCGCGCGTTACGCAAAGACGTGGGCCGCGAGTTCGGCTTGCTGAGCCGCGTCGTCAGCCGCGCGGTAGGCCCGGTATTGCTGTGGTCTGTGCGGCGCGAAGAGAAGCGGCTGGCAGCCGGCCAGACCTACGAGCCGCATACGATTATCGAGCGCCGCAACTGGACATGGCCCCCGCCGTTGCCCAGCCCGGCCGCCGTCGCCGTCGCCGCTCCGGAACGATCCTTCGGCGATTGATTCCCGGCCGGCCGCCGCTTTGCGGCAGCCGGCGCAAGGGCGCTGTTTCACGGGACCAAGCGGCGAAGTAGACCTGCGGCGAACTCTGTCGGATAATAGAGAGAAGAGAACCTATGGCGTCACGATCGCGTACTACCTTCAAGAAACGGCAGAAAGAAATGGCTCGCGCCGAGAAACAGCGCGAAAAGGTTGCCAAACGGTTGCAGCGGAAAGAGGGGGATCACACCCCGGAGCCCGACGTTACGCTCGAAGAGGCAGCGATCCTTCGCGGGTTGGACGTTGTGGCGCCAGCGGAAGAGTCTCCCGAGCCCAAATAGGCGGATGCCGCCGGGTGAATCGCGCTGCCGCTGGCGTTACGGTGCGCTTTCCCCACGGCGTCCCAGCGCCGATCCAACCGCCGACGATGAACTGAAAAGCCCAGAGCTCAAGGCCGCCGCCATTTGCGGGTCAATGGAGCGGGAGACGGGACTCGAACCCGCGACGTCCAGCTTGGGAAGCTGGCATTCTACCACTGAATTACTCCCGCCCTAGCACGGCAGCGGCGCCAACCAAAATATAGCACAAGCGCGCGGCGCCTGGACAAACCGCGTCGCCCGCCGGCCGCGCCCGGGCCGTCAACGGCCTGCACGCCGCTCAATGTCCTCCAAAATGTCGGGGATCTCGTATACCGCGCGGTTGCTCAGGCGCCGGGCGGCGGTCCGGAAACGTTCGTAAGCCGTGGGTTCGAGCAACTCGTCCACGGCGCGCGCGATGGCGCGGAAATTCGGCAGCACGATGCCCACGCCCTGTTCGCGAATCCATTCCGTGTTGTAGCGCTCCTGCGGCAGCGTCCAGGCGTTACGCTCGACGATCGCCGGCAGGCCCATGAAGACCGCCTCGCTGATACTCCCCGGTCCGGGCTTGCCGATGAAATAGTCCGCCACTTGCATGTAGCGCGGCACTTCCGCGGTGAATCCCACGACGTGCATCGCGGCGCGGCCCGGCGCCGCCTCCAGGCGCGCGCGGAGTTTGTCGTTGTGCCCGCAGATGGCCAGCAACTGGCGATCGGGCAGCCGCCGCGCGATCTCGATCATCACCGCCGCGCCATGCCCCCCGAATAGCAACAGGCCCACCGGCAGCCCAGGGTCGAAGCCCAGCGCCGCGCGCGCGTCGGCGCGCGCCACGGCGTTGGACGGCGCGGCCTCATAGAACCGCGGGTTCAGAATCATGCCCGAAACCCGGTGCACCCTGGATTCCGCGTGTCCCATGGCCAGCGCCTGCTCCACCGCCTTATCCGATCCGCAAATGAAGTGTTGCTCCTGCGGCTCCATCCAGAACCGTGGGGGGTAATCGGCGATGTCGGTCAGAATAGTCACCAACGGGATGCCTGGCAACGCGCGCCGCAAGCTCTCTCCCAACGCCCGGTTGAAATTGGGGATCAGCGAGACTACCATGTCCGGCCGGCTTCCGCGCCAGAAGTCCGCGAGAGCGCGCACCAGCCGCCCGTGGAACGCGCGGATCACCAAGTGCATCCCCGCCGTGAGCTGCCCCGATCCCAGCGTCCACCCCCTCTTCAACATGAGGTTGTAAATATCCTGAAGGCGCAACCCCGTGACTCTGCGGAAGACGTCGAGCGAATCCAGAAGCTCCTGGAGATTCACCATGCGGATTTCGAACGGCCGCCCCTGGCGTTCCATCACCTGCTGCAGCGCGCTGGCCGCGGCGCGGTGCCCGCCGCCGGCGTCGAAGAAGATGAAGTCGAGCTTCTTCATCAGTCCGATTGTGGCACGCCGAAGCCGCCCACGCCCGTGCTATACTGACTTTTCTTCTCGTGCGGAACGTAGTTATCATTGGTTCCGGCTGCGCCGGCAATACAGCCGCCCTCTACGCCGCGCGCGCCAATCTGGGACCTCTCGTGATCAGCGGGCACGAGGCCGGCGGGCAGCTTTCGATCACTACGCTGGTCGAAAATTTCCCCGGTTTTCCAGAAGGCATCCAGGGCCCCGAACTCGTCGAAAACATGAAGAAGCAGGCGCAGCATTTCGGCGCCGAATACCTGGACGGGGCGGCGCTGGACGCCGATTTTTCCACGCGCCCCTTCCGCCTCAATATCGAAGGCGAGTGGATCGCGACCCGCACGGCGATCGTCGCCTCCGGCGCCTCGGCGCGCTGGCTGAACCTGCCCTCCGAGCAGAAACTGATCGGCCATGGCGTCAGCTCTTGCGCCACCTGCGACGGCTTCTTCTACCGGGATAAGAGCATCATGGTGATTGGCGGCGGCGATTCCGCCATGGAAGAGGCCAATTTCCTCACGCGCTTTGGCCGGGAAGTCGCTCTGGTGCACCGCCGCGAGGAGTTCCGCGCTTCGAAAATCATGCTGGATCGCGCCCGCGCCAATCCCAAGATCAAATTTCTCCTCAACACCGTCGTGGAAGAGGTGTACGACGTCGAAAAAAATCTAGTGACCGGCGCGCGCCTGCGCAACGTGAAGACCGGCGAACTCTGGGATCAGGAGGTGGACGGCTTCTTCCTCGCCATCGGCCACATTCCGAATACCAAGGTGTTCAGGGGCCAGATCGATACCGACGCCGATGGCTACATCGTTTCTCACGGCGGCGCGCGCACTAATATTCCCGGCGTGTTCCATGCCGGCGACGTGCAGGACCGCGTCTACCGGCAAGCCATCACGGCCGCCGGCGCGGGCTGCATGGCCGCTATCGAAGCCGAGCGTTACCTGGAAGCGGAAGGGCACTGAGCCATGATCGAGCGCATCTCGCCTCCCGGCGCGCCCGCTCCGCGCGGCCCCTACTCCCCAGCCGTCCGCGCCGGCGGTTTCATCTTCGTTTCCGGCCAGGTTCCGATTGACCCGGCCACGCAGCAGGTAGTCTCCGGCGACATCCGCAGGGAGACCCGCCAGGTGTTGAGCAACATCCAGCGCATCCTGGAAGGCTGCGGCGCCACCATGGCCGACGTGGTAAAGTGCAACGTGTATCTCGCCGACGGCCAGGATTTCGCCGCCATGAACGAGGTCTACGCCGAGTTCTTGGGCCAAGCCAAGCCCGCGCGCGCCACGATAGCCTGCCAGTTCGCGATGCCCGGCGTCAGAGTCGAAATCGACGCGGTGGCCTATAAGCCGTAATCGGCCAGGCCAACGTTTGCCGCGGCCTGTCCCTGTGCAGTGCGTCATGCGGAATGACGATCATGCATTCGGGCGGAGACGCCGATTGTACGACGGGTTTAGGGCCAGCTAAAAGCATGCCCCACCGGCTGAACGTTACTGCGGCGCCGCCTGGGGCTCGACCTTCAGCGCTTCCGCCGAGAGGAGGACGAGGTCTACGCGCCGGTTGTGGGCGCGGCCCTCCTCAGTGCCGTTGTCATCCGCGGGCGCGTTCTCGGCGTAGCCGGCTACGGACAAGCGCGACGGCGCAATCTGAAAACGCTGGCGCAGCATCTCCAGCATGGCGATGCTGCGCGCCGCGGAGAGTTCCCAATTGCTATGGAAACGCGAGTTGTGAATGGGCACCGAATCCGTGTAGCCCTCCAGCCGCAAGGGATTGGACACGCCCTGGATCACCGCCGCGATCTTGGCCAGGATCGGGGCGCTGTTGGGGGCGACGGCGTCGTCCCCGGAGGCGAAGAAGGCGGCCTCCCGCAGGCTGATCACCAGACCGCGGGGTTCCAGACTCAGTTGCACCTTGCCGCTTTTCAGATCCAGGTCCAAGCCCTGTTGAAGCGTGGCCATGGATTGGACGAGATCGGCCGGGTGGGCTGGCGCAGGGGAATAGGTCTCGCGCGGCGATTCCAGCGAAGGCTCCACAGGGGGCTTGTCCGCCACGTACTTGCCGCGGCCCAAGAACATGGAAATGGCCGAGCTGATCTGCCCATGCTGGAGGGCGTCTCTTACCGCCTGGGAAACTTCCCTGGCCTTGGACTTGTCGGCCTGCGTGGAGGCGAACATGACCACGAAGAAGGCGAACAGCAGGGTGATGAAATCGGCGTAGGAGACCAGCCAGCGGTCGTGGTTCTCGCGGGGAATGGCGTAATGCCGTCTCATGCGCGCCCCCCGGCGCCAGCCGGCGCGGCCTGCGGCGGCCCGCCCGAGGAAGTTGCCGGCTTGGCCTCCGCCATGGGACCGGCAGGCCTGGCCTTGAGAGGCTTTTCGGGATGCCGGTCGTAGGCTTCCAGTTTGAGCCGGATCAGCTTCGGATTCAGGCCCTGTACAATGCCGTCCACGCCTTCCAGCGCCATCTCCTTGAGCAGCGTGGCGTGACGCGTGCGGGCCCGGAGTTTGTTCGCCACGGGCAGAAAAAAGATATTGGCGGAACCCACGCCATAGACCGTCGCGACAAAGGCCACGGCGATGCCGTGGCCCACTTCCTTGATATCTTCCAGGTGCTTCATCACCTGGATAAGACCCATGACGGCGCCGATGATCCCGATGGTGGGAGCATAGCCTCCCGCCGCCTCCCAGACCCTGGCCTCGGCCTCGGCGAGCTGCTCGCCGACGCTGAGATCGACTTCCATCATCTTCCGGATTTCCTGGAGGTCGGCGCCGTCGACGGCCAAGTTGAGCGCTTTGCGTAGGAACGGGTCGGCGATCTGGTCGGCATCCTTCTCGAGGCTCACGATGCCGTTCTTGCGGGCTTTGGTGGCGTATTGGATCAAAGCCTCGATCGTGGCCGTCGGGGAATCGCCGCGCTCAAAAAAGACGCCAGCCAGGCCCCGGAGCGCGCGCCGCACGATCGCCAGCGGCGTAGTCACCAGGACCGCGCCGAGCGTCCCACCCAACACGATCATAGCGGCGGTCCCCTGGAGGATGTCCTGGATGCTGCCTTTCTCCAAGAGCAGTCCGCCGATGATACCCGTCAGGGCCAGCCCGATACCCGCCACGGTGGAGAGATCGAGCTGCTTTCCGGAGCGTTTCGGCTCGGGCCCTTTTTGGGGAGCTGTTTTCTGTCCCGCCGTTGTTTCCGCCATGGACCGTCAGGCCGGATCCCGCTGCTCATCCAGGCCATCGAGGGGTTCCTGAACGTCCGCTTCCCGGCGAGGTCCCGGCGGGTGGCCGCCTGGTCCGTAGGTCCGCCTGCGGAAATCCACGATCCGATCGATTACCTCATCGGCGCTTTCGCGCACCCGCAGGATCTGCCCCGTGGTGAGTGTGATGACCGTATCCGGAGTCACATCGATATGCTCGATCAGGTCGGAGTTCAGAACCAGGGGCACATGGTTGAGCCGGGTCACCCGTATCATGGGCACTCCTCGTCTCTCTTATCGGCAGTTGGCGCGATGTTGGTTAGCTTTTTGCGCCGGGATCGGGGGTCAGCGGGCCTGCCTTGGCGCGCGGGCCGGCCCCACCGCAGCCCGTGGAGGTTTCGCTTACTCTATTCGCGCCCGGTAGCCGCGCCGCGCCGGTAGTAGAGCTGGTAATCGCCGGCTGTCCCGCGGAGGTCGTACGCGCTTTGAATCGCCGCCGCCACCGCGGGGGTGTAGATCTCCCGGTTCCACAAGCCGCTTTTCACCACAATCAGCTCGAAGAACCCGGAACGGATGCGATTGACAAAAGGCGTTTCGTCCCACGCCCGGCCGGCCAGCAGCGTGATGATACCCGGCTCCGCGTAGACGGCTTTGTGAGCATGGTACAGAAGGGTCATGTCTTCGGAGTAAACCGGTCCCTTGACTTGCCGCACGCGCTCCAACGCCTCGGCGGACCCCTGGGAGTAAGTTTTCCAGGGTTGGCCACTGAATCCGGAAAGATGGATCGCCAGCAGACCGGCCAGGAGCGGCAGCGCAAGGATAACGGCATGGTGCGGCTGGAATCGCCGGCGCCGCCAGGAATACAGGGTGGCCCCGACCAGAACGCCGGCCAAGGGGCAACAGGCCAGATTCCACTCCAAGAAATAGTTAATGTCCGAACCACGCTTCAGGGCGGTAAAGGAAAAGATAAATGCGGCCGGGAGGTAGATTCCCAAGACCGTCACCGCGCGGCGGTACGCGCTGTGCGTAGCGGCTTGGAAAGGCATATGTCGGCGAAACGCGCGGCAGCCGAACCAGACCGGCAGCGCCAGGCCGAGCGCGGCGATGCCCTGCATTCCGAGCAGGTTCGTCTTCGCCATGTTGTAGAAGTGCGTCACATCGACCGGATTAGCCTCGTACCGGAACAGATGAAGAAGAATGCGTCCCTGGGTGGCGGCGGCCAGGATCGCCAAAGTGACGCTCCCGCAACCCGCCAGAAGAGCGATCAGGCGCAACGCCAAGCGGCGGTCCCGACGCAGCGCAACAAATGCGCAAACCGCCGGCGCCGCGATCATGGTCTGCTTGGTGAACAGCGCCAGAAAGAAGCAGAAGAAGGCCGCGTATTGGAGAACCGGCCGGCGCGCGCCCGCGATGAACAGATACACGCCTAGAAAGGCAAGCAAATTGGCCAGCAGGTCCACTCTTACGTATCGCGCCCATTCGAGGGAGGGAACGCTGTACGCCAGCAGCGCGCCGGTCAGGGCCCCGGACAGGCGCGTCATGCGAGGGATTCGTCTTGGCAATACGCGAAACACGAGCGCTCCGGCCAGCAGGGAAATGAGGATGGCCGCCGTTGCGGAGACCAGGCGGCCCGCGCGGAGGAGGTCTCCCGTGAACAACGAAACGAAGCGGATAACGACGTGGTACAGCGGCGAATAATTGAATACGATATTCCGAAGGCCATCGATCCGCCCGTAGGCATCCGGCAGGTCGCCGACCGCCTGGGCTTGCCATAGAACGATGCCCTCGCCATAATCCAGAGCGGCCGGGTTCCGCACGTCGCTCGCCGCGCGCGCGGCGAAGGTGAGGAAGGCAGCGGCCGCGAATGCGGCTGTCACAAGGAAATACAAGCGGAAAGGCAGACCAATCGATTTGCGCATGAGTTCGACCCGACTATGGGACACGTCTTGCGGCCGCCGGAGAGACTCTCGATCAGCCAACTCGTACCGGAACGGCGCACTGTTCTCCCTCCCTGGCGTGCGATCCCAGCGCCAGGGCCAACCGGGCTCTCCGGCGCCGAACGCTCCGGATACATGCATTCTCTCCGCGATTTCCATTTTAGGACCCGGTGCCGGTGAAAACGTCACCCCCTTACACATTTTTTCACATGAGACAGGCGGGTTCGGCCCTCGCGCCCCCACATGGCGCTCGTCAACGGGCCAAGGCCGGCCGGATCGGACCGAGCGAATCGTCCCGCAGTTTACTGGCGCTCCAGATCCGCCATTCCGCCGCTTTTCCTCCTTCCGTGACGCTGCCGCTGAAGTAGAGCGCCAACCCTTCAACAGGAGGGGTGTTGTCCGGCGGGCGGCCGTCTTCGCGAAGCGACTTCTGCACCACGAAGTCGACCCGGCGAGACCTCAGGAAATCGGCGGTTAGAAGAGGCGGCCTTTCCCAGCTCGGAATCACCCGGTTCGCCAGGCCGCTTCCCGCAAGCGCGAAGTTCAGAGTCTCTTGGCACAGGCTGAGAATCCCGCTCCCGGGCGGCAACTCGTCGATGATTGCGGGATAGCCCCAGTACGCCGCGCGGCTCCAGTAGCCGTGCCTCACGGTTTGAGCGATGGCGTACAGCGGCTCAAACGCCAGAGCGGCTCCGGTGACGACAAAAACCAAAACATAAAGGAGCTTGTACAGGCGGGTGGCGCGCAGTTCAAGGGTTTCGAAAAAGGGGGCCGACACCAGCGCCGCGAGAACGAAGACGGGAAGCGCAAAGCGGCTGACCTTGCCCAAGAGAAACCACCACAGGAGTCCCAGGGCGCCGAGATTGGCAAGCCATACCCGCAAATCCGGGCGCCGCCGGCCCGCCAGCCAAGCGGCGAAGAAGAGGCCAGGCGCCACAAATGTGGCGAAGGCCCCGCCGAGCCCGGAGTCATCCGCATAGTTCACGTGGAGGAGGCCGTTGAACCTTTTCCATTCCGTCCAGGGGTACACAAACCATTCCGTCCAGTGACGAACGGAAGCCAGGTAATAGTCGGCGGCGGTAATTTCGGAAGGGCGAACGCCCGGCAGCGCGAAAGGCCCGATGTGTACCGAGAGGGGGTAGAACGGATTGCCGGTGCATCCCGCCGCGCGGGCAAACCAAAAGATCGATGGAGCAGCGGCGCCTGCCAGGAATAACACAGGCTGCGACCACAGGCGCCGGCCCAGGTCGCGGCTCCGCCGCGATAGGAGAACCAGGGTGTTGAGGAAAAGGAGAAGAGCGAAAGGCCAAAACACGGGCTTGGCGCCGACGGACAAGCCGCTCGCCAGACCCGCGGCGAGAAGCCATCCGGGGCGGGCCGTGGGCGCGTCATTCGCCAGGCGATCGCAATACTCCAAAACGAGCGTCAAGCTTCCAAAAAGGAGAGCGGCGCCAAAAAGGTCCACGTGGCCGGAAACCGATTGAAAGGCCACCATGGGGATCATCAGAGCGGTCGTGGCGACCGGCCATGCCGCCGATTCGCCCAGGCGGCGGCCCAGGCGCAAGCAGGCCAGCAGCAGAATGAAGACGGCCGGCCACTGAACCCACCCGAGGAATCGCTCCCGCCCGGTAGAAAGAACCAGGAGGTCGAGAATCTCCGCATTTCCGGGAAGACTGGCGCGCCAGTTCGTGAGACTCGTGATACGCATCGTCCCGTCCTGGAGCCAGCGCAAAGCAACCGGGAAGTGATAAGCGACCGCATCCCAAGCGTCGGGAAAAGTGAACAGCGCTCTCGCGGCCAGGATTCCGTACACGCATAGCGCGATGAGGAGTCCAAGGGAAACGTGTAACGGAAGAGGCGCGCGGCGGAGAAAGCTCGCCGGCGTCCGCTGCTCCTTCAAAGGGGACCGCCGGATCCGACGGAGATGAATGGCGCAAGCGCCAGCAAGAACGAGTCCGCTCCAAAAAAGCAGATGGCGCAACTGCAACCGGGGGCTTAACCCGATGAGTTCCAGCGAGGCCAGCCACTGCACCGGCATGATAAGAGTGCAGAGCCAGAGAACCAGCAGGGCAATCCCGGCCACGCTCCGGTTTGCGGGCAGCAGGAGCGTCCGCACAAGCAAGGCGCTGGCGGCAAAGCCGAGAAGGAGGAAGACGAAGAGCGCGGGCAGGGTCATCCGACTAGCGGCCCACCCATTTCCCCGCTAGGCCGGCCGCGGAGCGAACGGCGTTATGAATCGCGTTACTAGAAAGCAGCCAGACCAGGAAGCTCACGCCGGCCAGAGCCAGGCAAGCACGATATCTCCGTTGGGAAGGCCCGGTTTCGTTCATCGCGAATCCCACGGGTTTCGGACAAGCATACGCCATCCCGTTACTGGGCCTTTGCCTTCCCATCCACCTTCGGGTGAGAAGACGCAGCCCCGGCGATCACCCAGGGGGGATTGCAGTTGGCCGCCTGTTCGGGACGAAGCGCAAAGCGCATGCAGAGATTGTCGCCAAAACACGGCGGCGACTGAGCCAGATGGACGCAAGGCGAGCAAGGCAGCTTGTAATAATGGACTTCGTCCCGGTGGGTTTCCGAAGGCCGGACCAGCACGCGCGGATCGGTCGGCCCCCAAAAGGAAACGGTCGGGATTCCGAGAAGCCGGGCGAAATGAAACAGGGCCGAATCAATGCAGTCCAACTCGTCGAGGCCCGCAAGCAAACAGACCGACTGCCGAAGCGAGGCCTTTCCCGCGTGATTCACGGGGACGGCGGCGGGAAATCTGGCGCGGATCAGCGCCGCAAAACGATCGAGATATTCCACTTCCGCAGGGGCGCCGAGCAGATGGACGTCGGCGGGTTCCGACGCCCCTAACCTTCGGCCAAGCGCCTCCATCCACTCTTCCGGGAGCAGCATCCGCTCCTTGCTTAGATCCGAACAACAAGGCGCCAATCCAATCTGCCGCGTCGCGGGTCTCGAATCAGGCGGCGTCAAGCCCAGATAGCCCCGAAAAGCGGCGACGCTGGCGTCCATTCCGCTCACGCGGGCGCCAAAGAGGGAAGCAATCTGATCGTAGAAGTAGTAGATGCCGTTGGCGATATTGCAGAACAACAAGTGCGTCGAAATGCCCTTACGCCAGAATGACATGCTGGTATAGAACCCCACGCGGTTCCGGGCGCAAGTGAGCAACGAAAAGACGGTAGTCAGGCGGCTATGGATTTCCAGATCGACGATCGCGTCGCAGCGGAACAGTTTGAGAATCGCCCGAAACGAGTCGAGCGCCAGCAACACAAACGAATGCTCGCGGACGACGATGATTTCGTCGAAGAGGCCAAGGACTTCTCCAAATGGCTGGATGGAGGGGGTGGTGAGGAGGCGGAGGGCTCGAGTATGGGGGCGATTCTTAATGGCCAGCAGGGCGGGGTAAGCAACAGCCAGGCTGCCGCCGCCGAGCAACTTGACGAATGTGATGTCGGCGCACCGCTCCAGGCTGTGGTCGCGGCGCAGAACCTTGCCGAGCAGGATGGTCGGCGGCTTGAGCAGAGCATGCAGAATCCCGCCGCCATAATAGTCGGCAAGCAGCCTCAACCGAAGGTTGGCCATGGGGCGCAGGGAACCCGCTTCCGAATCGGCGGGCGGCGACGCAGAGCGGCGCCTCCGCCGGGGGATCCATGATGTAGTACTATATCACATGCGTGCCAGTTCGCCCCGCCCTGAGGCAGCCGCGAATCAGCGGAAGCGCCGCTTGCCGGGGCGCGAAGCCGACACTACGGATTGACGGACAGAGAATGGCGCATCGGTCCAAGTATTCCGAGCACGCAGGCGCGCAGGGGCCAGCGGGCGAAGCGACATGGACAGCGCATCTTCATGGCAACGCCGCCGTCGTCCTCGCCATTCTGACGATTTTCGGTTTTTATTCCGCCACCGAGACGAACAGCTATCCGATGTGGAGCGGCGGGGACGGCGCGATGTACATCGCGCACGCGCGGAACTTAGCCACGGGACGCCCCTACCGGGATACTGGCTACATCTTTCGGATCGAGAACTACCTGGAGGGGGGCGCGACGTATCCCTCCGGCTATTCGCTGCTACTGGCTCCGGCTTACCGGCTGTTCGGGCTGAATTACCGTGCGCTCAAAATATATACGGACGGCATCCTGGCGCTGTCCCTGGCGGCGATCTATTTGTTTGCGCGGAGGTTCATTTCCGGACTGGAATCGCTCTTGCTCGTTGTCTTCCTGGGTCTCGGCTGGTTCTACCTGTCGGAAAAGGGCGCCTTGGACGCGGAAGGCGCGTATCAAGCAAGCTCCTACATAGCTTTGTGGGCGATATATCGAATCTACGACCGGCGCTGGAATTCGGAGCGCCCTTTCGCCACCGGGCTGCCGCTGGGAGTTCTGCTGTGCTTCGTGTATCTGACGCGGTCGATCGGCGTGGCGATGATATTGGCGGTTCTAGCGTATGATTTGGCGCGAAATCGGAGGCTCACACGCTTTGCGGCATCGACCATCGCGAGCTTCGCCCCGCTTGCGATTCTAGCCAACCTCTACTGGCACCACGACACGAGCTATGGACCTCAACTAAGCTGGCGCATATCGACCTGGATAGGGAACATACTGTCATATCCGTCCGACAGCACTTACATCTGGATTAACGGTTTAGGGGGAGATCCTGGCAAAGCCACGCGGTTGGCGGCTTCGGGAATTACCTCATTGCTTGCGGCGTTAGGTTTTGCCCGCACGTTGAAACGAGGGGCCGGGCCAGCGGAGTGGTATCTTCTGTTCTACGCCGGAGTGCTGATGGTGTACCACACGTCCACACAGCGCTACTTATTGCCGGTCATGCCGATTTATCTGGTGTACGCCGTCGAGGGACTTAGAATCGTGGCCGGGTTCGCGAGCGCGAGGATGATGAGGCGCCTGCGTTACCTGGCTGCCGCCGCTATGTTGCTGACCATGGCAGGCGAATCGACGGCCGCGGTGCGGGCTGTCCCGTGGGACAACGGGGCAACAATGCCGACGTTTGTGGATGCGTGCCGGTATGCAAGGACAAAGACGGCGCCCAACTCGGTTTTCATTTTTTGGCACCCACGCCTGTTCGCCCTTCTGGCGGAACGCAAGTGCGCGCGGTACGTGGACGGGACACCCGCTGAGGCCGTGGCGTTCCTGGATTCCGTAAGCCCGGATTACGTTGTGTTTCAGAAAGAAAATGAACTGGATCTCGTGTGGCTGCGGCCCGTGATGGAGCGGTATCCCGATCGGTTCCAGGCCGTATATGCAAACGCCGATTTCGAGGTGGACCGGTTCGTTTCGTCAGACGTCATGCACAGAGGCAGGGGGGGCCCTTGAAGAGGGCCCGCGGAAATAGCGCCAGTGGATCTTTCAACAAACTCCTAGCCCCGTTCCAACTCCTCGAGGAGAATCGACAGCCGCGGCGCGACATCCGCCCTCCCGCCGAAGCGCAGGGCGTTGTAAGCGGCGGTGAACTCGCTGACGGCGGCGTACAGGGGACCGGGGGGAAGGGACTTGGCGAACTCGGCGGGCGTAAACCAGACAGGCTTCTGATAACCCTGGCGCTTCAGGCTGCGCAGCATCCGCCGGTACAGGATGGTGGCGTCGTCCATGCCGGCCTGGCCGCGGCGCACACGCTCCACGCGGTGGCGCATGCGCAGTATGCGGACCAGGGGCGGCGCCGCCAGCCCAAGACACAGCGCCAAGCCCAGCGCGGCGGCGGCAGGGAACGCGGCGGGCCCTCGGGCCGCCGCCGAGCCGTAGCGCCACGCCGATTCCACCGCTGCCAGCGCGTCATACCATCGGATGCCCAGTCCTTGCGCGCCCTGCTCGACGCGGCCGGCGAGCGTGCCCTGCCGGCCGACATCGTAGCCCACGATCCAGTTCCGCCAAAACGTCCGGCCCGCATCCAGGTACAGGCCGAGCTGCGCCATCCAAGCCGCCCGGCGGGCGTTCGGGTCGGGCGGGGTGGGGTCGAACGTCGTCCAGCCGTAGACGGGCATCCAGGCTTCGACCCAGCTATGCGCGTCGGAAGCCCGCACCACCCACAAGTCCGTGATGGGGTTGTACTCGCCGCCCTGAAAACCGGTGACGACGCGCGCCGGTATGCCCAACGTCCGCAACAGGATCGCCATGGCCGAGGCGAAATATTCGCAGTGCCCCTTGCGGCTGGTGAACAGGAAATACGATAACGGATCGGCCACGTCGCGGTCTGGAAGAGTGAGCGAGTACCGATAGCCGCGGCGCAGCCCCTCTTCCACAGCGCGCGCCCGCGACAGATCCGAGGCGTCCGTCCCGGCCAACGAGCGCGCCAGGGCGGGAATGCGCGCATCCAGGCTCCCGGGCAGTTGCAGATACCGCTCGCGGGACTCCAGGCGCAGGATGGGCGTGGGGTAAGGCGGGGGCGAGGACTCCGGCCGGCTATCCAGCCGGCTGTACGCATCGTAGTGCAGGTCCCGCGGCGAGGGCGCTTGCGCGCTGTAGGTCCCGCCCTCCGCGCGAATCAAGTAGGGAACGTCCAAGTCGATTTTCTGGGGAGCGCCGGTGAAGAAGAGCACGTTGGCTTCGAGCGCGTCGTAGTCCACGTGGTAGCTCAGATGGCGGCCCTGGCCGTGGTCGTCCGCCTCCAGTTCGGCGTGTCCGTTCTCCAGCGGGATGCGCGTCTTGGCGGCGTTCAGGTTGGACCAGCTCCGGCCGTCGAAATCGGCCAGCGACGCGCCGCGCCACTTTAACGATCCGAGCGGCTCGCTGCTGAAGATGCGGATGTGCATCACGACCAGCGAGGACTGCTTGATTTCCCCAATCTGCCCGAGGGTCACCTGATCGGAGAAGCCGGGCACGACGGTGCGGCGCGCCAGCCGCGAGAAAGCGGCGTCGGCGCTGCGCGGCAGCACGAAAAACAGCCCGGCGGTGAGCGCCAGGATGCCCATGGCGATCGATCCCGCTAGGAGCGCCAGGCGCGGGTGAAAACGCCTCAGCCCGCCGCGCGCGGTCACCCCGGTGCGGCCCATGGAGCGGCGGATCTCGGCGGCGATCAAAGCCGCGATGGCGAAAACCACGTACAGGCCCAACGCGAGAAAGAAATTGCAATCGATGGAAAGCAGCGCGGCCGCCAGCAACTCGAAGACCGCGATGGCCGCGACGTAGAGCGAGTCGCGGCCAGCCTTGGCGGTCAGCACCTTGATCACCGCCAGGAAAAACACCAGGTGCACAGCCGCGGCGGGCAGATTGCGCGAGAGCAGAAACAGGTCGGCGACGAAAAACCCCGCGTAGCATGCGGAGGCGATCGCCAAGGCGCGGTCCGAGAAGTGAAACCGGAGGAGGCCGCCGGCCATCAGCCCGCGAAGGAGGAAGGCGGCGCTCGTGAGCGCGATGGTAGGCGCGTCCAGGAACCCCGAACCCGCGACCGCCAGGAACCCGCTCCCCACCAGACCCAAGAGGGCCAATTGGAGGAATCGCTCAACGGAAACCGAAGCGCTCGCGTCGGAACGCGCCATAGCTTCATTTTATCAACCGCGCCAGACGCTACACTGAAGGACGCATGGCAAACGAGACCATCGGCCTGGTGGTATGCGCCGCGGGCAAGACGGGGCTGCTACATTTGCTGACCGGCGCGATCGCACGGCACGAAGGCGATATCGTATCGGTCGAGATCCTCGAAAACCGCGACGACGACGCCCGCACCTATTTCGAAATCGCCCTGCCTGGCGGCCCCGAAGCCCTGGTGGAGGAGTTGCGGCAGCTCCCCATCGTGCGTAGTGTGGAGGTGGTCAAGACGCTGGCCAGGATTTACGGCAAGCGCATCATCATCATGGGCGGCGGCGCGCAAGTGGGGCAGGTGGCCATCGGGGCCATCTCGGAGGCGGACCGCCACAACATCCGCGGAGAGCACATCTCGGTGGATACCATTCCGCTGGTGGGCGAGCAGAAACTGGCCGACGCCGTGCGCGCCGTAGCCCGCCTGCCGCGCGCCAAAGCCCTGGTGCTGGCGGGGGCGCTGATGGGCGGCGAGATCGAGGTGGCCGTGCGCGAGGTGCGCCAGGCCGGCCTCCTGGTAGTGAGCCTGAACATGGCCGGGAGCGTGCCCGACGCCGCGGACCTGGTGGTGACCGACCCCGTGCAAGCCGGCGTCATGACTGTGATGGCCGTAGCCGATACGGCGAAGTTCAACCTAGAGCGGCTGACGCGGCGGACGTTCTGAAGCGGGGCACGAGGTTCGCGCGGCTCCGCCTATTCAACCCGCTCGAATAAGCCTCACAAACCCGCCCTCTTCCATAACTCATCCACCTTGCGCTTCACTTCCGGCGACATCCGGATAACGCCCGGCCAGGGGCGCGTGAATCCTTCGCCGGGCCACTTGCGGGTGGCGTCGACGCCCATCTTCGAGCCGTAGTTGGGCAGGCGGCTGGAGTGGTCCAGCGAATCCACGGGGCCCAGCACGAACTGGATGTCGCGCTCGGGGTCGATGTTGTTAAGCGCTTTCCAGGCCACTTCACGGACGTTCTGGACGTCCACGTCTTCATCGACCACCACGATGCACTTGGAGAACATCGCCTGGCCCAGGCCCCAGATGGCGTGCATCACTTTGCGCGCGTGACCGGGGTAGGATTTGCGCATCGAAACCAGAATCAGGTTGTGGAATATGCCTTCGGCGGGCATCGCGATATCGCGCACTTCGGGCAATTGCATGCGCATCAGCGGCAGGAAGATGCGCTCAATAGCCTTGCCCATGTAATAGTCCTCCATGGGCGGCGGTCCCACGATGGTCGTGGCGTAAATCGGCTGCTCGCGATGCGTCACGCAGGCGACGTGGAAGACGGGGTACTCGTCGGCCAGGGAATAGAAACCGGTGTGGTCGCCGAAGGGGCCTTCGGTGCGCAGCTCGCCCAGTTCCACATAGCCTTCCAGGACGATCTCGGCGTTGGCCGGAACTTCGAGGTCGGAGGTCTGGCACTTCACCATCGCCACGGGGCTTTGCCGCAAGAAGCCGGCGATGAGCATTTCATCCAGATCGGGCGGCAGCGGCAAAATCGCCGAAAACATGGTGGCGGGGTCGGAGCCGATGGCCACCGCTACGTCCATTCGCTCCCGGCCGTGATGGCGCATCCTGCGGTAGTGCTCGGCGCCCTGTTTGTGCGTCTGCCAGTGCATGCCCGCCGTGCGCTCGTCAAAGACCTGCATGCGGTACATGCCGCAGTTGCGCTTGCCGGTATCGGGGTTGCGGGAAAAGACCAGCGGCAGCGTGATGAAGCGCCCGCCGTCTTCCGGCCAGCACTGGAGCACGGGAAAATCCAGCAGGGAGAACCCGTCCGTGCGGACGACCTCCTGGCACGGGCCTTGGGAGACTGTCTTGGGGAAGAAGGAGCCCATCTCCGCCAGCTTCGGCAGCATCTTGAGCTTGCCGATGAGGCCTTCGGGCGCGCGCATCTCCAAGAACTCGACAATGCGGCGCGCGATCTCATCCACCGATTCCACCTCCAGCGCGATCTCCATTTTGCGCGGAGAGGCGAAAGCGTTGATGAGCAGCGGGACGCTGTGGCCCTTGGGCTTCTCGAACAGCAGCGCGGGGCCGCCGGCTTTCACGGCCCGGTCGGCGAACTCGGTGATTTCGAGGATGGGATCCACCTCGAAAGGAATGCGCTTCAGCTCGCCGTTTTCCTCGAGGGCCCGGATGAAGTCGCGCAAGTCGCTGTAGGCCATAAGCTTTGATTATGCCTCTCCCACGCCAGGCGTCGCGCGTGTCAACGTTCGCGTGTACGTTATGATTGAAAAGAACGCCAGCATTCTCCGAGGAAAAGCATGTCCCAACGCATCGCATTCATCACCGGCTCGAGCCGCGGCATCGGCCGGGAAACAGCCCTCACGCTCGCCCGCACCGGCCTTTTTATTGTCGTAGCGTCTCCGGAAGTGGAGAACAACGAGAAAGTGGCCGCAGAGATTCGCGCCGGAGGCGGCGAAGCCATGACCCTGGACCTGGACGTCTCGTCCCCCGAATCCATCAAGGGAGGCTTCGGCAAAGTCATCTCCGAAAAGGGCCGGGTGGACATCCTGGTCAACAACGCCGGCATCACCCGCGACGGCTTGGCGGTACGCATGAAGCAGGCCGATTGGGAACTGGTGCTCAAGATCAATCTCCACGGCGCGTTCTTCGCGGCGCAGCAGGCGCTGTTGGGCATGATGAAAGCGCGGTGGGGACGCATTGTGAATATCGCGTCGGTGGTGGGGCAAGCCGGCAGCCCAGGGCAGGCCAACTATGCGGCCTCCAAGGCTGGTTTGATCGGCATGACCAAGGCGCTGGCGCAGGAAGTGGGCAGCCGCGGAATCACGGTGAACGCCGTCGCGCCCGGGTACGTGGGCACCGACATGACGGCGGGCCTTCCCGAGGAGCTCAAGCAGAAGATGCTGGCCGCTATCCCGCTGGCGCGCATGGGCACGCCTACGGACATCGCCAATGCGGTGAAATTCCTGGTGAGCGAAGAAGCCTCTTACATCACGGGGCACGTGCTGGCCGTGAATGGCGGCATGTATATGTAGACGCGGCTTGGCTTGAGGCTTCATTGGGCTTGTCCTAGCTTCCCAGGTTCGTCCGAAAGTGGCTTCGTTCGCTCTGGCTCCTCTTGTGCTTTCAATAATTTGGTGGGTTCTTCCGAAAATAGTTCCCTCTGATTCTGTCTCCTCATGTGTTTTCAACAAGTTGCTGGGTTCGTTCCGTATCCCCGGAGGGGCACGCATTTCATTCCCGGGGGTGCCCAAAGCCCCTGGGCATCCAATTTCGTTTGGTTTTTTGGGAGGCGCAAGGCGGCGACTGCCGAGGTTAGGGTGCCCGCTGGGCTCCGGCGTCACGGCCCCGGGGCCGGGGTGGGACTTAAGCTCCTCCGAAAGTGGCTTCGTTCCACTTGGCTCTTCTTGTGTTTTCAGTGACTTAGTGGGTTCGTTTGGTAACTCCGGGGCGTGAGCGGGAGCGACGCTGAACCTGGATGCCGCATGGCATCGCAGGCTTCCCGCGCCGGCACGAGCGCCGGCGCGGCAGACAAAGCGTCTGGGCCACAGATTCGGCGCGCTGGAGCGGGTTGCGTTGGGCAGGGAGGTTGAGACTCGTCTGAGTGAAGACATCATCCGCGTTTACGGTAGCACGGCGGTCTGGCGGGACAGGGTATAAGTGCAACAGGGTCAACAAATAATGGGTTGTGACCGGTGTCGGCGCGATGCTGGGAAGGGTGTTACCATGACGGGCGGGAATTAACTCGACCTCCGAGGGGGTTGGATGCGGAACCTGAATGTTGTTTCAGCAGTTCTCATATGCGCACTCGTTGCATCTGCTCAAGCGGCGCGTTTTTCTTTCGGCCTGATCGGCGGTTTACCGACGTCAAGCGGCGCTCCGGAGGGTTCCCATGACGAATCGCCCCTCTATTCCGTCGGCGGAACGTTCGAGTTCGCATTGGGAGATCACCTGGCGGCGGAACTGAATGGGCTATACCGACGGGTCGGCAACAGCGCCGCAATTCCCGTCTATCGCTCGGATCAGCCAGTCGTATCGGGCCAGACGCCCACGGGAACCCTTGAAGGCTATTACGTGAGGAGAAACCGTGCCAACAGCGTTGAGGTTCCTATCTTGGGCAAGTATTACTTCGCCCGCAGGAACTCGCCCGGACGCTTTTTCGTCGCTACGGGCTATTCGTTCCTGCGCTCTTATCTAAGTGCGACAGCCGGCATCGAGCGGATTGATCCCGCTTGGTCAGGAAGCGCCTACGTGACTCTCCCACCCGGCGTTCCCACCGAGACCGGCGCGGTATTCAGCGCCGGCTGGACACGGAAAGCGGGACCGCTCACCATCGCACCCTCGGTCCGCTACACTCATTGGGGCGCGCGAACGGATGGGGCAAGCCGGAACCAGCTTGATATTCTCCTGGGTCTCAGGATTTGATCCTGTCACCATCCTAGTTGCCGCCTAGGCCCGTTGTGGTCGTGAAGTTACCGGAAACCTGCCTGCCTTCCACCCCGCCGTATGACGCCCAACTGGTATAGGTCCCTCCGACCAACTCGCTTGGCGGGCGGTGGTCACAAAAATGGCGCTCACGGAAATGTGTTGGAAGGCGCATCAAGGCGCCATGGGTCCGGCTTATCCTGAAATGTGCGGGCTGCGAAACATTCTCGATCCGGGCAGCGGAGACATGGGGGGATTGGCTGGCGCCTCGTTCGATGGTGCCTTATCGGGGTGGTGGTTGGGTGGTCGGTGGCCGCCGTGTGCCTCTTGTCCTTGCGTTGGATCGATCCGCCGTTCACCGCGGCGCACATCGAGCGGCGGGTTCAGGCTTGGATCGGCAAGAAGCCGTATCATAAGCGGTACTTGTTCGTCGGGCTCGGCAGGATTTCGCCCGACTTCCAACATGCGGTCGTCGCGGCGGAGGACGCGCGGTTCTACCAGCACCATGGGTTCGATTGGCACGAGATGCGGATCGCCGCCGAGGAAGACCTGGATGAAGGACGCGGGCGCGGGGCCTCCACGATCACGCAGCAGTTGGTCAAGAACCTGTTCTTCGGGACCGGGCGCTCTTTCCTGCGCAAGGGCGCGGAGGCTACGCTCGTGCCGGTCGCCGAGTTCGGGCTGGGCAAACGGCGAATCCTGGAACTGTACCTGAACGTCGTCGAGTGGGGGCCGGGCGTGTACGGCGCCGAAGCGGCATCCCATTACTACTACGCGACTGCGGCGCGGAATATCGGGCGCGAGGAGGGCGCACGGCTGGCGGCCATTCTCCCCGCTCCGCTGAAGCGCCGGCCGGACCGCATGAATGAGTACAGCGCGGTGATCCTCGGACGGATGAGTCAGATGGGGTGGTGAGAGGGGCGTCAAGCTTTGCTCAGGCTCGAAATGCCCGCACGGGCGAGCCGCGAGCGACTCGCCATGACAAGCCGGGAGGCTTATCCCACCTGGTACGGGCGTCGATGCCGAGCGGCTTTACGCGGCTTTGCCGGCGAAGGCGCGGGCGATCAAGTCCCGCGCTTCCCGCTGAATCTGGCGCAAGTGCTCCGCGCCGGCGAAACTCTCGGCGTAGATCTTGTAGACATCTTCGGTGCCCGAAGGGCGCGCGGCGAACCAGCCGCGTTCGGTGACCACCTTCAATCCGCCGATGGGCGCTCCGTTGCCCGGGGCGGTTGTCAACACGGCCGTGATGGGATCCCCCGCCAGCTCGCGCGCGTCCACCAAGTCCGGGGAGAGGCGGCTCAAGATAGCCTTCTGCTCCGGGGTGGCGGGCGCGTCGATGCGCTCGTAGACCGGCGCGCCGAACTGTTCGGTGAGCGCGCGGTAGATTTCGCCGGGGTCCTTGCCGGTACGCGCCAGGATCTCAGCCGCCAGCAGGCCCATCACGATGCCGTCCTTGTCGGTGGTCCAGACCGAGCCATCGCGCCGCAGCAGCGAGGCGCCGGCGCTTTCCTCTCCGGCGAACCCCAGCGATCCGTCCAGTAGCCCATCCACGAACCATTTGAAGCCAACGGGGACCTCCACCACTTTCCGGCCTACGTGCGCGGCCACGCGGTCGATCATGGCGCTCGATACCAGCGTCTTGCCGATGGCGGCACCGGCACCCCAGCCGGAGCGGTTCTGAAAGAGATACCAGATCGACGCGGAGAGATAGTGGTTCGGATTCATCAGGCCCGCGCTGCGCGTCACAATCCCGTGGCGATCGTGATCGGTATCGCAGGCGAACGCCAGGTCGTATTTGTCCTTCAGCGCCACGAGGCCGGCCATGGCGTAGGGCGACGAGCAATCCATGCGGATCTTGCCGTCCCAATCCAGCGTCATGAAGCGGAAGGCGGGGTCGGCCTGGTCGTGGCGCACGGAAAGCGTCAGGCCGTAGCGTTCGTCGATGCGTCCCCAGTAGGCGATGCCGGCGCCGCCCAGCGCATCCGCGCACAGCGAAAGGCCGGCACCGCGCACGGCCTCCAGGTCCACCGCGGAACCGAGGTCGTTCACGTATTCCGAGAGGTAATCGTGGCGATGCGTCGTGGAGGCCGCCAGCGCGCGCGTGTAGTCTATCCGGCGCACGCCGGCAAGTCCAGCCGCGAGGATGTGGTTCGCGCGATCCTCGATCCAGTTCGTGGCGGCGGCGCCGGCCGGGCCGCCGTGAGGCGGGTTGTACTTGATGCCTCCGTCTTCCGGTGGATTGTGCGAAGGCGTCAGGACGATGCCATCGGCCAGGCCCGCGCTCCGGCCGTGGTTGTAAACCAGCACCGCGTGGGAGAGCGCCGGGGTGGGCGTATACCCCTGCTCTCGATCGATCATCACTTCCACGCCGTTGGCCGCCAGCGTTTCCATCGCCGTGGAGAACGCCGGTTCCGAAAGCGCATGCGTGTCCCGGGCGAGAAACAGCGGCCCGGGGCCTCCTCCGGAACTGCTATTCGCCGCGCGGTATTCGCAGATCGCCTGCGTGATGGCCAGGATGTGGGCCTCGTTGAACGAGCGAAGGAAAGACGATCCGCGATGCCCGGACGTGCCGAAGCTCACCCTCTGCGCTTCCACCGAGATATCGGGTTTCTCCGCGTAATACGCGGCCACCAGGCGTGGGACGTCGACCAACATGCCAGGTTCCGGCGGCTTGCCCGCCAGTGGATGGAGCGCCATTCTGCTTCTACCGTACCATCGCCCGCGGCCTCGTTGCCCGCCTCCGCGCAATCGTGTTAGCTTGAAATTTCGAGGTTCCAGTCTCGATCTAACGCAATCCAAGGAGGTCACCGATTATGCCACTGGTGTCGATGCGGCAGCTTCTGGACGAGGCGGCCAAGGGCGGGTACGGCGTTGGCGCGTTCAACGTCAACGATATGGAACAGATCCAATCCATCATGGAGGCGGCGCGCGAGACCAAATCGCCGGTCATCGTGCAGGCCAGCCGCGGCGCGCGCCAGTATTCGCAGGATCTCTTCCTGTACCACCTCATGCTCGCGGCCACGGAACTCTATCCCGAGATTCCCACCGTACTGCACCAGGACCACGGCAATAGCGTGGCCACGTGCAAATCTGCCATCGCCATGGGATTCACCAGCGTCATGATGGACGGCTCGCTGATGGAGGATGGCAAGACTCCTTCGACGTTCGAGTACAACGTGCGGGTGACCCGCGAAGTGGTGGAGATGGCGCACGCCAAGGGCGTCACGGTGGAGGGCGAGATTGGCTGCCTGGGCGGCATCGAGGATGGCCACGGCGCCGGCGGGTCCGGCCTGTCGCACCTCACCGACCCCGATCAGGCCGTCGAGTTCGTGAAGCAGACCGGCCTCGACGCGCTGGCCATCGCCATCGGCACCAGCCATGGCGCCTACAAGTTCAGCAAGAAGCCCAGCGGGGAAACGCTCAAGATGGACCTCCTGATCGAGATCCACAGGCGGCTGCCCAACACCCACTTGGTGATGCACGGGTCCTCCAGCGTCCCCAAGGATTTGCAGGACATCATCAACCAGTACGGCGGCAAGCTGAAGCCCACCTGGGGCGTGCCGGTCGAAGAGATTCAGCTCGGCATCAAGAACGGCGTGCGCAAGATCAACGTGGACACCGACAACCGGCTGGCGATCACCGGCGCGATTCGCAAGGTGCTGTTCGAGACGCCCGAGAAATTCGACCCGCGCGACTACCTCACGCCCGCGCGCGACGCCATGAAGAAGGTGGTGGCGCAACGCATGACGCAGTTCGGCCAGGCCAGCCACGCGGGCGATTACGCCCCGATCCCGCTGGCTGAGATGGCCAAGCGCTACGAGCAAGTCGCGGTCGCGTGAGTTCGCGGGCCAGCCCCGCCCGGAAATTAGACCACGCCCTCAAACAACACGGACGTCAGGTAGCGCTCGCCCGAGTCGGGAAGAATGGCGACAATGGTCTTGCCCTTGAATTCGGGCAGGCGGGCGAGCCGGGCGGCCACCGCCGCCGCCGCGCCGCACGAGATCCCGGAGAGAATCCCCTCTTCGTGGGTCAAGCGGCGGGCCATGTCGATGGCTTCGTCGTTGGAGACTGTCTCCACGCGGTCCACTATTTTTAGATCCAGCGTTGCGGGGATGAAACCCGCGCCAATACCTTGAATGCGGTGCGGGCCGGGCTTGAGCGGCTCGCCGCGCGTGGTTTGGCCAATGACGGGGCTGGCTTCCGGTTCCACGGCCACCGAGAGAATGGGCTTGCCCTTCACGCTTTTGATGTAGCGCGAAACGCCCGTGATGGTGCCGCCCGTGCCAACGCCCGAAACCAGCACGTCGATCTTGCCCTCGGTATCTTCCCAAATCTCCGGGCCTGTCGTGCGGAAGTGGATCTCGGGATTGGCCGGGTTCTTGAACTGATTGAGCAGCACATATCGCGCGGGGTCGGATTGGGCGATCGCATCCGCCTTGGCGATGGCCCCGTTCATCCCCGACGACCCTTCGGTAAGGATGAGCTTGGCCCCGAACGCAGCCAGCACCTTGCGGCGCTCGATCGACATGGTGTCGGGCATGGTCAAGGTGATCGGGTAGCCGCGCGAGGCCGCCACAAACGCCAACGCAATGCCCGTGTTGCCGCTGGTAGGCTCGATGAGTTCCTTGCCGGGGACCAAAACGCCTCTCTTTTCGGCGTCCCACACCATGGACGCGCCGATGCGGCACTTCACCGAATAAGCCGGATTCCGGCCCTCGATTTTCGCCAGAACCGTCGCGCCTCCATTCACCACGCGATTCAATCGGACCAGCGGAGTTCGTCCGATGCTCAGAGAATTGTCGGCAAATATCATAGCGGCGTCACCACACGCCATTCTATATGGACTATAAGTAGATCGCAAATGGTTCGCGCCACGCGGACATGCGCGCCCGATCTGGTGGGCCCTGTAGGATTTGAACCTACGACCAACGGATTATGAGTCCGCTGCTCTAACCGCTGAGCTAAGGGCCCGCATTCGGAGGCGCCGCATCGCCGGCGGCAGGTCCGTGAGCCGGTATCCATATTGTACCGAGCGGATGTCCTGCCTGTCCGGCCACAACCGCCGCAAGGCGTGATTCCCGCTCCACGGGTGGCCGCGGCGGAAAACCGCGAAGATCGCGTGGAGCCCCAGAGTAGTGAACTGAGGGGCAGCCCTACTGGCCCGGGGTCGGGGATGGCGCTCAAAAAAACGCCGCCGATGAACGCGGACTGAGGATTGACTCCTCCGCGTTCATCGGCGGCCCAATATGGTTTCTGGGGCTCTGTCGGAAGCCTCCTCAAAGACAGGGCCCACGCTCGGTGAGCCCTATCCCCGAGGACGCGCTGCGCGCCCGTTAGAACGTGATGTGCCCGCTCCAGTACACCCTGCGCGGAGCGCTGTTCTCCACACCGGTTTGACCAAAGGAGCCGCTGGTCGGAGACGTCGTGGGAGAGCCCAGCCACACGTGGTTGAATGCGTTCAGGAACTCCCACCGCATCTCCAGGTTGACCCTCTCGTTGATCTTGAACCTCTTGATCCCCGAGAGATCCGCTACGTTCAGAGGCATGGCCCTGAGGTAGGAGAAGCGAGCCGGCAATGTGATCAGGTTGTTGCTCAGTTGTTGGTTCGAGACGGTGTTGAAGCACGACGTGTTGAACCATTTGTTATAGGTGCGTTGATCCTTCGGCAGGGCGATCGACGCAATCGTGGGGCACGTGCCGTTGAAAACGGGGTC
>JBEKHV010000047.1:0-35022 GCA_050012095.1 Bryobacteraceae bacterium | reverse complement strand
GCGTGGGCATCGCATCCGATATACTGTTTCACGCTGCAGTACCTCCTTCGTGTGCCGCTTGCACGGAGGCCGATTGTCTCCGATCAGCCCCGGAGTTGCTGCAGCGCTCTCATACGATCACACTGGCGCACGTTAAAGTCAAAGGAGTAGTGTCTGCGCTCCCCTGCATCACCCCCATCCGGCTCAGCCCAAGGAACACGGGAACGCTGTACGTCGGGGCGGATTTCGGAAGCGTGCCCGGCGCCGCGAAGGTGCGGGTGACGACTACGGAACCCAGCGGAAGATCGGTTCAGACCGAATGCAGCGCCTCGCCGTGCGCGGTCAACGTGGACCGCCGCCACAGGGAGGTTATTTGGTCGCGCTGCAGTATCTCTCGGCTTCCGGCGCGGTGCTGGCGTCCACAACCGTCGCCCCCATCACCGGAAAATAGCGCCCGCAGGTTGCGGCGCACTCGCACATTCTAAACACGGCGTCATAAGTATTTGCGCATCATTGCCAAGTGTGCTGTCATGGAAGCATGCGTGCGCTGACGATTGCCGACTCGGCGACTATCATTCTTGGATTGCAGGACGAGATCCGACGATCCGAGGAATCCCGTTATGACCATCGACTCCATGGGGTCTTGTTGGTGGCCCACGGCATGACGTGCCCGGAGGTCGCGATGCTGCTGGGGGATGCTCCGCGGTCAGTCGAGTATTGGGTGCGGGGTTTTGAAGAAAGCGGCTTGGCCGGGTTGCGTGAAGGTGAGCGGTCCGGTCGTCCCGGACGCCTCAATGAGAAGCACCTCCGGGATATCAACGCTGTTCTTCGCCAGATGCCGCGAGATGTGGGGCTGGGCGGGAATCTGTGGGATGGTAAGACACTGGCGGCCTGGATCGCCAGACAATATGAGATTGACCTTGGGGTACGGCAGTGCCAGCGTCTGTTCCGGCAGTTGGGCTTTCGGCTACGCAAACCACGGCCCAGCATTGCCCAAGCCGACCCCGCACGGCAAGAAGGCGCATAAAAAAACTCCAAGCGCTGATGGCAGACGAAACGGTGGATCTCTGGGCCACCGACGAGGTGCACTTTCAGCAGCATGGTTCGCGGTGTCAGATGTGGGTTCCGCCCGAGACCAAAGACCCGGTCCTGTTGCATGCTCCCACACGGCATAGCGTCGGATACTTTGCTGCGGTGCGGCTGCGGGACGGTATGTTCCAGTATTGTCGGGAAGCGGACAAGTTCAACGGGGCCACGTTCTTCGCATTCATGAAAGGCCTTCGGCGCACGAGCATTCGAACCGGCCGCCGAGTGGTTGTGATTACGAACAACGCCAAATACCACCATGCCCGGCTGCACAAGCAGTGGAGAGAGGAACACGCCGCCGACTTCACTCTGGACTACCTGCCGCCCTACAGTCCCGAGTTGAATCCGATCGAGCGAGTCTGGAAACTAACCCGACGACGATGCCTGCACAATCGATATTTCCCACGCTTGAACGATGTGATCACTGCAGTGGAAGCAGAGTTCGATCAGTGGGCATACCGCAACGATACCCTGCGTCGATTATGCGCAATTACTTAAGACGTTGTGTTTAGGTTCAGGGCGGATCGCATTTCAGCCTGATTCCTCCGGGCGCAGGAAGAAAGTATCGCTTTCGCTCATCTGGAGATCCACCGGAAGCGAGCGATCCACCAAGCCGCCAGAATCCAGCAGCGCTACGGGAGCCCTCCATGAGCGGTGAAAACCCGCGCGGGCGAGCGCACGTTGCCTCTCCCGCCAGGAAACCTGGGTCACGACGCCCCAGATCGATGGGTCTTCCAGCGCAGCCTGTACGGCGGCCCGGTAGGCGGCTTTCAAGTTCTCCAAGGAGGGCTCGCGGACATGGAGCGTAACCAGGCGAGCCCAGGGCGAACTGCGGGCCAGGAGGAAACAACCCCGCAGTTCGGATTCGCGGTATAACAGGTAGCCTTCGCACCGGATGGAAGGGCACCGCAGGAGATAATTCAGAAGTTGCGGGCTCTGAGCGCAGTGAATACGATCCAGGCGCTGGGCTGGCAGGATCGGTTCCACTGTTTCGGTGAACCGATTGACTTTCTCGTAGCGCCAGGGAGTCGCCGACTCTCCCGTTCGGATGCCGCCAGCGGCCAAGTCCCGGAACAAACCAGGAATGGCCTGTCCAGGCTGCGTGCGACTGCGAGATCGATATCGCAACCAGGGGCGGCACGTGATCGCCCAGCGCTGGATTTCAGCCCAAGGGCGGAACCCGGCCTTCTCACGAGCCTGCTGCGCCAACGGCGTGCCGGCGGCCCCCACTTGAACAAGGACGAAGGACAAAGCGCGCTGGCGCAGCAGGGACCCCGCCCCCCGCGCCGCCGCAGGGTTGCGCACCCAATCCAGGGCCTGTATCGCCGGGACCGGCCCGGCCGGGACAAGCAAGGTGACGGGCCACAGCCCAATATGAGCGAGAAGAACCTCCCTTTCGGCAAGTACAAAGCTCCGTGGCTCCGACCAGTCCGGGCGAGGCTCAAAGTACTTCCACTGAAGCAGGTTGGGCTGCAAGAACGCCCTGGTAGGCGCGACGCCAAAGGCGCCGATCAGGAAGTCGCGCAGGAGCGGAATGTCCTGTTCCTGTGTGGCGCGAACCTCGTTGGCGTAGCACGGGATCATACGGGTAGAATGTTGCCAGCCGGCGCCGGGGCGGGGTCGCCATCGACGAACTGGCGCAGACCGAGCTCCAGGGTCAGAGCGGTCCAGATCAAGTCGGCGTCGCGATCGGGCCGAAGGCGCTGAATTGTCTTGTCGCGATACAGACCGCGGTCCCTGGTGCGCTCATCCGCCAGAACTCGCGACCACCACGCTAGCGGCCCCGCGAGCCAACCGTGAAGCGGCGCCGGAAAACCCAGCTTGGGCGCATAGACCCATTCGCGGGGAAGATAGCGGCAGAGCAATTCTTTCAATACAGGCTTGGATCCAGAGCCATCTATCTTGTGCCGAAGGGGCATCCGACGACCCAGTTCGGCGCAGGCAGACAGCAGAAATGGCATCTCAACGGCGGTCCCGTGAGGCGCGCTGAAGCGGTAATAGTCCAGTGCGTGGCTGCGGTTGATCATGTGGAGTTCGGCATGTTGGAACTGTACCGCGAGATCCAGAGTCATGGGCGAGCAAAGTTCCTCCCGGACCCTGTCCCTCGCCGGAACCGACGGAACGTCCGGAGCGAGCTCATGGGGATCCGTACGGTACTCGATATGTTTGGAGAGAAAAACGAAGTCGGAGAGGTCGTAGCGCAGCAAGTCGCCGAGGCGACGCAATCGACCTCCGCCTTGTTTGGGGACCAAGCCCGCCAGTAGCGCGCGCAATGGGGGCGGCAGGAGTCGAAGGATCCGCTGCTTAGACGCCACCTTTTGGAATTGCAGGACTTCGGCCGGGCCAAACAGGTTATCCGCTCCTTCCCCGCTCACGAATAAATCGATATCCGACCCGGTATCCTGGAATATCTTGGCGAGGGCCATCGCCGAGTAGTGCCTGGGCGCCGTCTCTGTGCGCCAAACGAAGTGGGGGAAATAGGCCGCCACAAAGGCGTCCGGGACGTCGATCACCCGGAGAGGCAGCTTGAGGCGTCCCGCGACCTGGGTGGCGCGTTCAAGCTCGGGATTATCGTGGCCCGGCCACCGTGCGGTGACCGCAACGATCTCCTCAAACCGATGCTCGCGCGCCTTCGCCGCCAGGAGAGAGGAATCCACGCCGCCGCTGAGCAGGACTCCGATTCTAGGATGCCTTTCCCGCAAGGCGGCGAAGTACTCGTCGAACGCCTTGTTTGTACGCTCGATGGTTTCCGTACGCTCTTCCCCGCTTTCCTCGGGCTCGACTCTGAAGTTCACATAGCGCCGCTCTTCGGGCGCACGATCGGGAGAGAGGCGGACCCAGTGAGACGGCAGGCATTCCTTCACTCCCTCGAGCAGCGTTGTGCCCAGTGGATGCCAGCGGTAGTGGAAAACAGAGGAGATCCCCTCGCGGTTCAAGGACCGGCGATCGAGCAACGGAAGGAGGAATTTGATCTCAGACGCCCAGCACCAGCCAAAACCGGTTTGCGCGTAGTACAAAGTGCGGGACCCCAGAAAATCGCTCACCAAGTAAACGCAGCGAGCGGGGGCGTCGATTATTGCGGCGGCGAAGTGGCCCGTGAGACAGGCGAGACCGTCGGGGCCGAAGGCGCCATAAAGGTAAGCCAGAACTTCGGCTGGGGCGCTGGCTGCCTTTCGGCCCACCGGCCCAGCGGCTTTCATCAACTCGGTGGTGGATTCTACAAACCCGTCTATGCTGATCGCGCAGGATTCGTTTTCCCAATACCCTTCCGCTCCACGCGCGCGGAAAACGGAAAGAAGCCAATCCGTTTCTCTGAGCCTCTGGCATGGGCCGGGACGAGCGGCGAGCGCATCAAGCGCAGCCTTCCAGGATGCGGTGGAAACCGCCGATCCCGAGGAAAAAAGCGCGCCGAGAATCGCAGCCATGAGAGAGAACCCTCAGTCCCCTGCGTGAAATCGCCGCCAAGCCACGTGGTTGGGAGAACGCAGCCCCTTCACTTCCCCAGCGGGCGAAAGCCTCTCCAACGCATCATTATGGCACAGAACCATCCGCCACTGGCTGGAGCGGCAAGTTCTTTAGATGGTAGTGAAGACGCCCGCTCCGCTACAATTTTTCTTTCAGCTATTCCGCGCTATCTTTCGGGCGTTTCTCGCATGCGATGGAATACAAAATGGAAATCCCGGCTTGCCTGAGAAAAGACCGCTCGGCCAATCAGCAGAGGCTCGTGCTACCATACCCTTCGTAGCAGAAACCTGTTGAGCTCCATGACGGTTTTGGGACCTGCGGAGAATCCGCAATCAAGCGGCAAGCGTTCGCCCTGGAGACGAATTCTCATCGCCGTTTCTGTGTTGATGAACGTCGCGGCGCTGGGCGGTTTAGTTAATGTGATTGAGGGGCGCGGCGGTTTTGCCTATCTTAAGTCGTACTTGACCCACCGGAGCGGTGCGAATGAGAACCCAGCGTTTCTGCAACGTCAGTCCTTGTACGAACTTCTGTCAACCGAGGTTCATCCGCGCCCGATCGTGTTCCTAGGCGACAGCCTTACCGCCAATTGCGAGTGGCGGGAGTTATTGGGCAATCGCGGCGCGATCCTCAATCGCGGCATTGGCGGAGAAACCAGTGCGGATGCGCTCAAGCGGTCCGCCGGCGTAGCTGGCATGCATCCCCTGGCGGTCTTTTTGATGGTTGGCGACAACGATCCGCAGGAATTAGGCTACGCGCCCGCAGACACGCTGGACAACGACCGCGAGATTGTCCGCACGATTCACCAGGTTTCTCCCGATACGGTGATTTACCTGCAGAGCCTTCTTCCCACGGCGGCTCCTAAATTCAATCGCTGGAGCGAACAAGTCAACCGGGGCTTAGCCGCGATGGCGGATGGAGACCGGCTGCGCTTTATTAACTTGCGCCCCGCTTTTCTCCGCGACGGCGTGGTGGGCAAGGAGTTCGTAGTGGATGGCATCCATTTGAGCGGCAAGGGTTATCTCTTATGGAAGAAGGGGATTGAATCCGAGGTATCCCGATGGATAGCCAGTCAAGAACTGGACCATTGCGACTCGATCCCCGCGGCCGAGTCGCCCGCTCGGCCGGTGGAGTAGGCGTGGAATCGCAGCGATATAGCCTCCCCAAGGGTGGGCGGCGATGGCTGGCCCTAGTAATTGGGATTTACGTCATTTCCCTGCTGGTTACTCGCCCGGATACCTACATCGATTCGTTCAACTACGCCACGAACATCGTGGACCAACGGATGGGAACGGCGGACCCGGCGCGCGACCCGTTCTGGGATTTCGGGCATGCCCTATGGCGGCCGATGGGCTACTTACTATACATATGCATCGGAGGGCCGCTGACGGGGATGTTCGACGGAAACCAGACCTTTGCGGCGGCAACCTCTTTGATCGTCTGGAGCATTGCCGGCGCGCTGGTCGCGGCCGTCTTTCTCTATCTTCTGGTCGCACGTCTATCGGGAAGCGCATGGGCTGCGGGCTTGGCGACGATCGGTTTCGTCTCGACCCATGCGGTGATGAACTTCAAACTCACCGGATGCGCCTATTCGGCCGGGATTGGCTGCCAGGCGGCGGGGTTCTATTATCTGTATACCGCGCTTCAGGAGAGGCGCACGAGGTTGCCGCGGGCGCTGGCCGCAGGCGTATTCCTGGGTCTTTCGGTATCCATCTGGTTCCCCTTCGTTCTCCCGTTGCCGGGGTATTTGTGCTTCGCGCTCTTGTGGCGCGACGAAACCACGGAGCCGCGATTGGGTGCGCGCGTGCGGCTGCTGGCTGGCGCGAGTATCGCCGCGGCCGCAGTGGTTGCGGCTGTTTATCTCCCGGTGATGGCCTTCCGCGGCATCCGGACGGTGGAACAGTTCCGGCAATGGATGGAGGCCTCCAGATACGGAATTCAGCCGACCCGTGGATTCGCCAGAATGTTGTTCAGCATCCCTCGCGGGTTCTTGTTGTTAAAAACGGACAACGGTATTTTGAAGCGCGTTTTGCTGCACGATCCCGGGGACCGGCCCCCCATGGCGGATATCCTGAGCGCCGCCTGGAAGCCGGTTGCGGTTTATGTGGTTCTCACCGTGCTGGCGTTACGCTTGCGATCCTCGGATTGGGGCCGCCGGATGCTGGCGTTCCTGGGCGCCGCTGCGATTCCTCTTCTCATTTTCGCGGCATTTCTATTCGACCCGTCGCCTCCCGAGCGTTATTTAGGAATCTTCCCGCTGCTGTTTACCTCCATCGGGCTGGTCTTCGCCAGGCAGCCCTTGGCGCGCGCGAGCCGGATTGTTTTCTTCCTGTTCATCGGGGCGATGATGGCGGCCAATTCCTGGGCGATGTGGCGGTTCCGGCCGGAGACCGGGGAGGCGGGGACTATCGCGCGGCTGGAAAGCGTCAATCGGCAGGCCTCGAAGAACGACCTGATTCTGGTTCCGTCCTGGCTGGACGATGGGCTGCGCTTTGTGGATAGCCAGCCGTTTCATCGGGCAAGCCGGTTCCGCTTGAATCTGCAGCCGGGAGTGGCGCTCGGTTCAGTACACTCCACCCATTGGAGACCGCCCGTATCCGAGGCGATTCTCGCAACCTGGCAGCGGGGCGGCCGAGTCTGGATCTCGCGCCGGCTAATCCAGGAAAAGCCGGCGCCGGCATGGTGGATCGAGAACGATGAGAGTCGGGTCCGCTGGGCGGATGTCTCCGGATTCTACCGGGCGTTCGACACGGCCAATCCGGTTGGAAGCGAGGACGGGTTTCTCGAGTTGGAACGATCCCCGCGCAATGAGACATTGCTGCAACAGGCGACAGGTCAACGTTGAAGGCCCGGAGCCGAAGAATCTTACGTTCCAAATCGCCGCTATGATAAGTGGTAACTTGGAGACCGTAAATGAAATCCTCGGACCGGCTTCGATTGATTGGCGATCGCGCAGCGAATCAGAAGCTTGCCGCGAACGCGGGTCGTAGAGGGAGCCGCAATGCCGCTGTACAATGAGTTCAGGCGGGCCCCATCCGCCCGGCGCCGTCCCGCTCCGAAAGGCACGTTTTGCGCATCGCGCTTCTTCAGATCGACACCACGGCCGGCGATCTTCCCGGGAATGCCGCGCTGATCGTCCGCGGCGCCCGCGCCGCGCAGGCCCTCGGAGTGGACCTGGTAGCGACGCCCGAGCTGGCTCTGATGGGCTACCTGCCGCGGGATCTGCTAATGAACCGTGGATTTGTCCGCCGCGGCGGCGAGATGCTGGCCAGTCTGGCGTCGGAATTGCAAGACGCGCCACCGCTGCTCGTGGGGGTCGCGACGCCCAATCCCCGCGACTCCGGCCGCCCCTTGTTCAACAGCGCCGTGCTGTTGCAGGCGGGCGCCGTTGGTCCGGCTTTTCACAAGACGCTTCTGCCCACGTACGACGTGTTCGATGAAGACCGTTATTTCGAACCCGCCGCCGGTCCCCAGATTCTGGACTTGAACGGCCGCCGCCTGGGCATCAGCATCTGCGAAGACGTGTGGAACGACAGGGACTTCTGGAGCCGCCGGCGCTACCACCAAGACCCCATCGAAGTCCTCGTGCGCGCCGGCGCGGAGGCCATTATCAACCTCTCCGCTTCACCGTTCACCGCCGGCAAGCAGCTTCTTCGCGAGAACATGCTCGGCCATCTGGCCCGGAAACACGCCCTGCCCGTGGTTTACGTCAACCAGGTCGGCGGAAACGACGACCTCATTTTCGACGGCCGGAGCGCCGCTTTCGACGCGCAAGGCCGGCTGTTCGCGCGGGCCAAGGGCTTCGACGAGGACATTCTGCTTGTTGACCTGGGCGCCGGGGCGGGGTCCATTGCCGGCGACGACTTCGAACCCGAGGCGGAGATTTGGAACGCGCTGGCGCTGGGCGTCCGCGACTACGCGCGGAAGACGGGCTTTCGGAAGGCGCTGCTAGGCCTTTCCGGCGGAATCGATTCGGCGCTCACCGCCGCTATTGCCGTTGAAGCGCTCGGTTCGGAAAACGTGTTGGGCGCGCTCATGCCTTCGCCGTATTCCAGCGCGGGCAGCGTGGACGACTCCACGGCGCTGGCGCGCAACCTGGGTATCCAGACCGTCACGCTGCCCATCGCGGAAATCATGAAGACCTACGACGACGCCCTGGCCGGCGCCTTCCGGGGCCTTTCGCCCGATGTGACCGAGGAGAACATCCAGTCGCGCATCCGGGGCAATCTTCTGATGGCCCTATCCAACAAATTCGGCTCGCTGCTGCTCACCACGGGAAACAAGTCGGAGATGTCGGTAGGCTATTGCACGTTGTACGGCGACATGAACGGCGGCCTGGCGGTGATCGCCGACCTGCCCAAGATGATGGTCTACCGCGTGGCGCGGTGGCGCAACCGCCGCTGCGTGGACATCCCGGAGGCCATTTTCGCGAAAGCGCCTTCGGCTGAATTGCGGCCCAACCAGACCGACCAGGACAGCCTCTCGCCCTATGAGCTGCTCGACCCGATTCTGGAGTTGCACATCGAGCAATGCCAGTCGGCCGAGGAGATCGTCGCGCAAGGTTTCGACGAGCCGACGGTTCGCCGCGTCCTCCGGATGGTCCGCGCCGCGGAGTTCAAGCGGAAACAAGCCGCTCCGGTGCTTAAGGTCACGTCGCGCGCTTTCGGGACCGGCTGGCGTATGCCCATCGTCCGGCAGGAATAGGCAGCGCCCCAGCAGGCGGATGAGCAGGCCGGCGCTACGGGGCGAGAATGCCCGGCGCGGCCATTCCCGGGCTTACTCCGCCTCCGCGCCGTCCCCATCCACGAACAGCCGCAGAAACATCTCGAGCGCCGCGGCTGTCCAAAGGGTTGCCGCGTCCCGCTCGGGATCGAGCCTCCCGATCACATCCAGGTGGTATAGCCCCCGCCGGACGCCGCGCTCTTGTTGCAGCGCCGCGACCCAGCGGGCCAGGGGCCCCCGCAGCCACGCCGACACGGGACCCGAGAAGGCCAACTTCGGAGCCAAAACCCATTCGCGCGGAAAGTATCTGGCGCAGATCTCTTTCAACAGCGGCTTGGCCTCGCGCCCCTCAGCTTTCAGCGCGGCCGGGAGTTGCATGCCAATCGCCATCGCGTCGTGTAACAAGAAAGGCATTTCCACGGATATGTTGTGCGGCGTTGCAAGCTTGTCGTACTTGATCGCATTGCTCCTGTTGACGGTGTACAGGTCGAGCTCTTGAAAGGCTGTATGCAGATCCGATTCGGGATCCATAAGCGCAAGAAGGCCAGGGCTAGGGGCCGGGCGCCGAGGCACGCCTTCTATGGCGCGGTATAGGGGCGTGCGGACGTTTCGATCGGCGCCAGACATCCAGAACATCGCATCGCGCGCCGTATAGCGGAACTGGTCTCCCAGGGCTCGCCACCGCGAGTTGCCATTCATTGGCAGCAGCCGGCCGATCGCGTTCCGCAATGGCCGCGGAAATAGGCTCGTTCGTCGTAGCCGCCGGTGTTCGAACCGGTCGAGCTCCAGGAGTTCCTCGGGCCCAAACATGTTGTCCGCCCCCTCCCCGCTAACGACGACGCAGACGTCCTGGGCGATTTCGGCGAATACTTTTGCGAGCGCTATCCCGTTCACATGTCGTGGCAACTCCTCCATACGCCAAATAAAAGCCGGGAAGCTCTCCGCGACAAAAGCATCTGGCACATCGACAACTCGAAGATCCAGACCAAGGCGTTTCGCTACCCGCTCCGCGCGCCCCATTTCGGGGTTATCGTGCCCTGGAAAACGCACGGTTACAGCAACGATCCGATCAAAACCGTGCTCGCATGCTTTGGCGGCGAGCAACGACGAATCCACTCCTCCACTCAATAGGATTCCGATGGTTCCGTGCCGCCGCCGAAGATTGGCGAAGTATCGGTCAAGGGATCCATCCACACATGCGATTAGGGCGTCGCGGCCCGGGTGCTCCCGGGCCGGACGGAACCTGAGGACGGTGTGCCGGCCCATCTCTGGGGACTTTCCGGCTCTCAGCCGGACCCAATGCGACGGCAGCACCTGCCGGATGCCTTCCAACAGCGTGTTCTCCCCGGTGAGCCATCGCTGATGGCAAGCCTCAGCCAATCCGGCGAAATCCAACGCGCGCCGTTCGAGGAGCGGCGCCAGCGATTTCACGCTCGACGCCCACGCCCAGCCATCGCGTGTCTCGGTATAGAACAACGACCGGGTCCCAACGCAGTCGCACAGTAGGCTGACCTGGCCTTGCGCGATATCCAAAATCGCCACAGCGAAATGCCCTCGGAGACTGGCGAGAGACTCGATGCCATTGTAGATATAGAGGTGCGCAATCAGGGAGGCGGGCGTGTCCAGGCTCCATCGGGCTTCGGCCGGTTGCGCCCCGGCGCTGGCTTCGACAAACCCGTCCAGCATGACGATGTAGGAATCGTTTTCGAAGTATCGGCCGCTATCCCGGCTACGGAACGCCGTGGACCCGCTTTCAAACGACGCCGTGCTCTGCCACGGCCCCGACCGAACCGCCAAGTTGCGCACTGCGGCGGCCCATCCGCTGGGCTCTGCGCTGGGGCGCAGATTCAGAATACCCAACATTGACGACATGATTAGCCAGTCTAGCCCAACCAAGCGACATGGTCGTGGCAATCGGAGGTTCCGGGAATTCGCCCAACACGCCGCACCGGGCCGAAGCCCGCTACCTTACACGCCCCGAAGCCGCTCGGCCGCAGCTTCGGGGGTGATATCGCGCTGCGGCTCACTGAGCATCTCGAATCCCACCATGAATTTCCGTACCGTCGCCGAGCGCAGCAGCGGCGGATAGAAATGCGCGTGAAGATGCCACTCGGGATGCTCCCGCCCGTCGGTGGGCCGCTGGTGGAAGCCCATGGTGTAGGGAAAGGAGACCTGGAAGAGCCGGTCGTAGCGCGCGGTCATGCGCTGCAGAATGTCGGCCAGCCGGTCCCGCTCGCCATCGGTCAGCCGGTCGATGCCCGAATTGTGGCGCCGGGAAATCACCATCGTCTCGAAAGGCCATGCCGCCCAGAACGGAACCACCGCCAGGAAGCCGTCGTTCTCTTCCACCACCCGGACGCGCACCGCGGCTTCCAGTTGCGCGTATTCACAGAGAAGACAGCCCCCGCGCCGCGCGCGCCAGGCCGCCTGCGACGCCTGTTCCTTGGCCGCTTCATTCGGCACGGTATGGCTGGACCAGATCTGGCCGTGCGGATGCGAATTGCTGGCGCCCATCATGGCGCCGCGGTTCTCGAAGATCTGGACGTAGTTAATGGCGGGATTCGCGCCCAGCTCGGCGTACTGCTCCGCCCAGGCATCCACGACTTTCCGCACATCCGCCGGCGGCATATTGGCGATGGTCAGGTTGTGCTTGGGGGAAAAACACACCACCCGGCAAATGCCCGGCTCGGACTCCGCCGTCAGCAGGCCGCCGCTCTCGAAGCGGTCGAGCGGCGTGCCCGGCTCGAGCGCGGCGAAATCGTTGTCGAAGACGAAGGTCGCCTCGTAATCCGGGTTGCGCGCGCCACCCGCCCGGGCGTTGCCGGGGCAGAGATAGCACTCCGGATCGTACGCGGGCGGCGCGGCCGCGGGCTCGGGTTCCATCTGCCCCTGCCAGGGCCGCTCCGTGCGATGGGGCGAGACCAGCACCCATTCGCCCGTCAGGGGGTTCAGGCGCCGGTGCGGGTCTTGCTTCCAGTCGAACATGACTCCATAGTAGCGGCGCTCACGCCTTCCGGAAGGCGATCAGGGACTTGGATACCCCCAGCAGGCGCTCGCGAATCAGGTGCGCCCCCGGAAACAGGCGGCGCATCTCTCCCGGTCCCAGGAGGCGGACGTCCTCCAGAAAATGACGGATGTAATAGCTCCGCCGGTCCGGCGTGACTCGGGCTAACGCGCTCCACAGATTCCAGCGGGGAACAATCGCGCGCCGCCACGGTTTTGGCAGCCAATGGATGAACGGCGTAAGCAGGTGCTGCTCCACCGGAAACCAGCGGTTGGGGGTTTGAATCCAGTAGCCGCGGCCTACGCGCGCGGCCTCGCGTGCGAAGCTCTCCTGTCTGGCTCCGCCGCCCACGTGCTCAATGACTGAATTGCTGAACACCACGTCGAAAGCGCCGTCGCGAAACGGCAGGGCGCACGCATCGGCCGCCACACGGGTCCCGACGCCTTCGGTTTCACCCATGGCGCGCGGCATGTTCAGCAGGACGACGCGGGGCGGCACCTGGAGCAGCCGCCAGTACTCCGGCGCACCCCCGATATCTAAGACCGTGGTTTCCGGGGCGATGCCCAACTCGCGCGCGAAGCGCTCCATGCGCCGGCGGCGAAAGCGGAGGGATAGAGAGGCAATCGGAGGAAGGCTGTCGGCGGCGCCCATCGGCTCCCAGTGGTAGGGGCGGGGCGACTCGAACGCCCGACCTACGGCTTAGAAGGCCGTTGCTCTATCCACCTGAGCTACGCCCCCACACTGCTATCGTGCCACAAAAGGGCCGGGAGTCGCGGACTTTTTCGCCGCCAACGGCCGCGTCGCGCACCCCAGGGCTTCCGCATTCGCTACACTAATTCATTCCCATGGTAGAAACCATCCGATGGACCAACGGTGGCGTGGTCATGATCGACCAGAGGCGCTTGCCGCTCGAAGAAGTCTACGTGACCTGCCGGACGCACGCCGAGGTCGCGGCGGCGATTCGCAATATGACCATCCGCGGCGCTCCGGCCATCGGCGTGGCGGCGGCCATGGGCGTGGCGCTCGGCGCGCTCCACGCGGACGAAGCCGATCTCGACCGGCGCATGGAGGCCGTGTGCGAGACGCTTGCCGGGACGCGGCCGACAGCGGTGAATCTCTTCTGGGCCATTGACCGCATGAAGCGGCTGTACGGCTCGCTGCGCGGCCAGCCCATCGCCGAGATCCGGAACGCGCTGGTGGCGGAGGCCTTGCGCGTGCGCGAGGAGGATATTGTGATCTGCCGCGCCATCGGGCGCAACGGGGCGCCGCTGGTTCCGGATGGCAAGACCGTGCTCACCCACTGCAACGCCGGCGCGCTGGCCACCGCCGGCTACGGCACCGCGCTGGGCGTCATCCGCGCGGCGGTGGAAAGCGGCAATAAGATCGACGTCTTCGCGGACGAGACGCGGCCGTTTCTGCAAGGTTCGCGGCTGACGGCGTGGGAGCTGCAGCAGGACGGCATTCCCTGCACGCTCATCACCGACAGCATGGCCGGCCACTTTCTGAAATCCGGGCGGATTGGGTGCGTGGTGGTGGGGGCGGACCGCATCGCGGCCAATGGCGACGTGGCCAATAAGATCGGCACCTACCCGGTGGCCGTGGTGGCCAAGGAGAACGGCGTCCCGTTCTACGTGGCCGCGCCGATCTCCACCCTGGACCTGACCCTTGCGGACGGCGGCGCCATCCCCATCGAAGAGCGCGCGGCTCGCGAGGTGGCCGAATTCGACGGGCGCAGAGTGGCGCCGCCCGGCATCGCGATCCGCAACCCGGCCTTCGATGTCACCCCCGCGCGCTACGTCGCGGCCATCGTCACCGAGCGCGGCGTGGCCCGTGCGCCATATATTCAAACTTTGCGAGAATTGGTAGAGCGGCCCTACTAAACCATATGCGAACCCTTTTTCCTTTCTTGCTTTGCGCCGCGGCGCTCCTGGCCGGCGATCAGGCCGGCCGCCGCGCCCCCGGCTTCGCCCTCTTCGATTCGAACATGAAGTATTACGATCTGGCCGACTACCGCGGCAAGGTCGTGATCCTGGAGTTCATGCAGACCGATTGCGCGCACTGCACCCAGTTCGCCGGCGTGCTGAACCAGGTCCAGAAGCAGTACGGGGACAAGGTGCAGATCCTGGCCGTGGTTTTCGCCGGCCACGATGACGCCGCCAAGGTGGACCGCTACGCCGCCGCGCACGACATCATGTACCCCATCCTCTTCGACCAGGGCCAGATGGAGTATTCGTACGTGCGCAAGAGCACGGTGGAGAACCCCTACGTGTTCCTCATTGACGGAAACGGAGTCGTCCGCAACGACTTCGAGTACGGCCTGCTCACCAAGAACATATTCGAAGGCAAGGGCCTGTTCACGGAAATCGACCGCGTCCTGAACTCCAACGCGTCGGTGGCGCCGAAGAAGTAAGAGCGCTGCAAAAGCCCGGTTCGAGCCGCGATAAACGCGGGTGGACGCCGGCCAGTTCAAGGAGTGGACCGGGATCTTCGTTCGACGAGTCCCCGCTGTTACAGTAAAGGCGTGATCCTCGCCCTGTTGCTGCTGGCGCTGGTGACGGGCTCGCTGGTCTACTGCGCGCTGGCCGTCGTCGCCGCCCTCCGCTACCGGCGCGTGCGTCCTCCGGAAGCGCGCCGGCATCCGCCCATCAGCATCCTCAAGCCTCTGCACGGCGCCGACGAGGGCCTGCAAGAAAACCTCCACTCGTTTTTCGAGCAGGACTACCCCGCCTTCGAGCTGCTCTTCGGCGTGCGCGCCGCTGGCGATCCCGCCGTTGCCATCGTCGAGCGCCTGCGGGCGCGCTATCCCGCCGTGCCATCCCGCCTGATCGTCTCCGGCGAGCCGCCCTATCCCAACGCCAAGGTCTACAGCCTGGACCGCATGCTGGCCGCCGCCCGTCACGATCTGCTCGTGATGGCCGATAGCGATGTGCGCGTCACGCGCGGCTTGCTGGGCGCGATAGCCGCTGAGTTCCAGGATGAAACGCTCGGCGTGGCCACCTGTCCCTACCGCGCGGTTCCCGGCCGCAGTTTTTGGTCGACGCTGGAGGCCGTGGGGTTGAATACGGAGTTCATCGCCGGCGTGCTGACGGCGCGCATGCTGGCCGGCATGAAATTCGCGATCGGTCCCACCATTGCCGCGCGCCGGGCGGCGTTGGAGGCTATCGGCGGTTTCGACGCGCTGAAGGATTACCTGGCGGAAGACTTCGTCATGGGCAAGCTGGCGGCTGAGCGCGGCTGGGGAGTGATTCTCTCTTCCTACATCATCGAGCACCGCATCGGAGCGCAGCGCTTCCTTCCCAACCTCGCGCATCGCCTGCGATGGAATCGCGGCACGCGCCGCTCGCGCCCCTGGGGCTACGCCGGCCAGGTGTTCACGAATCCCCTGCCCCTGGCGCTGATCCTTTGGGCGGCCCGGCCCGAGTGGTGGCCCATCGTCGCGGCCGCGGCGCTCTTCCGGGCCGCCGCCGGGTGGGCCGCCGCGGAGTGCGCGCTCCGCGATCCGCTGACGCGCCGCCTGTGGTTCCTCGTCCCGCTTCAGGACGTGGCCAGCTTCCTTATGTGGGTGGCGGGCTTCTTCGGCAATACCATTCAGTGGCGCGGCAGAGAGTACTACCTGCGCCGCGATGGCCGCTTCCAGCCGATCGCGTGAGAAGTTGTTTTGGTGGGCAGGCGACCCCGCCTGCCAGCCGCACTTATAATAGTCCCGATGGACCGCCTCGAAGAATTGCGCCGCCGTCATGCCGCCGCCGAACAGGGCGGCGGGGCCGAGCGCCAAGCCCGCCAGCACAAAGAAGGTAAGCTCTCCGCGCGCGAGCGCATCGAATTGCTCCTCGACGAGGATTCCTTCGAGGAAACCGACAAGCTCGTCGCCCATCGCTGCCGCGATTTCGGCATGGAGGAGCAGGTGGTCCCGGGCGACGGCTTCGTCACCGGCTACGGCCGCATCGACGGCCGCCTGGTCTACGTCTTCGCCCAGGACTTCACCGTCCTCGGAGGATCGCTTTCCGAGTCCAACGCCCGCAAGATCTGCAAGATCATGGATCTCGCCCTCAAGACCGGCGCGCCTGTGATCGGCTTGAATGATTCCGGCGGCGCGCGCATTCAAGAGGGCGTGGCCTCGCTGGCGGGCTACGCCGATATCTTCCTGCGGAACACCCTGGCGAGCGGCGTCATCCCGCAGATTTCGGCCGTCATGGGGCCGTGCGCCGGAGGCGCGGTCTACTCCCCCGCCATCACCGACTTCGTCTTCATGGTAGAGGGGACCAGCTACATGTTCGTCACCGGACCCGACGTCATCAAGACCGTGACCCACGAAGACGTGACCAAAGAGAAGCTGGGCGGCCCCATGACGCACAACTCCGTGAGCGGCGTAGGGCACTTCATCGCCGACGACGACCCGGAGTGCCTGCGGATGGTTCGCGAGCTGCTCTCCTACCTGCCGCAGAACAATCGCGAAAGCCCGCCGCGCCGCGCCACCGCCGACCCGGCCGACCGCATGGACGCCGCGCTCGATTCCATCGTGCCGCCGGAATCCAACCTGCCCTACGACATCAAGGAGGTCATCCGCCGCGTGGCCGATGAGGGTGCGTTCTTCGAAGTGCATGAGCACTGGGCCAAAAACATCGTGGTGGGCTTCGCGCGCCTGGACGGACGCTCTGTCGGAATCGTGGCCAACCAGCCCGCCTTTCTCGCCGGCTGCCTGGACATGGACTCCGCGGTAAAAGGGGCGCGGTTCGTGCGCTTCTGCGACGCCTTCAACATCCCCCTGGTGACCTTCGAAGACGTTCCCGGCTTCCTCCCCGGAACCGCGCAGGAGTTCGGCGGCATCATCCGCCACGGCGCCAAGCTGCTCTACGCCTACGCTGAAGCCACCGTGCAGAAGGTCACGGTGATCACGCGTAAGGCCTATGGCGGCGCCTATTGCGTGATGGGCTCCAAACAAGTCCGTACGGACGTGAACTTCGCCTGGCCCTCGGCGGAAATCGCGGTCATGGGTCCGGAAGGCGCGGTCAACATCGTCTACCGCCGGGAGCTGGCGGGCGCCGATGACGCCGCGCGCCAGCGAAAGATCGCGGAATTCCGGGAGCGTTTCGCCAACCCCTTCGTGGCCGCCGAGCTGGGCTACGTGGACGACGTGATCGAGCCGCGCGAAACCCGCCCGCGGCTCATCCGCGCCCTCCGCATGTTGGAAAACAAAGTCGACTCCACCCCGCGCAAGAAGCACGGCAACATCCCCCTGTAAACGGTTGAGACGCCGGAGCCGCCCACCCTGCGCTGCAAGCGGGGACTGCTACCAATTCCTGCCTTTGGAATTGGTAGCTGTACCCGGTTTGCCCCGTCCGCGCGATAATTAGTCAAAACGGAGTTCTTCACCCCCAGGAGGGATGCATGTCACCACAACCGCAGCGCACCGTAAGACCCATTCCCGAGGGCTGCCATTCCGTGACGCCGTACTTGACCGTCCCGGGCGTGACCAAGCTGCTCGCTTTTCTCAAGCGGGCTTTCGACGCCCAAGTCATCGGGACCATGAACCGGCCAGACGGCACAGTGCAACACGCCCAGGTCCGGATCGGCGATTCCATCGTGATGATGGGCGAGCCGCAGGGCGAGGTCCAAGCCAAGCCCGGTAACCTGTACCTGTACGTGGAAGACGTGGACGCCGTCTACCAGCGCGCCATTCAGGCCGGGGCCGCGGCGCTCCGAGAACCAGCGGACCAGTTCTACGGCGACCGCAGCGGCGGCATCCGGGACCCCTCGGGCAACGACTGGTACATCGCCACCCGCATCGAGGACCTATCGCTCGAGGAAATCCGCCGCCGCGCCGCCGCCCTTGCCGGGTAGCGCCATTTGAGAAGCCGGCGCTGCCAGGCCTGCGCTGCAAAGCGGGGACTGCTACCAATTCCCGCCCTTGGAATTGGATAGCTGTACCCGGTTTGCCCCGTCAGCGACTGCCGCCATCTTCATCCTTGGCGGCCGCCGCTTGCCAGCACCGTGGAGCGAGCCGGGGTACCTCTGGGTCCCTTGCCACGAAGGAATAGGGCTTTAGAGGGTGCTGAAAAAGGTCGTCGGGCCCCGCTCCCTGACGGTCGCGGTAAGTGCATGCAAACACGCAGACGCGTTTCCGAGCCGCGCGCGTAAGCAAGCGGTTTTCGGGTTTTTTCAGCGGCCTCTTTACCCCCCTACGAGCGGGACCTGCCGCCGCGGCGAACAACCTTCTTGGACGTTGCCGGCAATTCGTCTCCAGCCATCGGCGGATTGCCCGCGCCGGCGCGAGACAGAATCTTCAACGCTTTCTTTACGTCGCCATTTGCCGCCATCCGCCGGAAGTGCTCTTCCGTGCGTAGCGCCGACAGCTTTTCCGCAACGGCGACATTAATCAACTGGTTGACCGCCACTCCCTCGCTTTGAGCCAGTTTGCGCGCCTCCTCCAACAGGGAAGGCTGAAGCCGCAAAGCCACATTACTTCTTCTCATCCCCATCCTCCACCACCCGCCACGCCTCGCCAGGACGCGCCAGACGTATGCCGAACCGTTTCGCCGCCGGCCCAAAGTCGCCCACGTTCAGCGTGCATAACACGTCGGCCCGCCCGTTGACGGCCGTCTCTAAAACCATCTCGTCGGCCGGGTCTTTCAGGACCGGACGCCACAAATACGCCAACCGGACCGGTTCGAGCACGACGGCCAGGGCGGACAGAATCGCATCGACCTCTTCCGCGCGTGATCAGCCGTTCCACTCGTGCGAGATTGGACAGGCTGTTCCAGCCGGCCGGCGCCACGGTGTCGCTCACGGTCTCAGGATCCGTAGAAGTGTTTTCGATCCACGACAAACCCCTGGAGGCGCTGATCGGCCAGATCGACTCCTGCGTGGCGATTCAGACGAGAAATCACCAGTACTGAACAGTCGCCAAGCGGGCCTGAGTAGGCTGTCAGCGGGGCGGAAGGCTCAATACCGTAGGCCGCGGATGAACGCAGATCAACGCCGATTGAAAACAAATTGCTTATCGGCGTTCATCCGCGGCCCGCTGTCCTTTATTTCTTCTCTTCTCCGGCTTCTTCCTCGTGCTCCCGGCCTTCGCGCTGCGCTTTCAGGCGCTCCTCGCGGCGCTTGGCGCGGTCCGCGGCGCGTTTGACCAGTTCGGAACCGACCAACTCGATCATAGCCTGCTCGGCGCCGTCGCCCTTGCGAGGTCCCAGGCGCGTGATGCGCGTGTACCCGCCGTGGCGCTGCCCGAAGCGCGCGCCTAGCGTATCGAACAGCTTCTTGACGGACGCGGGCGTGCGCAGTTGGGCAGCCGCCTGCCGCCGCGCGTGGAGCGTGTCGCTCTTGCCGAGCGTGATCAGTTTCTCGACCAGCGGGCGGACGGCCTTGGCCTTGGGTACGGTGGTGATGACGCGCTCCTGGTCGATCACGCTCGTGGCGAGATTGCGCAGCAGCGCGTTGCGGCTGTCCACCGGCCGCTTCAGTTTGAATCCGGCGACTTTGTGTCTCATCGGCTATTCCCCGATCTGATCCTGCCGGCCTTCCTCGTCGGGAGGAAGGTCCAGCTCGCTCCCGGGGGCCTGCGGCGGCGGGGCCACCAGGCGGCCGTGCGCATCGATGCGCATCCCCAGTTGGAGCCCCATGCCAGCCAGGATTTCCTTGATCTCGCTCAGCGACTTCCGCCCGAAGTTCTTGGTGCGGAGCATCTCCGCCTCGGTCCTCTGCACCAGCTCGCCGATGGTCTGGATGTTGGCGTTTTTGAGGCAGTTGTAGGAACGGACGCTCAGTTCCAGTTCCTCCACCGAGCGGTTCAGCACCTCGTACATCTTGTCCATGCCGCGCTCGGAGATCTCCTCCACCTGCTCCGGCGCCTCCTCGAAGTTGATGAAGATGGCCATGTGGTCCTTCAGCAGCTTCGCGGCGTAGCCGATGGCGTCCTGCGGCGAAACCGCGCCGTTGGTCCAGACCTCCAACGTGAGCTTGTCGTAGTCGGTCATCTGGCCCAGGCGCGCCGCCTCTACCTGAAAATTCACTTTGCGCACCGGGGAGTGCACGGAATCGATGGGGATGTAGCCCAGAGCCAGATCCTCGTCGAAGTTCTTGTCGGCGCTGACATAGCCATGGCTGGTCCTCAGGCGCATTTCGACGTGCAGTTTGCCGCCCTCGCTGACGGTGGCGATGTGCATGTCGCGGTCGAGCACCTCGACGTCGGCGTCGGTCTCGATCTGGCCGCTGCGCACGTCGCCCGCCGAGTCCACGTTGATGCGGACGGTCTTGACGCCTTCGCCCATCAGCTTGAACGGGATCTGTTTCAAATTGAGGATGATATCGGTAGCGTCCTCGACTACGCCCGGGATGGGGCTGAACTCGTGCTCGACGCCTTCGATGCGGACCGCCGTGATGGCCGCCCCTTCGATGGAGCTGAGCAGCACGCGGCGCAGGCCGTTGCCGATGGTGGTGCCGAAGCCGCGCTGGAAAGGCTGCGCCGTGAACATGCCATACCGATCCGTCAGGGTCTCGGTATTGGCGACCAACCGTTTGGGTTTCTGGAAGCCCTTAAACATAATCAAAGCCTCTCCTTACTTCGAGTACAGCTCGACAATGAGCTGCTCGTTCATCTGAATCTGCACCAGGTCCTCGCGCTTGGGCAAACCTTGGACGCGGCCCTTCAGACCCTCGCGATCCACCTCGATCCAATTCGGGGCCGGAGCGTGTGCGGTGGCGTCGCGCGCGGCCAGGATCGTGGCGTTCTTCCGGCTCGATTCGCGCACGGCCACCTCGTCGCCCACCTTCACCTGGAAGGAAGGGATGTCCACTCTGCGGCCATTCACCTGGATGTGGCCGTGGTTGACGATCTGGCGAGCCTGGGCGCGGCTGGCGCCGAAGCCCATGCGGTAAATGACGCTATCCAGACGCCGTTCCAAGGCGCTCATCAGGTTGTCGCCCGTAATGCCTTTGGCGTGCGCGGCCTTCTGGTACGTGTTGCGGAATTGGGCCTCCAGCAGGCCGTAGGCGCGGCGCACCTTCTGCTTCTCGCGAAGCTGAAGACCGTAGCCGACGATTTTTGGTTTGCGCGCCTGGCCATGCTGCCCGGGCACGAAGTTCCGCTTCTCGATGGCGCACTTCTCGCTGTGGCAGCGCTCGCCCTTCAGGAACAGCTTAGCGCCCTCGCGCCGGCACAGCCGGCAAACGGCGCCGATATATCTTGCCAAGTTCTTCTCCTTTACCTTTCTTTCAGGTGCGGTTTACAGCCTGGCCGGCCTTCTTCCCGCTTGTTCGTTGAGCCGCCGATGAACGCCGATCGATTCGTTCTTGTCTCATCCGTGTTCCTCTGCGTTCATCCGCGGCTTGCATTCTAGACCCTTCGCTTTTTCGGCGGACGGCAGCCGTTGTGCGGAATCGGCGTCGCATCCTTGATGGTCCGCACTTCGATACCGGCCGTCGATAGCGCGCGCACTGCCGATTCACGGCCCGATCCCGGACCGCTGACCCGCACCTCCACCACCCGCAACCCGCTCTCGGCCGCCTTGTTGGCGGCGGTCATCGCGGCCTGCTGCGCCCCGAACGGCGTTCCCTTGCGCGATCCGCGGAACCCCAGCGAACCCGCGCTCGACCAGGCGATGACGTTGCCTTCCTGGTCGGCGATGGTCACGATGGTGTTGTTGAACGTGGCCTGGATGTACACCACGCCCGTATGGACAACGCGCTTCTCTTTCTTCTTGAAGCTCTTTTTCTTGCCGGTCTTCACTGGCGCCTTGGCCATAGCTCTCCTCTACGTCTTGGACGCGGACTTCTTCTTGTTGGCGACCGTCCCGCGGCGCGGGCCCTTGCGGGTGCGGGCGTTGGTATGCGTGCGCTGGCCGCGCACCGGCAACCCGCGGCGGTGCCGCAACCCCCGGTAGGAGCCGATCTCGATATAGCGCTTGATGTTCATCGAGATCTCCTTACGGAGATCGCCTTCCACCGCTCCCTCTTCTTCCAGTATCTGGCGGACGCGGTTGACCTCGTCTTCCGTGAGGTCGCGTACCTTCTTGTCGAATTTGATCCCGGCCCGATGAAGAAGCGAACGAGATCGGGTACGGCCGACGCCGTATATGTAAGTCAGCCCGATCTCGGCCCTCTTTGCGGGCGGCAGGTCTACGCCTGCAATACGCGCCATAGTTTTCTCCCGTTATCCCTGTCTCTGTTTGTGTTTCGGGTTGACGCAAATGACCCGCACCACGCCGTGGCGCGTGATCAGCTTGCACTTATCGCAAATCTTCTTCACGGACGCTCGTACCTTCATAACCTGGGGGCCGGGGGCCAAGAACCGGGGCCGGGGGCCAGGGGCCAGGGGCCGGGGATACTGCGCGTCTTGCTTCCTCCCGCCGCTATTCCTTTCACAGTCTCCGTATAATCCTGCCCCGCGTCGGGTCGTGCGGACTCAATTCCACTTCGACCCGGTCTCCCGGAACCAGCCTTACAAAATTCCGTTTCACCATGCCCACCGAATGGGCCAAAACCCTTTGCTGCGTCGGCAGCGCAACTTCAAATATCAACCTCGGCCGCTTCGCAACCACCACGGCCTCAACCCGACCCACCGCCGGCAACGGGGGCCCTCCGGGCGCCGGCGCTACTACGGTCTTGTCAGTACCCACGGTCCGTTCTCGGTTACGGCCACGCAATGCTCGAAATGCGCCGAGTTGGAGCCGTCCTTTGTGACTGCGGTCCAACGATCCTTCCTGACCACCGCCTCCGGCCGGCCGGCGTTCACCATGGGCTCGACCGCCAGCACCAAGCCCGGCTTGAGGCGCGGATTCTCGTTCCGCCGGTCCACGTAATTGGGAACCTGCGGCTCCTCGTGAAGCTGGGCGCCGATTCCGTGACCTACGTATTCCCGCACCACCGAAAACCCGTTGGCCTTGACGTGCTCTTCCACCGTCCCGCAGACGTCGAACAGACGGTTGCCGGCCTGTACGCGGTCGATCGCCAGTTCCAGCGATTCCCGCGTCACGCGCAGGAGCCTCCCGGTCTCCTCGCTCACCTCGCCGATCGGCACCGTGATGGCCGAATCGCCGTAGTAGCCATCCAGCTTCACTCCGGTGTCGATCGACACAATGTCGCCCTTCTTCAGCACGCGCTTCACGCTGGGAATGCCATGGACAATCTCTTCGTTCACCGACGTGCACAACACAAACTTGTATTCCTGGCCGGCCGCGGCCACATAATAACCCTTGAAGGCCGGCCGCGCTCCGGCGTCGGCCATCATTTTTTCGGCGGCGATCTCGAGGTCCATGGTGCTTACCCCTTCCACCGCCATCTCCTTCATTCTCTGGAGAATCCGGAAGACCAGCAGGCCGCTCCGCCGCATTTTTTCCAGCTCGGCGGCCGTCTTACGAACAATCATCCGCTACTCTCGCCAGGATCGACCCGTGAGGCGCTCTAACTTCATTGTAATCAAGCGCGAGACCCGACACCACCTCGCTCCTAAAACGTGCTCCGCCGGCCCCGAATGCGGCCCGACCGCGGAGTGAATCCTTCATAATGCCGCATGATGAGCTGGGCTTCGACCTGGTTGATCGTATCCATCGCCACGCCCACCACGATCAGCAGCGATGTGCCCCCGAAATAGAATTGCACGTTCAGGCCTTCCAATATGAAGCGCAAGTGCGCCGAGGTGAACGCCGTGTCCACCCAGTTGCCGATCAGCGGCAAGTGCGTCAGGTGGATTCCCGAAATCAGCAAGTCCGGAATGAGGCACAGAATTGCGAGATAAATGGCGCCCACCACCGTGATCTTGGTCAGAATCGTATTCATGTACTCGGCGGTGTTGCGCCCCGGGCGGATGCCCGGAATGAAGCCGCCGTACTTGCGCATGTTGTCGGCCGCTTCGTTGGGGTTGAAAATGATCGAAATATAAAAGAAGCAGAAAAAAATGATGCCGGTCACGAGCATCACGTAGTAGAGCGGCTCGCCGAACTGGATGGAACGCATAGTGGCCGCCAGCCACCTGGTGTTGGCGACCCAGGTCATCTTCTGAAGGGTCATCGGGAACGCCAGAATCGAGGAAGCGAAGATCACCGGGATGACTCCGCCGGCGTTCACCTTCAGCGGCATGTGGGTGGACTGGCCGCCCATCACTTTCCGGCCCACCACGCGCTTGGCATACTGCACCGGGATGCGCCGCTCGCCACGCTCCACCAGGACGATGAAGGCCACCACCACCACCATCCCCACCAGCAGGACGAGCAGCGTGATCGCGTTCCACTCGTGGGTGACGAACACGTTTTGATAGATGCTTTGGATGGCGCGCGGCAGCCCCACCACGATGCCCGTAAAGATGATCAGCGACATGCCGTTGCCGATGCCGCGCTCGCTGATCTGCTCGCCCAGCCACATAATGAACGCGGTGCCCGTGGTCAGCGAGATGATGGTCAGCGCCACGAAGCCGAAGCCGGGGTTGATGACGATGCCCTGCTGCATGGACATGAGGCCCTGCGCAATGCCGAACGACTGCAGAACCGAGAGGATGATGGTCAGGTACCGCGTCCACTGCGTGATCTTGCGCCGCCCCAGCTCGCCTTCCTTCTGGAGCTTTTCCAGAGTGGGCACCACCACGGTCATCAACTGCAGGATGATGGATGCCGTGATGTACGGCATGATGCCCAGGGCGAAGATCGTCAGCCGGCGGATACTCCCGCCCGCGAACATATCGAAGAAGCCGAAAATCGAACCCGCCGCGCCGCTGAAGAACTGCTCCCAGGCCGTGATATTGATGCCCGGCGTGGGGATATGCCCGCCCAGGCGGTATACCGCCAGCATCGCGAGCGTGAACAGAACCCTCTTGCGCAGGTCCGGGACGCGGAAGATATTCGCGAACGCTTCAAGAAGTTTCATGGTTTCCTTCGTTCCCCGGCGCGCCTATTCCGCCGCCGGGCCCAGAGGGCCCCCCACCACCTTGGCGGTCCCGCCGGCCTTTTGGATCTTCTCCAAGGCCGATTTCGAAAACTGGTGGGCTTCCACGGCAATCTTGCGCGTCAACTCGCCGGAACCGAGAACTTTCAGGCCCTCGCCCTGCTTCTTCACCACGCCCAGTTCCACCAGGCGGTCCATATCGAACGAATCGCCTTCCAGTTTCTCCAGACGGCCCAGGTTGACGATGGCCCACTGTCTCTTGAAAATGTTGGTGAAGCCGCGTTTGGGCAGCCGCCGGTGCAGCGGCATCTGGCCGCCCTCGAACCCGCGCTTCTGGCTGAAACCGGTACCCGCGCGCTGTCCCTTGGATCCGCGCGTGGCCGTCTTCCCATGCCCGGAACCCATGCCCCGCCCGATGCGCTTGCGGGCCTTCGTCTGTCCGGCCGGAGGTTTCAATCCGCTGAGGTCCATTTTCCAAAATCTCCTAATAGCCGCCGATGAACGCCGATAGACGCCGATAAGAATAACTCTTTGTTTTCAATCCGCGTTTATCTGCGTTCATCGGCGGCCCATTCCTTCATTCCACGACTTCCAGGAGGTGCGGGACTTTCTTCACCATCCCGCGGAACACGGGCGAGTCGGGGCGCTCCACCACCTGATTGAGCTTGCGCAGGCCGAGGCCCTTCACGATTCTCTTGTGTTTCTCGGGAGTGCAGATCGGGCTGCGCACCAGTTTGATCTTGATCGTGCCTTCCATCAGAGCTTCTCCACCGACACGCCGCGCATTTCGGCCACGGCGTTCCTGTCGCGCAGCGATTCGAGCGCCACGATGGTCGCCTTCACCACGTTGTGCGGGTTGCGGCGGCCGATCGACTTGGTGAGCACGTTGGGAATCCCGCAGGCGGTGATGACCGCGCGCACGGCCCCGCCGGCGATCACCCCCGTGCCTTCCGGCGCCGGCTTGAGCAGCACCTGGGAACTGGCGTATACGCCCAACGTCTTGTGCGGGATGGTGGTCGCGACCACATTCACCTTCCGCAGGTTCTTCTTGGCCGCCTCGATCCCCTTGCGGATGGCCGACGGCACTTCCTTGGCCTTGCCCACGCCGTAACCCACCACCTTGGCGGAGGGATCGCCGATCACCACCAGCGCCGAGAAGCTGAGGTTTTTCCCGCCCTTCACCACCTTGGTGACGCGGTTGATAGAAACCACCTGCTCCTTGAGATTGAGCGACGCCGGATCGATGCGTTTGGCTGACGTTTTCATGAATCAGAACTCCAGTCCCGCTGCTCGCGCCGCGTCCGCGAGCGCCTTCACGCGCCCGTGGTAGACGTAGCCGCCGCGGTCGAAGACCACGCGCCGGACGCCCTTCTCCTTGGCGCGCTCGGCCACCAGCTTGCCAATGACCTTGGCCGCCGCCACGTTGCCTCCGTTGGTCTTGCCGCTCTTGTCGAGCGAGGAGGCCGCGACCAGCGTCTTGCCCGCAGCGTCGTCGATGATCTGCGCGTAGATGTGCGCCAGGCTGCGGAACACCGCCAGGCGCGGCCGCTCCGCGGTTCCGCGCAGCTTGCGCCGAATTCGCCGGTGGACCCGGCTGCGTGTTTCCTGCTTTGCGATTTTACGAATCATTTGGCGCCTGCCCCGGTCTTGCCGACCTTCTTACGTAACGCTTCGCCCGTGTACCGGATCCCCTTGTTCTTGTACGGATCGGGCTTGCGGAGCGAGCGAATGTTGGCCGCCACCTGCCCCAAAACCTGCCGGTCGTATCCGGTCAGCACCAGGTGCGTCTGCTTGTCGATCTTCAGCTCCACGCCCTCCGGCAGCAGTACCTCGATGGGGTGCGAGTAGCCCAGGTTGAAGGTTGCGATCTTGCCCTTGACGTCGGCCCGGAAGCCGATGCCGGTAATGTCCAGTTCGCGCGTGAATCCCACGGACACGCCTTGGACGGCGTTGGCCGCCAGCGCCCGCGTCAGCCCGTGCAGCGCGGCGTATTCGTCGCCGGCGCGCTTCACTTCCAGCGTCGCGCCCGTCTGCTCGATCGAGATGCCGTGGGGAATCGGCGACGTCAGGCTGCCCTTCGGGCCGGTCACTTCCAGTCGTTCGCCGATCCGCACTTTCACGCCGCTCGGCAGCGGGATCGGCTTTCTGCCAATTCTCGACATTGCGTTAAAACCTCGCTACCACACCCGGCATAGAATTTCGCCGCCGAGGCGCTCCTTGTGGGCATCGCGGCCGGTCATCACGCCGCGCGGCGTGGTCAGGATGTTGATTCCCATCCCGCCCAGCACGCGCGGAATCTCCGTCTGGCCGACGTACACGCGGCAGCCGGGCCGCGAGACCCGCTCGATGGTGGAGATCACCGGGTCGTTGTTGGCGGCGTACTTCAAATAGATCTTGATGGTTTTCCGCGCGCCCTCTTCCGCCACCTTGAAGTTGGCGATGTAGCCCTCTTCCTTGAGGATGCGCGCGATTTCCGTCTTCAGCTTGGAAGCGGGAACGTCCACCTTGGGGTGGCGGGCCCCAATCGCGTTGCGTACGCGAGTCAGCATGTCGGCAATGGGATCGCTTGTCATAAAACTCCTTGCAGCCTACATCGGTCAGCCGTCAGCTTTCGGCTCCCTTTCACCAGCTTGCCTTCACCACGCCCGGAATCTCGCCGTTGAGGGCGAGCTGGCGGAAGCACAGGCGGCAGACGCCGAACTTTCGTAGAAAAGCGCGCGGACGCCCGCAGCGCCAACAGCGGTTCCGATGTTTGCACTGGAGCCTGGGCGTCTTCGCCTTCCGGGCCTTTTCCAGCCTCAGGTCTTTCGCTCGTTTAGCGGTAGTGGCCATGTTCTCTCGGTTTCTCCTCGCTACGGCCGGAACGGCATTCCCATGTGGCGCAACAGCGCCAGGCCTTCCGCGTCCGTGCGGGCCGTGGTGGTGATGGAAATATTCATTCCTTTGGTCTTGTCCACCTTGGCGTAATCGATTTCGGGAAAAATCAACTGGTCCTTGACGCCCAGGGTGTAGTTGCCCCGGCCGTCGAACGACTTGGTGGAGATGCCGCGGAAGTCGCGGACGCGCGGCAGCGCCACGTTGACCAGGCGGTCGAAAAACTCGTACATGCGGTCGCCCCGCAGCGTCACCATGCAGCCGATCGACTGGCCCTCGCGGAGCTTGAACTGCGAAATGGACTTGCTCGCCTTGGTGACGATCGGCTTCTGTCCCGCGATCTGCGCCAGCTCGCCGACCGCTCCATCCATCAACTTGGCGTTCTGCGTGGCTTCGCCCAGGCCGATGTTGATGGAGATCTTCTCGATCTTCGGCGCCGCCATCACGTTGGCGTAACCGAACTCCTTGGTCAGCGCCGGGACAACCTGCTTCAGATAATGTTCTCTCAAACGCGCGCCCATGAATCCCTCACCTCCTGTCGAGCGTCTGGCCGCACTTGCGGCACACTCGCTCGCGGCGTACCTTGCCGCCCGCCAGCGTTTCCACATGGTGGCCGATGCGCGTGGCCTTGCCGCAGCCGGGGCAGACCAGCATCACGTTGGACGCGTCTATCTGGCTTTCGCGCTCGGCGATGCCGCCCTTGATCTGCTTGCCGGGGTTGGGACGGGTGTGGCGTTTGATCATCATCACGCGCTCCACCAGCACCTTTCCCGCGCGCTCCACCCGCAGCACGCGGCCCGTCTTGCCCTTGTCGCGTCCGGTAATCACCTTGACGGTGTCGTCCTTCTTGATATCCACGCGGACCGGCGGGGCCGGCTTCTTTCGCGCCAACGCCATCAGATCACCTCCGGGGCGAGCGAGACGATTTTCATATATTTCTTATCGCGCAGTTCCCTGGCGACGGGCCCGAACACGCGCGTTCCGACCGGTTCGCCGGTTTCATTGATCAGGACCGCCGCGTTCGAATCGAACCGGATGTAGGTGCCGTCTTTCCGCCGCGTCTCCTTGCGCATGCGAATGATCACACACCGCACCACCGTCCCTTTCTTGATCGCCGAATCGGGCGCGGCTTCTTTCACGCTGGCGGTGACCACGTCCCCCAGGCCGGCGCGCAAGCCGAGGTCGCCGCCGCGCGGCAGGATGCAGGAGAGCCTGCGCGCGCCGGAATTATCGGCCACATCGAGAATCGTTCGCATTCCAATCATAAGAACTCCGCCGTTTACCGTTTACCGTTTTCCGTTTTCCGTTTACCGTTTACCGCCACGTCGGCAGTAGCGGTTAACGGTGAACGGTTAACGGTCAACGTTCTTCAAACCTTCACGTCCAGATCCGCGGGCTGCGCACCCACCTGGGCGGCGCGCCGGACCACTTCGGCCAGCCGCCACCGCTTCAGCTTGCTGAGGGGCCGGCATTCCACGATGCGCACCACGTCGCCTGTCTTAGCGGTGGCCTCCTCGTCGTGCGCGTAGAACCGCTTGCGCTTGGCGATGATCCGCTTGTAGAGCGGGTGCGGCACGCGGCGGCCCACCTCGACGACGATCGTCTTCGTCATCTTGGTCGACACCACCTGGCCGACCTTCTCGTTCTTGCGTCCCTGCCGTTCTTCCGGTCCGGCCATGTTACTTTTTCTCCCCAGGGCCCGCGGGGCGCCCCTCCCGCTCGCGCAGGATGGTGTAAATCCGGGCGCGGTCTTTCCGCATGGCGCGGACTTTCTTCAGCCCGTCCATCTGTCCCGTGGACATCTGAAAATGCAGGCGGAAAAGCTGCTCGTCCATTTCTCCCAATTGCTGCCGCAACTCGTTGTCGTCGAGATCGCGAACCTTCTGCGCCTTCATATGCGTTACTCCCCGCCCTCCCGGCTGATGAATTTCGTCTTGATGGGCAGCTTATGCGCGGCCAGCCGCATGGCGGCATGGGCCGTTGCCCGGTCCACGCCTTCCATCTCAAACAGCACCTTCCCGGGACGGATGACAGCCACCCACTGCTCCGGCGCGCCTTTGCCCTTTCCCATGCGCGTCTCCGCGGGCTTCTTGGTGATGGGCTTGTCGGGGAACAGCCGGACCCAGACCTTCCCGCCGCGCTTGATGGAGCGCGTCATGGCGATGCGGGCCGCTTCGATCTGCCGGTCGGTGATCCACGCGCATTCCAGGGCCTTGAGCCCGAAATCGCCGAAGGAGATGGAGGAGCCGCGCCACGCCTTGCCGGCCATCCGGCCGCGCTGCTGCTTCCTGAACTTGACCTTCTTGGGCATCATCATGGCGGTCTATCCTTGTCTGCTACGCCTTCTCGTCTTCCGGCTTCTCGTCTACGGGCCTCTCGGCTTCCGGCTTTTCGGCTTCCAGCTGCTCGGCTTCGGGCTTTTCCGCCGCGGCCGGCGGCTGCGCTTCCGGTCTTGCCTCCTGCTTCCAGGAAGGCTGTTGCGGCGACATCAGCGGCGGCAGGATGGGCGTTGCCGGACGAACCGCGGGTCGCGGAAGGTCCGGAGGCGGCGTCTGCATCGCGGGCCCGGATGGTTCCGGCGCGGGAGCGGCCGCCACGGACGGCCGTTCGCCTGCCCGCTCGCGCCCGCGGCCGCCGCGGTCTCCTCCCCGGTCGCCTCCGCGGTCGCGGCGATCGCGGAGATCGCGGCGCGGTTCAGGCTCGGGGAGCAATCCACCGCGGCGCTTACCGAAGTCCAGGATCTCGCCCTTATACAGCCACGCCTTGACGCCGATGACGCCATAGGTTGTGCGGGCCTCGGCGAAGCCGTAATCGATATCGGCGCGCAACGTGTGCAGCGGAAGCTGGCCCTGCAGGTACCACTCGCTGCGCGCGATCTCCGCGCCGTTCAGCCGGCCGGAAACACGCACCTTGATGCCCTTGCAGCCGAAGCGCAACGCCGAATCCACGGCCTTCCGCATGGCGCGCCGGAACGCCACGCGCTTCTCGAGCTGCAAGGCGATCGATTCCGACACGAGCTGCGCGTCCAACTCCGGCTTGTGCACTTCCTGGATGTCGATGAAGACCTCGCGCTTGGTGCGCTTGGCCATGTCCTGCTTCAGCTTCTCGATCTCGGCGCCCTTGCGTCCGATGATGATGCCGGGCCGCGACGTGCGGATGGTCACGCGCAGCTTGTTGCCGGTCCGGTCCACCTCGATCGAGCTGAGGCCCGCGGACTTCAGCCGTTCGGTCAACGCCTTTCTCAGCTCCAGGTCCTCCTGGAGCAGCTTGGCGTATTCGTGTTTGGCGAACCAGCGCGAACGCCAGGGCTTGTTGAAGCCCAGCCGGAATCCGTACGGATGAACTTTCTGTCCCATCTATGCTTCCTTCTCCGTCACCTTGATGACGATGTGCGCCTGGCGGCGCTGGTAGCGGAAGGCGCGGCCCATGGGAGCCGGCCGCAGCCGCTTCGTCCGCGGGCCCTCGTTCACGTACGCTTCCGAGACGAACAGCCGGTCGACATCCACGTCCTCGAACCGGTTCTGGGCGTTGGCGATGGCGGATTGAAGCGCTTTTTCCACCACGGGGGCGATGCGCTTGTTGGTCACCCGCAGCGCGTTCAGCGCCGCGCCCGCCTGCATGCCGCGGATCAGGTCCACCACCAGGCGGGCCTTTTGCGGCGACGTCCGGATGTATCGGGCTTCCGCTTTCACCTGCGTCTTCGCTTCCATGGCTTCCTCACTATGCCGGCTTGGCCGCCTTCTCCGTGGCCGCTTTCACCGAGTGGCCCTTGAAAGTCCTGGTGGGGGAGAACTCGCCCAACTTATGTCCCACCATGTTCTCGGTGACATAAACCGGAATGAACTTCTTGCCGTTGTGGACCGCTATGGTATGTCCCACGAACTCGGGAAGGATGGTGGAGCGCCGCGACCAGGTGCGGATCACCTTCTTCTCGCTGGCGGCGCTGAGCACGGCCACTTTGGCTTCCAGATGCGTGTCGGTAAACGGTCCCTTGCTGACGGATCTGCCCATTCCCTTACCTCTTCTTACTCTTCCGCGTCACGATCCAGTTGTCGGTACGCTTGTTGTTGCGCGTCTTGAACCCGCGCGTCGGCTGCCCCCACGGAGTCACCGGGTGACGGCCGCCCGACGTCTTGCCCTCACCGCCGCCGTGCGGATGGTCCACCGGGTTCATCGACACGCCGCGGTTGTGCGGCATTCTGCCCAGCCAGCGCGAGCGCCCCGCCTTGCCTAGCGAAACGTTTTCATGATCCACGTTGCCCACCTGCCCCACCGTGGCCATGCACTCTTCCGCCACGCGGCGAATCTCCCCGGACGGCAGCTTCAGCAGCGCCAAGCCGGCTTCCCTGGAAACCAACTGCGCCTGCGTTCCCGCCGAACGCGCCATCTGCGCGCCTTTCCCGGGCCGCAATTCGATGTTGTGAACGATGGTGCCGGCCGGCATGTTCTTCAACGGCAGCGCATTGCCCGCCAGGATGTCGGCTTCGGGCCCCGACATCACCTTTTGCCCGACCTTCAGGCCGTCGGGCTGGACGATGTAGCGTTTCTCGCCGTCCGCGTAATGCAGCAGCGCCAGGCGCGCCGAGCGGTTGGGATCGTATTCAATGGCGGCGACCACGGCGGGAACGCCCGTCTTATCGCGCTTGAAATCCACCACCCGGAAGGCTTTCTTGGAACCGCCGCCGATAAAGCGCGACGTAATCCGGCCCTTGCTGTTGCGCCCGCCCGTACGCTTCTTCGGTTCCACCAGCGACTTCTCCGGACGGTCCTTGGTGATGTCCGCGCGCGAAACCACCGTTTGGAAGCGCCGGGTCGCCGTGACGGGTCTGTAGGTCTTGATCGGCATGCCTTAAACTCCCGCGAAATCGGGGACTTTCTCCCCCTTCTTCACCTTGACGTAGGCTTTTTTCCAGTCCGGCCGGTAGCCCGCGAATTTGCCGCGGCGCCGCAGCTTGCCCTCGAAATTCGCCGTGCGGACTTCCTCGACCTTCACCTTGAACAACTTCTCCACCGCGGCCTTCACTTGCGTCTTGTTGGCGCCGCGCGCCACCTCGAAGCACAGCGTCCGCTCCGCTTCCTTCTTCTCCACGCCCTTCTCGGTAATCAGCGGGCGGCGAATCACTTCGTAGACTGTCATTTTGCCAGCGCCTCCGAGAATTTCCGCGCGGCTGCCTCGCTCAACAGCACGCTCTTGTGACCCAGCAGGTGATACGCATTCACGTCGCGAGTGGGAATGAGAGTCACGCCCTCGAGGTTGCGGACGCCCAGCGCCAGGTTTCGATTCTCGTCGTTGTCCACCAGCAGCACCGACCGGCCGGTTTCCAGCCGGGTCAGCGCGCTCCTGGCGTTCTTGGTCTTGTGGTCGGAAAAATCGAAGGCCCGGACCACCTTCAGCTCGCCGTCCCGCACCTTGGCGGAGAGCGCCGACCGCAACGCGCCCTGCGCCATTTTGCGCGGCAGCTTGTAGCTGTAGTCGCGCGGCTTGGGCCCATGCACCGTCCCGCCGTGCCGCCAGATGGGCGACCGGACGGAACCCACGCGAGCCCGGCCGGTACCCTTCTGCTTCCAGAGTTTCTTGCCGGAGCCGGCCACTTCGCTGCGCCGCTTGGTACTGTGCGTCCCCGCGCGCAGGCCGGCCGTGTAATGCCTCGCCGCTTCGTACAGCAAGGCCTCGTTGACCTCGGCGGCGAAGACCTCGTCGGGCAGCTCGAGCTGGCCGACCTTCTGGTTGTTCAGATCCACCACGTCGACTGTCGGCATGACCTACCTCTTCGACCTCCGCACCAGCACGTATCCGCCGTTGGGTCCGGGCACCGCGCCTTTCACCACCAGCACGTTGTCCTCGGCGTCCACGTCGATCACTTCCAGGTTGCGCACCGTCACACGCGCGTTGCCCATGTGACCTCCCATGCGCATGCCCGGCAGCACGCGCGACGGGTAGCTGGACGCGCCGATGGAGCCGGGCGCGCGGTGGAACATCGAGCCGTGCGAACCTTCGCCGCCGCGGAAGTGGTGGCGTTTCACTACGCCCGCAAACCCCTTGCCCTTGCTGATGCCAACCACGTCCACCTTGTCCTTGGGCTTCAACTGATCCACCAGCACCCGGTCGCCGGGCTTCAGATCGTCGTCACCGGGGCCGAGGTGGAACTCGCGCATGAACCTGGCGCCTTCCACGCCCGCCTTCTTGAGACGGCCGGCGGTGGGCTTATTGATGCGCTGCGGCTTGATGAACTCCACCAGGCCGAGCTGCACGGCGTCGTAGCCGTCCGTGGCGGGCGTCTTGCGCTGCACCACCATGCACGGGCCGGTCTTCAGCAGCGTCACCGGCACCGCCTGTCCGTCCGGCCGGAACATCTGCGACATTCCGATTTTCTTGCCAAGAATTCCTGGGCTCATATCAACATCCTTAGGGGCCAGGAGCCGGGGGCCAGGGGCCAGGGAAAACCCCGAACCCGACCACCAACCTCAGCCCTCAAATCTCTCAACTCGCTCCGGCCCAGCTAGCGCCGAACGCCGTTCCCCGGCCCCCAGCCCCTGACCCCCTGCTTCGGTCCCTACTTTCCAAACGCCTTGATCTCGACGTCCACGCCCGCGGGCAGATCGAGCTTCATCAGCGCGTCCACCGTCTGCTGGGTCGGCTCCAAAATGTCCAACAGCCGCTTGTGCGTCCGGATTTCAAACTGCTCCCGCGACTTCTTGTCCACGTGCGGGGAGCGCAAAACCGTCGTGATGCTCCGGGAAGTGGGCAGCGGAATGGGACCCGTCACCGTCGCGCCGGTCCTCTTGGCGGTATCCACGATCTCCGCGGTCGACTGGTCGAGCACCCGGTGATCGTACGCCTTCAAGCGGATGCGAATGCGTTCTCTCAGAGCCATTATTTACTCCAGGCCGGATCCATCCGGCCCCTATGCAACAACCTCGGCCACCGTTCCAGCGCCCACCGTGCGGCCGCCTTCCCGGATCGCAAACCGCAGCCCCTTGTCCATGGCCACCGGCGTGATCAACTCCACCGTCAGGCTCAC
>JBEKHV010000046.1:0-35701 GCA_050012095.1 Bryobacteraceae bacterium | reverse complement strand
GGTTGTGGGGATAGGTCTCGCCGATTCCGGACACGCCCGAATCGGTTTCGATCTTCACCCAGGTCCAGTTCGGCCGGAACGGGGTTTCTCCTCCCGATTTCCAGTACACCGTCTCGATGCGCTGGATTCGCATGGAGGGCGCGCTCTGCGCCGCCTCCAAGTAAGCCTCCGCCATGGGCAAAGCCAGCGTGCCGGCAACGAAGGTTCTGCGATTGAGGGCCATAGTAGAGGAGTATAAGCCAGCGCTTCCACTTTGACAATCGTTCGCTCATCGCAATGACCGTCTCTGCACATAACGATCACTAGCATTTTGACAACCTGCCGCACTCGCGATAGCATAGCCTCTTCGACGTAGGCGCCGGGAAAATCACACCGCCGGGCATGCGCCGCCCTGCCTGCAGTAGCCCGCGCGCGCCAAGCGGATTCCGAAATTGTCTACCGTCACTGAAACTCAAGGGGCCGGCAGGGACCGGGTGCTGTGCGCGCTCGGCCACAGGCAACCGGACCGCGTGCCCATGGATCTTGGCGGCACGTCGGTCACCGGGATGCACGTGAGCTGCGTCGCCGCCGTGCGCCGGCATCTGGGCTTGGAACGCAAGCCGGTGCGGGTGGTCGACCCCTTCCAAATGCTCGGCCAGATAGAAGAGGACCTCAAGACGACGCTGGGCGTGGATACCGAACCTTTGTTCGCCCGCACCACCAAGTTCGGGTTTCCTAACGACGGGTGGAAACCGTGGCGCATGTACGACGGCCTGGAAGTCCTCGTGCCCGGCGGGTTCAACGTCACCATAGACCGCGATGGCAGCGCGCTGCTCCATCCCCTCGGCGATGTCTCGGCCCCGCCCAGCGCGCGTATGCCCAACGGCGGCTACTTCTTCGACGCCATCGTCCGCCAGGAGCCGATCGACGAGAGCCGCTTGAATCCCGCGGATAACCTCGAGGAATTCAAACCCGTTTCCGAGGAGCATCTCGACTACCTAGAGCGCGAGGCGCACCGCGCGGCCGCCACGGGCCGCGCGGTGATTGCGAGCTTCGGCGGCACGGCGCTGGGCGACATAGCGAACGTGCCGGGCGTGGGTCTCAAGCGCCCCAAAGGCATACGCGATGTGGCCGAGTGGTATGTTTCCACCGCGGCCCGGCGCGACTATGTGAAAGCCGTCTTCGCCGGCCAATGCGAGATCGCCCTGGCCAACCTGGCCCGCATCGCCGCCCGCGTGGGGAGCCTTGTAGACGTGGTCAACATCTGCGGAACTGATTTCGGCACGCAGAACTCCTCCTTTTGTTCTCTCGCGACGTTTCGCGACCTCTGGCTGCCGTACTACCGCCAGGTGAACGACTGGGTTCACGCCCATACCCGCTGGAAGACCTTCAAGCATTCGTGCGGGGCCGTTTCGAAGTTCATCCCGGCCTTCATCGAGTCCGGCTTCGATATCCTGAATCCAGTCCAGTGCTCGGCGGCCGGGATGGATCCGGAGACGCTCAAGCGGGAGCATGGCCGCAATCTGGTCTTTTGGGGCGGCGGCGTCGACACGCAGCAGGTGTTGCCGTTCGGCGCGCCGGCAGAGGTGCGAGAACAGGTTCTGCGTCGTTGTGAGATCTTCGCCGAGGGCGGTGGCTTCGTTTTCAACACCGTTCACAACGTCCAGGCGCGTACGCCGGTGACGCAGATCCTGGCAATGGTCAACGCCGTCCGGGAATTCAACGGCCTGCCGCCGCTGTGACTAGCCTACCTTTCTTCCGGCGCCTTTCCAGATTCCGGCCCCGCCGCGGCGAACTCGGGGAACTCGGCTCGGAAAATGGCGTCAAATAAGTTCTATTAGCTAAAATGATGATTCCGTGCCGGGACGTCAAGGTCGTGTAACGGGAGCGCCATGAAAAGCCACCCCTCCGTTCGCCGAGCGGCGAATCGTAATATAGCGGGACGCAAGACCCGCTCCACGCCCGGACAGCCCTCTCCTGGCGCGGTCCCGCCCGGGCCATTGTCCGCGCGGGCGCGTACGTTCCTCTCGACTCGCGTCCTCCTGACCTGCTTGGCGCTGATTGCGGCGAATGTCATCGTGTACGCTCCGGTGCGCAGCTTCGCGTTCGTCGATTGGGACGATCCGGCCTACGTTGCAGAGAATGTCTATGTTGCCCGGGGGTTGACATGGCAAGGCGCACGGTGGGCTTTGACGTCCACGGATGCAGCCAACTGGCATCCGTTGACTTGGTTGTCTCACATGCTCGACGTGCAGCTTTACGGAATGAACGCTGGGCCTCAGCACGTCACGAATCTGGTTTTCCATATTTTCAACACTCTGTTGCTGTTCGGCTTGCTGTACTGGATGACGGGGGCGTTGGGCCGCAGTACGTTCGTTGCGGGGTTGTTCGCCGTTCATCCGCTGCATGTGGAATCGGTGGCCTGGATTTCAGAACGGAAAGACGTTCTGAGCGCCTTGTTTTGGATGCTCACCATCTTGGCCTATGTGGCGTACGTGCGCCGGCCGCGGCTGCGACGCTACTTTCTGGTCCTTCTCTTATTCGGGGCGGGCCTGATGGCCAAGCCCATGCTGGTGACGCTTCCGTTTGTACTGCTGCTGCTCGACTTCTGGCCGCTGCGGCGGGTCGAACTGGAGGGCGGCGCGGGACGGAGGGGGCTGGATGCGCTCCGGCAGCGGAGGCCCGAGGCGCTGCGGTTGGTGAGAGAAAAAATTCCCCTGTTCGCTCTCGCCGCTATATCAAGCGTCGTGACCGACCTGGTTCAAAAGCATGGGGGCGCGGTCGACACGCTGGTCCCGTTGAGTATCCGGCTGAGTAATGCGGCAGCGTCGTACCTGGCTTACATCGGCAAGATGCTGTGGCCTGTCCGGCTGGCGGCTTTCTATCCGCTCGCGCCTTCGATGCCGGTCTTCGAAGCGTCTCTCGGCGTCCTGCTTCTGATCGGTGTAACCATCTTCGCCGTTCGCGCGGGCCAGCGCCACGGCTATTTTCTGGTAGGGTGGCTCTGGTATGTGGGAACCCTCGTCCCGGTGATTGGCCTCGTGCAGGTGGGAGATCAGTCTATGGCCGACCGCTATACCTATGTGCCGCTTATCGGACTGTTTCTCGTTGCCGCTTGGGGGGCGCCGGAACTCGCGGCGCGCTGGCGGCGCGGCAAGTCGGCGCTTCCGGTGGCGGCGGCGTGCATACTTCTGGCGTGCGGAGCCTTGGCGAGGGCCCAAGCCCTGCATTGGAGCGATAGTATCGCCCTCTGGCAACATGCGGTTGACGTGACCGAAGACAATTACCTCGCTCAGAACAACTTGGGCATCGCTTTCACGAAGCAAGGGAGAGACGACGACGCCTTCCCGCACTACGCCGAAGCGCTGCGCCTCCGGCCTACCCTTGCGCGGGCTGACAACAGCCTGGGCCTGATTCTCAGCCGGAAGGGAGAACTCGACCAGGCCGCCCAGCGCTTCGCCGAAGCGCTGCGCATCGCGCCCTATTGGGCCGAGGCGCACGGCAACCTGGGGAATGCGCTGGCCGGACAAGGGAAGGTCGATGAAGCCATCGCACAGTACAAGGAAGCTCTGCGTCTGGATCCAGGCTTCGCCGAGGCGCACACCAACCTGGGAGCTGCGCTGGCCGGACAAGGGAGGTTCGATGAAGCGATCGGGCAATACACGGAGGCCCTGCGCCTTGCTCCCAGATCCGCCGAAGCTCACAACAACCTGGCAATTGCGCTGGCCGGACAAGGGAGGTTCGATGAAGCGATCGGGCAATACACGGAGGCCCTGCGCCTTGTCCCCGACTCCGCGGAGGTTCACAACAACCTGGGAAATGCGCTGATCGGACAAGGGAGGGTCAATGAAGCGATCGAAGAATACACCGAGGCCCTGCGCCTCAAGCCCGACTTAGTAACTGCAAGTAACAACCTGAAGTTCGCTTTGGCCAAGCAAGGGCGGAACCAGCCCAAATAGCAGCGCAAAACTCCTCGAACGAAGCGGCGCTTGCAAACTCTCGCAGGTCGGCGGCGGCTGACAGGATATCGGAGAGAAAAGCGGCGTCACGCCGCATACAGCACCACTGCGTCCCGCAAGCTAGTACCGGGAACCATAGCGTTTTCCGGAAGCCCGTTCGCGCTTAGGCTCGCGCGCACCTGGGGAAATTACGAAACGAAGCCACCAAGTGATTGAAAACACATGAAGAGACCATCCAAACGAACCCATTCTCGAAAGACCCCGGCCCCACTTCCGGGCGTTCGCGAGCCACGGACCCGCCCGCGCTTCCAGGACCTTCCCGGCCCGGCGCTACGTTATCCTTGTTTCTATGCTTGCCGACAGGCTGCGCGAACACGGGGTGGTGGGGGCCGGGGGGGCCGGGTTCCCTACCAGTGTCAAGGCGCAGTCGCGGGTCGAGTTCGTCATCGCCAACGGGGCCGAGTGCGAACCGCTGATTCATAAGGATGCGGAGTTGATGAAGCGCTATCCTTCCGAGATCCTGGCGGGGATGACGTCCATGATGGAGGCGGTCGGGGCCGGGGCGGGGAAGTTCGGCGTCAAGACCAAGAACGCCGAGGCTCTGGCGGCGTTGCAGGCGGCCCTCGATGCGCGCCCCATCGAGTTCGTCATGCTCGGCGATTTTTACCCGTCGGGCGACGAGTTTGAGTTGGTCTATTCGGCTACGGGGCGCCTGATTCCGCCGGCCGGCATCCCGCTGAATGTGGGGTGCGTGGTCAATAACGTGGAGACGCTCTATAACGTGCGGCTCGCCGAGCAGGATCGGCCCGTCACCAGAAAGTTTCTCTCGGTTTGCGGCGCGGTGCGCGAGCCGCAATCGTTCTGGTCGCCTGTAGGTGCCTCTTTCCGCGACCTGATTGTCCTGGCGGGAGGGGCCACGGTCGCGGATTTTGGGGTCTTCGTCAGCGGCATCATGATGGGAACCTTGACGTTCGATCTGGACGACGTCGTGACCAAGACCACGGGCGGGCTGATCGTCCTCCCGCGCGATCATTATTTAATGACGCGGCGCACGCGCTCGCAGCCGGAGATGAACCGGATCGGCAAATCGGCGTGCGACCAGTGCAGTTATTGCACCGAGTTCTGCCCCCGCTACCTGCTGGGCTACGAAGTGCAACCGCACAAAGTGATGCGCAGCCTGGCCTTCAGCGCGAGCGGCGCGGACATGTGGAACCAGTGGTCCGAGTTGTGCTGCGCCTGCGGCCTCTGCACGCTCTACGCCTGCCCGGAGGACCTGTATCCCAAGGAGGCGTGCGACGATGGCAAGCGCGACCGCCGCGCGGCCGGCCTGAAATTCGTCCAGCGGAAGCCCGTCCAGGTGCACCCCATGAAGGAATACCGCCGCGTGCCGCTGGCGCAGTTACGCAAGCGGCTCCAGGTGGAGGAATACGAAAAGGAGACGCCCTTTGAAGAGGTGAACTACCAGCCGGCGGCCGTACGCATCAAAATGCGCCAACATGCCGGGGAAGCCGCCATTCCCACGGTGCGCGAAGGGCAAAGCGTGAAGGCCGGTCAGGTGGTGGGGCGCGTGGCGGAAGGCAAGCTGGGCGCGAACGTGCACGCCAGTATCGCTGGCGCCGTCCGTTCGGTCACGCCCGAGAGCGTGGAGATTGTGGCGTAAACCATGGCGAAGAATTCCATCGGCTTGATTGAACTCACCAGTATCGCGGCCGGCTTTGTGACGTGCGACGCCATGCTCAAGACGGCGGACGTGGATCTGGTGCTCTCGCGCTCCATCTGCTCGGGCAAGTACATGGTGGTGGTGCGCGGAGACGTGGCCGCCGTGGGGGCGTCGGTGGCGGCGGGCGTGGCCGCGTCGGGATTCTCGATCATCGACTCCTTCGTCATCGCCAACCTGCACGAAGCCGTGTTTCCGGCGCTCAGCGGCACATCCAAGGTGGAAACGCTGGATGCCTTGGGAGTGGTGGAGTCGTTTTCGGTGGCCTCGCTGATCGAAGGCGCCGACGCCGCGGTAAAAGCCGCCAACGTGCAGCTTATCGAGATCCGCCTGGCCATGGCGCTGGGCGGCAAGGCGTTCGTCACGCTGACCGGCGACGTAGCCGCTGTAACCAGCGCCGTGGAAGCCGGCGCGCGCGTAGTGGGCGAGAAGGGCATGTTGGTCAACAAAGTCGTGATCGCGCACCCCCGCCCCGAGCTGCTGAACGAGATGATCTGAGTGGGGTAGGCCTCCTGGCCTGCCGAGCGCGCCGAAGGCGCGCCGCGTCATAGAATCAACATGCAGTCGCCGTACGAGTAGAATCGGTATCGCTGCTCCACGGCGTGGCGGTAGGCGGCCAGCGCCAGCTCGGTTCCGGCGAAGGCGCAAACCAGCAGGAGCAGGCTCGCGCGGGGCAGGTGGAAATTGGTGAGCATCGCCCCCGTCCCGCGAAACTCGAACCCGGGGTAGATGAAGATATCGGTCTCACCGGTCTGCGCGCGCAGCGGGCCGTTAGCCAGGACGCTCTCGATGGTGCGCACGCTGGTGGTTCCCACGGCTACTAGCCGCTTCGCGGCGCGCATCCTGGCGGCGTTTTCCTCGGTCAGTTGGTAGCGCTCGGAATGCAAGCGGGCCTGCTCCACCTGCCCGGCGTGCAGCGGCTGAAAGGTGCCCAGACCGACGTGCAGCGTGACATAAGCGATTTCCGCGCCGCGCGCGCGGCACTCGGCCAGCGCCTCGGGAGTGAAGTGCAAGCCTGCGGTGGGTGCCGCTACAGAGCCGTTCTCGCGCGCAAAGACGGTCTGGTAGCGTTCGCGGTCCTCCAGGCGATCGGGCCGCTTGATGTAGGGCGGGAGCGGAATGTGGCCGATTCTCTCGAACGCGGCGAACGGATCGGATTCGGCGTCGAACCGGATGGCGCGCACGCCGAAGTCCCCGCGCCCCGTGATCTCGGCTTCGAGGCCCTCTTCGAAACGGATGCGCTCGCCGAGCCGCATCTTGCGTCCGGGCCGTACCAGCGCTTCCCATTCCGTGCCATCGGCGTTCATCGCCCGGAGCAGGAAAACCTCGACGCGTCCGCTGAGATACTCGCGCCGCTTGGGATTGGTCTTTCCGATGGGCAGCGAGCGCACGCCCGCGCGATGCCCGAAGAGGCGGGCCGGGAAGACACGCGAGTCGTTGAGCGCCAGGCAATCGCCTTCGCGCAGGAAGGACGGAAGGTCGCGGAATCGCCGGTCTTCCCAGCGTTGCTCGCCGCGGTAGAGCACGAGCATACGCGCGCCCGCGCGGTCGGCCAGCGGTTCCTGGGCGATCAGTTCCCCGGGAAGAGCGTAGTCGAAGGCGGCGAGGTCCATCCAGATTCAGGGTAGCCGAAATGCCGATACAATCCTGTAGGGCACGCGTAACCTGTGTGGGACAGGCCATCGTGTTGTGTGGCCTGTCGTCCGTCTCTCGCCATCCCACAAGGCGCCAGCCCCAAGTACCTCGGCCACCTCTGCTGCGCGAACCCGCAAAGCAGCGCAGACCCACTACCCACAGCCCAGCCCAACCTTCGTTTTCTCCGCGATTTCTCTGCGTCTCCGCGTCTCCGCGGTGGAGTTTTGGTAAGCAACTATGTGCGCCGCCAGGGGCTGTTAGAATGGGGGCAGGAATGCTTTTTCGCGCGGCGACGCCACCTTTCCGCAAGATCCTGGACGAGCGGTTTTCCGAGCTTTCCCGCGAGCTGGAAACGTTGGCCGCCGCACAGGCGAGCGAGACCGCCGACCGCTTGAACCAGGCCGTGCGGCGCATGCGGCAGGCGGAAGGCGTGGAAGAACTGGGCGCAACCCTGCTCGACGCGGCGGGCGCGTTCGCCGAATCCGTGGCGCTATTCCGGCTGGATGGAGATGTGGCCAGAGGCGAGGGCAGCCGCGGGTCGCCGGAAGCCGCCATTCGCGGCCTGGAGGTCTCTCTGGCGGAGGCTCCGGCGCTGGCGGGCGCCGTGGAGAGCCGCGATCCGGTGGTGACCGCAACCACTCCGGCCGATGTGTCGGCTCGATTGGTGGACCTCTGGAGCCACCCGCCCGATGGCCGTGCGTTCGTCTTTCCCCTGGCGGCGCGCCACCGCGTGGTGGCGCTGCTGTACGCCTGGGGCGCCGTGGAAGCGCCGGCATTGGAACTGGCGGCGCAGGTGGCGGCCGACCGGTGGAGCGGTTTCAGCCCGCCCGCGGACCTGGTGGCCATTGCGCCGGCGCCGGAGATGACTTCCGCCTGGGACCGGCTGTCGGCGGAGGAACAGCGCCTTCATCTGCGCGCGCAACGGTTCGCCCGCGTGCGGGTGGCCGAGATGCGCTTGTATCATGCCGCGGAGGTGCGCGCGGGCCGTTCCCGGCGGGCCGTCTATGACGCGCTTCGCGAGCCGATCGACGCCGCGCGCGAGACGTTCCGGGCGTCCTATTTTGCGCCGTGCCCGAGCATGGTGGATTACCTCCATCTGGAAATGGTCCGAACCCTGGCGAATGACGATCCGGAGCTGCTTGGCGAAATCTATCCCGGCATTCTGGCGTAGCGCGCCCCTAGCGCTTCTCGCGCTGGTCGCGCTGGCTTTTGGCGCCGCCGTCGCTCCCACCGGCGCGCCGCAGAAGAAGAAATCCGCGAGCAAGTCCGCCGCGAAGGCGCAACCCGCCCCGGGCGCGGGCGAGCTGGCCGCTCTCGTGCATGCGTACCGCGGCAATCCCACAGCCGCGCATCGCAAAGCCGTTGAGACGTACGCCGCGGCGCACGCCAAGGATGGGAACGGCTCCCTGGCGCATCTGGCGTTGGGCGTGGTGGATTACGAGCGCCGGGACTATTCCGCCGCAATCGCCGCGCTGAAGGGAACCACCGTTCCGGCAATCGCCGACTACATCGGCTACTATCTGGCTGCCGCGCGTGTGGAATCCCACGACTTGGCCGATGTCGGCAAGGACGCGGCTCCAGCGCACGCCGCCGGACTTCCCTCGCCGCTTTCCGGCAGGGCGTGGCTGCTGGAAGCGCGGGCCTTGAAAGGCAACGGGGCGCCAACCGGCCCGGTGGCCGCCGTGGCCCTGCTGCGCGCGCAGTACGCCGAATTGCCGCAGCCCGAAGGCGATGTCACGCTGGCCGATTGTTACCTGGCGGCCAAGGATTTCGCCCATGCCGCCGATTCCTACCAGCGTGTCTATTATCGCTACGTCTCCGGGGACGCCTCCGCGCGGGCGGCGGCCGCGCTCACCACGCTCAAAGACGCCATGGGCGATGCCTATCCCGCGCCTCCCGCGCAGCTTCTGCTGGGGCGCGCCGACCGCATGCTGGACGCGCGCGATTACGTGCGCGCGCGCGCCGAGTACCGTTCGGCGGCGGAAGAGACGGCCGGCCTGGAGCGCGACCAGGCCCGCGTGCGCATGGGTGCGGCGCAGTTCCTGGCCGGCAATACCGCCGCGGCGTATCCCTACCTGCGGGGCCTCCAGCTCGCCGAATCGGAAGCGGACGCCGAACGGCTCTACTACCTGGCGGAATGCGCGCGCCGCCTGACGGATGACGATGAGATGATGGCGGCCGTGAAGAAACTCGGCGACCGGTATCCAAAATCGCAGTGGCGGGCGAAGGCGCTGGCTTCCGCGGCCGACCGGTTTCTGCTGGCGAACCGGCCGGACGATTATATCCCGTTGTACAAGGCTGCATACCAGGATTTCCCCGCCGGGCCCGACGCCGCCAGGAGCCACTGGAAGGTGACGTTTCACGCCTGGATGCGCAACCAGGACGACGCCGTGGACCTGCTGCGCGAGCACCTGCGCGTATACTCCGGATACGCCACCAACGGGGCGGCGCTCTATTTCCTGGGCCGTAGCGAGGAACGGGACGGGGATTTCGGCGCGGCGCGGGCGGCTTACCAGAGTCTTTCCCATGCGTTCCAGAACACGTACTACGCGATCCTGGCGCGCGAACGGATGGGGCGCTCCGAGATCGCCGGCGCCGCGCGCTCGGAGAAGGCCGCCGCGTTTCTGGCCGGTCTGGCGCTGCCGGCTGCGCAGCCCGTGCCCGCGGAAGCGACGCGCGCTACTTCCGCGCGCGTCGCGCGCTCGCGCCTCCTGCGCACGGCCGGCCTGGGCGATCTGGCCGATTCCGAATTGCGCTTCGGTGCGCGCACCGACGGGCAGCCTTCCCTGCTCGCCATGGAGGCGGCCGGCTCGGCCGGCGCGCCGCGCGACGCCATGCGCCTCATGAAGAACATGGCGCCGGAGTATCTCACGCTGCCGGTCGACGACGCGCCGCGCAAGTTCTGGGAGTATCTGTTCCCCCTGCCGTATCGCGACACGCTAATGGAGAACGCGCGCGCGCGGGATCTGGACCCATATCTGGTGGCCGGGCTGGTCCGGCAGGAATCGGAGTTCGACCCGCAGGCCCTTTCCCACGCCAACGCGTACGGCCTGGCGCAGGTGCGTCCGGCCACCGGCCGGCTGTTCGCGAAGCAGGCCGGCATCCGGCGCTTCACCAACCGGCTGTTGTTCCAGCCCGCCATCAACCTGAAGCTCGGAACGCTGATCCTGCGGAACATGCTGGACCAACAAGGCGGCAAGCTGGAGGTCACCCTGGCCGCGTACAACGCCGGCCCGAACCGCGCCGCCGAGTGGCTGCAGTGGAACACCTACCGCGAGCCGGCCGAGTTCGTGGAATCCATCCCCTACACGGAAACGCGCGACTACGTGCAAGCCGTCCTGCGCAACGCGGATATGTATCGAAGGCTGTACGGGAAGTAGGCTGGCGCCGCAATCAGAGGGCGTCGCCCTTCACGGCTTGACCACGCAGCAGGAAGGTCTTGGGGAACGATCCGCGGCCGCAGAGCTTGAACGAGCCGAAATCCTTGTACCAGTCACTCTCCGGAACTTCCGGCCCGGTTTCGATCCAGAGTCGAAGCTGATTCAGGTCGGCGAGGCTGATCGACCGGTCGCGCATGCGGTCGATCAGATGCTGACGAACGCCAGCCGGCAGATTGCCCCAGTTCTGGATCTTAGGCATCAGTTGCCGAAGACCATACGGCCCATCTGGTCACCCAGCCGCTTGATCTCCTCTGGGTCGGTGGCGCTCCGGAAGCGTTCGGCGAGGTCGAAGAACTCCCGCTGTTTCCTCTTTTCCGCGTCGATCCCGTTTTCGATGAGTTCCACCAACATCCGGTTAGCGCTAAGACGACGAGTTTTCGCCATATTACGAACTTGAGATGCGACGGTTGCGGGCAGGCTAACGCTTTGTCGCACAGCCTTGCTTGTGCTCCTCATCCCATCATTATGCACCAAATTGGTGCGCGTTTGGCTCCGCGGGCCGTGGGAGATGTTCGGGCTAAAATGGCCCTTGACAAGACTTTGACTGAAACCGTCTTCCCTTGTTACGCGGCTTCCGACCGGGAACTTGCCGCCGCAATCGCGGCTTTCCTGGAGCGAGGCGACGGCGTGTGCGTCTTCTTCGACGAGGGCGAACTGCGCCCCGGCGAGGACTTGGTCTCGAAAGCCCGCGAAGCGCGCACGGTCGGCATCGTGGTGGTTCTCCTCTCCCGGAGTTCCGTGCCGTCGCCGTGGCCGCGCGCGCAATGGGAGGACGCGCTCATCGGCGAACCGAGGGCCGAAGGGGTGCGCATCGCGTTTGTCCGGTGCGACGACTACGCGCCTCCGCGGGTGTTCTTGCCCCAGTTCGACGGCCGGACGCTTGCGGGGCGCCGGGAGCTGAAGCGTTGGGTGCGAAACCACGAGGCCGACTATCTCCCGCCAGAGCTTCCGCCGCATCCCGGCCTCTCGGCGGGCCTGGAGATCCTCACCGCCGCCGTCGCGGACCGCGCCGGGAGCGAAACGGTCGCCAGCGCGAGCCTGGCCTTCGAGTTCGCGCGAGCCTCGCGCTCCGATTTCGATGAGATTCTCCGGCTGGCCTGCGGCAACCGGACCCTCGCGGCGCTTGCGGGCGACTTGGGCGCGCAACTCGGTTTGCGGCTGGACGGCGATCTGGAAAACAACCTGGAGCGCCTTCGCGTTTTCTGCGCCGAGCGGCGCTTCCTCCTGCTCCTGGATGACGTGCGCTCCGCGGCGGCGGGCGAATTCGTCTTCGGCGGACGCTGTTCCACGCTGTTGTGCGCCGAAGCCGGGCCTGCCGTCGACTCTCCGGACGAGGCTCTGCTAACCGCGCAGCGTGTCTTGCTTCAATCGGAAGGCGCCCCCTGGGCGGAGGTTTGCCGCCAGGCGCGAACGGGCCGCCGCCTGCTGCGGGAGCGGCAGCGCATCGCCGAGCTATTCGAGATGATGGAGCAGTGGCGCACCGCGGCCGAGGCGCGAGGCGACCGCCCGATCCTCGACGAGTCCTTGCGGGAACTGGTGTGGATTCTGGAAGGTTGGGGCCGCACCGGGGAGGCCCGCCGCCTCGAATACCGCCGCGCCACCGAGTTCGACGAGCAGATGTTTCTGCCGCTGGGAGACGGCCCCTGATTTCCTACGCGCCCGATGTCAACTGGCTTTCCGCGCGGCCTGCGCCAAGTGACGCTGGTCCAGCGCGTGGCGGACGAACGCCTTGATTACAGCCTGGCGGCTCACGTTGAGCTCGGCCGCCGCCTGGTCGAGCTCCTGAAGCATGGAGGCGGTGAAATCCACATTCACGCGCCGAATGGGGCGCATCATCTTGCCGCGGTTCGTGAAGAAACGCGACACGTCTTCGCCACGGTCGGCCATTCGGGCGATGGATTCGGCCGAAGGGACCTTCCGGCTTTCACGAGTTGGCTTCATATAACTCCCGCTCCTCCCGAGTCGAACGCCACAGCGTCACCAGGTGGCAGTATTCGCCGAGGTTGTCTTCCCCGATCTCAAAAATCACAGTGAACAGGCGATCCTGAACCCATCCGATCGCGCGGTACTGTTCCGGGTCGTCCGAACGCTGGTCTTGGTAATACGAGCGCGTGAAGACCGCTTGCGCTTCCTCGAAGCCGACGCCTCGCTTCGGGTTGCGCCTCAGCGCCTCGCTCGTGGCCTTGCTGAACCGGAATCGCATTGCCGGGTGGTATGACAGTTATACCACATCAGCTCCGAACCATGAGCCAACGGGGGACGGAACGTTTCTCGCCCCGCCCGGCCAGCGCCGTAAACGTTCCGTCTGTCCCGGCATTGCCCGGCATTGCCCCCGGCATTGCCACGGCATTGCCAAAGATAAACGGCTCTTTTCCATGCCAACCGGCCGCCGCCCGTGTATACTGATCTCGGCGGTCGGATGAGGATCCCGGTTCATGAAAATCCCTTTGGGGGGAATGGAGGTGAGTGATGCCCAGTCCTGGCAAGGTCGGCTTGTTTCTGGTTCTTTGGTTGATATCGCCGGGGTTCGTATGGTCGGTATCATCGGATCGGCCCGTTGTGCGCTTGGTTGTGACGGACAACAGCGATTTTGAACAAGTACGGCAGGAGATTCAAGATTTCCTCTTGGGAGGCGGCTTCGCGATGGCCAGTGGTGGTCAGTACGATGCCATGTTGAGGGTTGAAGTCAAGGGGACCCAGTACTCCGCGAAGTACGGGCCGTTCGTTACCGGCGCCGGAGTTGCAGAATCTACAGGTGCAGATATCGAAGGAACGCTGCTGCTGGAAGTGGGAAGCCGCCCAACCGTAGAGAAGACATTTCGGGGTGTGTCCCCCACCCCCTTTCAGCTTAAGGACACTCTCCCTATTCCCCTGCGGTTCAAGGATGCGCTTGTTCGGTCCGATTTCTTCGCTAAACTCTCAGAGGCCATGGAGGGCGCTTTTACCTCGCAGTTCTTATTGGATTTCTGGGTCAGAAGGATGGCGTATCCACAGAACCAGGTGGCGCGGGATACAGTGGCAAGAATCGGCGTGGCGGCGATCGAACCTTTGCTTAACGGCATCCGGGCACGTGCGCTCACTCCAGAAGACGTGTCTGAGGTGTTGACTCGGATCAGGAACTCGGATGGGCTGGTGCGGTTCATGGGAGACCCGGACGAACGGGTGCGGTGGTGTGTAGTCGATGCTCTTGGCCGGCTCCGCGATGCTCCTGTGGAACCGTTGCTCGCCAAGGCGTTAACTGAGGATCAAGATGCCAGCGTGCGGGCAAGAGCGGCGCTTTACCTCAGGTATCGGCCCACGGCTTCCGATGTTTTGCGCCGCGCTTTGAGGGACCAGGACTGGCATGTCCGTGCGGCGGCCGCACAATCGCTTGGTATGATGGGGGACAAGGACGCGCTCGCAGACCTTGTAGACCTGCTGAAAGGCGACAGGAACGTTCAAGCACGTATTAGCGTCCTCTCGGCCGTATCGAGCCTTGGAGCGGTGGAGCTCCTCATTCCGTCGCTGAGCGATCCAGATGCCGATGTGCGAAAAAGCGCAGCCGATTTTCTTGGCGCGTGGCGGGAACCGACCTCAGTTGGCCCGCTGATCAACGCTATGCAGGGTCAGCCAGCTAGTGTTCGGGGAATCATTGCGGGGGCCCTTAAGCAAATCACGAAACAAGATTTTGGATTGGATGCTCAGTCCTGGGCCAAATGGTGGGAGACACACCCGAAACGATAGCCATCAGACCTCCCGTGATAGTTTCTGGACTCTGGACCTGTGCCACCGGAAGTGAACCTGCCTCCATCATTACGTGAATTTCGCTTAGTGCACAAGCCCGTCTTGCCGCTGCCCGTCATTCCAGTACAAACAGCGTGGGTGGTCAGATCCCTTGAGTCATACAGGACGAGGTCCTCCCGCAGTTGCTTTTCGGCAATATCCCGACGTCGTCCCAGGTAAAACGCACTTTGGGAAACAAGGGGACGTTCACCTCGTTCCCAATTACGTTCCGGCGGCGGCGCGTAAACTGGCTGGCAAAGCCTCACCCCCGCTTTCGGAACAACCCTTCCAGCTTGGCCAGCGGTTCTTCCAGCCGTTGTGGCTTTTCCAAGACACCCCAGAACAGGTCGCCTTTGGCGGCGAAACGGTCGCGGGCATTGCCGATGTGGAATTGGGCGGGGTGAAGGCCGCGCGTTACCTCGGACCATTCGAGCGGGGTTGCCACTGGGGCGCCGGGGTAGGCGCGCAGCACGTAGGGCGCGGAGATCGTTTTTGAGAAACCGTTCTGCAGATAATCGAAATACACGCGGCCCTTTTGCCGCTTGGCGACGGCGCGCGGCGTGGTGAACAGGTCCGGCTGCTCGGCCTGGACGAGGCGCGCGATCAACTCCGCGAATGTGCGCGTTTCATCATACGCGTACGCCGTCTCGACGGGGACGTAGATGTGCAGGCCGTCACCGCCGGTGGTCTTGGGATAACCTGTCAAGCCGATGCGGTCGAGCACGCCCTTCACCAGCAGGGCGGCGTCCACGATGCGGTCGAACGGGCACTCGTGCGGGTCGAGATCGATCAGCACGAAGTCCGGGTTCTCGAGCGAGGGCGCGCGGCTCATCCACGGGTTCTGGTCGATGCAGCCCAGGTTGACCAGGTAGAGCAGGCTGGAGCGGTCCTGCGCGAAGGCGTAGCGGATGGGCCGGCCATTGTGCTCCGAAGGAATCTCCTCCGTGCGCAGCCAGGAAGGGAATTTGCCGGCCACGTCCTTTTGGAAGAAGTGCTCCTTGGCGATTCCGTCGGGATAGCGCTTGAGGGAAAGAGGCCGGTCTGTTAGGTGCGGCAAAATCAAATCGGCGACCGCGTCGTAGTAGTTCAGCACGTCGCGCTTGGTATAGCCTTCGGCGGGGTAGAACACTTTGGCGAGATTGGTGAACTTGAGCGGGCGCGCGTCGATCTCTCGCGCGGCTTCCTTGGCGTCTTGCGGGAGCAGGTTCGCCGGGGGAGCTTCACGCGCGACTTGGAGCGGCGGCTTGTCGCCACGCAAACCCAGGAACACGGGCGCGCGCAGGTGGTGGTCGGGCGTCCAGTTGGCGAATTTCACCTGACAGACCAGCGAGGGCTTGACCCAGGTGATGCCGCTATCGGGTTTCGGACGCTCGGCGAAGGGGCACGCATCCGTGACTAGCGGCTCGAGACGCGCGTGGAGAGCGGCGAGCGATTTCGCGTCGAAACCGGTCCCGACGTTGCCGGTCCACCGCAGTTCGCCGGTCTCATAGACGCCCAGAACGAAAGCGCCGAAATGTTCGCGGCCGCCCTGAGGCCGGGTGAATCCGCCGATGACGAACTCCTGCTCCGCGGAGATCTTCATCTTCAGCCACTCGCGGCTGCGGCGCGATTCGTATGGGCTGGTCGCGCGCTTGGCCATGACGCCTTCCAGATCGAGCGCGCGCGCGGCTTCGAGAACCTCCTGGCCCTCGCCGGTGAGAACTTGTGAAATGCGGAGCGACGGGCCCGGCGTAATGACCGCCTCCAGCAGCTTCCGGCGCTCGGCGAGGGCCACGCCGCGCAGGTCGCAGCCATCCAGATAGAGCAGATCGAAGACGAAGTACACCGCCGGCGTGGAATGGGCCAGGCGCGCCGCGGCGGCGGGGTCGGCGTTGGCGATGCGCGGCTGAATGAGGTGGAACCGCGAGACGCCCTGAGAGTCGAGCACGGCGATCTCGCCATCGAGCACGGCCTGCCGGGCGGCGATCAGGTGGTGGATGGCCGCGAATTCGGGATACTGCCGCTCGCAGCGCACGCCGCTGCGCGACTCGATGCGGACTTCCTCGCGGTCCACGAAGGCGATGGCGCGCGCGCCATCCCACTTGATTTCGTAGAGCCAGCCGTCACCGCGCGGCGGCCGCTCCGCGAGGGTCGCCGTCATCGGCTCGACGTGGGCGGGCATTTCGGACGGGCGCGCGCCCTTCAGTTGGAGAGGGTCGGGAGCGGATGCCGTTTTTTTTTAGGCTGCGCGGGAGCCTGCGGCGGATTCGCCCGGGAAGCCGCCCGGCTGGCCGGCTTGCTCGCGCTCCACACCCGGTCCGCGGCGCCGGCGGTCTTGCGTTTCGCCTTCCGCGCCGGTAGATTCCGTGCGATCTCTTCCTGCGCGCGGCCCGAGAGCGCGCTGTACGCGTGGTCCTCCACGTTCCAGCCGGGCGCGGCGAACTCATCGCGCTTCTTGATGAGGAGCCACTCGTTTCCCTTGCCGCGGCCCTTCATGAGGACCAGCGCGAAATCGCCGTTGAGCTTCTCGCCGTGGAGGCGGAACTTGAGATCGCCGCGCGCGAGCTGTTCCGCGCCGGTGGCGCCGCTCAGCAGTTCGAATGAGCCGCGGTCCCACAACATCACGCTGCCGGCGCCGTAGTTTCCGGCGGGAATCGTGCCTTCGAAATCACCGTACTCGATAGGGTGGTCTTCCACCATGGCCGCGAGATGGCGCACCGTGGGATCGAGTGTGGGCCCTTTCGGAACGGCCCACGATTTCAGGACGCCATCCATCTCCAGGCGGAAATCGTAATGCAGCCGGGTGGCGTCATGCCGCTGCACGCAGAAATAGTTGGCGGCCGGCTTGTCTTTCTTGCCCGGAGGAGGTTCGGGCGTGTTCGCGAAACGGCGCTTGGCGGCGTATTGCTCCAGAGCCATAAACGGCTGTCCCTCCCCTGTTTACAATGTTACCCGGTTTGTAGTATCTTGAAGCCGTCTCGAGGGGATTATGGCAGCCAGCGTCTGGAGGGGGCATCTCACTTTTGGCCTGGTCTCGTTTCCCGTGCGTCTGATGGCGGCCGCGCGTGGCGAAACCATCGGATTCAACCTGCTGCACAAGGACGATCACTCGCGGATCAAGCAAGTGACTTACTGTCAGGCCGAAGACAAGCCGGTCCCACGCAGCGAACTCGTGAAGGGTTACGAGTATGAGAAAAACCGCTACGTGGAGATCGACGAAGAGGAAATCAAGAAGGTCGCTCCCAAGACCGCCAAAGTGATGGAGATCCTCGAATTCGTCAAGGCCGAGCAGGTGGACGCCATTTACCTGGAAAGCTCTTACTATTTGGCGCCGGAGGAAGGCGGCGAAAAGCCGTACGCGCTGCTGTTTCAGGCGCTCGGCGAATCGAAGCTCTACGCGCTGGCCAAAGTGGCGATGCACAACCGCGAGCACGTCATCGTTCTGCGGCCCGGCGCCAAAGGCATCGTCTCGCACACCATGTACTACCAGGACGAGATCCGGCAGGCGGACGAGTATCGCGCCGACGCCAGCCTGGTGAGAGACAAGGAACTGGAGATGGCTAAGATGCTGATCTCCACCTTGGAAGCCGACTTCGAGCCGGCCAAATACCACGATTCCTTCCGCGAGAATGTGCGGGCGATGATCGACGCCAAGGTTGAGGGCAAGGAAGTGGTGGCCGTGGCGGATGCGCGCGTGGCCCCGGTGATCGACATCATGGAAGCGCTCAAGCGCAGCCTGGCCGAGAAGCGCAAACCGGTGCAGAGCGCGGCGGCTAGCGCCGGCTCCGCGCCGGCGGCAGAGTCCGCGGCCGCAGCTCCCAAGAAGCGCGCCCGGGCCGGCAGGGGTTAAGACAGCGGCCTTCGGGGCATTTCAGCAAGGGATTGATTTGTAGGTTGGGCTGGTGTTCAATAATGGCTGATGGCGACCAAGAAACCCGCCAAGACGGCGAAGAAACCGGCCGCGCCGAAGAAGCGCGCCCCTTGCAAGAAGCCCTGCTAACGGCGCAATCTCCCGGTTCGCGTTGACGAACCTCTCAAACTTATCGAACCGCTCCGGCTGCGGGCAGACGGAACCGTCTGCCCCGCCCGACGATCCTCAAGAAGCCGCTTGCGCGATCAGCGCCAACAGGTAGGCCTTTGCGCCTGCGTCGCCCTCACGAGGAGCCCAGGGGGCGAATTCCTTGTCGTCTGCTGGCGAGTAAGGGCCGGGCTTGACTTCGTAACAAATCGCGTGAGGGCTGAGGACGGCCAGGGTGTGCCAGATGCCAGGCTGAATGTCGATTCCCATCGGGTCCCGGCCCAGCAAATGGGTCTCGACGATGCGTCCCGAATCGCCGAACGTGAAGAACGCCAGCTCGCCCTCCAGAACCAGGAAGGACTCCGCCTTCGGCGGCTGGCGATGGCGATGCGGGGCGATGTACGTGCCGTTCAGCATGACGTTGAGGAAGCGATGCGGGTTGTCTTCCGGGCCGGTGTGGAAGTTGTGGTTGATGCGCCGGCGCGGAGATTGGCGCGCGCGTTCGATGAGGGACTGGAATAACGCCCGGTTCAGAAGCTGGGTGTCCATCCCCGGCATTCAGCCCTTCGCGGCGTCTTCCACGGTGGCGTAAAAGCGGAAGACGGTGTCCAGCAGGCTGATATGAAAGGCGTCGAATACGTGGCCCGCGGCCGCCGCCATGCGCATTTCGCCTCCGGCCGCCAGGACCTTGTTGTAGCTGGAGATGAAGCGGCCGATTCCCGTGCTGTCGATGCTGGTGACGCCGGAAAGGTCGAAGACGATCATGCGTTTCCCCTGGCGCAGCAATTCCTCGACAAGGCTGGTGATGGGCTCGCTGGATGGCCCCATCATGACTTTCCCGGCAATCGCGATGGCGACCGCCCCGGGGGCGATGTCCTTGTGGCTGATTTCCATGTGCTCGCAGCGACCAGTGTAGACCCACGCGGCGCCGGACGCCAGTGGCGATCCGCTCTATTTCCCCATAATCTGGCTCTCGCAGAACTCGTAGCGCGCGCGCTGCGCGCCCGGAGCGGCGTGCGATTTCGCCGCCAAATGCATCACTTGGTAGCCGTCCGTGGTTCTGTAGACCGGCCATTCGGGAAGGCCGGTGAAGTTCGGCGAGCCGGTCTTGGCGAAGTTGGTCCAGTAGTCGGCCATGAGGTCGGACACTTGCCGGTCCTCCGGCCGCCAGGGGAGCTGCTTGGAGTTCAGCGTGTTGAAGACGAACTCGATTTCGCTGGCGTGTGGAGCCCGGGCCTGGGCGCCCGCGGGCGACCCGGCCGCGAGCGGAAGCGTCTGATCGAAGCGGTACCGGTAGATGGGCGCATGGCTCGTCTGCGCGTGGGCGTCAATCCATTTCCAGGTGGAATAAGCGATAAACTGGTCTCCCTCGAAATCCTCCGACGCGCGTTTGGCCTCCGCGTCGGTCGTGGCGGCGTAGGCCTTCAAAAACGCGTCCGCTTGCGCCCCGAACAGGGCGTCCGCGCGAGCGATGTAGTTCGCCAGCGTGGGGGCCAGCCCGCCAAAGAACGTATGATCGCCGGCTTCGTCGAGGTTCCAGCCGGCCAGGAGCGGGACTTGCGCCTGCTTCCCGGCGGCGAAAATGGCGGCCACCGATTCGGGCAAAAAATAACCGTCGATTATCGGCGCGAAGCGGACCGACCCCGGCTTCACCGGCGCCAAGAGCCGCTCGGCTGGCAATGCCCGCAGCTTGTCGAGCGTCGCCGCGCCGAAGTTCTCCTCGGCCCATTTCGCATCCTCCTGCTCCATCTCCGCGTGCGGTTTCAGCGGAAGCAGAGGGCCGAAGAACGCGCCGCTTTCCCCGATGGCGCGCTGGAACAGGCCCCGGGCCAGCGGCGACGCCATGAGCGCGCTCACCGCGAACGACCCCGCGGATTCTCCGAAGATGGTCACGTTATCCGGGTCGCCGCCGAACGCCGCGATGTTATCGTGGACCCACTGCAGAGCGGCCGCCTGGTCCAGGAGCCCATAGTTCCCCGAGGCGTTGCGGCCCGATTCCCGGGCGAGCTCCGGATGCGCGAAGTACCCGAGCACGCCCAGCCGGTAGTTGAAAGTCACGAGAATCACGCCTCGCCGCGACAGGGCTGCGCCGTCGTGGCGCGGCTCCGCAGCGGTTCCCGCCTGGAAGCCGCCCCCGTAGATCCAAACCATCACCGGCAGCTTGATCTCCTCCGGCGCGCGGCCGTCGTAGGACGCTTCGGGCATCCACAGGTTCAGGTAAAGGCAGTCCTCGCTGGGGCCCGGGTCGATAAACCGGTAGTCGCCATAACCGCTCCCCTGTACGCAGCGCGGGCCGAAATCCACCGATCTGCGGATGCCGGTCCACGACGCCGGGGGCTGGGGCGCCTTCCAGCGCAGAGGGCCGACCGGCGGCGCGGCGAAGGGGATGCCCTTGAACATGCGAACCCGATGATCGGCGCTGACCACTCCCTGCACGATGCCGTTGGCCGTGCGCGCCTCCAAGGCGGGCAGTTGCGGCTGGCCGGACAGAGCGGACGCCCCCACAATAGTCATAAACAGGACCGTGAACTTCGGACGAAACTGCGTAGCTCCTCCATTGACCCCGGATGAAAAAATACTAACACGTGCGGGGACGCGCGGCGAGGCGCGGGTCAGCGCAAAACCGCTCTTCGGACACCAACCTCAGGATCGCTTCTGAGGAAGCGTTGAAATTCGGCCGGATCGCGCGTCATTCCCGCGAAGCTGGCAATCACCTTGCCATCCGGATCGAGGATGACGTAGAAGGGGATGGCGACGGTAGCGAATTTCTCGGTCAGGATCTTCTGGTTTAACTCCGAAGCTGCGTCCGTGCCATCCGTGTACAGTTCGACGAGCACGAAATTGCCGAGGGCCTCGGCGATTTCCGGCCGCGTGAACATGTTGCTCTTCATCCAGTGGCAGTTCGTGCAAGCATAGCCGGTGAAGTCCAGGAATATCGGCTTCCCCTCGGCGCGGCCGCGCGCGAGCGCTTCCCGATACTGGTTCTTCATCCATGTCAGCGCCACAGGGTTCTGGCCGCCGGATAGGGCGGTCCGACCGGAAGACAGGGGTACGTACGCATCAATCTCCCCCAGTTTGCCGCCAAACATTCCGGGGACGAGGCTCAGCGCGAACGCGAGGAAGATGGTCCCAATCAGGAGCCGCTTGATCCCGACCTTTTCGTTGGCGCCGATCCCTTCCAATCGAAGGAAGCCCAGCAGGTAGAGGCCCGGCAGAGAGAACAGAATCACCCAGAGGGCGAGAAACCGCTCCCGGGTCAGGACGTTCCATCCCAGGACGGCATCCACATTACTCAGATACTTGAGAGCGGCCGCCAGGATCACGAACCCAAACACGACCTTCACCCGCTCCATCCAGCTTCCACTCTTGGGCAGCCGCTTCAGGTAAGCCGGGAACAGCGCCAGCATGAAGAACGGCAGGGCCAGTCCGGTGGCGAACGCCAGCATGCCGGTCAAGGGCTTCCAACCGCCGGCGGAGAGGGATCCCGCCAGCAAGGTCCCGACAAACGGCCCGACGCACGCGAACGCGGTCAGTGAAAACGTGAGCCCCATCATGAGCGTGCCCAGGATACCGCCGCGCTCCGCCGCGTGGTCCACCTTGGTCAGCGCGCCCGAAGGAATCACGATTTCGAAAGCGCCCAGCAGGCTCAACCCGAATGCCACGAAGACCAGCGCGATGAACCCGTTTACCCATGGATTCGAGCCAAGCTGAACCGTCCCGAACGGGCCCAGAATCGCCGTGGCCGCCAAGCCCAGCGCGGAGAACAGCACGATAATCCCGAGGCAGAAGACGAGCGCCTGAAAAACGCTGCGGCCCCGCGATCCCGATTGCTTGTTCAGGAAAAACGAAACGGTGATCGGAATCATCGGGAAGACGCAGGGCGTGAAGATCGAGGCCAGCCCGAATCCGAAGGCGATCAGGAGAAACGCGCCCGTACCCTGCACTTGGCCGCCCGCGGCGGAAGCGGGCGCAGCCGGCGCGGTGGCGGGCGCGTAGAGCGCGTAACCGGCGGGAATGTCGACCGCCGCCAGGGCGGCCGAGTGGTCCACCATCAACCGTGCGGTAGCGGTCTTACGCACCGGCAGCAGACACTGCTTCGCGTTACATGCCTGATAGCGGCTCTGGACCGCCAGCTCGACAGGACCATCGCCAATATCCTTTTTCAGCTCAACCACTACCAGAAAGACAGCTTGGTTCTCGAACGTCTCGGTATCCACGTTGAAATTCGGGTCGTAGGTCGCCACCGGCCGCGGCTGGTATACCCGATATCCCGCAACCGCGGGATTGTCCGCCAACTGGAGCGTGGTTGGAATTGGTCCTTGCGGGGTGGTGAGCGAATACACATGCCAGCCTGGGTCGATTTTGGCAGCCAACCTGGCCACGATTTTCGATCCAGGCGCCGCGGTGGGATGCTCCGCCGCGAGCGTCCACTGGACCGGGTCGAGCCGTTGGGCGGACGTTACGCAAACGAATAGAAGCGGAAGAAGAATCTTCTTTAGAGCGGCCAAGGTTACACCCGGAGCGCTAGACGTCTTTGAACCCCGATGCCTCAATTCCAATCATACAGCGCCCAACGGATTTGGCCCCGTCTAGGCTAGTTCCCGCAAATGGTCCACCCAGAAGTCCGGCTCAAACCGCGCCAGGTCTTCGAGCTTCCCGTAACCGTAGCGGACCGCGCAGGTTTTGACGCCCGCGAGCTTCCCGGCTTCCATATCGGCGGCGGAATCGCCGACCATCAGTCCGTGTTCCGGCTTGGCGCCGAGCGCGCGCAGCGCGTTGAAAATCACGTCCGGCGCGGGTTTGCAAGGGAAACCGTCGGTGCCCTGCACATGGTCGAAGTATTGGCTCAGGCCGAACTGTTCGAGGATCAGTTTGGTGGAAGCCGAACCTTTGGTGGTGGCGATCGCCTTGCGGCCGCCCAAGGCCGCTAGTGTTTCGGCGACGCCCGGATACATACGCGTCAGCTTGTGCCCGCGCGCCGGGTAGAAGGTCCGGTATTGTTGGACGAGCGCGTCGATCTGCTCGGGCGTATAGCGCGGAAAAAGATCTTCGAACAGATCCAGAAGGTGGCGCCCGATGTAGCTCTTCAGATATTCGTACGAGACCGGCCGGTGCTCGTGGACGTCGAGCACCTGTTGGACCGCGCCGCAGATATCTTCGGCGGAATCCAGCAGGGTGCCGTCCAGATCGAACAGGTAAACGGGAAAACGCGGGACTTGTCCGTGCCTCATCCGGCTTGTCCGCGCTTCATCCGGAATCACGCCGGCTGGGGACGCTCCCCTTCCGAAAGTCCAGGAACGCGGCGTCCGGCGTCAGGCCGGATCACTTGCTGCGCGTGCCCTTCGGGCTCCTTGGATGCGGAGGCCGCCAGCGGGGCCAGCGTCTCGCCGTTGATGATCTGCGTCACCTCGCTGCCGTCCAGGATTTCGCGCACCAGCAGCGACTCGGCGATTCTCACCAAGGCGTCCGAGCGCTCCTCGAGGACTTGCGAAGCGGTGTCGTAGGCGCCTTGCACCAGCTTCTTCACCTGCTCGTCGATGCGGATGGCGGTCTCTTCACTGTAGTCGCGGTGCTGCGCGATTTCGCGGCCCAGAAAGATCTGTTCTTCCTTCTTGCCGAAGCTCAGCGGCCCCAGCTCGCTCATGCCCCACTCGCAGACCATTTTGCGGGCCAGATCGGTGGCGCGCTCGATGTCGTTACCCGCGCCCGTGGTCATGTGGTGCAGGTGGCGCTCCTCGGCGATGCGGCCGGCCATCAAGATGGCGAGCTGCGACAGCAGGTAATCCTTGCTGTACGAATGCTTGTCGTCGATGGGCAATTGCATGGTCACGCCCAGCGCCATGCCGCGCGGGATGATGGTGACCTTGTGCAACGGGTCGGCGTAGGGCAGCACGGCCGCCGCCAGCGCGTGCCCGGCTTCGTGATAGGCGGTCATGCGCTTCTCGGCGTCGCTGAGGATCATCGACTTGCGCTCCGCGCCCATCAGGATCTTGTCCTTGGCCGTTTCGAAATCCGTCATCATGACGACCTTGCGGTTCTGGCGCGCGGCGTTCAGGGCCGCCTCATTCACCAGGTTGGCGAGATCGGCGCCGGCCAGTCCCGGCGTTCCGCGGCCCAGCACGGAAAGATCGACATTGTCCCCCAGCGGAATCTTCTTGGTGTGAACCCGAAGGATGGCTTCGCGCCCCTGCACGTCGGGCCGCCCCACCACCACGCGCCGGTCGAAGCGGCCGGGCCGCAACAGCGCGGGGTCGAGCACGTCCGGGCGGTTGGTGGCGGCCATGAGGATGACGCCTTCGTTGGATTCGAAGCCATCCATCTCCACCAGCAACTGGTTCAGGGTCTGCTCGCGCTCGTCGTGCCCGCCGCCCAGGCCCGCTCCGCGATGCCGTCCCACGGCGTCGATTTCATCGATGAAGATAATGCACGGAGCGTTTTTCTTACCCTGTTCGAACAGGTCGCGAACGCGGCTGGCGCCCACGCCCACGAACATCTCCACGAAATCGGAGCCCGAGATCGAGAAGAACGGCACGCTGGCTTCGCCCGCGATGGCGCGGGCCAGAAGAGTCTTTCCCGTGCCCGGAGGGCCGATCAGCAGCACGCCCTTGGGAATGCGGCCGCCCAATTTCTGAAACTTCTGCGGTTCGCGCAGGAACTCGATGATTTCCTGCAACTCCTCTTTGGCCTCCTCCACCCCCGCCACGTCTTTGAACGTGACCTTCTTCTGCTGCGTGGAATGCAGGCGGGCGCGGCTCTTGCCAAAGCTAAGGGCCTTGTTGCCGCCGCTCTGCATCTGCCGCATCATGAAGAGCCAGAACGCCGCGAGCACGATGAAAGGCGAGAGGTTGACCAGGATGTTGGTCCAGCTTCCGGAGCTGGCCGGCTTGTAGTTGACCGTGACGTTCTTTTCGAGCATCAGGTCATATACCGCGGAGTACGTGGGAGGAACCTGGGTGGTGAAGCCGCCGTCGCGGTTGTTGTAATCGCCGTGCACCTCGCCGTCGGTGATCGTGACCTCTTTGACCTGCCCCGCCTTGACGTCGCCGATGAACTCGGTCAAGGTAATAGCGGTTTCACGCTTCGATGGCACGGAGCGGAAAACCACCACCAGCAGCAGCGCCACGGAAATCAGAACCGCCCAAAACAGCCACGTCTTAATACTGGAACTCACGAAACCTCCGCACCGGACTCACTACTTCTCTCACTGGTATAGACGCCGCGCCGTTCCATACCGATTCCGTTTCCTCCGGCGGTTAGACGCCCATCGCGGCGCCGGTATCTTCGACCGTCAAAACCACGCCTGCGTCCGATCCCGCGGCGTAGGGCGCGGCCAGCCCGAACCGCCGCACCCAGACGATCGCAGACTGGTCCACGAGAACCGGCCAGCGCCCGCGCTCCCACAACGGAATCCGGGCTTCCTGGAAGAAGGTCTTAACCTTCTCTTCGCCTGATCTTCCCACGGGCTGGTAACGGTCGCCGGGCCGCCAGTTCCGCAACTCAAGTGGGCCGGAAACCTTCTTCCAATCGATCCAGTCGCTGGGGCCATTATACACCTGATCGGCTGCTTTCGATTTTTCAACAAGTTCCAGGTGGATACAGCCGCCGGCCCCGGGGATTTCGATGGTTCCCGGGACCGGCGCCGACAGACGATACTGGCGGTGTTCCATGGTCAGCGTGCCGGGCCGGCCGAACCGCAGCCAGTCGAAAGAGCGCAGAATGTCCACGCCCGGTGCCTGGAACCGGCCATGTCCCTCGGCGCTTGCAGCCATATCCAGAACCGTGGCGATGTGGGAAAAATCGATGCCCCGAAGGTCGCCCTTGATCCGCTCCATGGCGCGCCGCACCAGCCGGCGCGCCGCAGCCACCGGTAAATTCCTGAGATCCTCCCCGCACAGCACTACCGCGTCCTGGATCGTCTTGAGCCGGCCGGCTGCCAGCCGGTCGATCTCCGCTTCCCAGTACGCTTCTTCGCCCAGCGCCCACTCGGCCGTGTTCGCCAAAGTCTCGCCCAGGGCCGGATTCCAGTCGTTCGCCAACTGGGGTAACAGGTTGTAACGAATGCGGTTACGTGCAAACCGGACGCTGCTGTTGGTGTGATCCTCCCTCCACGGAATGCCGTGGGCCTTTAGGTAGGTCTCGACCTCGGCGCGGTCTACATCCAGCAAAGGCCGTACGATTCCCGCCGAAGTGACGGGCCGAATGCCGGCCAATCCGGCCGTTCCCGCGCCGCGCAGAAAGCGAAACAGCACCGTCTCCGCCTGGTCGGAGCGCGTGTGTCCCAGCGCGACGCGGTCCACGGCGCCGCTGGCCATCGCCTCCATAAAAAACGCCAGCCGCGCTTCCCGCGCCGCCTCTTCCAGGTTGCCGCTTGCCCGGCCTTCGGAGGCGGGAGACCGCTGCCACGATTGCGCCATCACCGCCAGGCCGAGCGGCTCCGCCAGACGCCGGACAAACTCCTCGTCCCGGTCCGACTCTTCGGCGCGCAGCTTGTGGTTCAGGTGCAACACGGTGAGCCGCAGGTCCCAGCGGGGCGCCAGTTCGAGGAGGACATGCAGGAGGCAAACCGAGTCTGCGCCGCCGGAGACGGCTACTCCGACCTTCTGGGCGGGCTCGAACATGCGGTAGCGGGCGATGGTTTGAGCGACGCGATGGAGCACAGGTTGTTCCCGATTTCATTGTAGGTCCAGGCGCCGCTCGCGGCCCACAGCGCATCCCGTTCGCGGTTCGGCGCCAGGATGCGGAGAACCAAACCGCGGGCGCGCCGCGTTTGAACCCTCGGTAGCCGCATGCTATAAGAGAGATTGACGCCTGGAATTGAGGCGGTTTTCCTATTGTCCGGCAGTTCGCCGGACTTCTCCGGAGCGAGATTATGGAACAAACGGCAGACATAGCGTTAATCGGTTTGGCGGTCATGGGCCAAAACCTGATCATGAACATGAACGACCACGGATATACCGTGGTGGCCTACAACCGGACGGTATCCAAGGTAGACGAATTCTTGAACGACGCCGCCCAGGGCCGGAAGACGATCGTTGGAGCGCACTCCATCGAAGAGACCGTGGCTCTACTGAAGCGGCCGCGCAAGATCATGCTGATGGTCAAGGCGGGTAAAGCCGTGGACGACTTTATCGAACTGCTGCTTCCGCACCTGGAACCGGGCGACCTCATCATCGACGGCGGCAACTCGCACTTCCCGGACACCATTCGCCGGACGAAGTACCTGGAGAGCAAAGGGCTGTTGTACATCGGGACGGGCGTCTCGGGCGGCGAGGAAGGCGCGCGGTTCGGCCCCTCGATGATGCCCGGCGGAAGCCCCAAAGCCTGGCCGCTGGTGAAAGGCATCTTCCAGGCAATCTGCGCCAAGACGCCGGACGGCTCGCCCTGCTGCGACTGGATGGGCGAGGACGGCGCCGGACACTTCGTGAAAATGGTCCACAACGGCATCGAATACGGCGACATTCAGCTCATCTGCGAGGCCTACCAGCTCCTCAAGGAGAGGCTGGGCATGAGCAATGAGGAGATGCACGCGGTCTTCACCGAGTGGAACAAAGGCGAGCTGGACAGCTACCTGATCGAGATCACGCGCGACATTTTGGGCTATAAGGACGAGGACGGCGCGTACGTCATCGACAAGATTCTGGACACGGCCGGACAGAAGGGCACGGGGAAGTGGACCAGCGTCAGCTCGCTGGACCTGGGCGTGCCGCTGACGCTGATCGGCGAGGCGGTTTACGCGCGCTGCCTGAGCGCCATGAAGGCCGATCGCACGGAGGCTTCCAAAATCCTGAAGGGGCCGAAGGTCAAATTCGAGGGCGACCGGAAGGCTTTCGTCGAGGACATTCGCCAGGCGCTATTGGCCTCCAAGATTGTTTCGTACGCGCAGGGTTTCATGCTGCTGCGCGAGGCGGCCAAAGAGTACCACTGGAATCTGAATTACGGCGGCATCGCGCTGGTGTGGCGCGCCGGCTGCATCATCCGCTCCGCGTTTCTGGGCAAGATCAAGGAAGCTTTCGACGGCAATCCCAACTTGAGCAACCTGCTGCTGGATCGGTACTTCTGCGGCGTGATCGAGCGGTGTCAGGCGTCCTGGCGCCGCGCGGTGGCCAGGGCCGTGGAGGCGGGCGTTCCCGTCCCGGCGTTCACCACGGCGCTGTCGTTCTACGATGGCTACCGCAGCGAGCGGCTGCCCGCCAACCTGCTCCAGGCCCAGCGCGATTACTTCGGCGCTCACACCTACGAGCGGGTGGACCAGCCGCGCGGCAAGTTCTTCCACACCAACTGGACCGGCAAAGGCGGCCACGTTTCGGCGGGCCAGTACGTCGTGTAGGGCCGGAACGGCCAGGAGAATCTCTTGAACGCAGACGCAACGCGACGGGCATCGAGAATTCGGCTGTTGCTGATGGACGTGGACGGCGTCCTCACGGACGGGAAGATCTTCAACGTGCCCGGCCCGCAGGGCGAAATGTTCGAGACCAAGGGCTTCAACGCGCAGGACGGCATCGGCCTGCAATGGTTGGGTTGGAAGGGCATCCAGACCGGCGTGATCAGCGGTCGCGTCTCGCCCGCCGTGGAGGAGCGCGCCCGCCAGTGCAAGATGGCCTATGTGTACCAGGGCCACATCGAGAAGATCCCGATTCTGGAGGAGATCCTGGCGGCTTCCAAAATCGACTCCAGCGAGGTGGCCTACATCGGCGACGACCTTACGGACGTGGTGATCATGCATCGCGTGGGCCTGGCCGTGGCTACGGCCAATGCCCGCCCCGAAGCGAAGGCCGCCGCGCACTACGTGACCTCCGCGCCCGGCGGCGACGGCGCTGTGCGCGAAGCCGTCGAGCTGATCCTGAAGGCGCAAGGGCTGTGGCGGGAAATCCTGGAGCACTACGAGATCGACGCCGCCGATGAACGCCGGCCCGACGAGGCAAGAGTACTAGCCGCCGATAAACGCAGATAAACGCAGATTGAGAAAAGAGCGTTTTTCTTATCGGCGTCCATCGGCGTTCATCGGCGGCCGATTTTCCTGAGAATTTTCCCACCCAACGGCACAACAGTATTTACAGATGAATGCCGACGAGCGCGAGTATTTGGATTCTTTAAGCGAAAAGGCGCTCGGAGCGGCCTTTGAGGTGTCCAACACGCTCGGCGCGGGCTTTCTCGAAAAGGTCTATGAGCGCGCTCTTCTCCGGGAGCTGAGACTGCGGGGCATCGCGGCCTCATCTCAGGTTCCCTTTTCCGTCATGTACAAGGATCAGTGCGTAGGGGAGTACTGCGCCGACTTGATTGTGGAGGACACGCTCATCGTGGAGTTGAAGTGCGCCGATCGCCTCACTAACGATCACTTGGCCCAATGCCTGAACTACTTGCGCGCCTCCGGCCGGAACTTGTGCCTCCTGATCAACTTTCAGAAGCCTACGCTCGAATGGCGCAGGGTTGTTCTGGACTTCTGACGGCAGTATCGATGCGCTAGGCCGCCGATGAACGCAGATTGAGAATAAAGAGTTTTTCTTATCGGCGTCTATCGGCGTTCATCTGCGGCTGATATGCTGCCCCCAGCCCCCGTGATGGCGGGGATAGAATCTTTCGATTGCGCCCCCTTTTCGCCAGGGGCTAGCCTGGAAGGATGGGACCCGCCATGCGACGGGACGAATCGGAATCTCACGTCGCGATTCTCCACCGCACGAGCAGCATCGTCAGCTCCAACCTCTCCGTGGACGAGATGCTGGGCGAAGTAGTCGGGCTGGCGGTCCAGGCCACCCAATGCGACGCCTGCCTGGTCTACCTGATCGATCACGCCACGGAGGAACTCGTGCTCCGGGCCTCGCAAGTGCCGCACGCCGCGGACTTGGGCTCCCTGCGGATGAAGATCGGCGAAGGCATCACGGGGTGGGTGGTAGCGAACAAGTCCGTGGTGGCTTTGGCGTCGAACGCGGGCGCCGATGCGCGGTTCAAGCGGTTTCGCGAGCTGGTGGAAGACACCTACGCGGCTTTCCTTTCCGTGCCGCTCGTCAGCCGCGGGGAGGTGATCGGCGTGGTCAACGCGCACCATCGCGAACCGCACGAGCATACCCCCGAGGAAACCGCCACGCTGGTTTTCATCGGCGAGCAGTTGGGAGTCGCCATTTCCCGGTCGCTGCTGGAAGAGGAGAAGGCGCGGCTGCTCGAAGAAACGCTGGAGATGAAGCGCGAGCTCGAAACGCGCAAGCTGGTGGAGCGCGCCAAGGGCATCCTGCAGCAGAAACACGCGATCTCGGAAGAGGAAGCTTATCTCCGCCTGCGCAATCAAAGCCGCCGCCTCCGCCGCCCCATGAAAGACCTGGCCGAAGCCATCATCCTGGCCGACGATCTAGGCCGCAGCGCGGAGTAGGAACCCTACTTCTCTTCAGACACAGGCTGGCCCGTTTTCTCGCGCTTTCCCCGACCTTCAATTCTCGGTTGGGACTTTTTCCGCGTGGTCTACCACCAAAATTTCAGCTTGACCCTTTGTCGTCTTCAGTTCGAGCCCGAGCTGCTGCCGCACGGCGTCGATGAGACCCACTCCGAATTCTGGTTCCGACCCATTCGACGTTACGGGCCCCGCTGCCCGCCCGCCCGGGTCCATCAAAAAGGACAGCGAATAGTCGTATCGGTCGCGCAGCCCTGTGGCGTCCCTCACGGGCCTCCCCAACTGGTCCGCGAGAAAGTTCGCCAAATCGGCAACAGAATCCCCTTTCCGACTCACGTACGCCATGATCCGGACCGGCGGCCCGCTTGCAGGCGGCCTCCATACTGCCTCGGACTTCACGCTTGCCGACGGCTCTTGGGATTCCTTGAGCTTTGTGCCACCTTTGGCCTCTGTCAGCTCGTAGACCGTCATGTCCTTCTCCTCGAAGTGCACCTGCAGCCCCCACCGCTCGGCCAGCAGCCTTTGCTGCATCAGTCCGAACTGCCGCCTATCGGTCCCTGGCGGAATTCTGGCCACGACGTTGTATCGGACGGTATCCATCCAGGCGGGCGCATCAAGTTGAAAGCTGCGCAGGTTGTAAGCCATCATCACCAGTAAATAAAGGCTGTAGTTTTCGCAAGTGAGCAAGCCCGGATCAGATGTGCCCGGTCCGCCGGTGCAGCGGATCCCGCGCAAATCGGGCGGAGCCGGCCTCACCGAAGCCGCTTCGAAGGCTAGGGGAGCAGGATCGGCACCCTTAGTCGGACGCTGATCCGCCACCCCGGGCGACCGCGGTAACTGCGACGGTTGAGCCGTCTTCTGTGCGCTCTGCGCGACGACCCGCACCGGCGGCGCCGCGAGACCGGCCAACGATTGGGCCCGTCCCCCCTTCGGGTTCATTAAGCTAACCCCGATCGGCAAGGCTATGAACATAATGCCGGCCGCTGCCAGCATCAGCTTCTTCCCGAAACTCAGCTTGCGCGTGAATCGATTCGTCATGATGCCCTCGATTCTCTTCTTGAGTTCCCCGCCGGTGACTCCGGCCGCGCAGGCCACGGGCGATGCCAGGTAGAACTCGCAGACCTTCAGGATGCTTTCGGCGTAAACTTGCGGCTCCCCGCCCAGACGCACCACTTCTTCGTCGCAGGCGCGCTCCCGTTCTTCCACCAGCCGCGCGCCCAGCCACCACACCAGAGGATGGAACCAGAAGACGGCTTCCACCGCCATGTGTACCGCCGCGGCCAGATTGTCGCGGCGGCGCGCGTGGCAGAGCTCATGCGCCAGGATGGCCTCCAACTCCGCGTCGCCCAGGCGATCTCCGATGCCGGCCGGAAGCCAGAGGATCGGGTGGAAGATGCCGAAAATGCCCGGCTCCAGCCGGGCGGTGGAGGAAACCAAGTCTATGTGGGGCAGCTTGGCAAGCTGCGCGCCGGTTGGTAACCGGCGCTTTGGCGGGTTGCCAACCCGCCGCAGGCTGCCAGCCTGCCTCACAACGACTCGGCGCAGCGCTTCCACTTCCCGTCCTTCCCGAAGCGGCGTAGACGCCCGCACAACCGCAGCGACACGACGCCAGCGCGTCCACCCGTATATAAGGACTGTGGCGAAGCCACAGAACCACAGCGCCAGAAGGAAACCCGGCAGCAGATGGGCAAAACCCGGCGCCGGCGCGGAGGGCGCGACTCCCAAAACGTCCCTCGGAACGGGCGCAAATGGCTGCACGATTTGCTCCATCACAATCGGCAGCCGCGCGACCGGCGTCGGAGGAACCAGCCAACGTCTCAGGAGGCTTCCCACTGCGGCCAGAGCGGAGAACGGGACAAGAAACTTGACCGACGCCGCCATCCACAGCCAGTACCGCACCCGTGCGTGATTGGCCCGCAGAGCCAAGGCCAGCAGTACGGCGACTGCCGCAAAACCCGTGGACTGCCACAGGTGATTGGCCGCCAGACGGCCGAGAGCCACCACAAATTCTTGTGTGGGCATCACATCGCACCTTTTCGCTAGTTTTCGGTAGGGACCTTGTCCGCCTGATCGACAACCAGCCTTTCCACCGGGGCCCTCCCAGCTTCCAGCCTCAACCCCAATTGCTCCCGCAACGCCGCGAAGAGGTCGGGCCCCTCCGGTTCCGAGTTGTCGGTGTACGAAAGGTTGTTGTTGTACCAAAGCCTCAGGCGAAACGACTCCTGTATCCCGGTCCGGTCGAGCACCGGGCGCCCCACAAAACCGGACAGCCCATCCGCGATTTCAGCGAGGGAGGCGCGTCGCATCTGCATTACGCTGTGCGGCCCAGGCGGCAGGTTCGGAAAGGTCGTGGGGTTCGGCTCATCCGCCGATTGCATCTTCAGCCCGCCGTTCGCCACGACCAGGAGATAGACGGCCATCTCCTTAGTCTCGCGATGCACCCGAAGATGAAATCTGTCCTCAAGGAGCGCCTGCAACATCAACATCACTTGGCTCTCCGGCGCGTCTCCGGTCCCTTTTGCGTTGATATCGTACCGCATCGAATCGAGCCACCCGGGACCGGAAATTAGAGGATACTGAACGTGGTACGCACGGCCGACTAGTTGTTTGAGAGGGGCGTTCTCCGCGGTGAAGTTCCCGTGCCGGGGGTTCCACTGGGACCCGGGATCGCCGGATAAATTCGGCTTCACAGAGGCTACCTGGAACACCGGCGCGGCCTCGCCAGCCTTCGATTGACCTCGGCCACTCGACGGATTCACTGCGCCAAGCACAATCGGCCCGGCCGTCACCAGGATTGCCGCCGATACCAAGAGCATCTTCTTTCCGAAACTCAACTTGCGAGTGAATCGATTCGTCATGATGCCCTCGATTCGCTTCTTGAGTTCTCCGCCGGTGACTCCCGCGGCGCAGGCCACGGGCGATGCCAGGTAGAACTCGCAGACTTTCAGGATGCTCTCGGCGTAGACTTGCGGTTCCCCGCCCAGCCGCACCACATCTTCGTCGCAAGCCCGCTCCCGTTCTTCCACCAGTCGCGCTCCCAGCCACCACACCAGAGGATGGAACCAGAAAATGGCTTCCACCGCCATGTGTACCGCCGCGGCCAGATTGTCGCGCCGCCGCGCGTGGCAGAGCTCATGCGCCAGGATGGCCTCCAACTCCGCGTCGCCCAGGCGATCTCCGATGCCGGCCGGAAGCCATAGCACCGGCCGGAAGATGCCGAAAATGCCGGGCTCCAGTTTGGCGTTAGAGGAGACAAGGCCTATGTGGGGCAGGATGTCATCCTGCGCGCCGGTTGCCAACCGGCGCTCGGCGCGATGAGGGAATTTGTCAAGCCATGCGCAACTCCGGGGGGCCCTCTGCAACCGGCGCTCCGGCGGGTTGACAACCCGCCGCAGGCTGCCAGCCTGCCCCACAACGACCCGCTTGAGCGCTTCCAGTTCCCTGCCGGCCCGCAGCGGCACGGACGCCCGCACGGCCGCGCTCACCCGCCGCCAGCGCGACCATCCGTAGATAAGGACCGCGGCGAAGCCGCACAGCCAGAGCGCCGCAAGCAAAGCTGGCAGCAGATTGGCAGTGACCGGCGCTGGTACGGCTCGCGCTGCTTGCAGGATGTCCCCCCGCACTGGCGCAAAAGGTTGTACGATTTGCTCCACTACCAACGGCAGCCGCGCGGCCGGCGTCGCGGGAACCAGCCACCGTCCCAGCCGGCCGCCCACCGCGGCCAGAACGGAGAACGGGATGAGAAACTTGACCGACGCCGCCATCCACAGCCAGTACCGAACCCGTGCGTGATTGGCCCTCAGAGCCAAGGCCAGCAGTACCGCCACTGCCGCAAAACCCGTGGACTGCCACAGGTGATTGGCCACCAGACGGCCCAGCGCCACCACGAATTCATGCTCAGGCATCGGGTTACTCCTTCTTCGCCTGTTTGCGGAGCGCCTTGCGTGCTTCTTCCACGTCTTCCAGGGTGAGCTTGCCGGATTCGATCAGGTGCGCCATCACCGGCTGCGTGCGGCCGCCGAACAGATCCAGCAGATCGTCGATCAACCTGCTCTGCGCGGCGCCGCGGGAGACCACCGCCTCGAAAATGTGCGCGTTGCTGATCTTCCTGACGCGGCGGACCGCCTGCTTCTTTTCCAAACGGTAAACCGTGGTCTGCACGGTGGTGTACGCCGGCCTGTCGCGCTCCGGGAAGGACTGCTGAATGTCGCGGATGCAGATCGCCCCGCCATCCCAGAGGGCCTGCATGATCCCGAGTTCGAGAGAGGTGAATTTTGCGTGCGCCATATGTTTTCTACTATACCTATGCGCAATACTACTACCATAAGACGCCGTTTGCAAGAGATTTCTTTGTAGCGCCGCCGGTCGTTCTTTTCGCGGCCATCGGCGAAACGCCAAGTCAAACAGATCGTTCTTATCGGCGGCCATCGGCGTTCATCTGCGGCTAATGGGCTTTTGATGCCCGGCGGTGACAGATCCTTCTCCCCAATAACTCCTTTCTTTCCCTCATCCGCCCCCTCCCAATTTCAGACTCCAGCCCCTCCTTGTGCTACATCTCAAAGCGAAAGGGTACCCACAATGTCACGCACTCCATGTCTCGTCTCCCCCCAACGCATCGCCGCCAATCGCGCCAACGCCGCCAAGTCAACCGGACCTCGCACGTCCGCGGGCCGGGCCCGCTCCGCCCAGAACGCCCGCAAGCATGGATTCGCCGCCTCCACCTTCGCCGTCGTCCGCCTCGAAGACCTCCAGGAAATTGACCACCTCAGGCAAGACCTCCTCGCCGTCTACCAGCCCGTCAACTCCCAGGAACTCTTTGCCATCGAGCGCATC
>JBEKHV010000045.1:0-38177 GCA_050012095.1 Bryobacteraceae bacterium | reverse complement strand
CGAAGGCAAGCTGGAATACGACGCCGAGAAGGGGATTTTCACTAACAACAAGGAAGCCAACAAGTACCTCCAGCCGCCGCATTTCCGCAAGGGCTGGAGCTTTACGTAGAAACATCGGTCGCTGGCGAAGCCTGCCCCACCCGGGTGGGCTTCCCGCCCCGTAAGCCGAAGGTTTCGGCTGTTTCGATAGCGGCTACGTAAGAAGTGGAGGCTTCCTCGTGTACAGGCCAACCCTCTGGATCGGTAGCCGTGTGGGTGAACACGCAACCGAGTTTGACCTCGCGCGTGTGGGCTGGCGGAAAGGGGCCACGAACATTCCTTCAGGAAGCCCGCCGATACCGCTTGACCTCGATCTCATCCTGTCGAACCCTCGCGAGGTCGTAATTGGCCTGGAGACGCAGCCACATTTCCGGGCTACCCCCAAATGCCTTGGCGACCCTCACAGCCATCTCCGGAGAAATGCCGGCTTTACCGTTCACGAGATTATTGAGAGCCTGCCGGGTGACGCCGAGAGCCTTCGCGGTCCCGGTGATCGTCAGCCCCAGCGGTTCTATGCAGTCCTGCCTGACAATGCGTCCAGGGTGCGGTGGATTTTTCATGGGCATGACAAAGCCTCCTAGTGGTAGTCCGTCAGATCTACATCGAACACATTCCCATGTTCGACGCGAAAGGTGATCCGCCAATTGCCGCTGACCGTCACGGACCACAATCCCTTCAGGTCGCCCTTCAGAGCGTGCAACCGGTATCCCGGAAGATCCAGATCCGCCGGCGCAGCCGCGGCATCGAGAACGGCCAGCACATTTTCGACGCGATCTCTCAGCGCTGCGCTGACCCGGCTCGCATCACCATCCCATAGCCGTTTCAACCCTCGATGCCGGAAGCTTCGAATCACACTCATCAGTGTATGGTGACAAGAATTACTTGTCAACTCGCGGAGGCCTTCATAACGAAGCTGGGGTTCCGCCCGTGAACGGGGTTACCGGAAAATGGGTGGCGCGGGCCATATATCCGGCTGTAGGGATCATCAACCGGATTACGAACGTGAAAGGCTTGGCTTCAGGGACCGGCCGCGGAAGCGGGCCATGTACCAGCGCGTCAGACGCGGCGGACTTCGATGTTCTTGGCGAGGAACGGGGCGATGGCGGCGTCGCTTGCGCCGGCGTCGGTGATCAGAATGTCGATGCCGTCCAAGGGCCAGAACTCGTAGGTAGCCGCCACTCCTAACTTGCTGTGGTCGGCGACAACGATTTTCTGCTTGGCCCGCGCGATCATCGCGCGGTTGAGAGCGGCCTCGTCGGCGTTAAAGGTGGTCAGACCCCACTTGGCGTCCACGCCGTTGGCGCCGATGAACATCTTTTCGAGGATCAGATGGCCGACGGCTTGAATGGCGGGAGGGCCGACGAGCGAAAACCAGATTTCGCGCAGAAATCCGCCGATCACCAGCACCTCCAGATTGGAGCGCTTGCTGAGCTCCATCGCGATGTTCACGGCGTTGGTTACGATGGTCACGCCGGAGCGGTTGGGAATACTCCGGGTCACTTGCGTGGTGGTGGTGCCGGGCGTTACGCCGACCGTGTCTCCGTCCTGTATCAGTTCAGCGGCGGCCACCGCGATGCGGCGCTTTTCGTCGGCGTGCTTTTCCACCTGCTCCTGGAAAGAAGAATCGTGGCGGAACGCTTCATAAATCAACGGCTGGGCGGGGACCGCGCCGCCGTGGATGCGCTTCAGGCGGCCCTCCGAGGAGAGGCGGCGCATGTCGCGCCGGACGGTCGCGACCGAGATGCCCAGTTGGGACGCGATGGATTGGACCGAAAGCGTGCCGTCCCGGAACATCCGATCGAGGATCCGCTGGCTGCGTTCCTGCATGGCCTCTTTGCGGGACATCGATCTCCTCTCCTATTGACTCCCGCGCACTCTAGCGGCAGCGGCGGTTGCCAACCGCCGCGCAGGATGCCATCCTACCCCACAACGGCTTGCCGCTATATTGCGCGAGGCCCGGTAGAAGCGCTGCGCGGAGTCGCGCGAATCGATTCTCAGAGTATCACGAAGGAATCGGGTGCGGCTGCCTCGCGGTCATGAAAACGGCCAATTGCTGATCGCTTTGCGACAATTCGCTCTGCTATGTGATCGATTTAAGACAACCAGATCAGGTTTTCTTGACACCTTCTCCGCTCCGTGATATATCAAGCCTTCGGCTACGCCGCCCGGAAGGGGCGGGTGGAACGATCAGGCGGGAAATATGACAAGACGCAATGCATATCGGAATGCGCCGCTGGCGGCTCTGGGAGCGGCGGTGGTGTTATGGAGCGGCGCGCTGTCGACCGCTTGGGCGCAGGGCGGTCGGGCGGCCAATCCAGCGCCGGCCGGGCCCTGGGCGGACAAGAGCCTGCCGCCGGACCGGCGCGCCGATCTGGCGCTGGCGCAGATGACGCTGGACGAGAAGATCGGCATCGTCCACGGATGGCAGGGCACGCCTCAGGCGGCGCAGCAGTCGCTGGGCGGGGCCGGCTTCATTCCAGGCATTCCGCGCTTGGGAATCCCCGCTTTCCAGATGACGGATGGCAGATCCGGCGTGGCGAATACGGGGGGGCGCGGACGCTACGCGACGGCGCTGCCTTCGTCGCTGGCGGCCGGAGCCAGTTGGGACTTGAAGCTGGCTTACGATTACGGAGCGCTGGTCGGCAAGGAGACCCGCGAGCTGGGTTTCAACGTATCGCTGGGCGGGACGGCGAACCTCATACGGGAGCCGCGCAATGGCAGGAACTTCGAGTGCTGGGGTGAAGACCCGCTGCTCATCGGAGAGATGCTCGGGCGCGAGCTGAAGGGCACGCAGGACCAGGGGGTGGTCGGCAATATCAACCGCTACGCGGTCAACGACCAGGAGACCGGGCGCGCGATATACAGCGTGATTATCGACAAGCGGGCCATGCAGGAATCCGACCTGCTGGCTTTCCAGATCGCCATCAAGGAATCGGACGTGGCGACGGTGATGTGCGCGTACAACAAGCTCAATGGCGTTTTCGACTGCGAAAACCCCTATCTGCTGAACGACACGCTCAAGAAAGACTGGGGCTATAAAGGCTGGGTCATGTCGGATTGGGGCGCCGTCCATAGCACGGTTCCCACGGCGCTGGCCGGATTCGACCAGGAGATGCCCGCGGGCCAATACTACGGCGAGGCGCTCAAGACGGCGATCCAAAACGGCGAAGTCCCCATGGCACGGCTCGATGACATGGTGCATCGGATTCTGCGGGCGTCGTTCGCCGTGGGGATCTACGACAATCGGCAGGGGGTCGTGCCGGTGAACCCGTTTACGGGCGCGGAGGTGGCGCAACGCGTCGCGGAGCAGAGCATCACGCTGCTCAAGAACGCCGGCGGGCTGTTGCCGCTGCGGGCCGCGGCGATCAAATCCATCGCGGTAATCGGGTCGCACGCGGATGCGGGCGTGCTGTCGGGCGCGGGATCGGACCAGGTGAATGCGGCCGGCGGCAACGCCGTCCCGCCGCCGCAGGGGAGCCGCGGCGGCGGGGTCTGGCACCCCTCGCCGCCGCTCGTGGCCATCCGCGCAAAAGCGCCGAACGCCAAGGTGGAGTACAACCCGGGAACCGACGTGGCCGCGGCGGCGAAGCTGGCGGCGGCTTCGGACATTGCGATCGTATTCGGCAATCAACACACCAGCGAAGGCCGCGACGTGCCGGACCTCTCTTTGCCGGATAACCAGGACGCGCTGATCGCGGCGGTGGCCGGCGCCAACGCGCACACCATCGTCGTGCTGGAGACCGGCGGGCCGGTGACCATGCCTTGGGCGGAGAAGGCCGGCGCGGTGCTGGAAGCGTGGTATCCGGGCATACGGGGCGGCGAGGCGATTGCAAACATCCTGTTCGGCAGCGTGAACCCCTCGGGCCGGCTGCCCGTTACGTTCCCCAAGAGCGAGGCGGATTTGCCGCATCCGGTTCTTCCGGGGCCCCCCGCGGCGGCCCAAACCGGCGCGCCTGGCGCTGCGGGCCAGGGCCGCGGCCGCGGGCCCCAAGCGCCATTCGACGTCAACTACACGGAGGGGCTGAAAGCCGGCTACAAGTGGTTCGATGCGGAGAATAAAGAGCCGCTGTTTGCGTTTGGCTTCGGGCTTTCGTACACCACGTTTTCGTATTCGCAGCTTAAGGCCACTGCGTCGGGGCAGAGCGTGACGGTGAGCTTCCAGGTGAGGAATACCGGGAAGGTCAGCGGGGCGGAAGTGACCCAGGTTTACGTGGCGCTGCCGGCCAGCGCGGGCGAACCGCCGAGGCGGCTAGCGGGGTGGGACAAGGTGCTGCTGGCGCCGGGAGAGAGCAAGACCGTCAGTGTGACGCTGGATCCGTTACGGTTGTCCATCTTCGATGTGGATAAGGACGCTTGGGAAGTCGTGCCGGGCGAGTACAAGATTTTGGTTGGGAGCTCTTCGCGGAATACGCCGTTGAGCGAGAACGTGAGCATCGGCGGCGGGCGCTGACGCGATGGAGGCATCGATGAGGAGCGCCATGAACCGGGATAGATTACGCATCGCGGCGATCGCGACTATTGCAGGCGCCGCAATTCTTCTGCAGGGCGCGATCTGCGCCTCCGGGCAGGCCGGCGGCCAAGGAGCGAGCCCTGCGCCGGCGCGTCCCTGGATGGATAAGACGCTGCCGCCGGACAAACGAGCCGACCTCGTCATACAGGAAATGACGCTGGACGAGAAGGTGCAATTCCTCCACGGAGACCCGGACCGGCCCGTGCAGGCGATCGGCGGGGCGGTGTGGATTCCCGGAATCCCACGCCTGGGAATTCCCGACTTTCAGATGACGGATGGCCGATCCGGCGTACGCGTCGCCTCCAACCGGGGCCGCTATGCGACCGCCTTGCCGTCGTCTCTCGCGGCGGGGGCAAGTTGGGACGTGAAACTGGCCTACGACTACGGCGCGATTATTGGCAAGGAAGCGCGCGACCTGGGATACAACGTGTCGCTGGGCGGAACGGCCAATCTGATCCGAGAGCCTCGCAACGGCCGCAATTTCGAGTGCTGGGGCGAGGACCCGCTGCTTATCGGCAAGATGCTCGCCCAGGAGGTGAAGGGAACCCAGGATCAGCATGTCGTGGGCAACATCAACCGGTATGTGGTCAACGATCAAGAGACCGGCCGGCAAGTGTACACCTCCACTATCGACAAACGCTCTTTGTGGGAAACCGACCTGTTGGCGTTCGAAATCGCAATCAAGGAATCCAACGTAGGGACGGTCATGTGCGCTTTCAACAAGGTGAATGGCGTTCATGCTTGCGAAAACCCGTACCTGCTGACCGACATTCTGAAAAAGGCGTGGGGATTTCCAGGTTGGGTTATGTCGGACGGGGGAGCCGTGGTCAGTACGGTCCCGTCCGCAATGGCCGGGCTCGATCAAGAGATGGTTGGTAGCCGGAATTATTATTTCGGCGACCTGCTGAAGGCCGCGATAGAACAAGGCAACGTTCCGATCTCTCGGGTGAACGACATGGTCCACCGTATCTTTCGTACCGCGTTCGCGATCGGGATTTACGACGACCCACCCGTCTTGCGACCCGTGAATCCGTTCCCCGGCGCGGAAGTGGCGCAACGCGTCGCGGAGCAGGGCATGACGCTGCTGAAAAACGCCGGCGGGCTGTTGCCGCTGCGGGCCGCGGCGGTTAAATCCATCGCGGTGATCGGGTCGCACGCTGATGCGGGCGTGCTGTCGGGCGGTGGATCGGATCAGGTGAGTGCGGCCGGCGGCAACGCGGTTCCGCCGCCGCCGGGAGGCCGAGGCGGAGCGGTCTGGCACCCCTCGCCGCCGCTGGCGGCCATTCGGGCGAAAGCGCCGAACGCCAAGGTGGAGTACGACCCAGGAACCGACGTGGCCGCGGCGGCCAAGCTGGCGGCGGCGTCGGACGTTGCGATCGTATTCGGCAATCAGCGCACCAGCGAAGGCCGCGACGTACCGAACCTCTCTTTGCCGGAGAATCAGGACGCGCTGATCGCGGCGGTAACCGGCGCCAATGCGCACACCATCGTCGTGCTGGAAACCGGCGGACCGGTGACGATGCCTTGGGTGGATAAGGCCAGCGCGGTGCTGGAAGCGTGGTATCCGGGCATTCGGGGCGGCGAGGCGATGGCCAATATCCTGTTCGGCAGCGTGAACCCCTCGGGCAGGCTGCCCGTTACGTTCCCCAAGAGCGAGGCGGATTTGCCGCATCCGGTTCTTCCGGGGCCCCCCGCGGCGGCGGTTCAGCCCGCGCCCGCGGCGGCCCAAACCGGCGCGCCTGGCGCTGCGGGCCAGGGCCGCGGCCGCGGGCCCCAAGTGCCATTCGACGTCAACTACACGGAGGGGCTGAAAGCCGGCTACAAGTGGTTCGATGCGGAGAACAAGGAACCTCTGTTCCCGTTTGGCTTCGGGCTTTCGTATACCACGTTCTCGTATTCGCAGCTTAAGGCGGCGGCAACGGGGCAGAGCGTGACGGTGAGCTTCCAGGTCAGGAACACCGGCAAAGTTCGCGGGGCCGAAGTCGCGCAGGTCTATGTTGCGCTGCCAGCGAGCGCGGGCGAACCACCCAGGCGGCTGGCGGGGTGGGACAAGGTGCTGCTGGCGCCGGGGGAAAGCAAGACGGTCAGTGTGACGCTGGATCCGCTGCGCCTGTCGATCTTCAACGTGGACAAGGACGCCTGGGAAGTCGTGCCGGGCGAGTACAAAATTTTGGTTGGGAGTTCTTCGCGGAATACCCCGCTGAGCGAGACTGTGCGTATCGCGGCTGCTCGCTAACGCGGAGACGGCGGGCGGCGAGCTCGTGCGCGGGGCCGCTAGCAGACCGCTAGGTGGCGCGCGCGGCCAGCGTTTTCATCGGGCGCTGGACCTCGGCTATGCTTACCACGCCGCTGTCGAAGACGGTCATGTCGCGTACGATCCGATCCACGTCGGCGCCCTCTTCCAGCAACATGTCGTGCTCGATCCAGTCCGAGAGCGGGATACCGCGGAAGTACATGCGCTCTTGAAGTACCAGGCAGCGGCGGCCCTGTGGCAGGCGGCGATCTTCGCGCGTGAAGTGGCGCTGTTCCACGCGCAGATCGTGGAGGAATTCCTCCAAGCCCTTCCGCCGCGCGCATTCTTCGGCGGCGCGGACGGAGGCCTGAAAGGTGGTCTCCATGGCGCTGCGTTCCGCTTTGAGCTCGCCGCGCCGCTCCGCCAGGGCTTCGCGCTGACCGGCCAGGTTCTCGCGCTCCCAGGCCAGGGCGACGTCCATGCGGGATTGCATGACGAACCACGCCAGCATCCCGGTTGCTACCGCGGCGCCTCCGGGCAGGAGGATCCAAAGCAGAAGGTCCATCGGGTAAATGGTAGGGCGCCCGCTCAGATAAACGCTAGATATCAAAGGTAAACGGCGAAGCGTTTACCGTGGGGAGCACACTGCGTTTACCGTTTACCGTTTACCGCCAATCCAGCGGTTCACGGATAACGCTTAACGGTCAACGCTTTGCGTGCCGTCGATCTTCTGGCCGGCCATGGTGTCCTTGAGCTCGCCGAAACGGAAGCGGACCAGCGGACCAAAGATGGCCGCCAGACGGGCCTTCAGGCCGGCCACGAAGCCGTAGTACTTGCCCACGAACACGGCGCGGCCCAGGAGGAAGTCGGCCCGCTCGGCGGCGGAATGGTTTTGCCGGCCATCGTGGCGAACCCGCGCGGACGGAATCAGGAGAATCTTCTTTCCGGCCCGGCGGATCTGCGCGGCGAGATCGGCATCGGCGCCGCACTGGCCGTAACGCTCGTCGATCTGGCGAATGGCCCTGATCACAAAGACCCGCAGCATGATCGCGGCGCCGCGCGGGTACTCCACGACGACCGGGCCGGCCGCCGCGTCCTCTGTGGGCCGGTAGACGCCGGCGGGCGGAAAGCGGTCGAACTGGGGGGCCGGATGGCCTTCCGCATCGACCAACAGCGGGCAAACCGCGGCGGCATCGGGGTTGGCGTCCAGAGCGTCGGCCAGAAGCGTGGCGACTTGGGGCTCGACTTCGGCGTCTTCGTGCAGAAAGAAGACGTAGTCGGCATCGGCCGCCCGCCAACCGATGTTCCACGCCTTGGTCAGGCCGAAGTTCTTGGGGAGGCGGATGAATTGGACGTGCGGGAAATCCGCGTCGAGGCTGCCGCTTCCGTCGCGGGAGCCGTTATCCACGACGATGGCTTGCAGGGTCTCGCGGTCCTCGGATTTCTCGATGGATTCCAGGCAGCGGCGTAACAGGGGCGCCCGGTTGTGCGAGACCACGACCACGGATGCCCGCGGCCGCGGCCGTTCCAGTTCTGGCTCTGCTGTCAAGCCAATAGCATAACGCCCCGCCTGCTAAACTGGATATTCGCTATGGCCATTAGCAAGGAACTGCTCGAAATTCTGGTGTGTCCGGTCTGCAAGGCGGCGCTGGAGCTTCAGCCGGGCGAAAGCGGGCTGAAGTGCGTCGAATGCCACCGCGTCTACCCCATTCGCGACGAGATTCCCGTCATGCTCGTGGACGAGGCGACCATCGAAGAATAGGCGGCGCGTGGCGAGCGTTCTGGAGAGTCTGCCGCGAGGGAGCCGGGTGGGAATCATCCGGCTGCGGTCCCTGGGGGACTGCGTGCTCACCACTCCCGCGCTCGACATTCTCAAGCGCGCGCGGCCGGACTTGCGCGTGGGCGTGATGGTGGAGGACCGCTTTCGCGATATCTTCGAGGGCAACCCCGACGTGGAGGATTTGCTCCCCGCGCGGCTGGGCGCGCTGCGCCGCTGGCATCCGGCGCTGTGCCTGAACCTGCACGGCGGACCGCGAAGCGCCTGGATGACCGCGCTCTCGGGGGCGCGCTGGCGCGCGGGGTTCGGCCATTTCCGGCCGCAATTCGTCTACAACGTGCGGATTCCGCGGGCGCAGGAAATTCTGGGCGTGGAGCGCGCCGTCCACACGGCGGAACATTTGGCGAGCGCCATGTTTTACCTGGGTGCGCCGGCGGGCGAGATTCCGCGGGCGAAACTTGCGGCGCGGGCTCCAGCGGGCGGTACGCGCGCCTATGCGGCCATTCACCCGGTGGCGTCCGCGCCCGATAAGACCTGGCGCGCCGATGGCTTCCTGGCCGTGGCCGAACGGCTGAAGGGCCTGGGGATGGAGCCGGTGTTTATCGGTGGGCCGGCGGACGACCTTTCGCCGTTTGAGGCGTTCCGGACCCTGCGCGGGGCGCCGTTGGCTGAGGTCAAATCGTTACTGGCGGGCGCGGCCGTGTTCGTGGGGAACGATTCCGGACCGGCCCACATGGCGGCGGCGTTCGGCTTGCCCTCGGTGGTCGTCTTCGGCGCGTCGAACACGGCCGTCTGGGGGCCGTGGCGCGCGCCGGCGGAGATTGTGACGGCGGCGGGCGGCATTGAGCGGATCGAGGCGGCGCAGGTGCTGGAGGCGCTAGCGCGCTTGAAGGTGGCGGCATGAAGGAAATGCTGCGGCTGCTCTCCTTCGGACGCAAGTACTGGCCGCATTTGCTGGCTTCGGTGGCGCTCATGGCGGCGGCGGGCGCGGCCAAGGGGACCATGGCGCTGCTCATCCGGCCGATTTTCGACCGCGTTCTCAATCCCGCCGCTCCCAATACCCGCGTGCCGCTGCTTCCCCACCCCGTCCTGCACCACCAGATTTTTCTCGACCAACTGGTTCCCGCGGGGATCGGAAATGTGTGGACCATGGTGGCGTTCGCCATCCTGGCGGTTTTTCTGGTGCAGGGTATTTGCGATTACGCGGGCAATTACCTGGTCAGCTATGCGGGATTCTCTTCCGTCACGGACCTCAGAAACCGGGTCTTCGACAAAGTCCTCAAGCAGGGGGCGCAGTTCTTCGAACTGCATTCCACGGGCCGGCTGATGTCTTCCATCATGAACGACGTGGACAAAGTGCAGGTGGCGACTTCGCAGATTGGGGCGGACCTGCTGCGGCAGTCGTTCAGCGCCATCTCCCTGGCCTTCGTAGTGATGAGCTACGACTGGAAGCTGGCCCTGGCGAGCCTGACCGTGCTGCCCTTCGTCATCCTGCCGACTACGCGCATCGGGCATCGCATCCGGCGCACCAGCCGGCGCACCCAGGATAAACAGGCGGAGCTGAACCAGATCCTGCAGGAGACGTTGAGCGGGCACATGGTGGTGAAGGCGTTCGGGGCCGAAGCCCACGAATCCCGGCGTTTCCGGGGAGCGGCGCACAAGCTCCTGAAGACCAACCTGCGGTACGTCTTGCAGCAAGCGCTGGCCTCGCCGCTGATCGACATGTTCGCGGCGCTCACCATCGTCGGGCTGCTCACCTACGCGCGGAACCAGATCAAGACGGGGCATTTCACGGCGGGGGATTTCCTCAGTTTCGTGATCGCGCTGCTGCTGCTGTATGAGCCGGTCAAGCGCCTGGTGGGCATCCAGAATATTTTCGAGCAGGCCATAGGAGCGTCGCAGAAGGTGTTCGGATATCTCGACCACGCCGAGGAGATCGTGGATAAGACGGACGCGCCCGCGCTGGACGGTTTCCGGCGCGGCATCGGCTTCGACCACGTTTCGTTCCGTTACCCGGGATCTCCGAACGGTTTCGAAATCCAGGATCTGGATCTGGAAGTCAAGGCGGGCGAGGTGGTGGCCCTGGTGGGGCCGAGCGGCGCCGGCAAGACCACCGTGGCCAATCTGGCTCCGCGATTCTACGACGTCACCGGCGGCGCGGTGCGGATCGACGGGCGCGATATCCGCGACGTGAATCTGGCCTCGCTGCGGCGGCTGATCGGAATCGTGGCGCAGGATACGTTTCTTTTCAACGACACGGTGGCCAACAACATCGCCTACGCGCGGCCGGGCGCTTCGGCGGAGGACATCCGCAAAGCCGCGGAGACGGCGCTGGCGCACGAGTTCATCGAAGCCATGCCGGAGGGCTACCAGACCGTTATCGGCGACCGCGGCATCAAGCTTAGCGGGGGGCAGCGGCAGCGGATCGCCATCGCGCGGGCGCTGCTGAAAAACGCGCCCATCCTGATTCTGGACGAAGCCACTTCCCATCTCGACACCGAATCGGAGATGCTGGTGCAGAAGGCCCTGGCCAATCTGATGGAGCACCGCACCGTAATTGTGATCGCACACCGGCTCTCGACCATACGGCGCGCCGACAAGATCGTGGTGCTGGAGAAAGGCTGCGTCAGCGAGGTGGGAACGCACGAAGAGCTGATGAGCCAGGGCGGCATCTATCAGCGGCTCCACGAGTTGCAATTCGACGACGCCAGCGGGGCGGTGAACTCGTGAGCGTACGCAGCATGACGGGCTTCGCCCGCGCGAGAAAGCCCTTCGACGGCGGCGAGATCGCTCTCAGCGTCAAGAGCGTGAACCATCGCGGTCTGGACCTGCATTTCCACATGCCTCCGGAGTTGGATGCCTTGGAGAGCGATCTCCGTACCGCGGTAAAGAACGGCGTGGCGCGCGGCCACGTGCAAGTTCAGGTTTCCATTGCCCGCGCTTCCGGGGGGGCCTCCGGCGCGCCGGTTTTGAATCGCGCGCTATTAGATGCGTACCTGCGCGCCTTCCGCGAGGCGGCCGAACTGCATGGGCTGGAAGGCCAGCCGGACCTCAACGCCGCCCTGCGCGTCCCGGGCATGTTGAGCGCCGGCGGGGAGGAAGAACCGGGAGAGGATCTGGCTCGCGCGGCGCTGGAAGCCGCGGCCGAGGTCATGGCCGCTCTGAACCAGTTCCGCGAGCGTGAAGGCGCGGCGATCGCCGGGGAGATGCGCGAGCGATGCCAGGCCATTCACAGCCTGGCGGCCCGCATGGAAGAGATCCGAGCGGGCGCGCTGCCGGCCTTCCACAAACGGTTACAGGAGAAGCTGGCGGACCTGCTGCGAGGGGCCGGCATCGACGCGCAGCGCCTGGCCCAGGAAGCCGCCCTGCTGGCCGACCGCAGCGACATCGCCGAGGAACTGATCCGCCTGCGCACGCACGCCGCCCAACTGGAAAACCTTCTGGGCGGCGGCGAGGTGGGCAAGCGGCTGGATTTCCTCTTGCAGGAAATGAACCGGGAAGCGAACACGATCTTGTCCAAGACGGGCGGCCTGGGCGACATCGGCCTGACGATGACGGAGCTGGCGCTGGCCGCGAAATCGGAGATCGATAAGATTCGGGAGCAGTCGTTGAACTTGGAATGAACCGTTAACCGTTAACCGCAAAGGCTGGCGCCGGTGAACAGTAGACGGTGAACGGTAAACGGTAAACATCCCTCATGACCACTGTTTTCATCATTTCGGCGCCGTCGGGATCGGGGAAATCCACGCTTGTAGGGCGGCTGCTGGCCGCCGATCCGGGGCTGATGTTTTCGGTTTCCTATACGACCCGCGCGCCGCGCGGCCAGGAGATCGACGGCGAGGACTATCAGTTTGTTACGCGCGAGGATTTCGAGCACAGGATCGCCGGCGGCGAGTTCCTCGAATGGGCCGAGGTGTTCGGCAACTACTACGGGACGCATCGCGGAGTTCTCGAACAGGCCTGCGCCCGGGGGAAGGATCTGGTACTCGACATCGACGTGCAAGGTGCGAGACAATTGAAAGATCGGATTCCCGAGGCGGTAACCGTTTTCGTTCTGGCTCCCTCGCGCGAAATATTGGAGCGCCGGCTGCGCGCGCGCGGAGAGGATTCCGACGAAGTCATCGCCCGGCGGCTGCGGGAAGCGGCCGAAGAGATCCGGAGATATACGGACTACGATTACGTGGTGATTAACCGGGACTTGGCGGAGTCCGACGCCATCCTGAACGCCATCGTACGGGCGGAACGGGCGCGGCGGATCCGGATCGAAGACCGGATCAGGCCCGTCCTGGACACGTTTGACATGTAGGTAGCGCCGCCGGTCTTGCCCGGCGGTGAGAAGGACTGAGAATATGGATGAAATCGCTCCGCGGAATAATGCGCACTGCACCATTCCCGACGACGCTGAACAGAGCACGTACCGGTTTATTATCGTGGCCGCCAAGCGGGCCCGGCAGTTGCAGGCCGGCGCGCGGCCCGTGCTGCCCACGTCTTCCAAGAAGTCAACCGTCATCGCCATGGAAGAGGTTCGGCGCGGCTTGGTGAAGTACAGTCTTACCGGCCAGGCGCCCGAGGAGCCGGCGGTGGAAGCGGTTCTGTAAGAGCGGACCGCTCTCCGCGCAGGGCGGCCGGGTCCAGCGTCCCTGGATGGGCCGTCTCGAGCGTATATGAAGATTCTGCTCGGAATCGGCGGGGGTATCGCGGCCTACAAATCCGCGGAACTGGCGCGCCTGCTGATGCAACAGGGCCACGGCGTGCAGACCGTCATGACGGCCGCGGCGCAAGAGTTCGTCCGCCCGCTGACATTCGCAGCGCTGACCGGCCGCAAGACGCTGACCGACCTGTTCGCCATCGAAAGCGCCATCGAGCATGTCACCGTCGCGCAAGAGAACGATCTGCTGGTCATCGCTCCCGCCACGGCCAACCTGATGGCCCGGCTGGCGCACGGCCTGGCCGACGATTTCCTGACCACCCTCTACCTGGCGTTCACCGGCCCGGTGGTGATCGCGCCGGCGATGAACGCCGGCATGTGGCAACACGCCGCCACGCAGGCCAACCTGGAAACGCTCCGCAAGCGCGGCCACCGCATCGTCGAGCCAGTGAGCGGCTGGCTGGCTTGCGGCATGACGGGCCCCGGCAGGCTGGCCGATCCGGAGACCATCGCCAACGCCGTGGCGCTCGCTCTGCCGCGGCGCGGGGACCTGGAGGGCGAGACGGTGCTCATCACCGCCGGGCCGACCCAGGAGCCGCTCGACCCGGTGCGCTACATTTCCAACCGTTCCAGCGGTCGGATGGGTTATGCGCTGGCGGAAGCGGCCGCCGCGCGGGGAGCGCGCGTGATCCTGATCTCCGGCCCCGTCCACCTGGCGCCTCCGTCGGGAGTGGAGGTGATTCCGGCGCGCACGGCGGTGGAGATGCGGGATCGCGTATTCGAGAACCTGGCGCCGGCCGGAATCGTGATCAAGGCGGCGGCGGTGGCCGATTTTCACTTGAGCCGCGTGCCGGCCCAGAAGGTCAAGAAGACGGCCGCGCGAATCTCGCTGGAACTGGACCCGACGCCGGATATTCTGGCTGAGTTGGGCCGCAAGAAAGGCGACCGGCTGCTGATCGGTTTCGCGGCGGAGACGCAAGACCTTCAGCGGGAAGCGCGCCTCAAGATGGAATCGAAAAACTGCGACATGGTGGTGGGCAACCTGGTGGGTGCCGGCGATACCGGCTTCGAGGCGGAGGAAAACGAAGTCGTCTTAGTCCTGCGGACCGGCGAAACCATTGCGCTGGAGCGCGCGCCCAAACGCGAGATCGCGGACCGCATTCTGGATGAGGCGCTCAAGCTTCGCCTGGCGCTGCACACCGCCCATGAACGCTGAGCGGCTGCGGCAATACCTGGAATTCTACCGGGACATGGGTATTCGCACGCTGTACCGGCGGACTGCGGAGGGCGTGGCGGGGACGACTGATGGGACTAACGGGCAGGCGGAACCGCCTGCCCCACCACCCGCATCTTTGTCGGGCGAGACTTTGCTCCAAATCCTTGCCGACATCGGCGATTGCAAGCGCTGCCCGCTCCACGCGGGGCGCAACAAGTTGGTTTTTGGGGTGGGAAACGAACACTCCCCCTTGGTATTCGTGGGGGAAGGGCCGGGGGCGGACGAAGACGAACAGGGCATTCCGTTCGTGGGCCGCGCGGGGCAGTTGCTCACGCAGATGATCGAGGGCACGGCGAAGCGGGAGGGCATCCCGCTCCAGCGCGCAGACGTCTACATTTGCAATGTGGTCAAATGCCGGCCGCCCGGCAACCGCACTCCCGAACCGATCGAGATGGAGACGTGCGGGCAGTTTCTGGAGCGGCAGCTTCTGGCGATTCGCCCCAAGGCTCTGTGCGCCTTGGGCGGCACGGCGGTGCGAGCGCTGACCGGCCGCAAGGAAGGGGTCACCAAGCTGCGCGGCAAATGGTTTAAGTGGCAGGACATCGCGGTGATGGTGACGTACCACCCTTCTTACCTGCTGCGGCCGTACAACCAGGACGCCAAGCGCGAAGCCTGGGAAGACCTCAAGAAAGTTCTGCACTACGTTTACGATTGAGCGCGGAGCGCATTCCGGCGGTTGCGATGATCGTTTCGGAGTTTGAGTTCACGAGTATCGTAGCCTCGTCCCCCGATTTGAGGGCGATCTGAGCGCCGCGCCGCAATTCGGTGGCTGGCTACGAAAGCTCCCGCAGTTTGGGAGTTTCGTAGCCTGTCACCGAATGGACAACATTGGTAAAAACGGGTGGCCGATTGGTCAAGCACGTCAGTATTGCTGGCAGCCGCTGGCCGAGAGCCATCTGACCAGGCGGCTGTTCGGGGCGATGGTACGAAGAATTGCCGCCCTGCCGGTACCCAACGGATAAGCCGCGGCAGGGAGAGAAATCGAGCGAAGGAAAGACGAGCCGGATAGGTGTCTGAAAAATCGCTTGAAATGAGGCACTTCCAGGTGTTGCGCACCTGGAGGAGCCAGGGCTGGCCCCTTCCTGGGCGGCCGGAGTCGCTCGGGAGGCAAGGAAATGAGAAAAACAGCTCCGATGGAACCGGTGGGAAGTATAATAACTGCGAGCCTGGAAGCCAAAAGGAAATCCTGGCCAGATGCCCTCTCTTCGAGTTGCGCTCGCATCTCTCCTGATTTGTGGCGTTGCTCTGTCACAGCCCATCTCCACCCTTGCCGGAACCGGCCTTTCAGGCTCCACTGGCGACGGGGGCTTGGCCATCAACGCGCAGCTATCCAGCCCGAGCCGCGTAGCTCTGGATCGATCCGGCAACCTCTACGTCGCGGATCTCGGCAACAACCGCGTTCGCAAGATCTCTACCAGCGGCATTATCACCACTGTGGCCGGTACCGGTACCAGTGGCAACCTGGGCGATGGGGGTGCGGCGATGAGCGCTCAGTTGGCGAGGCCGGAAGGTATCGTCCTCGATGGTTCGGGCAACCTCTACATCGCGGATAGTGACAATAACCGTATTCGCAAGGTGTCACCCAGCGGCACTATCACAACGGTGGCCGGCTCAGGCACTGCTAGCTACTCTGGTGACGGCGGGCAAGCCGCCAGCGCCGGACTGTGGAGTCCATCTGGAATTGCCGTCGATGGGTCAGGCGCGCTCTACATCGCTGATCGCGGCAACAACTGCGTACGTAGGGTTTCGCCTAGCGGCATCATCACCACCATCGCCGGCGGCGCGGTTGGCGGCTATTCGGGCGATGGTGGGCCCGCCACCAAAGCAAGACTCTGGGTGCCGTCCGCCGTGACTCTGGATGCATCAGGCAACCTTTACATAGCTGATACCGAGAACAATGTCATTCGCAGAATCTCACCGAGCGGCATTATCACCACCGTTGCAGGATCTGGCCTCTTTTCGGCGGGCTTTTCGGGCGACGGCGGCGCCGCCACCAGCGCACGCTTGAACTACCCGTTCGACGTTGCAGTGGACGGGTCCAGTAACCTCTATATCGCCGACAACCAGAACCACCGGATACGCAAGGTTTCTTCGGAGGGTATCATCACAACCGTGGCCGGCAACAACTATCGGGGCTTTTCGGGCGATGACGGGGCCGCAACTAACGCAAGCTTGTATTGGCCGACGGGAGTGACCTTGGACGTATCCGGAAATCTCTATGTCGCCGATTCCGGCAATAACCGCATTCGCCTAGTTCACGCGCTCGCCGCCGCTTCCCTATCCATCATCGCGACATCGCCTCTTCCGCAAGGCAAGGTGGGGACTGCGTATTCCCAGACTTTGACTGCCACGGGAGGAGCTCCGCCCTATTCCTGGTCGATCAGCGCAGGTTCACTTCCAAACGGCCTCTCGCTCTCAGGCGGTGGGACAATTTCCGGCACGCCGACTGCAGTTGGGACATTCGACTTCTTTGCTCGGGTGCAGGATGCCGCTTCGGCGTCGGCCACCGCGGCGTTTGAGTTGATCATTGTCGCCACTGGCTCATGCAGTTACTCTATCAGCCCGGGCAGTGAGTCCCTCCCGGCTGCCGGTGGCTCAGCCACCATCGCGGTTACGGCCGGTGCCGGATGCTCGTGGACTGCAACAAGCTCGTTGAGTTGGGTAACCATCACAGGCGGGTCGTCGGGAACCGGCATCGGAACGGTGACCGTACAGGTGGCAGTCAACACCGGCCCTGCCCGGGCAGCCTACATCACAATTGCCGGCCAGTCGTACTCCATCACGCAGGGCGGCCCGGGCACATCGCAGACTTATGTAGTCTCCGCCTTTGCTGGCACAGGGGCGTTCGGGTACGCAGGGGACGGCGGGTCTGCATCTAGCGCAAAGCTGGACATGCCGGCCGGCTTGTTCTTCGATGGGTTAGGCGACCTCTATATCGCTGACGAGTACAATAGCCGGATTCGTAAGGTCTCGGCAGGCGGCATTATCTCCACCGTCGCTGGCGGTGGAGGATCCAATCCAGGCGACGGCGGGCCGGCTACCGGCGCGCGGCTATCCAATCCGGAAGGCGTAGCTGTGGATGGGGCCGGCAATGTGTATCTCGCCGACACTGACAACCACCGTGTTCGCAAGGTCTCCGCCGCCGGCATCATCGCTACCCTGGCCGGTACCGGCAGTTCGGGCTATTCAGGCGATGGTGGGCCAGCCTCCAGCGCCCAGCTTAATTCTCCGGCAGCGGCGGCCGTGGATGGATCGGGCAACGTCTACATAGCTGACACCTACAACTTCCGCATTCGAAAGGTCTCCCCTGAGGGCATTATCACCACCGTGGCCGGCACCGGCACTCTTGGCCATTCGGGCGATGGCGGGCCGGCCACCGGCGCAAAGCTCGGCTACTCCAAGGGCCTGACTCTGGATCAGTCCGGCAACCTCTACATCGCTGAAACTCTCTACGTCCGCGTGGTAACGCCCGGCGGGATCATCAGCACCATCGCCGGTGGCGGCGTGTCCGATCCGGGCGACGGCGAGCCCGCCACCAGTGTGTACCTCGGCTATCCACATGGAGTGGCTGTCGACGGATCGGGCAACGTCTACTTTACAGAAAAACTTGACCATCGCGTTCGCAAGGTGTCGCCGGGCGGCATCATCACCACCATAGCCGGGACTGGGACAGAAGGGGACTTGGGTGATGGCGGGCCAGCCACCAGTGCCATGTTCGATGGGCCGAGCGGCTTGGCGCTGGATGGGTCGGGAAACCTCTATATAGCCGACTCGTACAACAACCGCGTCCGCATTCTTCGGCCTACTGGCTCTGGCACCTTGTCCATAGTGACGGCGACGGCGCTGCCGCAGGGCATGGTGGGAGCTGCATATTCACAGACGCTGGCCGCCTCCGGAGGGGCCCCGCCCTATACCTGGTTGGCCACTTCCGGCGCTTTGCCCGGCGGTCTGACGCTGAACAGCGGAGGGACGATTTCCGGCACGCCAACTGCGGCGGGTACTTACGGCTTCACAGTCCAGGCTAAGGACACCGTCGCGTCCACCGCCAACGCCACTTTTGCACTTGCGATATCGGCGGCGGCAGCGTGCACGTATTCCATCAACCCGACCGGCCAGTCCTTCCCGACCACGGGCGGCACGGCCAGTATCACTGTCACGGCCACAACCGAATGCTCGTGGACGGCGACCAGTTCGCTAAGTTACGTCACAATCACGAGCGGGGCGTCGGGCACGGGCAATGGAACAGCGACCGTTCAAGTGGCAGCCAATACTGGTCCTGCCCGCTCTGGCTCAATCACGATTGCCGGGCAGGCAGTCTGGATCACGCAGGCTGGCCTATCTTGCACCTATTCCATCTACCCGGCGGGCCAGGCATTCCTCATTGCGGGCGGAACCGGGACGATTACCGTGACAGCGCCCGCAGGCTGCTCGTGGAGCGTATCCGGTGCCCCGGCGTGGATCAACATCACCGGCGGTGTAACTGGAACAGGCAACGGGACAGTAACCTACCAGGCGGTGGCCAATTCCGGCGACTGGCGCAAGGCGACGTTCACCGTTGCGGACGTATCGTTCGTCACTGAGCAATCCAGCGCGACGGTCAGCGGGCTGACCCTGGTTGGCGCTATGCCGCACGTGGCCACCGCCGGGGGATGGCAGACCGCGATCATGCTGGTCAACCTGGGAACGGCCACAGCGATGGCCCGTCTGGACTTTTTCGACGACAACGGGGCCGCTTCGCAGGAGCCTATTTGCTTCCCGCAGGCCCCGTTCGGCGGGACGTTCCTTGCCGGGCAGTTGGAACGCACCATCGCGCCAGGGGCAGCAGTCGTCGTCCAGACTTGCGGCACGGGGAACACTGCGGTTTCCAGTTGGGCCCGGCTGCAATCCAACGGTGGCATCACCGGATTCGCGCGGTTCAACTGGACGGTTGGCGGAGGCGTACAGGAGGCAGTAGTGCCGCTGGAGTCGCGGACGCCCTCTTCGTTCGTGGTGTGGTATGACCACACGGATGGATTCGCAACCGGGATGGCTCTAGCCAACATGGCGGCCACCGGGGCAAACGTCGCGGCCACAGTACGCGACGACACAGGAGCCGTTCTAGCGACAGACAGTTTTCCGCTTTCTGCGTACGGCCACACGGCGTTCATGGTGGGGGACAAGTTTCCCGCCACGGCGCTGAAGCGGGGTACGATTGAGTTCCAGGTCCCGGCGGGCGGGCAGATTGGTACGTTGGCTTTCCGGGCCAGTGCTGCCGGCACGCTGAGCACGATCCCGGCGATTGCCAAGACCGGGCAGTCGGGCGGCGCTCCGGGCGTGCTGGCCACCGTGGGCGGAATGCCCCATATAGCCACGGCGGGCGGCTGGCAGACTGCCATCATGCTCGTGAACCTCGGGACGGCTACCGCGCAAGCGCGTTTGAACTTCTTCGACGACAACGGCTTTGCTTCGCCGCAGCCTTTGTGTTTTCCGCAAGCTACGCCTGACGCGCCGTTACAGACAGCGCAGATGGATCGGACCATCGCGCCAGGAGCGGCGCTTGTGGTCCAGACCTGCGGAACGGGCGCGAACGCCGTGTCCAGTTGGGCGCAATTGCAGTCCGACGGAGATGTGACGGGGTTCGCGCGGTTCAACTGGACGATTGGCGGCGGCGTCCAGGAGGCGGTGGTGCCGCTAGAGTCGCGCACGCCGACTTCCTTCGTGCTGTGGTACGACCACACGGACGGATTCGCGACAGGCATGGCAGTGGCGAACATGGCGGTCACGGCCGCTAGCGTCGCAGCGACGGTGCGCGACGACACAGGGGCCGTGTTGGCCACGGACTTCCTGCCATTTCTCGCCGACGGGCATACCGCGTTCATGGTGGGGGACAAGTTTCCGGCCACGGCGCTGAAGCGGGGAACGATCGAATTCCAGGTCCCGGCGGGCGGGCAGATAGGTACGTTGGCTTTCCGTGCCAGCGCGGCCGGCACGTTGAGCACAATACCATCATTGGTCAAGGCTATTCAAGTCTCTCTTTTACCGGCGACCGCCACAGTCCAGACTGGTCACACAGTGCAGTTTACCGCGACAGTTACTGGTGCATCTAATCTAACCGTGAGCTGGAGCGTGAACGGGATATCCGGTGGAAATAGTACAGTGGGGACAATCTCCGCCAATGGTCTCTACACTGCGCCGCAGGCGGTACCCAACCTTGCCGCCGTCACCGTCACGGCCAGCAGTGTGGCCGACACCTCCAGGTCGGCGAACGCTACCGTCACCGTCGTTACCGGGACGTCGGCCAGTTTGACTTCGGGCACCTCTTCACTTGCCTTCGCCAGCGTGGCGGGTAGCACCAATCCTTCACGTCAGAGCCTCACCATCAGCAGTGCGACCGGAAGTCCGTTGACGTTGGCTAGTGCACCCGTGACTACAAGTGATGGACAGAACTGGCTGCTCATAAGCCCAAGCGGCACGACGACGCCCTTTACTCTTGATGTCTCAGTGGACATCACGGGGATGGGCGCTGGGGCTTTCACGGGGACGATTACCCTCGCGGCGTCTGGATCAACCGCCCCGCCTCTAGTCATCAATGTTTCCCTGAACTTGGCGTCTCCTCAACCCCCGTATTTCACGGGGTCTTACTCCTTCACGATCCCTCCCCAAGGCCCTATGCCAGTCACAATGCCGGATGGCAGCGTCCTGACGCAGGCGTCGAACCAGTTGCTCGTCTATCTTTCCCAAGGCGTCACGTTGAGCCAAATGCAGGATATTGCCTTGGCCATCGGCGCAGGGGGTGGGCAGGTGGTCGGTGAAATCTTCCCCGGGCAGGTCCTCCAAGTTCAATTGCAGGATATCAGTAGGGCTGCGAACCTGATGACGACGCTACGTCTCACGGCGGGTGTCGTTGACGTCGAGCCGAACCTCTTTGCTTCGCTCGCCCAAAACTCTTGTCCGTCGGGCAGATGCCAAAACGGCTCTCCGAAGGTTTGGAGGATCGCGGAGAACCTTCCGACCCCGGCTGCATCCCAAGGCCGTGTCGTCATTCTTGTTGTCGACTGCTTTGATCCCGTCAGATGCCCAAGTTACCTCACGGATGCGAATGGAAAGAGCATCTCGCACGGCGATCTCATCGCAGGTCTTGCCCGCCAAGCTTCTGGGGGGACGGCCGATATCAGCGAGTGGCACGTAGACCAGGATCGCGAACAGAAAGGCCGGAATTACGTGATCCCCGATGCCGGAGAATTACAGAAAGACATCTCCATTTTCATCCAGATCAACGGACTAACGTCGGATCGGAAGCTGGTGGTGAACTTGTCATGGGGACAAGAACCCAGCGATAACAAGGCGAACGATGCTGTAGCAGAGTCCAAGTTCACCAGTGGCCTGGATGAATATGCCGCTCGTTTGGCGGCCGATTATATCTCCGGAACCGGGCCTGACACGGCGATCATCAAGGCCGCCGGAAATGCGGGAGTTGGGTTGGATTCTCCTCTCGCGTCTTCTAACCTTGTGCTCGTCGGTGGTTTGGATCCCTCTCTGGTCCGCATGTGGGAGGGGACGAATTTCGGCTCGGCTGTTGACGCTTATGCTCCGGCATGCATCACCGGGATCAACGGGAGCGCTTGCGGCACCTCAGTATCCGCTGCGTGGGCCACTGGCCTCACTGCGCTGTTTCTGGTCAACAACCCCCAGTTCTCCGTCCCCGAATTCGTGAACCGTCTCTCAAATCTGCCGCTTGCAAACAACATGATTCCTGTGCTACCGGATGAGACGGTCTTGGCCCAGGCAGAAGGCAATCCGCCACCCGACAACAACCCGCCCTCTCTGCCCTTCGGCGCTGGTTCTTGTCCGTTTATCACTGCGAGTCCCCAGACTCTGATTCTCAACACGACGACGAACAAGACGGGTACGATTATCCCCACGCTACTCTTAGGCGGGTCCGGCTCCTTCAAATTCATTTCCAGCAACGCGAACGTGGCGACTGTCGATTCCACCGGAAAGGTGACCGCCGTGGGACCAGGGACTGCGCTGATCAGCGTCACCGCTCCAAACGTGCCCTGCCAAGCAGTCGTCACAGTCATCGTCAACGGTTCTGAGACTTACGCTGGATCGGCGACTTTCAACTTTTCTGCGGCAGCTGCGAACGCGCCCAACTGTACGCCTAACCCATATACAATCACAGGTTCAGCGGCTCAACCGATTCAGATTGTCGTTTCACCAGCGCTGCTGAGCGCCGGAGTTTTCAACGGAGTCGTGACTTTCGGTGGAGGTACGGAAACAGTCACCGTGCCGGGTATGATCTGCGTCTTTCCCGGCGGCATTATCTCGCCGGTGCCCGGCTTGACTGTGAGTGACCCAGTCCCGGCAACATCGGGCGATATTGTCGGCGTCATGGTTGGCCCCATCATCAACATACCGGTGCCGGGGTTCCCACCGATCACTGGAACGGTGACCGCGGGGGGGCTTACATTGAACTGGACCCTCTCCGAGTTCGTGTCTGGCGTTACTGTCCAGATCCAGCTTTCAGCGACCCTGACTAAACAGTGAATTGAACCTGGCACGGTACCGGTCTTACCCTGCATTTTTGTTTTGAGCAGGTACGGATGACCTCTCGATGGTCTCCACTGCCTTGATTCATGCGCGTTTCAACGTTTCAACGCGGTAAAGACGCTCCAGATGTCAAAATCTAAACGGTGCGAAACAAAATCACCAATTGCAGATTTCGTTCAGCGCTTCCTTGAAGATGGATTTCGAGTAGTTGCTGTTTTGAATTTCGTCCTTCGCGGGATCCGTGGGTACCTCCCCAGACGCATATTCCCGCAGTCGCACGAGCCATCGAAACGAGCGCCCGTAGCGCCGCGTAGGCGTAAACGCGGACGTCCAGGGCCTCATGCCGGACGCCTTTCTTCGGACGCCATTCCCGGACGGGCTGACCCTTGCTGTACGTCGTCACCAGCACCTCGCTAAGAAGGTGCTCGAAGTACGACTGCTGGCGGTCGGCAGGAAAGTGGGAATGGAGTTTCGGGGACGGGCTACGAAACACCTAAACTTCTGAGAGTTCTTGCTTCTTGTTCCGACTATTCCAGTGCAATGGCACGATTGGCGCGCATCGTCGCGCCCGGTTGCTGGCATCATGTCACGCAACGTGGGAATCGGCGGCAGACCGTCTTCTTCGATGACACGGACCGGGCGATGTACCTCAGGCTGCTGGTTCGGCACTGCCGGGCCACATCGGTCGGGATTAGCGGGTATTGTCTGCTGGGGAACCACGTTCACTTGATCGCAGTCCCGACGCGGGAGACGGGGCTTTCCAGGGCCCTGGGCCGGACGCACAACGATTATGCCCGCTGGTCGAACCTGAGGCGCGGGGAGACGGGGCACGTGTGGCAGAACCGCTTCTATTCCTGTCCGCTGGACGAGCGGCATCGATGGGAGGCGTTGCGGTACGTGGAACTGAACCCCGTGCGAGCGGGGTTGGCGCCGGAGGCAGAGGGGTGGCCGTGGTCGAGCGCGGCGGCGCACCTGGCCGGCATGGACCGGACTGGCATCCTGGATCTGACCGAGTGGGGCGAGCACTGGACCGCGGGGATGTGGCGCGACGCGCTGGAGCAGGGAGTAGAAGACGCCGCGCTACTGGAACAAATCCGCAGGGCGACGCGGACGGGGCGGCCGGCGGGGGACGAGGAGTTCGTCGGCGAGTTGGAGGCGCGGTTTGAACGGACGTTGCGGCCACAGAAACGCGGGCCCAAGATCAAAGTTGCGGCGGCCGGTTCGCAGCTTGAATTAGGAGTTTCGTAGCCTGTCCCCAAATTAGTACAAATTAGTATGATGGGGGTCACCGTGAAGCGGTTTGCCTTTCTGGACTGGATGCGGGGACTGGCCGTGGTCCTCATGATCCAGTGCCACACATTCAATTCGTTCGTCCGCATGGATCTGCGCGACGGCGGTCCTTACGTGCTCTCGCAGTTCGTGGGCGGGATGGCGGCGCCGCTGTTCCTGTTCATGGCGGGAATGACGTTCGGGTTCCAGATGGAGAGCCTGGAACGCCGGGAACTCAGGCGCAGCCGGCGGTGGCTGATCTCGTTGCGGCGGGCGGGCTACGTCCTGGGGATCGCCTACCTGTTCCGCTTCACGAACTGGGCGGGCAGTTTGCCTGGGGGCAGCGTTCAGGAACTGACCAAGGTGGACATCCTGAACTGCATGGGTCTGGCCATGGCGGCGCTGGCGGCGCTGGCAGTTGCGCCTTCGAAGTCGCGGGCGCAATGGGCGGCGGGGGCCGGACTGGCCATCGCCGCGGCGGCGCCGATTGTCGCCAATCTGGATTGGGGCGCCATGCCGCGACTGATCCACGAGTATCTGGCGCCGGGGCCCGGCCGCGGGCGCTTCGCTTTCTTCCCCTGCGCCGCATACGTGGGGTTCGGAATTTCGGCGGGCGCTATCGTGAAACGCGTGGCGGCGGAGGGGATCGAACGCCTGATGCAGTGGTGCGTGCCGGTGGGTCTCGCGCTGGTGTTCACAGCGCAGTACTTCTCCAACATCCCCTACTCGATCTACCCGAAATCCAGCTTCTGGACGGATAGCCCGGCGCTGATCCTGATCCGCGTGGGTATCTGCCTCTTGATCATGGCCGGCGCGTACCTGTGGACAGAGTATTGCGCCAAGCCGGGGTGGAGCTGGATGCTGACGTTCGGAAAGACGTCGCTACTGGTCTATTGGGTTCACGTGGTGCTGGTCTACGGGTCGCTGGCCAAGCCGTTCCGGTGCGCGCTCGACATCCCGCAAGCGACGCTGGCGACTCTGACTGTTATGGCGTCGATGCTGGCGCTGGCGGAGGCCCGCCTCTGGTGGTCGGCGCGGCGCGCCGGCAAGCCGCGGCTGGCGCCCCGGCAAGTCGCGGCTGACGCGCCGGTCAACGCCCAGTCGGGACGCTGACGAGCGACTCCCCACGGTTCTGGACGGTTGCCCTCCGCGCCAGATCGCCGATGGTAGCGGCTTGCAGGACGCCGGCCATCGCCCTCTGGGCTTCGACCCAGACTCCGTGAGCCGGGCACCACGACTGCCGGCCGCACGCGTGGTCCGAGGTCAGGCAGAGATTCAATCGCATGGGACCCTCGATAGCTTCCACCACATCCAACAGCGACACCGCGCGGTGGGGCTGCGGGAGTTCGAATCCCCCGGTGTTTCCCCGGCGGGAAACCACCAAATTGGCCCTCGCGAGGTCCTGAAGGACCTTGGATAAAAACTGGTCGGGGCACTCGACCGCCGCCGCCAGCTCCGAACGGCTGGCGCGGCTCCCTGGGGGAAGGCCGGCCAAGTGAATCATGACCCGTACCGCGTAATCGGCTGCTCTTGTAAGTTGCAAGGGTTATTAGAGTCCTTTGATCCTGTTCGTAGGCATTCCAAGTGCCACATTCATGAAGGGGTGCGTTTATTCGGACAATTGAGGTGCAGATTAAGCGAGTCGCGGATACTGACGCACCCACCTGAGGGAAATGGCGTACAAGTGCGGGGCTCGTCTGGAATACGCGGCTTGACCCATGCGACAGATGTGTCCTATTCTTGAATCGTGACGAGCGCCCAACTGAAGAAGTGGCTTACCCGCCAGGGATGCCAGTTCTTCGGCATGAAGAGCGGCCATCTGAAAGCCACCCGCTTCGGCCGCGTCTCCTACGTCCCGATGCACGGGTCAAACCGGGAGTTTTGAGCCACGCCTCGCGCCTCGACCAGATCGAGGCAGCCTTCGCGGCTCTCCACAAGAGGATCGACATCGAGATTCGAGACGCGGCGTAGCGGCTCTCGCGGCCCTGTCGGAACGGCCCGTCCCGCCGCGCGGTATACTGGGTATTCAAGTCCAATCCACCAAGGGAGTTTCATGATTTCCGCAACACAATTGCGTCCGGGCGTGGTCATCAAGTTCAACAACGAGTTGTATTCGGTTTTTAGCGTGAACCACCGAACGCCGGGGAACCTGCGCGGTTTCGTGCAAGTGCGCATGCGCGGTCTCCGAAACGGTTCCATGACGGAGCACCGGTTCTCCTCCGAAGACCGCGTAGAAAAAGCCCAACTGGAAGAGCACGAGATGGAGTACCTGTACGACGACGGCGATTTCTACTACTTCATGAACATCGAGACCTACGAGCAGTTGCACCTGACGAAAGACCTTCTCGGCGATGCGATCCAGTACCTGATTCCGCAATTGCACGCGACTGTGGAGTTCCACGAAGGCAAGGCGATCGGCGTGGAACTGCCGGCCTCCGTGGACCTGACCGTGGTGGAAACGGAGCCGGGCTTCAAGGGCGCCACCGTCTCCAACGTGACCAAGCCGGCCAAGCTCGAAACCGGCCTGGTGGTGCAGGTGCCGTCGTTCATCACCGAGGGCGAGAAGATCCGCGTCAACACCGCCGATGGCTCTTACCTGGAGCGCGCGTAAGCGGCTCGCACCCGCCTGGCCCGCGGAGGCGCGGTCCCGGTCACAGGCCCCGCAGAGCCGGCGATAGCCTGTTCCATGGCAAGAGCAAGCGGGAATTCCCGGGGTTGTTAGAATGGATCGACATGGATTCACGCCGCATGTGCCCGAACTGCCGGGCGTTCATCACCACCAGCGATCGCATCTGCCCGTACTGCAATGAAGCGGTCGGACCGCGGGCTATCGACCGGCGCGACGCTTCCGCGATCATTGGCGGCTTCATCCCGCACGCGCGCTTCAACACGGTCCTGATCCTGCTGGTCAATTTCGGCCTGTACCTGGTCACCTCTCTCTACAGCATGAAGACGGGCGACGGCGGACCCATGAACATCGACGCGCGGACGCTGGTCGAGTTCGGTGCCAAGTACGCCCCTTTGATGGAGCTGGGCCAATGGTGGCGGCTGGTCACGGCGGGCTTTCTGCACGGCGGGCTGCTCCACATCCTCATGAACTCCTGGGTGCTGTTCGACCTGGGCGCGCAAGTCGAAGACGTCTACGGGCCCAGCCGCATGTGGGTCATCTACCTGGTCTCCAGCGTGTGCGGATTCTATGCCAGCGCCGTCTGGAATCCGGCCGCTCCGTCCGTGGGCGCTTCGGCCGCGCTTTTCGGGCTGATCGGGGCCATGATTGCACTGGGCGTGCGCCATCGCAGCGCGGCGGGGAGCGCGATTCGCGGCATGTACGTGCGGTGGGCCATGTATGGCCTGTTATTCAGTTTCTTCCCCGGGATCGACATGGCGGCGCACATTGGCGGGCTGGCCTCCGGCTTCGGCTTGGCCTATCTCGCGGGAACGCCGCGCGGGGAAGACTCGCCCGCCGAGCCGATCTGGCGCATCGCCGCGTGGCTATGCATTCTCGTGACGGTGTTCAGCTTCGTGAAAATGTACTTCGCCTTCACTCAGTCCGCGTGAACGGCGCCGTGATCCGACAAAACGCGCGCTAGACGCGGTACGTGTCCGCTTTCCAGTTCTTCACGGCTTTCTTGATGGCGTCCTCGGAGAGGTTCTCCGCCACGGCGCGCGCGGCCAGCGCCGGGAACTCGGCATCGGGGGCGAATCGCAGGCCGATGATCTGCCGGATGGTGAGCTTGGGATCCAGCAGCTTGCCGGTCAGGACGAAGTGGCGCAGGTTCTCCTCGGCCCGGATGGCGCGGTCCTGCGCTTTGAGCGCGAACATCCGGCAGAAGAAGGACAACATCAGCACGCAAATCGTGAGCACGACAATCAGCGAGGCGCTGTAGAACGCGAAGTGGCGTTCCCAGGACCTGTACGCGTTTACGAGGGAGCCTCCCAGAGTCAGCAACAGGAGACCAAGCAGAACAACGTGGAAAGGAAAAACAAACTGCTTGTGGTTTGCGTAGTTTTGGTCCGCCATGTGAGTTACTCCTTCCCAGAAGTGTACCCCGCGGGGCAGAGGCCGCGCACGAAGGGGCAGCGGGCGCACCGCTCGCCCTCGCGCATCGGGAAATCGAGCTTGTCCTGGGCTTCCTGAAAATCGCGGACTACTTGCTCGGGAGAATCGAGCAGGGACAGCGCGAGGTCCGACTCCACGGCAAGGTCCGGCTTCAGAAAACACAGCCACGCGCGATCGGGCGGGCGGCCCGCGATGCGTTCGACTGCCATGGCGTAAAGCCGCAGTTGCAAGCCGTAGTCGCGCGCGCGCTCGTGGGCCTGGGCGCGGGTCACGTCGTCGGTCTTGTAATCCACCAGCACAAGCTCTCCGTTCTCTTCAAACCACAGGTCGATTTGCCCGCGGACGACCAGATCCTCGATCGAGATCACGAAATCGAATTCGCGCTCGAGGCGCCGCGCCCGCGCCGCGCGGCGGCCGAGCGGGCTTTGCCGGAAGACGTCCGCTAGGCGCGCCGCCTCCGGATCGGCGTCTGGGACCGAGTCGCCCGCCAGCAGAGCGTGCGTCTGCGATCCCAGTTCCGCCGCCGGAATACCGCGGGACGCTCCACCCAGCCTCTCCGTCTTGAATCCGAGGTAATTCCCTAAGTAGTAAGCGCGAGGGCAATTGGCGAAGGTCGTGAGAGCGGTCACCGTGGCGTCCCCATCCTGTTGGTTGGCGATCAGCGGAGGCTCGACTTCGTCCACAGGCAGATGGCAGGCGGAAGCGCCTGCCCCACGCTGCAAGGGCTCGCGCACCAAGGTGGGGCAGGCGCTTCCGCCTGCCAATTCGCGTCCAGCCTCGGCGACCACCAGCCGCAGCTTCCACTCCTCGCTGCCCGGCGTCACGCGGGTGAGAACCTCGCCGCGCGGTTCGGCCAGATCGAGATCGAGCGCCCCTACCACGTCCGCCGCCCAATTCGCCGGCTTTTCACCCTTGCCGGAGAAGCTCAGGATCAGACGCTGCTCCGCGCGGGTCATGGCGACGTAGAGCAGCCGGTCGCCTTCGCGCTCGTCGCGTTCCTTCCACCGCTTGCGCAACTCGTGCTGGAACAGGTCGTCCTTCTCCTCGCGGCAGGCCGGATTGCGCCAGCGCGTCCCCAGCCCGACGCCCGGCAGAAAAGCCACCGGCGGCGGGGTGGTCTCCACGCCCTTGTGCAGCGCGGCCACAAATACCACCGGAAACTCCAGGCCCTTGGCGGAGTGAATGGTCATCACCTTGACGGCGTCGGCGCCGTCGTCGGGCGGCGCATCCGGTTCGCGCGGGTTCTCGTCGCGCAGCAAGGCCAGTTCCTCGACGAACTCATCGAGCGACATGCGCGCGGAGGCGGCGCGCGCCTGCGCCAGAAACTTGTCGGTAACGGCCGCGCCGCGCGCGCTGGAGTTGAACCGGTATCCGCTCTCGTCCATGGCCGTAAGCAGCAGGCGGTCGAAGGAGACGTGCTCGCGCCGCATGCGCCATTCCCTCAGCCGCTCGCGGAACCGCTGGAGACGGACCGCGTCCGACGCCTCGAAGGCCGGCGGAGCGGGGGTCTGCGCGGCCAGGGCCGCTCCCATGTTTTCGCCCATGAGCCTGAGTTGGAGCAGCGCATCGGCCGAGACCCCCACCAGCGGAGAGCGGAGCACGGCCGCCAGCGCGATCTCGTCGCGCGGGTTGGCGATCACGCGCAGCAGGCTGGCCAGGTCCTGCGCTTCCGGGTTCTCGTAGAACCCGCGGCCGCGGTTGACCAGGTACGGAATACCCGCTTCCTCGAAGGCGGAAGTGAATTCCGGGATCACCTCCGTGTTCCGCACGAGCACGGCGATATCCCGGTAGCCGAAGCCCAGCTCCAGCGCGCGGCGCGCCACCCACCGCGCCTCGGCGCGCAAGGCCGAGGCGGCGTCCGCCCCCCGGAGATACGCGCACTCTACCGATACCGGAACGGCGTCTTCGAACTCGCGCTGGGGACGCAGACGCCGCGGCTCGATGCCCGCGGCGCCCGCGGCTACGGTTTCCACCGCCCGCAGGATGTCCGCACGGCTCCGATAATTGCCCGTCAGCTCGACGCACCGGCCATTGCGCTCCGCCGCGGCGCGGAATCGCCGGAACACGTCCGGCTCGGCGTGGCGAAAGCCGTAGATCGATTGGTTTACATCGCCCACGGCGTAAAAGCGGCCCGGAGTCCGCAGCAGATTGAGCAACCTGGCCTGCTGGGGATTCGTGTCCTGGTATTCGTCCATCAGGATGTGGGCGAACTGCGCCTGAAGCCGCTCGCGGGTTTCACCGTTCTCCGCCAGCAGCCGCACGGCGAACTCCTCCAGATCGGCGAAATCGAGCGCGCCCGCTTGCCGCTTACGCTCGCGATAGAGAACGTCGAACCGCCGCAGCAGTTCCAGCAGCAGTTCACGCTGGGGGCCGTGGAACGCGGTGATGAGCGTGTACTTCAGTTCGGCGGTCTCATCGCGCAGCCGCTTGATCAGGTCGTAGGCGGCCGTGCCGCGCTTACACTTCTGCAAATTCACGGAGAAGGCCGCGACGGCGCGCAGGCCTTCGAGCGGGCCTTCGGCCGACAAGATGCGTTCGGCGCCTTCGATCGCCGCGTCCAGATGCTCCCGCTGCGCCCGGCTCCACCCGTCGGCGGGATCGGCCGCAAGCTCTTCCAGGGTGAGCGCCACGTCGCGCTGCGTGCGGCCCGGCGGCGGGCGGAAGTCCGCCAAGTCCCCGGCTCTCACGCCCGCTCCCCGCAGGGCGTCGTAAGCATCCAGAATGGCTTCCTCACAATCGGGCGAGGAAAGTCCGCGAATCAGATCGCGAACCGCCGCCGGGCGCTCGCGGAAAAGGGCCTCTACCGCCTCGGCGATCGTCGTTTGCCGCCAGCGCCACGATTCGCGCTCGTCCGCCACGCGGAACTCCGGGTCGATGCCGGCGAATACCGCGTTCTCGCGCAGCAGCCGGGCGCAGAATCCGTGCACCGTGGAAACCCAGGCCCGCTCCAGGCGCGCGCGCGTTTCGGACTCAGCTTGAAACGCCTCCGCCAATTTCTTGCGCATGTTGGCGGCGGCTTTTTCGGTGAAGGTGATGGCCAGGATACGCAGCGGATCGGCGCCGGCCGCCACCAGTCTCCGGAAGTACTCTACCAGCACGGTGGTCTTACCCGAGCCGGGTCCCGCCGTGACGCACGTATCGAGCGGCGGCCGGCCGGCGTCGACGGCGTCGAGCTGCTCGGGAGTGAAGTTCACGCGCCCTCCCCTGCGTGCGCCGGGGCAGGCAGGGCGCTTGCCTCGCCGATGCGGCAGACGGTGCGATAGTCGCAGGAAGCGCAGCCACCCGGATCGGCCGGCCGCGCTTCGATGCGCCCGGAGAGAATCTCGGCGGCCGCGCGCAAGGTCCGCGCGGCGGCGCGCTCCTGCCAGTCCTCGGGAATGGTTTCCCCGCGAAGCTCTCCCACCGGCGCGTCGCTCCAACCGGCGTAGTCCACCCCGCCCTTCAGGGCAATATAAAACATGCCGGCCGGGCGCAATCCAAACGCCTTCTCCGCGGCCATAACGTAAAGCGGCGGCTGCAACACGGTTTGGTCGCGCACCCGCTGCCGGACCCTCTGGCCGGCGCTGTACTTGTAGTCGATCACGTAGGCGCGCCCATCCGGCTCCACGTCGAGCCGATCGATCTTTCCGGCGATCGTCACGCCGTCCAGATCGAAGGAGAATGCCTTTTCCATCTCCGCCTGAAAGCGGCCGCGCGGCCATCGCTGGTCGGCGGCGAATGCCTCCAGATCCTCTCGCATGGCGTTGCGCAGGCGTTCCGCCCCATAGCTCCGCGGGATGCGTTCCTCATCCAGCGCTTGTTGGAAGACGCTTTCGAACAGCGGCGCGATATCCTGAGGGCGCGCATACCACCCCGCCAGCGTCTGGTGAACGATGTTGCCTTGCATCATGAAATCGAGACGCTCCTCGGGCCGCGGCGGAGCCGTAGCGAGGCGTAGCGTGCGCTCACCGAAGTACAGGAACGGGCACTGCATGTAGCGTTCCAGCGCGGTCGGCGAAAAGTGCGCGTGCTTCTCGCGCAGGGCCTCGATCAACGCCGGCGCGCGGATCGTGGCAGGGACGGGCGCTGGCGCATGGCCCGGAGGGCCGACGCGCGGCCGCACGGGCCGCGCCGGCTCGGGAGCGAGACCCAAGCCCTCCAGGAATAGCGAGGGCAAGTGGGGGTCGCCGCGCGCGTCGAATTCCGCGTACGAGAGCGTCACCTGCTCCGTGGCCCGGGTGATGGCCGAATCGAAAAGAGCGCGCTCCTCGCGCTCGAACTCTTCGGCGGTTCGCACGCGGATGCCGTGTTCGTTCAGCTTGCAACGCGCCGCATCGGGAAAGAACGGATCCTGCCGGTGGAATTGCGGGAACTGCTTTTCCGTCATCCCGCACACGAAGACCGCCGGGAGATCCCACTGGCGGGCCTCATGCGCGCTCATCACGTGGACCACGTTGCGCCGCCCGTCGGCCAGGCGCAACGGCTTGAGCCGCAGCGCCGGCTCGACGGCGCTCCAGAATTCGTCGAGCGTCAACTGCCGCCCCGCTTCCAGCGCTTCCGCCGCCTCGCCGAGCGCGTCGTCGAACGCATCGAGAGCGGCAGCCTGGCTGCGCCATTCGAGTGCCCACTCGTGGCCCGCGCCATCCACGGGCCGCGCGGGGCGGTACAGGCCGCGCAACGCGCGCATCCGCGCCGCCCAGTCCCGGGGCGATAGCTCGAACGAGCGCCACTCTTCGATGGCGCCGAGGCGATCGATCTTGCGAAGCAGACGTCCGGCGCCGCTGGAAAAAGGCTGGCCGTCGGCGTCCACCAGAAAAGCCTTCAATCCTCCCAACCCCTTGTCTGGCATTTGCTCGCGGACGTTGAAATCGAAGCGGTCCATCACGATCGAATCCGCGAAGCGCGGCGCGAGGCGCAGCGCCGCCAGCGTCCGCGCGTGATCCCAGCCGCCCAGCATGGCCGCCACGGCGCCGGTGAGAAAGCGAACTGTGGGATGGCGGTCCAGGTTCGAATCGAAATAGAAACGGGCGGGAATTCCGAAACGGCCCAGGGTCGAGCGGAGCACGGGCGCGTAGACATCGGCGGCGCGGACGATGATTCCCATCTCGCGGAAGGGACGGCCCGCGGCAGCCTGCTCCAGGATGCGGCGGGCGATCTCTTCGACTTCGCGCTCAATGGAGGGCGCGCGGAAGAGGCGCATCGCCGGGGCCGGGCGCGCCCGCGTGGCGCGCTCCCAGAAGGCTTGCTCCGCCAGCGCGCGCACCGGTCCTCCAAGATCGTCATCGGCCAGCGTGAGAGTGACCTCGGCGCATTTATCGAGCGCCGCGATGAGGCGCAGCTCAGGCTCGGGCAGGGCGTGGAAACCATCCAGCAGGATGGTCTGGAAGGGACCCGCGCCTTCGCGCTCGATCTTCTCGGCGGCGCGCTCCAGACGCGCGGCGCGCAGCGCCAAGCCGCGCCGATCGAGATCCCTTTCGACCTCGCGATAGACGGCCAGGAAGGCCGGGACCAGCGGCGCATCCGGGAGGTGGCTCGCAAGGCGCGCGCTGTCGCAACCGGCCGCGGAGAATTCCTGGATGCCGCGGGCCAGCGCCGCGCAGAATCCCGGCAAGTGCGCCACGCGGGCGAATTCGGGGCGATTCACGCGCCGCGCGGCCGCCTCCACCATCAGGTATACCGTGGCGTCGGGCGCCTGGGTGAGACCGGCGGCCCACGGGTCGATGAACCCGGAGAGCGTCTGGATCAGCCCGCCGCGAAATACGAGGCCCTCGCGCGCCAGCCGGTTTTGCAGGTGCTGCGCGAGGGTCGCAGTGGGAGCCAGCAGGCAAAGAGACTCGTCACCCGCGCGCAACGCCACGCGCACGCGCTCCAGGACGATGTGAGTCTTACCCGAACCCGGCGGCCCAGTTAGCAACCGCATTGGATTTCAGTGTAACGCAGGCGAAGAAAATGCGAACTTGCGGGATTGTACGGTAGGAAGCTGAACAAGGCGTTAGCCGCCGATAAACGCAGATGGACACCGATTGAAAAACAATGTGTTATCGGCGTGAATCCGCGTTCATCGGCGGCCGCTGTCCGATTGCCTACCTCACCACAATGTTCACCAACTTATCCGGCACGGTGATGATCTTGATCACCTGCTTGCCGGCCAGGAAGGGCTGCACCTTTTCGTCGGACTGTGCGCGCGCATCGAGATCTTCCTTGGGGGTTCCGAAAGGCGCGTGAAAGCGGGCGCGCAGCTTGCCGTTGACCTGCACGACGATCTCGGCTTCTTCTTCTTTGGCCAGTTCGGTGTCGAACGCCGGCCACGGCTGGCGGAAGACGGGGCCTTCCCTGCCCGACTCTTCCCAGATCTCCTGCGAAAGATACGGCGCGAACGGCGCCAGCATAAGCGCCAGCTTTTCGATGATCTCCGCCATAGCCGGCCTGGAGATGTCTTGCTCCTCGGCGTAGAGCACGTTCACCAGCTCCATGACGGAGGCGATGCACGTGTTGAAGTGCCAGCGGCTTTCGAAATCTTCCGTGATCTTCTTGAGGGTCTGGTGGAGCTTGCGGAGGACTTTCTTGTCGGAGGCGCCGGGCAGACCGGGAGCCTGTTCTACGTTGCGCGTCACAAAGCGGTACACGCGGCCCAGGAAGCGGTGGACGCCCTCGGCGCCTTCGGCTCGCCAATCCACTTCGTTTTCCGGCGAGTTGGCGAACAGGACGAACATGCGCGCGGTATCGGCGCCGAACTTTTCGGCCAGCATGTCGGCTCCCACCACGTTGCCCTTGGACTTCGACATCTTGGCGCCATCGGCGATCACCATGCCCTGCGTGAAGAGGCGCCGCGCCGGCTCGTCGTTCGAGATCAGCCCGATATCGCGCATCACCTTGGTGAAGAAGCGCGAGTAGATCAAGTGCAAAATGGCGTGCTCGACGCCGCCGATGTATTGATCGATCTCGAACCAGTAGGCGATCTTGGCGGGGTCGAACGGCGCCGCGCTGTTGTGCGGATCGCAGTAGCGGTAGAAATACCAGGACGAATCGATGAAGGTGTCCATGGTATCGGTCTCGCGCCGGGCCGCGGCTCCGCACGCCGGGCACGGCGCGTTGACGAACGCCGGAACGTTTTCGAGCGGCGAGCGGCCGGCCCCGGTGAGCTCGGCCTCCAGCGGCAGCAGCACGGGAAGCTGATCTTCGGGCACGGGCACGACGCCGCACGCGGGGCAATGGATCACCGGGATCGGCGTGCCCCAGTACCGCTGGCGCGAGATGCCCCAATCCTTGATGCGAAACGTGACGGCGGCCTTGCCGAAGCCGCAATCCTGGGCGCACTCGGCCATACCGACGCGCGCGTTCTGGCTAGTCATGCCCGACCATGGGCCGGAGCTCTCGACGACGCCGTACTCCGTGAACGCTTCCGTCATTCCCGGTTCCGTGGCAAGCGCGCCATCCTTGGGGCGGATCACGGGCCGTATCGGGATGCCGTACTTGCGGCAGAACTCGAAATCGCGTTCATCGTGCGCGGGCACGGCCATGATGGCCCCCGTGCCGTAACCCATCACCACGAAGTTGGCGATCCAGATGGGGACCTTCTCGCCGCTGAACGGGTTCACGGCCAGGCGGCCGGTGAAGAAGCCTTCCTTCTCGATATCGCCGGGATTGCGCCCGGCGCGGGCATCCACCATGGCCTTGGCGCGCACCCGCCCTTCGGCGTCGAGCAACTCTTCGGCCAGCGGATGCTCCGGCGCCAGGATCACGCAGGTGGCGCCGTAAATAGTGTCGGCGCGGGTGGTGAAGACGCGGATGGGGCGGCCATCGTCCGCGAGCGAAAAATCAAGCTCGGCGCCTTCGGAACGGCCGATCCAGTTGCGCTGCATGGTGAGCACGCGCTCGGGCCAGCCGCCTTCCAGCTTGGCCATATCGTCGAGCAGCCGATCGGCGTAGTCCGTGATCTTGAGAAACCACTGATCGAGAGATTTCTGCTCCACGGGCGTGTCTTCGTGGCGCCAGCAGCAGCCCTCCACCACCTGCTCGTTGGCCAGCACGGTGGCGCAGCGGGGGCACCAATTGACCAGAGCCCGCTTGCGGTAGGCCAGGCCGCGCTCGAGCATCTTCAGAAAGAACCACTGGTTCCAGCGGTAATATTCGGGCTCGCAGGTGGAGATTTCGCGGTCCCAATCGTAACTGAAGGCGAAGCGGCGGTGGGTCTTCTTCATGGCCGCGATGTTCTGGAGGGTCCACTCGCGCGGCGGCCTCTGGCTGGCGATAGCGGCGTTCTCGGCGGGCAGCCCGAAAGCGTCCCAGCCCATGGGGTGCAACACGTTGTAGCCGCGCATCCATTTGTAGCGCGCCAGCGCGTCGCCGATCGAGTAGTTGCGGATGTGGCCGATGTGCAGGGCGCCGCTCGGGTAGGGCAGCATTTCGAGCACGTAGAACTTGGGCTTGGCGGAGTTCTCCTCGGCCTTGTAGAAATCGGCGTTCTCCCAGCGGGCGTGCCACTTCAATTCGATCTGGCGATGGTCGTAGGGCTTTTCAGGCATAACGGGAACAGGCTTCTATCGTAGCAAGCGGGCGCTATAGCCCAACTCTTCATTTTTGAGCTTCCACCCGTCTACCGAGCCGTCGTTCTGCTGCGGGACATCGAGGAGTTGTCCACCGAAGAGACCGCGCAGATCCTGGAACTGAGCGTCGACGTCGTCAAGACCCGCCTTCGCCGCGGCCGGTTGGCGATGCGCCAGAAGCTCGACTGTTACCTCCATGACCAGTGCCTGGAGGATCAGCCCACCCCCAGCCCGGCCCCTCTGAGCGCGGAAGAGCGCGGGAAGCTCCATGCGGTCTGGCGGAAGAGCCTGACGGAAGGAGCCGAACCCGCGCCGCGATGACGCCGAGAGTTGCGGGAGACCGCATACTCCTTGTATCATTATGGTTTCCCTGCATTGACGGTCCTGCTTGAGGTGGGAGCACTGCGGGCGTATGGTCCGGACGGGTGGCCGAGTGGTTAATGGCAACAGACTGTAAATCTGTCGCTCCTTGCGAGCTACGGAGGTTCGAATCCTCCCCCGTCCACCAGGAAGTCTCGTAAACTTGGTTTTGGGCCCCCAATCGGCGGCCCGATGATGGACGAGCCGTTGTAGCTCAGTTGGTAGAGCGTCCGTGATCGGAAGATCACAGGTTCGGTTCCCGGCTGGGCCGGAGAAGGGTTTTGCCGTTGTAGCTCAGTTGGTAGAGCGTCCGTGATCGGAAGATCACAGGTTCGGTTCCCGGCTGGGCCGGAGAAGGGTTTTGCCGTTGTAGCTCAGTTGGTAGAGCGCGTCCTTGGTAAGGACGAGGTCACCAGTTCAATCCTGGTCAACGGCTCCAGATTTGGCAATGTGGTATGTTTACGTGCTTCGGAGCGTCCCGACTGGCAGGCGTTATATCGGGATGACCTCGGACGTAGGCAGGCGGGTCCGTGAGCACAACACGAAGACGGGCCGTTGGACAAGCAGTTTTCAACCTTGGGAGTTGATGGGTTTCGAAGAATATGCGACCCGGGGCGGCGCCTGTGCCCGTGAGGCTTTCTTAAAGAGCCGCGCGGGAATCGCGGATCGTAAGCGGCTATTCGAGCGGTTGTCCGGGGTGGTTCCGGTAGAGCGTCCGTAACGGAAGGTCACCAGTTCAATCCTGGTCAACGGCTCCGGTTTTTCCCCGCAAGGGACTGGCCCCTGCGGGCTCCCTGTAAGGAAACCCGTACAGAGAAAGCGTGACGTCATGGCAAAAGAAAAATTCGACCGCAGCAAGCCGCATGTGAACGTGGGTACGATCGGGCACATCGATCATGGCAAGACGACCCTCACGGCGGCCATCACCCGGGTGCTGGGGAAGAACAACCC
>JBEKHV010000044.1:0-38206 GCA_050012095.1 Bryobacteraceae bacterium | reverse complement strand
CGCTTCGCCGTACCGCCGCACCACCTCGTCGTAAGCCGCGATCGCTTCCTCGCTACGGTTCAAGCTGCCCAGCGTAATGCCCTTGTTGACCAGGGCCTTCGCGACCCGCTCCCGCAGCGGCGCTTCCGGCGCTTCGCCGTACCGCCGCACCACCTCGTCGTAAACGGCGATCTCTTCCTCGCTACGGTTCAAGCTGCCCAGCGTAATGCCCTTGTTGACCAGGGCCTTCGCGACCTGCTCCCGCAGCGGCGCTTCCGTCGCGTCGCCGTACCGCCGCACCACCTCATCGTAAACTGCGATCTCTTCCTCGCTGCGGTTCAAAACGCCGAGAGTGAGACCCTTGTTATAGAGCGCTTTGGCGCCCTCGCGCACGACAGCGGGGTCGGTGGCGCCAGCCGATTCCATCTTGTCGGCAATGGAGAGAACCAAGTCATAACTCAGGAGTTCATCCGGTGAGTTGTCCCAAAGCGCCGCCCCTGCCTGGGCCATCGTTAGCAGCAGTTCCCGCAATTGCGTGGCGCCAAGTTCCTCAAGGCGAATCCTGCCGGCGCCTCGTACGGCGGCGCGGTAATCCGAGCGGCGGCTGGCGTCCCGCACAGCCTCCAGTTCGGCAGCAATCTTGGACGTCGGAGCGGCACGCTGCAACTTCCTTGCGCCTAATACCTGTTCGATGACCCCTCGGATCGAATAGACGTCGCTCTGGCCCTCGTCGTCGGGCCTGTCGCCTATCAGGGAGGTCTTCAGTTGTTCGGCGAAGAAACCCAGCGGGTCCTGCGTCAGCTTTGGCGGTGAGAGACCAAAGGCTCGAACGAGATCGTCCAAGACGGCGGTCGCCGAGAGCGGCGTTTCCGCTGCTTTTGCGCCGGAGCCTGCGCCAGACTCGGCCGCTCGGGGAGCGGCACTGCCAGGAGGCTCTCCGTCCGGCAGCTCGCCTCTGCTCGCGGGTCCGGCGTCCTCCGCCCTCGACTCGGGCGGCAGAACGGCGGTGACGTTGCCCACGCGCGTCAGCCAGTCCGGCAAACCGTCAGCATTGGCTCTCCTATAACAAAACCAATAGAGATTAGTGCGCAAGCCGACCGATAGGCGCCGCTTCAACGCGCTCATGAAGATGTCGCCGTCCCAGCCGCTATAGCCCAAGACCAGCGGCGAACGGCTCCACAATACGCCGTCGAGCAGTTGGGCGATGGTGAAAGATGTCGCACCAGACAACTGTGCCCGCCGCTCGACCTCCTCCTTGAGATTGCAGCAGTCGTAGAACCAATAAGAACCGTGGACGTGAACGATCTGAGTGTCGGGGGACTCCAAGTCGATCCGCTCGACCGTGTTCGGATGGTCGCAGACGATGTGCTGCTTTCCGAACAGCGTGAGCGCACGCGAAAGGAAGTCGTCGAAATTCGTCGTAAATACCAGGTTGCTCACCGTGGACTCCAGCAGAAGGTGCGCAAGGCGAAAGTTGGCGCGCGAGATGAATGCTTTCTCCATCAGGTCCCGGAGATACCGTTGCCTCTGTTCCGGCTGGGGATACGCCTGCGAGAACCAATGAGAATACGCGTCTCCGGGGCGCGGCGATGGGGACCCGCCCGGTCTTCCGTATTCCAACGCGATTCGTTTGCAGTCCTCCTGGATTTCACCGGCAAGGGGAACAGGCGGGTTCGAAATGCCGGCGCCGGCGACGAAGAAAAACGGAGAGGGCCTTCCCCGTTTCCTCGCGTCTTCCACGGCCTGCTTGATTTCGCTTACGGCTAGTTTGAGGTCGATGATCCTCATGCCGCTCCACAATGTAGCAGAAATCGCCTTATGATCCTCCCGCGCCAGCCAGAACCCTTACGCCTCCAAGCCCATCTGCGTGAGCCGGTACCGCAGGGCGTTGCGCGTCAGGCCGAGCAGCCTCGCGGCCTGGCTCTTGTTGCCTTCGGCGCGGCGCAGAGCTTCGCGGATGATCTCCTGCTCGTAGCTGTCCAAGGTCGCGCCTTCGGGCAGAAAATGCGTTTCGGCCGGCGCGTGGGAGGCGCTTCCCCGCCCCGGGGCGCCCTCCAGCTTGATATCCACGGCGTCCAGTTGCGTTCCGGCGCACATCACCAAGCCGCGCTCGATCACGTTCTCCAACTCGCGCACGTTGCCGGGCCAGTGGTAGCTCATCAGCTTTTCCATGGCCGCATCCGAAATCGATTCCACCCGGCAGCCCGCGTCCGGGGCCAGTTTCTTGACGAAGTGGTTCGCCAGAAACGGGATGTCCTGCTTGCGCTCGCGCAGCGGGGGGATGTTCAATGGAACCACGTTCAGCCGGTAGTACAGATCCTCGCGGAAAGCGCCCTGCTCCAGCGCGGCGCGCAGGTCCTGGTTGGTGGCGGCGATCACGCGCACGTCGATGCGCCGCGTGACGTTGCTGCCCAGCCGTTCGAACTCGCGCTCCTGCAAGATCCGCAACAGCTTCACTTGAATGTTCCCGGGCACGTCGCCGATCTCGTCCAGGAACACCGTGCCGGTATCGGCCTGCTCGAACTTGCCTGGCTTGGACGCCGCGGCGCCGGTGAACGCGCCCTTCTCGTAGCCGAACAGCTCGCTTTCCATGAGACCCTCGGGAATGGAGCTGCAATTGATCTTGACCAGCGGACGGTCGCGGCGCGGAGAGTGGAAATGGATGGCGCGGGCGATGAGGTCCTTGCCCACGCCGCTCTCGCCCGCCAGAAGCACGGTGGCGCGGGTGGGGGCCACCCGCTCGATGGCGGCAAAGATCTCCTGCATGTTGGGGCTGCGCCCGATGATGCTCGCGAATTCGTAGCGCCGGCCCAGCTCCGCTTTCAGCTTGCGGTTCTCGTCGCGCAGGTCGCGCACTTCCAGCGCCTTCCGGACCACCTGCAATAGGTGATCGAGCGGGAAGGGCTTCAGCAGGAAGTCGGTGGCGCCGGCTTTCATGGCCTCCACCGCGGTCTCGATGCTGCCGAACGCGGTCATGACGATCACCGGGACCTGCGCGTTCTGCCGGCGGATGAGCGCCAGCAACTGAAGCCCGTCCATGCCGGGCATTTTGAAATCGGTGAGCACCAGGTCGGCGCGGTCCACGGTTTTCAGGCCGGCCTCGGCGCTGACGGCCTGGTCCACGTCGTACCCGGCCGAGACGAGCTGCAATTCGAGCACGCGCCGGAGCTTGTCTTCGTCTTCGACAATCAGGATGCGCTGTTTCATGCGGCGGGCGGCGAGGCGGCGCGCTCCATCGGCAGCAGGATGCGGAACACGCTCCCTTTGCCGGGTTCGCTTTCCACTGTTATCTTACCGCCGTGCTGGTCGACGATCTTGGAAACGATGGCGAGTCCCAGACCCACGCCGGCCGGCTTGGTGGTGAAAAACGGGTTGAAGATGGAATTGAGATGCCGGGAGTCGATTCCCGCGCCGCGGTCGATCACCGCGATCTCGGCCATGCCGCCGGCCGCGCGCGTCTTCACCGTGACCGCGCCGCCCGGCGCGGTGGCCTGTGCGGCGTTGAGCGCCAGGTTGTAAATGACGCGCTCCATCAGCTCCGCGTCGAAGGCGAACGGCGGCATCTCCAGTTCGTAGTTCTTGTAGATGGCCACGCCCGGCGCCTCGCGCTCCACCAGCGCCACGGCGCGATCCAGCGTCCGCGCCAGGTCGGCCTTCTCGGGCCGCAGTTCCAGCGGACGGGCGAATTGCAGGAAGCGCGTGACCAGGGAGTTGGCGCGGTCCACCTCCGAGGTGATGAAGCCGGCCACTTCGCGCGCCACTTCGTTCTCCGTGCTCACGGCTTGGCTTAGCATTTCCGCGGAAGCCCTGACGGTACCGAGCGGGTTGCGCAATTCGTGCGCCAGCCCCGCGGAAAGCTGCCCCAGGGCGGCCAGGCGCTCCGACCGGCGCACCGCCTCCTCGGCCTCCCGGAGATGGGCGTTGGCCTCGGCGAGTTGCTCCGCCGTCCGGCGGTATCGCGCGGATTGGACGCGCAACTGCCCGGCTAGCGCGTTGGTCAGGATGCCGGCCATCGCCAAAAAGACGACGCGCACGGTCAATGCGAAGATGTACCCTTGCCAATGAACCAGCCATGCCAGGAAGCTGAGGTAAGCGCCGGCGGCCAGGAAGATGAACACCAGAGTCCCGGCGAAGCCCAGCGTGGTAGCCGCCGAAACCACCGGCAACAGCAAAATCGGCCAGTACCAGCTCTCTATCGTCCCCGTGTACCCGATCAGCACGTAGCCCAAAGCAAGTTTCAGAACCAGCCACAGAACCCTTCCCCGGGTGGATTCCATCGCCGGTACCCGGGGCTCGAGAATCTGCATGATGGCCAGCGCCACCAGCGGCGCGACCTCCGGGGCGTCGCCGTGCGGAGTGGTGCGGACGAGCACGGCGAAGAGGAGAAACCAGACTACGTCCTGGGACCGGACGCCCCGGACCCAGCGCGGAATCGAGTCGGAAGGCAAGGATATACCCTAGTCGGGATTATGCCACAATGAACAAGTAGGTCTCATGTCCAACCCAACTCTAGTGGATCGGGATCGGGCTGCCTATCCTGACCCCCAACCCGCCACCGAAAACACCGAGTCGTTCGGCGATATTCTGTCGCAATACGAGCAGGCGCACAGCCATCGAGCCGAACGAGGCGGCCGGGGCCTGGAAGGCTCCGTGATCGCCATCTCGGGTGAATTGGTTTTCCTCGATATCGGCTTTAAGACCGAAGGCGCCATCCCTCTTGCGGATTTCCAGAAGGCCGGCGAGACGGTGAAACCCGGGGATCGGATCTCGGTTTCCATCAAGGGCCGGTCCGAAGAAGGCTACTACGAGTTGTCGCGGGTCAAGGTCGAGCGTCCCAAGGACTGGTCCTCTCTGGAAAGGGCTTTCGCCGGCAAATCGCCCATCGCGGGCGTGGTCACGGCCGTGGTGAAAGGCGGCGTCAGCGTGGATGTGGGCGTGCGGGCCTTTATGCCCGCCTCGCGCAGCGGCGCCAGGGACGCGGCCGACGTGGAGAAGCTGATCGGCCAGGAGATCCGCTGCCTCATCATCAAAATCGACGTGGCCGATGAAGACGTGGTGGTGGATCGGAGGGCGGTGCTGGAAGAAGAAGAGCGCGCCTCCAAGGATCGGCGCTACGCGGAGGTGAAGGAAGGCGATATCGTGCACGGTACGGTCCGCTCGCTGACCGATTACGGCGCGTTCGTGGACATCGGCGGCGTGGACGCGCTTTTGCACGTGGCGGACATCTCCTGGGCGCGGCTGAACAAGCCCGCCGACGCCCTGGCGGTCGGCGACCAGGTGGATGCCAAGGTGCTGAAGGTCGATCCGGCCAAGCGCCGCATTTCGCTGGGCCTGAAGCAGCTCCAGCCGCACCCGTGGGAACTGGCGGGCGAGAAGTACAAGACGGGCGACCGCGTGCAGGGCACGGTCACGCGCGTGGCCGATTTCGGCGCGTTCGTGGAGCTCGAAAAAGGCGTGGAAGGGTTGCTCCACCTCTCCGAGATGTCGTGGTCGAAGAAGACGCCCAGGCCATCGGACGTGGTGAAGCCCGGCGATCGCGTGGAAGTGGCGATCCTCGGCGTAAATCAGGCCGACCGCCGGATCGCACTCGGCCTGAAGCAGGCCCTGGGCGACCCGTGGGCCGATGCGGCGCAAAAATATCCCGTGGGCTCGGTGGTGGAAGGAACGGTCACCAGCCTGATGAAATTCGGCGCCTTCGTGGAGCTGGCCGAGGGATTGGAAGCCATGATCCACATAGGCGACATCAGCGCGGAAAAGCGGATCAACCACCCGCAGGAAGTCCTGCATGCCGGGCAGACGGTGAAAGCGCAGGTGCTCGAAGTGGACACCGGCAAGCGCCGCATCCGCCTCGGCATGAAACAATTGGTTCCCACCAGCCTGGACGAGTACATCGCCGAGCACAAGGAGGGCGATGTGGTGACCGGGCGCATGGCGGGGATTTCCGGCGGGCGGGCGCGCGTCGAGCTAGGCGAAGGCGTCCATGCCGCCTGCCGGATGGACGCCCCAGCGGACACTCCGGAAAAGGCTGCCCCGGAAGAGGCTGCCGCGCCGGAGACGGCGGGTCTCTCCGTCATGACTTCCATGCTGAAGGCCCGCTGGAAAGGCGCGGCGGGCGGCGCCAGGCGCGATTCCGCGCACTCCGGCCAGGTCCGCAGCTTCCGCATCGTGAAACTGGATCCGGCGGCGAAGAAGATTGAATTGGAACTCGCCTAGTCGCTGAACCTCGGAGGCGACGAAGACGCGGACAGAACGCGTGTCGCGGTCTATTCCTCCGCGAAAGACTCGGGCGTCAAGGAGGCCATCCTTTTCGTTCTGTCGTCGCACCGGAGCTGCGCGGCGCTGCGGGCGCTGGGGAAACGGAGAACGCGGCGGCTCTGAAACAGCGCATCGCCCGCCCAGCGCCTCGGCGATCTCGACCGCGTCCAACCCAAGCGAGCGGTTGTCACGCGGGCGGCTCGGCTGCCCCGTCGCCGGCCGCGGCCGGGGTCGCCTCCGGAGCGGGCTGGCCCGGCGCCGCCGGCGTTTCGGAACGCGGGAGATAGAGCCGGTATCTGGCCAGCAGCGCGCCGTAGAGTGCGTGGCCCCACAGCGTCGGCCCCTCGGCGTGCAGAAGGGCTACCAGCGGAGCGGCGGCTTTCGCCGCCATGCGGAAAGAAAGGTAATACCAGCACAGCCCGAAGAGAATGCCCGCCAGCGTCAGCCGCGAACCTGCCACCCGGCCCCTGACGGCCATCGCGAACAGTGCGCCCAGGAGGCTGTACAGGAGAAGGTACAGCGCCAGCCCGGAGATCGTGCCCGAGTACATCCCCCCGCGGATCGCGGCGCGGCCATGGAAGACGCTGGCCATCAGGTTCTCGGCCGTCCAGAAACTGGTGTACGCGAACCTGGCCGCCACCCCCATCCACGCCAGAAAGAACACCGTCGCCACCATGCCGGCCTGAAGCCCGGCCAGGGCCGCGTCCATCGCGTCGCGCAAGCGGTTCGGGCCGCTGGAATCCATTAGCTTCAGCCTATACTGGCGGGCGGAGGAAACGCAAAATCCTTCGCGCTCCCGGCGCGTGGGGAGTGCCGCCTGATATACTCGGTTTCTCGATATGGCGAATCCCAAGTATGCGTCGTCCGGCAAGGACGTCCCCGTGGCGGAGTTGGTGGATACTCTCAGCGACGGCGTCAAGGTCAAGCGGCGCCTGCCGCGCATGAGGGCCTGCAACGAGAAAGATGCGAAGGGCAAACTCTGCGCCGGCCATCTGAAGCGCTGGTACTTCTTCGGCGAGGAGGTGAAGCGCAAGTTCGGAGCGGAGGCTGAAATTTACCGCTGCGAGCATTGCCAAACGCTTTACCTCCCGAATGCGGAAGAAGAGCCGCGGACCAGAACGCTCAGTTTCTGATTCAGCGTTCGGCTTTCAGCGTTCAGCTACCTGCTTACCGCAGTGCGGCGCGCTGGGTGGGTCCGCGGCGGGCGAGTAGCGACTGCGCTTTGGGAAGGCTCTCGATCGCCTGGCGAACTTCCGGATCGTCCATCATCATGGTGCGCGTTGCGGTCTTCCCGTCGTAGGCGCGTATGAGCAACTCCATGCGAATCTGGTCGCTGATCCATTTCTGGCTGGCCGCGAACTCCGCGTCCGTGAACGTGAAATGCTGGCTCTGGAGATAGGCCTTGAAGCGCGCCAGCGTATCCGCGTCCGGCGACCACGTGGGGGCGGGAAGCTGCGGCTTCTCGGCCCCGAAGTACACGTTCCCGAAGTGGAAAATCGCGTTGGCCGCCGGATCCGCCAGACGGCCCTCCAACGCGGTGGCGGCCACTGCGGCGTATTTCTCATCCGGCGTGATGCCTCCGCCGCCGTAGACCCGGCGTCCGCTGTCGGTGGCCTTGATGTCGGTTTGGCTGGGGGCCTCGTCCTTGCGGGTCGTGTAGTAGTCGTAGAAAGACTGGTTCTGGTAATCGCGCTGGATCAGCCGCCCGCTCGGCGTGTAGTAGTGCGCGATGGTCAGCAGCAACGCCGCGTTCTCGGAAAGCGGAAATTGGGCCTGTACCAGGCCCTTTCCAAACGTGGTCTCGCCCAGCAGCCAGGCGCGGTCGTGGTCCTGCAGCGCGCCGGAGACGATTTCGGAAGCCGACGCCGATCTCCGGTTCACCAGCGTCACCATGGGATAATCCTGCGCATTCGGCTGGGCCTTGGCGCGGTATACCTGCTCTCGCACCGACCGCCCATGGTCGGAGACCACCACTTGGCCGTCGTGCAAGAACCGCCCCACCACACTGACAGCCTCTGTGACCAGGCCGCCCGGGTTCTCGCGCAGATCCAAAACCATTCCCTTGACGTTCTGTTCGCCAAGCTGGGCCATTAGAGACTCGACGTCCTTGCCGACGTTTTGCGCCTCGAAATCCTGGATGCCCAGGTAGACGATGCCCGGTTGCAGCCAGTAGGCGTCCACTTTGTGGGTCGGGATCTCGCCTCGGGTAACCACCATCGAGATGGGGTCGGGCACGCCTGTTCGCGCCACGCTGACCTTCACCTGCGTGTCGCGCGGCCCTCGCAGCAGGTCCGCCACCTTGGCCGAATCCATGTTCCGCGTATCCTGGCCGTCCACCGCCACAATGACGTCGCCGCGGCGTATTCCAGCTAGCATCGCGGGCATCCCGGGGAAAGGCTCCCACGCCACGATTTTGCCGACATCGGCGCGGATCAGCATCCCTACGCCGAAGTACTGCGCCCGCTGCTTCCGCTGCATGTCCTCGTATTCGGCCGGGGTGAGGAAGCTGGAGTGCGGGTCGAGCGCCCCCAGCATGCCCGGTATGGCGCCTGCGTAGCCCGACACGCCGCCTGCGGAGCCGTAGAATGCCCGGTCGGCCTGCACCGGGTCCGCAAAATTCTTCTCGATGAGCGCGTAGGCGTCGGTCACGATGCGCATGCCGCCGTCCAACTCGTCGGCGCGCTCCGCCGCGGCCCGGACTGGACTTCCAGGGACGCAGAGCGCCACAAGACCTAAGCCCGCTGCGGACAACACAGCTAAGACAGCACGGTTTGTTTTCATGGTTCAATCCGGGGCAGCCGGCCGGACAAGCTGATGGCCACCTTTTCCTTTAGCCTAGCACTTATTGGATGCGCCTCGAATCAATCCGTTTACACCCGCGGCTTCAATTCGGCGGTTTTCCGCATTGCAATCCATAGTACTAGTACTAATATAGTACCTTTAGTACTTTTCAGATAAGTCCCCCGTCAAGATCATTAGAGACGGAGGCCAAGAGGCCTCAGGAGCGGGTATGATTCGCACGATTGGGTTACTGGGAATGGCCGGCGGGTTTCTTTTCATCTCGCCCAGCATACGGGGATCCGTGGGAGAGTGGGGACTGAACGCGCAGGCCTACCTGACGGCTCATGGCCCGTACTCCTGGGCCGCGGCGGGCGGGGCGGCGCTGGGCGCAATCATGCTACTGGCCCGCTCGGCGCGGGCGCCTCGCTGAAGCCGGACGGATTCCAGATCTAGACGGCCCGGGTCTTGCGCGCCACCCCGAGAGCTTCGGAGCGGGCCGGTTTGCGCTCCGCCAGGGCGCCGAGTCGCTTCGCCTGATCGGAGACGCACACCAGGAACATGGGCTGGCGCGCATTCTTCAGAAGATCGATAATGCGGCCGGGCGCATCCTCCAGATAAATGGATTTTCCATCCGTCAGGAGGTGCATGTCGGAGGATGCGGCCAGCGCTTCGCTCAGCCGCCGGTTCATGTCCTTTTGCAGAAAGCGCAGGACGCGGCGGATCTTCTGCAGCGAGAAGCCCTTCCGCCGGAGTTCGGCGATCACCGAAATCTCAACGGCTTCCTCCGGCATGTAGACGCGCTTGTGCCCGTTCTGGCGCGGGGAGACGATATTGCGCTCGTCCCACCACTGCAACTGGCGCAGGCTGACGCCGCAAACCCGGGCGACCTGATTGCTGTTGTAGCTTCGCGCATCGGTGGATGCCGGCTGCGCTTTCCTGCTCTTGTACATGTTTCGCCGTTTCCGCTGAAAAGTAGGGCTACCTTGGATTGTAACCGGGCGGCGGCCGGTGTCAATAGGGGTGTCGGAATTCGGGAGTCGGAGAGGCCATCGTTTTGTGCGGCCCGCCGGCTTTCTTACGCTGCGGAGAATCGCCGCAACGCCCGCCACCAGATGTACAGACAAGCCAGGTTGGCCGTCATCGTCAGGACGTTCCCAACGAACGCCACGGCGTATCCGTGCGGCGTGGCGCCGCCAAAGACGGAGACCGCCAGGTAGCGGATCGAGTCCCCCATCGCCTCTCCCGTGAATTGAATTCCCAGCGCGCCGGCCAGCGCCAGCAGGAGCCGGTCCTTTTCGTGCGAGCCGAGCAGTAACGCCCAGAGCGCCAAATCCAGGACGGCGGAACCGAAGTAGAGATCGCGCGTCCAGGGCGTCATCCACTCGCCGATGACGGCGGCGCGGGGATTGTAGTGCGCCCAGAACGAGCCGGCGGCGGCCGCGAGAATGCCCGCCATCAGGCAGACGCGGAGAACTCGCCGGGACCGGATGCGGGCGGACGCGCGCCAGATCAAGCTCAAGACCACCAGGATAATGAGCGGAAGGAGCGCCGCTTCGTCCAACCAGTATGTCCAGGCCCGCGTCCGGAATGCCTGCCTGTCTCCCAAATAATAGGCGCTAGACGCTGGAATTTCGACGACCGTCGCCAGGAACAACGCGACGAGGTACGCAAAAAGAAACGGGAATCGGCGGTACAGCCCGCCGAGGAGCGCCGCGATGATCAGGAGCTCGAGAGGAAGCCCGACAACCCAACCGCAGATTTGAATCGCGAACTCCATGCCCGTTCGATTGTAAGGCTGTTATCGGCTGGCTCGCGGAGTTGTGGGCGTCGGAGTTTCCGCGCTGGCTGCGCCGGAAGGAGATTTTAGCCTTCCCACGGATTGGGCGGCATAGTCGGACCGTGCGCGACCTGCACGCCTTCCCACGGATTGGGCGGCATGGTCGGACCGTGCGCGACCTGCACGCCTTCCCACGGATTGGGCGGCATGGTCGGACCGTGCGCGACCTGAATCGGAGCCGGGTCGGTCAACAGGAGCCCGGGCATTGCGGGTCCGATTCGCTGCGCCGCAATCCCCGCGAACGCGAGCGCGAGCAGGAACAAGGTCGCGAACACCGTGACTCTGTCGATTGCCAATCGTTGCATGGATATTCTCCTCTGCGCTATGTGCGGACTGCCCGCCCATGTTCTTGCGTGACATTCGCAAGTGTACCCTTGTCGGTACGGCCGCGAAAGTACGGCAAGAACTAGTACTAGCGCGCTATGCAGGGAGAATGAATGGGGCAATGCCCCTATAACCAGACTGGTTAACTTTGGCTAAGCCGGCGGCGTCGGCTGCGGTTTGTCCGTCGGCTTCGCGCCTGCCTTAACTGGGCTGATTAGGATGTGGGCGTTGCGGCCCTCGAGGCGCGGGACGCCTTCCACGCTGCCATACGAGGCCAAGTCCAAGGCGAAGCGCATGAGCAGCTTCTTGCCAAGGTCGGTGTGGGCGATCTCCCGCCCGCGGAACTGGACCACGGCCTTGACCCGGTTGCCGTCCTGGAGAAACCGGATGGCGTGGTTCTTCTTGAAATCGTAGTCGTGGTCGTCGGTATTGGGGCGGAACTTGAGTTCCTTGACCTGAACCACGTGTTGCTTCTTCTTGGCGTCGTGCTGCTTCTTCTTCAGGTCGTATTGGTAGTGGCCGAAGTCCACGGCCTTGGCGACGGGTGGAACGGCCGTCGGCGCCACCAGAACCAGATCGAGGCCCATCTCCTGCGCTTTCCGCAAGGCGGCCGAGGTGGCCATGACCTCCGTGACGCCGTCCGGAAAGACCGCGCGGACTTCACGCACGCGGATGGACTCGTTCACGTTCTCTCTGCGATTCTGCCTGCGAGGAGGAAAGTTTCTGCCTGGAAACATTGGTTATACGGTGACTTCAGGGTAACGAGGACAAGCGGGGGCGGCCGGAGCGCCCGAAGAAGTTCCCCGGGCCGGAACCGACGACGTAGGAATGAGAGGCAAGCGCAAGTTACGGTCAACTCAAGTGTACACCAAATCCAGCCTGGGAAGTCAAATGCCCGTTCTCCTCAGCGGCGCATTACACTGAATTTAACCATGAACTATCGCAAACTCGGCAGGACTGATTTTGAAATCGGCGACATCGGCTACGGCGCCTGGGGCATCGGCGGCATCGAGTGGCTCGGCGGGAACGACGACGAGTCGCTGAAGGCGCTGCGGCGCGCCATCGAATTGGGCGTCAACTTCATCGATACGGCGCGGGCTTACGGCGACGGGCACAGCGAGCAGCTCGTCGGGCAAGTTGTCCGCGCCGCGGGGCACCGGATTTTCGTCGCCACCAAAGTTCCTCCCAAGAACCGCCTCTGGCCAGCGCGGGCGGGCGTGGGGATCGGCGACGTGTTTCCATACGAGTACATTATGCAGTCGGCGGAGGAAAGCCTCCGCAACCTCAAGATGGACGCGATCGACCTCTTGCAGCTCCACGTTTGGAACGACGAATGGGTCGGCCGCGACGAGTGGCGCCGCGCCTTCGACAACCTGAAGCGTTCCGGCAAGGTGCGCGCCGTGGGCGTCTCGCTCAACGACCACGACCCCGATTCGGGCATCGGCGTCATCCGGACCGGCCTGATCGACGCCGTGCAGGTGATCTACAACGTCTTCGATCAGACGCCCGAGCGAAACCTGTTCCCGCTCTGCCAGGAGAAGAACATCGGCGTGCTGGCCCGCGTTCCGCTGGATGAAGGCGGCCTGTCCGGGAACATCGGCGAGCGCACCGTATTCGCGCCGGGCGAATTCCGCGCGTTCTATTTCAAGGGCGACCGCAAGAAGCAGGTGGTCGAGCACGTAGCCGCCTTGCGGCAAGATCTGGGGACGGGAGTGAACCTTCCTGAAACCGCCCTGCGCTTCTGCCTTTCGCATCCCGCGGTTTCCACCGTGATCCCCGGCATGCGCACCGTCCGCCACGCCGAAGCCAATGCGGCGTTATCCGATCACGGCGCCCTGCCCGCCGAAACCCTGGCGATTCTAAGACGCCACGCCTGGAACCGCAATTTCTACCAATAACCTTGGCCTCAAGGCGCCAGCCCCTCGAACCTCGGCCCCCTCCGCTGCACGAACTCCGCTAGCGGCACAGACGCGCAAGCCACCGCCCATCCAACCCGAACTCTTCTCCGCGCGTCCTCCGCGTCTCTGCGTCGGGGCGCCCTCTGGGCCCGGTGAAATCTTGGTTTGGAACCTACCCCTGGTACTCGAGCACCAGCACCGTGATATCGTCCCATTGCGGCGCGCCGGCGGTGAAAGCCTCCACGGCCTCCTGGATCGCCTGGCGGATAGCCTCGCTCGGCTCGGCGGCGTGGGCGGCCACCACCTGTTTCAGGCGCTTTCGGCCGAAGAACTCTCCCGCCTCGTTCCGCGCCTCGGTGACGCCGTCGGTGTAGCAGACCAGCTTGTCGCCGGCGGCCAGGCGCGCTTCGGCCACGGCCCACTCGGCGGTTTCCAGCAGCCCCACTGGCGGTCCGGTGGCCTCCAGGCTGCTCTCGATGGCGCCCGCGCGAACCACCAGCGGCGGGCACTGTGCGGCGTTCACGTAGCTGAGGCGGCCGTCGCGGTCCAGCAGGGAGTAGAACACCGTGGCGTATTTCTCGCCGGCGGTGCGGCCGAGCAGAAACCGGTTGAGCCGCTCCATGCGCCTCCCCAGCGTGGCGGGGTGTTCCGTGGCGGTGAGGAGCGCGCCTTGCAGCAGGGAGGCCAGCAGCGCCGATCCGACGCCCTTCCCCGAAACGTCGGCCACCACCGCCGACCAGCAATGCGGGTTCACCTCGGTCACGTCGAAATAATCGCCGCCCACCATGCGCGAAGCCACGCTGCTGCCGGAGGCGCGCAGCCAGCCTTCGCTAGGCAGCGTCGGCGGAAGCAGACTCTGCTGGATGCCGCGCGCCAGGTCGAGTTCCTCCTCCATGCGAAGCTTGGCGCGCTCCTCTTCCAAAAGCCGCGCGTTCTCCAGCGCCGTGGAGGCCTCGATGGCGAGAGTCTGAATCAACTCGCGGTCGCCGCCCGCCGGGCCCGCCCCGGCCGTGCGCGAGTCCATGTAGAGCGCGCCGATGGTCTCCGAGGCGGCCGACAGCACGCTGGTGGCGTCGCCCTGGCCGGCGCGAATGCGCACCAGCGGAACGCAAATGGCGCTGCGCAGCTCCAGGTCCGCCACGCTGCCGCTCGCCGCCGTCTGGCCGGCGGCGAGCGGGTCGAAATTCATGTAGAGCAGGTCGCGGCGGTGTTCGAGCGCGTGGCGCAGAACCTCGCGCGGCACGCGCAGTTCGCTGGCCTGGAGCTGGCGGCCGTCGCGCCGCCGCGCGACGCGCGTCTCCAGGACGTCGCCGGAGCGCAACAGCAGGAAACCGCGCTCCGCGCCGGTGACGGCGAGCGCTGCGTCCACCAGGGAGGCCAGCACGTCGTCGGTGGAAAGCGAGCTCTGCATGGCGCGCGCCAACTCGAGAATGGCGCGCAGCTTGGCCAGGCCGCCGGCCCCCTGCGGCGTCTGGATGGAGACCGGGGCGCTGGCTTGATCCAGCAGCCGCTGCAACTGGGCGGCGTTCAGGCTGAAAACCAGCGCGTAGGAATCCGCGGCCCCGAAGTCGATGCGGTCGTTGTCCGCCAGCGCCCGCCGGGCCACGCGCTGCCCGTTGAGAAACGTTCCGTGAAGGCTGCCGGAATCCTCGATGACGTATTCGCCGGCGTCCACAACGATGCGCGCGTGGGCGCGCGAGACCCGGCTGTCGCGGAGGATGAGGTGGTTCTCCGGGCTCCGGCCGATGTGAAAAGGAAGCGGCTCGATGGCCACCCGCGCGCGGTGGCCGTTGGGGTCGATGACCTCCAGCGACGCAGCCCCGGCGGCGGGCAAGGCTTCCGGCGGCTCCATCACGCGTGGCGCGGGCGGGCCGCCAGACTATCGCGCCGCGGCGCGCCCGTCTCCGCCGCCGGCTCGGGCGGCCGGTTGCGCAGTTCTTCCAGTTCGCGGGCGCGCAACGTTTGGCAGTGCGCGCAGTACCCGCCGATCTCGGTACGCGCCATCAGCACCTGAAATCCGAGATGGCTCTCCACCTGCTCCCGCATCCGCTGCAACGGCTCGCCGAAAAACTCCTCCACCTTGCCGCAGCGCAGGCAGATGACGTGCGCGTGCTCTTGCTTGAGGCGCGTCTCGTAATAGTGCTGGTCGCCTCCGCGGTGCATGAGGTCCAACTCGTCCACCAGGCCGCCGGTCTTGAGCATTTTCAGCGTGCGATAGACGGTGACGCGATTGATTTTCGGATCTCTTTCTTTCGCCAGCCGGTACAGCCGTTCCGCGTCCAGGTGCGCGCCCGTCTGATCGATGACTTCGAGCAGGACCCGGCGCTGGCGGGTCATACGAACGCCCCGCGCCTTCAATGAATCCCGTAGCGAATCCAGCGCCATGGCGACTTCCCAATTCTAGCGCACCCCATCGCGCGGAGACGCTTGCTTCTCCGGCGGGGCCTGCGGGACACTGGAGGTGCCGGAAGATGCCCGATACCTGTACGTGCGGCGCGGAACTGCCGTCAGACGCCCTGTTCTGCCATAAGTGCGGCAAGCCCCAGCGCGACATCGTGGAAGTGGAGCCGCAGCCCCCGCTGGGCGCCGTGCCGGTTGCCCAGCAGGTTCAGCCGTATCCCCCGCCGGCTTCTCCCGCGCTGGCTGGCGCGCCGGGATTTCGTAATCCCGTGGCGGTGCGCATCGCGGTCCTGGTGGGCGTGGCCGCGGCGCTGCTGGGAATGAGCCTCCTGCCCTTCGTCGGTTGGCTGGCCGGTGGCTTTTTCTCCGTCTTCTTTTACCGGCGCAAGACGCAGTGCCTGCTGACCGTCAACGCCGGCGTGCACATGGGATGGATCACGGGCCTCGTGATGTTCCCCCTATCGGCGGCGGTGGTCGCGGCTCAGCAGCTTCCGGAGGTGCTCTCGGGGCGCTGGGCCGCCATGTTTCAGGCCCAGATGAAAAATTTCTCGGCCCAGGATCCCGCGTTGCAGCATCAGATGGCGCAGTTCCTCCAGACCGGCGCCGGCCTCGCCGTCATGCTGCTGTTTTCGTTGGTGTTCCTGTTTCTGATGATCACCGGCCTCAGCGTAGCGGGCGGCGCCCTGGGGGCCAAGATGGTCGGCCGCCGGTAGGCGGATCAAGCCGCCACGGGACGGCGGGCGTAGCGCTTCACCAGCGCTACGCCCGCGAAAATGACCGCCATCGCCAGCGCTTCACACCCTCCGAACGGCTCGCGATAGAAAAGCCAGCCCAGGAAGACCGCCACGATCGAATTCGCATACGGATAAACGGAGACGATGGCCACCGGCAGCCGGTCCAGGGCGTACGCGTAGGCGCTGTAGCCCACAATCGAACCGAAGAACACCAGGTACAGCAGAGCCGTTACGCCGCGCGCGCTCCAGTAGAGCGGGTGTTCGTGGACCAGGAGCGCGAACGGCGCCAGGATCAGCCCCGCGGCGATCTGCTGCACCGCGCCCGCGATCACCGGATGGGCCTTGCCGGCGTTCCGCCGCATGGTAATGGAGCCGAAGGACCAGCCCGCCATTCCGATTTGCAGCATCAGGAAACCGTGGAGCAAGCTGTGGTTGATGGCATTCGGGCCCACGCTGGGGGTGACGAGGAGCGTCGCGCCCGCGAGGCCCACCAACATGCCGCCGATAGTGGGAGCGTGCAGGCGCTCGCCGCCCGGCAACAGGGCTTCCATTCCGACCATCCAGAACGGCGAAATGGTGATGATCAGGCCCGCCATGCCGCTCGGAATCAGCAACTCGGCGAACACCAGCGCGCCATTGCCGATGCACAATATGAAGAAGCCGCTGAAGCCGGCCGCCAACAATTCCCGGCCGCGCGGCAGATACAGGCCGCGCGCGGCCGCGAAGGCCAGCAGGATCGCGCCGGAGATGATATAGCGAATGGAAACCAGCGCCAGCGGGGGAAAGGTCTCGAGCGCCATGCGGATGCCCAGGAAGGTGGTCCCCCAGAAGAAGCACACCGCGATCAGCGCGGCATAGGGCCTGAAGAGAGGATGGCGCGACAACGCTTCAGCGTAGCACTTTTGCGGACGGCGGCTCCGGTTGGAGGCTCAACGGTGCGCGATGCAAGAACGGAGGATTCCGCGCGTGGAAACCGCATTCGGGACGGCGCCTTTACCGGTTCCGGACGAGTGGACCTCTGGCCGGCGGGCGACCCGGTCACCATCGTCGATTTCCGGATCTACCTGAGGTAAGCCTTGCGCACCGGCGCTTCGGAGCGTACGATCAACACCATGAAAGTTACAGTCGGTACCGTTTTCGTTTCCTTTGGCGTCTTATTAGCCCAGACTCCCGAAGCGTGGCGATTGGCCGTCGCGGATCATAAGTGGGAACAGGCGGAGCCTCTGCTTCTCCAATCCCTTCAGCAGGCTGAGAGCGCCGCCGCGCTTCGCGCGCTGGCCACCGTCTACCGAGTTACGGGACGCCTGGCGGCCGCGGATCCTCTGCTGGAACGCGTTGTCAACCTGGAAGAAACCGTAGCCGGAGTAGAGGATTGGGCCGGGGTGAAGACCGCCCTTGGCCAGTCCGACCGGGCCGAAGCCCTCTACCGCCGCTCGCTCGAACTCCGCCGCCAGAGCGGTGAGAACGCGCGCGAATCTATCTCCACCCTGCAGCGTCTCGCTGGAGTTTTGGCATTGCAGTCGAAGTTCGATCAAGCGGTGCAAGAGGCCACCCGCGCCATCTCACTGCGCGCCGTGCCCGGCGGACCCCAGCCTCCCGAACTCGCCAGTGACCTTGCCGTGCTCGCTCGCCTCTACCAATCCCAGGAGAAGTACCAGTTGGCCCTCGCGACCTGGGAAGGCGTTGTAGATGTCCAGGAAGCCGCCTTCGGCGTTGAAGACTTGCGTCTGTCGTCTACTCTGGCCAGCATCGCCGAGCTGCACCGGCGCCTCGAAGATCTGCCGGCCGCCGAACAGGCTCTCCGCCGCGCCATTGCGATTAGCGAAGTCAACCGCGGCGTTTCGAACGCCGAGGTGGCCCGCACCCTGGATCAGTTGGGCGAGATCCTATTCGCCCAGAAACGCTACGCCGACGCCGAGCCGGTATATCAACGATCGCTTGCGATCTGGACCGCACTGCTAGGCCCCACGGACTCGATGCTGGCCCTCAACTACGACAACCTGGCGGTTACCGAAGCCTCGCTGGAGAATTATCATGAGGCCGAGCGTTTATATCTGGAAGCCCTTAAGTTTCGCGACTTCGACGACATCAACAGCCTGCGCAATCTTGCCGTAGCGCGCGCCGCGCAAAAACGCTACAGCGCCGCGGAACCGCTCTATCGCCGTGCGACAGCTATGCTCGATGAGCCGCAGAATCGCCAACCGGAAGCTTGGGCCGCGACCTTGACCGATTACGCCGACCTTCTGCGCAAGCTCAACCGCGCCGCCGAAGCCGCCCGTATGGAGGAGCGCATCCGACGCCAGCCGGTACGAGCGGTACCGGCCAAGGTCGACGCCCAGCCTGCCGCGGGCAGACAAGTCAAGTAGTCCGTAGCCGGGCCAAAGCCCGGCGGCGGACCGGCAGGCCTGACCTTACAGGGCGTGCGCACCTATTCAGCGGATTATCTGGTCAGGGCGTTCAAGGGTGGTCGACCATGGCGCCCCGCGTACAATAGTCGGTGCATGCCCCAATTCGACGTCGTGGGCGTGGGGCTGAACGCCACCGACACCCTGATCGTCGTATCCCGCTTCCCCGCGTACGCCGGAAAAGCGCCGATACGGGAGGAAATCCTCGCCGCCGGCGGGCAGGTGGCCAGCGCGCTGGCCGCGTGCGCGCGTCTCGGATTGCGGACCAAGTATATCGGCGCCGTGGGGGATGACGAGCGGGGCCGCATCCAGATGCGCAGCCTGGCCGAGGCCGGCATCGACGCCACGGATGTGAAGGTCCGCCCCAACTGCCCCACGCAACTCGGGTATATCGTCGTGGACGCCTCCACCGGAGAGCGTACCGTCTTCTGGCGCCGCGATCCCGGTCTGAGCGTCGATCCCGCGGAGATCGCGCCGGAACAGATCGTCTGCGGGCGGCTGTTGCACATCGACGGCCACGATACTCCCGCCGTGGCGCGCGCCGCCGCCATCGCCCGCGCGCACGGCATCCCGGTCACGGTGGACGTGGATACCATCTACCCCGGCTTCGAGAGCGTGCTGCCGAGCGTCGATTACCTAGTGGCCAGCGCGGAGTTCCCCGCGGCCTGGACGGGCGAGGCCGATTCCTTCCGGGCGCTTGAGAAGATTCAGAACGAATACGGAATGAAGGTGGCGGCCATGACGCTCGGTGCGCACGGCTCGCTGGCGCGGTCCGAGGGACGATTTTTCTACGCGCCCGCATACGTGGTGGACGCCGTGGATACCACGGGCGCGGGAGACGTGTTTCACGGGGCGTTCTGCTATGCTGTTCTCGAAGGAATGCCGATGCTTCCCGCTCTCGAGTTTTCCAACGCCATGGCCGCTCTCAATTGCACGGCATGGGGAGCGCGCGGCGGGATCCGCGGACGGGAGGATGTCCGCGCGCTCATGGCCGGCGGGGAGCGCCGCGCGCTTTCCGAATTCGCCGCCCGCGCGGCCGCCTGCGACTAAATGCTGTTCCCGATCAAGGTTACTCAGCCGAGTTACTCCCGGCCGGTGGTGACGGTGTCGTTGATCGTCGCCAACGTCCTGGTGTTCCTGCACGAGATTTCTCTCGACGCCTTCTCGCGGAATCAGTTCATCGCGCTGTACAGCCTGCGGCCCGCTTACTTCCACCTCTCCGCCGCCCTGACCTACATGTTTCTCCATGCCGGCTGGATTCACCTTCTGGGCAATATGCTGTTTCTGTGGGTGTTCGGCGACAACGTGGAGGACATTCTGGGTCACGGCAAGTTCCTGATTTTCTACCTGCTCTGCGGCCTGGCGGCGGCCACGGTCCAGATGGCCGCCGATCCGTCCTCGCGCATTCCCATGTTGGGCGCCAGCGGCGCCATCGCCGGCGTGATGGGCGCCTACCTGGTGAAGTTTCCCCGTTCGCGCGTGGAGATGCTTTTCTTCGCCATTCTTTTTTTCTACTTCACCGTGCCCGCGTGGTTCATGCTGATTTACTGGTTCGCGCTGCAAGTGCTGGGAAGCTACAGCGACGTCGCGGGAGCCGCGCAGGGCGGCACCGCGTTTTTTGCCCACATCGGCGGCTTCCTGACGGGCATCCTGCTGGTCCGCCTCATGGGAGCGCGCGAGCGCTTTTCGCGCCGCCGCGACCTATATTGGTAATGATGCGCATGGCAACGCCTTCCAGCCTCGACGTACTGGCCATCGCCGCCCATCCCGACGATATCGAGCAGACCTGCGGCGGCGCGCTGATTCGCATGGCGGAGATGGGTTACCGCACGGGCGCGCTGGACCTCACGGCCGGCGACATGGGCACGCGCGGCTCGCCCGAGGAACGCATCGCCGAATCGGAGGCCGCCGCCAAACACCTCATGCTGCACTGGCGCGGCAACCTGCGCATGCCCGACGCGCGTTTGGAAAACAACATCGCCGCGCGCATGACCCTGGCCGTGAAGATCCGCGAGCTGCGGCCGCGAACCGTGATTCTGCCCTATTGGCAGGCGCGCCACCCCGATCACTACCGCGCCGCCGAGCTGGGCTACGAGGCCTGTTACCTGGCCGGCTTAAGGAAGCTGGACCCCACCGAGCCGCACCGGCCCTCCAAGATTCTCTACGCCAGCGTGTACGCGGACGTCAAGCCTTCCTTCATCGTGGATATCGGCGCGCAGTTCGAGCGCCGCATGGCGGCGCTCCTGAGCTACGCATCGCAGTACGGCGCGCACGGCGAAGGCTCGGACCTGTTTCCGCAAGAGGCGGAAATCCGCGACCGCCTGGGCGCCATCGCGCGTTTCTACGGCAACCAGATCGGGGTGAAGTACGGCGAGCCGTACGTGGTGAAAGAGGCTATCGAAATCGGCGACATTGTTTCCATGCCGGTGCGATCGATTTGAATATGAAAACATTACGACTATTCGCCGGTTGGACCGCTTTCGTAGCCGTCGCCGGCGCGCAGAACCTGACGGGCCGCTGGGAGGCGCGCTGGTCGCCGGTGGATGAAGCCCGCAAGATGGTGCTGGCGTTGAACCAGAATGGCAATACCCTGACAGGCTATATCCTGCAGCCCAACAGCTCGGGGATTCCCATCGTCGAGGGCGCGGTGGCCGGCGACCGGATCACGCTGGTCGTCGAGCGCCCGGGTCGCGGCGGGCCCGCCCCCGCTCCCGTCCGGATCATGTATACCGTGACGCGGCAAGGCGACAAGCTGGAGTTGGGGGCGCCCTCCGGCCGCGGCGGCGCCACGGAAACGCGGGAGTTCACGCGCATCTCCACCGAGACGCCCAAACCGCTTCCGCCGCCGGCGCCGAGAATCGCGTTGACTACCTACCAGCCGGTCCCCTACAACGGATTGGCCAAAACGCCGCCGATGGGATGGAACAGTTGGAATAAGTTCGCCGAGCGCGTGACCGACAAGGACGTGCGCGGCATGGCCGACGCCATGGTGACCAGCGGCATGAAAGCCGCCGGCTACACCTATATCAACATCGACGACACATGGGAACTCGATCGCGCTGCCAACGGCGTGATTCGTACCAATTCCAAGTTCCCGGATATGAAGGCCCTGGCCGATTACGTGCACAGTAAGGGGCTGAAACTCGGAATCTACTCTTCGCCCGGCCCGTTCACGTGCGCCGGCTACGAAGGCAGCTTCGGCCACGAAGCGCAAGATGCCCGGCAGTACGCCGCCTGGGGCATCGATTATCTGAAGTACGACTGGTGCAGCGGCGGGAACGTCTACGAGAGCGGCTCTCAGCAGGCCGCCTACGCCAAGATGGGCGAGGCGCTGTTGCAGTCCGGGCGCAAGATCGTCTTTAGCCTGTGCCAGTACGGCCAGCAAAACGTCGGCGAGTGGGGAGCGAAGGTGGGCGGCAACCTCTGGCGCACCACCGGCGATATCCGGGACCAGTGGCAATCTATGGTGAACAACGGATTCAACCAACAGGTGGGCCGCGAAAAGTTCGCCGCGCCGGGCCGCTGGAACGATCCCGACATGCTCGAGATCGGCAACGGCGCCATGACCGAGACCGAGTACCGGACGCACATGAGCCTGTGGTGCCTGCTCGCGTCGCCGCTGCTGGCCGGCAACGACCTGCGCGCCATGACGCCGGCCATTACGGCAATCCTGACCAACAAGGAAGTGATCGCCGTGGACCAGGACAAGCTCGGCAAACAAGCCGTGCGCGTCTCCCCGCCCGTTCCCCCCGAGGAAGCCGCCGCCATCAGCGTCAACGAGGGCCGCAGCGTCACCGGCGGAGACCTGCAAGTCTTTTCGCGTCCGCTGGCCGATGGCGGCCACGCCGTGGGCCTGTTCAACCTCGGCGCCGCCATCGCCCAAGTGACGGCCAAGTGGAGCGATATTGGGGTCAAGGGCTCGCACAAAGTGCGGGACCTATGGTCTCATTCCGATCTCGGAGCCTTCACCAACGAGTTCACCGCCGCCGTACCCTCGCACGGCGTGGTGATGATCAAGATCGCCAAGTAGAACTCCGTGGCCGGGTGGCTTGGTCAGCCGCCCGCGGAGCCGATATGGTCCGCCCTACGGCTCGACTTCGAAATCCATCGATTGGGCCGTGACGTCCTGAAGCACGATGCCCGACAGTGCAAGGCGTCCGCTTTCGACATCCGGGACCTCCACGTACTGCTGGGCCGAACCACTTCCCTCCGTGGCGGCATCGCCCGCACGGCAGTGCGCTCGTCCGCTTTTTGAGTCACGCCTCTTTCAAAATCCTATCCCATTGAATCCAAACCGCTTCCCTTCCGAACCTACCTATTTCCACTGCGGTCCCCTGCTACTCTGTGGCCGGTGACATATGTCCACTCTCCGTCAAATCGAGGCCAACCGCCTCAACGCACAGAAATCTTCCGGTGGGGTGCCCTCTGGGCCTTCCGTCGAGGGCAAGGCCGTCTCCCGCATGAATGCCCTGAAAACCGGCATTGACGCGAAATCCAATGTCATCCCCGGCGAAGACCCCGACGCTCTGGAAACCCTCGCCGCCGAATACCACGAACGCTTCCTTCCCTCCGCCCCCGGGCAGCGCTTCCTGGTCGATTCCCTCGTCGCCTCCGAATGGATGCTCCGCCGCCTTCGCAAGGTGGAAGCCCAGCTCTGGCAGCACGAGATGGCCGAAGGCCTGCACCTGGGCCGGCTTGAAACCAAGTGGCCCCTCGGCCGCTTATTCTCGCGCAACGTGAGCGACCTCACCCGCCTCCAGCGGCGCATCGATTCTACCGACCGCGCTTACCACCGCGCCCTCGACAAGCTCGAGCGCCTCCAGGCCACCTCCGCCGCCCCCGTCTCACCCGACTCGGTGGCCGCTTCCGAGCCGGAATCCCCCGTCGCCGGGTCGCTCCTCCCGCTGTCCGCCCAGGAAGAACCGTCGGAAAATCAACAACCTACGCAAGAAATTGGCTTCGTTTCGCCAGATGTGGCAAGCCTTCAGCCTGCCGGCCGGCCGGAAGGCCGGCCGCGCCCATGAGCAGGCTGAGTCGAGAATTCGGGTTTGTTTCGCAGGCCCGCCGCCGAGCCGTCTAGCTGGCGTCAGACCACTTGCGCCGGCCAACGCCAAGCCGATTGAGGGTGCCCTCTGGGCCCCGCCGCAGGTTTCCAACCTGCCCCACATGGCCGGCCTGCGGCCGAGCCCCCTGCTAGAATGGAGCTTCACCTCCCCACGCGAAAATCATCATGAAATTCGGCGTCATCGTGTTTCCCGGGAGCAATTGCGATCACGACGCGTTCTATGCCGCCAGCCATAACCTGGGCCAGGAAGCGGAGTATATCTGGCACGATTCGGCGACGCTCGGCGGCGTGGATGCGGTCATTCTCCCGGGCGGCTTCTCGTACGGCGATTACCTCCGCTGCGGGGCCATCGCCAAGTTCTCGCCCGTCATGCACGCGGTACGAAAGTTCGCCGCCGAAGGCGGTCTCGTACTGGGCGTGTGCAATGGCTTTCAGATCCTGGTGGAAGCGGGGCTGCTTCCGGGCGCGCTCATCCGCAACCGCGGGCTGAAGTTCATCTGCCGCGAAGTCCGGCTCCGCGTGGAAACGGAACGCTCGCCATTCACCTCGGCCGCCAAGAAGGGCCAGATCCTGCGCATGCCCATCGCCCATGGCGAAGGGTGCTACGTGGCCGACGAGCGCACGCTCGACGAGCTCGAGGCCGAAGACCGCGTGGCCTTCCGCTTCGACGGCAACCCCAACGGCTCGCTGCGCGATATCGCCGGCATTCTGAGCGCGGGCCGCAACGTCATGGGGATGATGCCCCACCCCGAACGCGCCACCGAGCCGCTGATGGGTTCTTCCGACGGTCTGGCGGTCTTCCACTCCATGCTCCAGGCGGCGGTGCACGCGTGACCGCCACGGCCATCACCCCTGAGCTGATCGCCCAGCACCAGTTGACGCCTGAGGAATACAGCAAAATCGTCGCCATCCTGGGCCGCGAGCCCAGTTACACCGAGCTGGGCGTCTTCTCCGTCATGTGGAGCGAGCACTGCTCCTACAAAAGCTCGCGCCTGCATCTGAAGAAGCTGCCCACGCGCGGCAAGTTGGTGGTGCAAGGACCGGGCGAGAACGCGGGGATCATCGATATCGATGGCGGCTACGTCGTCGCCTTCAAGATCGAATCCCACAACCATCCCAGCTTCATCGAGCCGTTTCAAGGCGCGGCCACGGGCGTGGGCGGCATTCTGCGCGACATCTTCACCATGGGCGCGCGCCCCATCGCGGTGATGGATTCGCTGCGCTTCGGCCGCCTGGACGACCCTCGAACCGGGCCGCGCAACCGGCGCATCCTGGCGGGCGTGGTGGCCGGCATCGCGCATTACGGCAACTGCTTCGGCGTCCCCACCGTGGGCGGCGAGTGCCTTTTCGAAGCGTGCTACGACGGCAACCCGCTCATCAACGTCTTCGCGCTGGGCGTGTGCCGCAAAGAGAATGTGTTTTACGCCAAGGCCGCCGGCGCCGGCAACCCCGTGATTTACGTGGGCGCGCGCACCGGCCGCGACGGCATCCACGGCGCCTCCATGGCCAGCGCCGAGTTCACCGAGGAGTCCAAGCAGAAGCGCCCCAACGTGCAGGTGGGCGATCCGTTCATGGAGAAGCTCCTCCTCGAAGCCTGCCTGGAGGCCATGCAGACCGGCGCCATCGTGGGCATTCAGGATATGGGCGCGGCCGGCCTCACCTGCTCCACGTGCGAAATGGGCAGCCGTGGCGGAGTGGGCATTGAGATCGAGCTGGACCGCGTCCCGCAGCGCGAGACCGGCATGTCGCCCTACGATATCATGCTCTCCGAATCGCAGGAGCGCATGTTGCTGGTGGCCGAAAAGGGACGCGAGGAAGAAGTGTTCCGCGTCTTCCGAAAGTGGGGCCTGGAGGCCGCCGAGGTGGGCGTGGTCACGGGCGATGGCAAGCTGCGCGTGCGGCATCACGGGGAGATCGTCGCCGAGATTCCCAACGCCGAGCTGGCCGATTCCGCGCCGCTCTACGACCGCTCGCATACGGTCCCGCCGCGCGTGACGGAGCCCGCGCCCGGCATTCCGCCGGCGGACGTCCAGACCGCGTTGCCCGTGTTGCTGGCCTCCGGCGATATCTGTTCCAAGCGCTGGATCTGGGAGCAATACGATTACCAGGTCCGCACCAACACCCTGGCCGGCCCCGAGCGCTGTGATGCGGCCATCGTACGCATCAAGGAAACCGGAACGTCGGTGGCCATGTCGCTCGATGGCAATGGCCGCTACTCCTATCTGGACCCGCGCCAGGGCGCGCGGCTGGCTGTGGCGGAGTGCTGCCGCAACCTGGCCACGGTGGGCGCGCGGCCCGCGGCGGCCACCAATTGCCTGAATTTCGGCAATCCGGAAAAGCCGGAAATCATGGCGCAGCTCGTGGAAGCCATCGAGGGAATGGCGGAGGCGTGCCGGTTTTTCGGGGCGCCCATCACCGGCGGCAACGTCAGCCTCTATAACGAAACGCTGGGCGAAGGCGTCTTCCCTACCCCGGTGCTCGGCGTGGTGGGCTTGATGGAGACCCGCCCTCCGGTCGCGATCCCCTTCCAGAACGCCGGCCGGAGCGTGTTCCTGCTGGGCGGCCTGGGCGGCTGCAGCGAAGCGGATTTCGGCGGAACCCAGTACGCCAAGGTGATCCTCGGCAAGCTGTGGGGCGCGCCGCCCGCGCTCGATATGGAGCGCGAGAAGCGCGTGCACGAGGCCATGATCGAAATCGTGGAGGAAAGTCTCGCCGAATCCGCGCACGATCTGAGCGACGGCGGCCTCGCCGTGGCGCTGGCCGAGTGCTCGTTCGGGGCGGCCGGAATCGGCGCCGTGCTGGACCTCAACTCCGACCTTCGTCCCGGGTTCCTGTGCTTCAACGAGGCGCCCTCGCGCATCTTGATTTCGACCGCGCATCCCGCCCAGGTCGCCGCCATCGCCGCCCGCCACGGCGTGGAGGCGCTCGCGGTCGGCGTCACAACCGCGCAAGGCATCGAGATTCGCCAGCGCTCCGTCACGCTCGGTTCATGGGACATTGCGGCGGTAAAATCGGTATATGAGGGGGGGCTGGAGACGCATGTCGGATAGTCTGCCTCCGCACGACAAGTTTCGCGAGGAATGCGGCGTAGTCGCGGTCTACGGGCACCCCGAAGCCGCCACGCTGGCTTACCTGGGCCTCCACGCCTTGCAGCACCGCGGCCAGGAGAGCGCCGGCATCTGCACCAGCGACGGCTCGAACGTTTATTGCCGCAAGTCCATGGGCCATGTGGCCGAGATCTTCACCAGCGCGGTCCTGGCGGAGCTGCCCGGAGACATGGCCATCGGCCACACGCGCTACTCCACCGCCGGCGACACGGCGCTGCTCAACGCCCAACCCTTCTCGGTGGCGTGCAACAAGGGGCAGGTGGCCATCGCCCACAACGGCAACATCACCAACGCCGCCGAATTGCGCCGCGACCTGGAACGTGGCGGCTCCATTTTTCAGGCCAACAGCGACACGGAGGTTGTGCTGCACCTGGTGGCCCGCTCTTCGGAGCGCACGCTGGCCGCCGCGCTGCGCGACGCCCTGCTGCAACTGGAAGGCGCATTTTCGCTGGTTTTTCTGGCCGAGGACCGCGTGATCGTGGCGCGCGACCCGCACGGTTTCCGTCCGCTGGCCGTGGGCGAGATGGAGTTTTCCGGCGGCCGCAAGTGCTACGTGATCGCCTCGGAAACCTGCGCCTTCGACCTGATCGGGGCGGTCTACCTGCACGACGTCGATCCCGGCGAAATGCTGATCGTGGGACCGGAGGGCGTCACGCGCGAGCGGTACGCCCCCGAGCGGGCGCGCGCGCAATGCGTTTTCGAACACGTGTATTTCTCGCGGCCCGATTCCATCGTGTTCGGCCGCGCCGTGCAGGAATCTCGCGAAAACCTCGGCCGCCTGCTGGCGCGCGAATGTCCGGCCGACGCGGACTTGGTGGTTCCGGTCCCCGATTCCGGCGTGGCCGCCGCGCTGGGCTACTCCGCCGAATCGGGCCTCCCGTTCCGCCACGCGCTCATCCGCAACCACTACGTGGGCCGCACATTCATCGAGCCTTCGCAGGCCATCCGCGATTTCGGAGTCAAGCTCAAGCTCAATCCCGTGCGCTCCCTGCTGCAAGGGCAGCGCGTGATCCTGGTGGACGATTCCATCGTGCGCGGCACCACCAGCCGCAAGATTGTGCGCATGATGCGGAGCGCCGGCGCGCGCGAAGTGCACCTGCGCATCTCCTGCCCGCCCACCGTCTCGCCCTGCTTTTACGGCGTGGATACGCCCACCCGCAGCGAGTTGATCGGCTCCAGCCACAACGTGGAGGAGATCCGCCGCTTCGTGGAGGCCGATTCGCTCGGCTACCTTTCCCTCGCCTCGCTTCGCAAAGCCGTAGCCGACGACGAACGTCACGAGTATTGCTACGCCTGCTACACGGGAAACTATCCAACCGAACTGGTCAACATCGAGGAACTGGTCGCCGCGCGCCAAAAGAAACGGTGAGCGCAGCCGCGCTTGGCCGGAGGCGCGTCAGCGTTCCGTAATCTCGAACACCTTCCCGTCTATCTCCTCGATGGAAACAACCAGGCGCTTGCGCTCCTGGAGCGTCGCATCCGGAATCGGGAAAGTCGCGCCGATCATGCGGTCCCAGGTGCTGCGCCCGGGGATTCTGTCCCGCAGGATCAGCGACGGGTTGTACTTTTGCCCCAGCACGGGAACCGCGTCGAAGACGCGCTTGGCGTCCGGGTCCGCCATGACTCGGCCTTCCAGGCGATTGCCGCTCTTGTCTTCGTCGAATACCCGCACGGTCCGCACCTCGGCGGGATAGTCGGACGTGTTGGAAACGCGGAAATCGATCATCGCCACCGACGAATCGTCGCTCACCGGCGCGGTTCGGATTTTGAGAATCTGGCCGGGCATATCCAGGTGCGCTCCGCGCTGCATGAAGAGGATGCCCGCCACGGCGAGAAGGACGGCGGCAAGTCCGATGCCGAAGCCGATCAACAGATTCTTGTTCATGTACTGTAATAGATAGCATAGATAGCATGGAGTGGAGCACTGGCGGCGGCCGGCGGATTGTCCTGCTGGAGGGCGACATCGCGCGCGTGGCCGCGGACGCCATCGTGAATGCGGCCAATTCAGCCCTGGCGGGAGGCGGCGGCGTGGATGGCGCCATCCATCGCGCGGGCGGCCCGGAAGTTATGCGCGAATTGGCGGGCGTTCGCGCCCGCATCGGACGCTGCCCCGCGGGCGGCGCGGTGGCGACCGGCGCGGGCCGGCTCCCCGCGAAGTTCGTCTTCCACGCGGTCGGCCCGGTCTACCGCGACGGCGCCCACGGCGAGCCGGAATTGCTGGCGGCGTGCTACCGGACGTGCTTCGAGCTCGCCGAGGAACGCGGCGTGAAGACCATCAGCTTCCCCGCCATCAGTACCGGCGTCTACGGCTACCCCATGGAGGCGGCCTCTGAGATCGCGCTTCGCGAGGTTTCCGCGCATTTGGAAAGGCCGGACGCCGGCGTCGAGCGGGCGATCTTCGTTCTCTTCGGCAAGCCCGCCTACGAGGTCTACGCGCGAGCGCTGGAGGGTCTGCGCCGCACGTGAAACGCCCATCGGTCCGCGCCGCCCGTGGTGCGATACTGAGGTCCGGTGATGACATCCGTGCCTGTGGTGTTGCCTAGAGAGGCGATACGGGCATTCTGCGGCCGGAACCACATCCGCAAGCTCGTATGAACGCCAGTGACCTGATCCGGCTGCGGCACATGCTGGACGCCGCCGTCGAGGCCCTCTCGTTCGTGGCGGGCCGAGACAAGGAAGACCAACCTGCCGAACCTCGTCGACGCATTGCGCCGGGCGCTCCCGGCCTCCGGTTCAGAACCCGGTTGAGCGAAGCGAAAGCGCTGGCGTGGCGCTCCGGTTCATCGGGGCGTGTGGGGTTCCGCGGCCTGCTTCTCCACCAATTCCCAGTGGCCTCGGCCGCACAGGTTCCGGCATTCGGGGAACTGCTGGCCGGCGGTGAAACGCTCGGGCAGCTTGCACACGGTGCACCAGTAGATTCCAGTAGCGGGGACGGCTTCCCCCACGCGGCAGGTCATGACTTGTCTCCCTTGTTCTGCAACACCCAATCGGCAAGGTCTTCCATGCGGTCCACCAGGATGTCGGGGGCCGGGTCGGCGAGCGTCTCCGGCTGGAATCCGTAGGTCACGCCGCAGGCGCGCACGCCCGCGTTGCGCGCGGTGCGGATATCCACCGAGCTGTCGCCGACCATGAGGGCGCTGTCCCGTCCCACGCCCGCTTCCCCCAGGAGCGTCTCCACGCCGATGGGGTGCGGCTTCTTGAATTCGAAACTGTTGCCGCCGTATACCCGGAAGAACATCCCGCCGGCGCCGAGGCCGTCGACAATGGCGCGGCTGATCTTGACCGGCTTGTTAGTGAGCACCGCCAGGCGCTTGCCGGCGGCATGGAGGCGGCCGAGCGACTCGCGCACGCCGGGGTAAAACGCGGTGAAATCCAGCGCGTGCTCCCGGTAGTGCTCCAGGAAAAACTCCAGGGCCTCTTGCGCCTCCGCTTCCGTGGCTTGCTCGCCCAGAGCGCGCCGGATGAGCACGGGAGCGCCATTACCCACGTAGGAGTACACGCGGTGGTTGTCGAGCGGCGGCATTCCCATGTGCGCGCGGGTGGCGTTTACGGAATGGGCGAGGTCGAGCCGGGAATCGATCAAGGTGCCGTCGAGATCGAAGATCAGAAGTTTCATCAGTCCAGGTTCGATCTCAGGCTCCTTCTTCCGCGGTTACTTCGTTCGGCTGAGCCGGCGGCTCGGCTGGCTGGCCGCGCTCGGCCAGCAGAAGGCGGCGTAGCGTCCGCAGGTCGTTCAGGATGCGCCGGCTGGTGGTGATGTGGACATCCAGCTTCGCAAGATTGAAGGAGACCAGAAGAAGCGCCTCCTTGCGCCGGCTGGCGCCCTCCCGTTCGGCTGCGGCAATCTCGGCTTCCACCTCTCCCCGCGCCTCGGCCAAGGCCTCGGCGAGCAGGGCGACATATTCGTGGGAACCCTCCAGTGTGTCAAACGGGGTTTCGGACTTGTCGCTCACACGCGCCTTTCCGACCAGCCTCCCCGGCGGTTGGTCCGACAATTGCCGATCCATCCATTCTCGCACAAAGCTCGCCGTAGGCAGTTTTGGATCGGGCTCTTCGCGGGATTGACCCCGCGCCGTCCACCAATTACCATAAACGGTCCCTGTAATCGAAAAGTCATCGAATATTCATCGATCTTTCATGCGACTACTCCCCCGCGAAGAAAAGTTCTATCACCTCTTCCTGAAACAGGCGGAGATCATCTCGGAAGCCGCGCGGATCCTGCTGGACGGCGTTCGAAAAGGGAACGCGCGGCTGGTCGTCGCGGCCACGGAAGTCAGCGTATTGGAGCACCGCGGCGACGAGGTGATCCACGAAATCTTCACGCGGCTGAACCAGACGTTCATCACCCCGATCGATCCCGAGGATATACACAACATCTCTTCCGCGCTCGATAACGTCCTTGACGGGCTGGAAGACACCGCGCATCGCCTGGTCTCCTACAAGATCGACCCGATACCCGCCGACATGGTGGCGCTTTCGGAGATCGTGTCGGCCTGCGCCCAGGAACTCAACAGCGCGCTGACGGCCCTGGAGAAGGGCGGCCCCATCATGCAGCACTGCATCGAGATCAACCGCCTGGAGAATGAAGCCGACCGGGTCGGCCGGAGCGCGGTGGTGGATCTGTTCAACAAGGAAAAAGACCCGGTCAAGATCATCAAGCTCAAAGAAGTCTACGAGTTCATCGAAGCCGCCATCGATAGCTGCGAAGACGTGGCCGACGTCCTGCAAAACGTGGTGGTCAAGAACAGCTAAACGCGCTTTCCGTTTTCCGTTTTCCGTTTTCCGTTTTCCGCTCAGCGGCGGTTAACGGTCAACGGTTAACGCCCTCACACCTCCAGAATCACGGGCATGATCAGCGGTCGCCGCGCCGTCTCCTTCACGATGTACCGTTTCAGGTCCGCGCGGATCTTCTCCTTCATCACGCCCCAATCGGCCTTCTCCTCCTGGTTGGAGCTTTCCAGGGTCTTGATCACCACCTGGCGCGCGGCTTCCACGAAATCCGCGGCTCCATCCGCCCCGGCGAAGCCCCGGCTCACGATCTCCGGCGGGCTCTCCATGCGGCCCGTCTGGCGGTTGATGGCGATGATCGGCAGCACGATGCCGTCTTCGGAGAGATGGCGCCGGTCGCGTATCACCATCTCCTCCACCACGTCGTCCACCGAGCCGGAATCGATGCACACCCGGCCCACGGGGACCTTGCCCGCCTTGCGCGCCCCGTGGTGATCGACCTCCAGAATGTCGCCCGACTCCATGATGAAACTGTCCTCCAGCCCCGCGAAGCGGAGATGTTCGGCGAGGCGGGCGTGCTTGGCGAGTTGCCGGTATTCGCCGTGGATGGGCATGAAGAAGCGCGGGCGCACCAGGTTCAGAACGAGCTTCATTTCCTCGGCGCTGCCGTGGCCGGAGACGTGCAATGGCGGGTTCATGGACCCGTACAGCACATCCGCGCCGCGCCGCTCCATGTGGTCGATCATGCGAAAAATGGCTTTCTCGTTGCCCGGAATGATGCGCGAGCTGAGCGCCACCGTGTCGCCCTTCTCCACGGACACGTGCTTGTGGTTGTCCACGGCCACGCGCGCCAGCGCCGACATCGGTTCGCCCTGCGTGCCCGAAATCAGCAGCGTCACCTGGTCCGGCGGCAGACCCATGACGTCCTGCGGCCGCAGCAGAATCCCGTCGGGGATGCTCAGCAGCCCCAGCGAGTGCGCGATCTCGGTGACGGCCGTCATGCTCCGGCCCACCACGGCCACGCGCCGGTTGAATTCCTGCGAGAGCTCCAGGACGAGCTGGATGCGGTGGATCGACGAGCTGAAGCACGAGACGACGACCCGCCGGTCGGCATGAGAGAAGATCTCTTCCATGCGCGGCCGCACGGCGCGTTCGGATGGCGTGTACCCGGGCCGGTCGGAGTTGGTGGAATCGGAGAGCAGCAGCAGCACGCCGCGCTTGCCGTAGTCGGCCAGCGTGTGGAGATCGAACATCTCGTTATCGGTGGGCGTCGGGTCCACCTTGAAATCGCCGGTGTGGATGACCACCCCCAGCGGCGTGGTAATGGCCAGAGCCACGGCGCTCACGATGGAGTGCGTCACGTGAATGAATTCGATTTGGAAAGGCCCGATGTTTACGATCTGCTTGGGCTTGATCGGAACCAGGCGCGGCTCCGCCGCGAGGTCGTATTCCTCCAGGCGACGTTCCACCAGCGCCAGGGTGAAAGGGGCGCCGTAAACGGGAACGTCGATCTCGGAGAGGAAATACGGCGTCGATCCGATGTGGTCCTCGTGGCCGTGCGTCAAAAGGAGCGCCCGCACAAACTCCTTGTTGTCCTTGAGATAGGTCAGGTCGGGCATGACCAGGTCAACGCCCAGCAATTCGGCGTCGGGAAACATCATTCCCGAGTCGATCACGATGATGTCGTCCCCGTAGCGGATGGCGGTCATGTTCATGCCGAACTCGCCCAGCCCGCCCAGGGGGATTACTTGCAACTTTCGATCAGTCATTCAGATTCACTTTACAGAATAGTCCGCAATTCGATCGCGCGACGGCCGCCATTAGGGGATCGTCTCGAAACCCTGTTCGCTGAAGTGGGTGTCGAGCACGGCGTAGATGCCGGAGGCGTCAAAGAATACCGATTTCAACGGTATAGCCATGGTAGCAAGAGTGACGACGTGAGAGTATCGCAAGCGACTCGCCGGGGCACAAGCCGCGAGGCCGCCCTTCATCGGTAACCCGCCGCCTGCAATTCAAACAATTCCGCGTACCGCCCGCCCAGGGCCACGAGTTGCTCGTGGGTGCCCTCTTCGCAAATCTCGCCATCCGCCAGGACCAGGATGCGGTCCGCCATGCGAGCTGTGGAAAACCTGTGGGAAATCAGTACGGTCGAGCGGCCGTGTCGTAAAACACGGCGATTCCCGAGCCAGTGGCCAGACCGGCGCCGGCTCTGGAGCCGGCATCCAGCCCCAAAAAGCAAAATGCTCACCCCCTTTTCGGAGGTGAGCATTTTTCCCCTGTTCCACCAGGGGTGATGTTCGATGGGAGAATCAGCTTCGACGGAATCGCAACCGTCAAAACTTTTCGTAGTTGAATATTATGGCCCCACGGCCTCCGAGTCAAGGGAAAATTCCGCGCTGCGATTCTGCTTCGTAAGCTGCTCTTGCTGGATGACTTGACGGCAGTGGCCGTTTTGGCGCGCGCCCGCCGCACTCCGGAAAAACACGCAATCCAGGCTGAGGATTTCCGTCTAATCCAAACAAAGAGAGCCGCTTATCGTCACGGATCAGCGATTCTCCAGGTGCAGCACGATCATGGGCTCCGCTTCCGGGCCCTTTCTCCCCAGCGACCAGAGCCTGCGAGCCCCACCCGCGAACAAGCCCGTGACAATGGAGAAAGCCACCAGTATCCCAATGAGAGTGAAGATGTTAACGATCAGATTCCCGATGTTGTCCCGGGCCGAAGGCACGCGCTCGTCAAGCGTCACCGAGGCCCGATAACGCACTTGGGCGAGCAGGCGCTCCGCCTCGTCGGGGTCGGCCGGAGACAGGATGACGGCCACCAGGGGACCGCTGCGTTTGGTCACAGCCCCCGGCAATCGAGCGAGATCGCCGTTCTGCTGCATGGCTATCTGATTAGTGGGGTAATTGAAGATAGCCATTGCCATATCGCCTTTCGGACTGTGTATCACACCGTACTGCGCTTCGGCGCCCAGATGAAACGCGGCTACCGAGGGCGGAATCCCGGGGTCGAACCTCTGGAGGCTGACTGGTCCCGCGATGTACCGTTCGCTGTTGGGAACGCGGTTAGCCGCTGGGAAATAGCCGGGCAGCGCCGGCAGGCTGGTGGTATCGACATTGGGCAACCCGTTGACGACCGCGTCGAGCTCGGTTGGCGCAGGCTTGTATCCGCTGAACGAAAGCAGGTAATTCCCGTGCGCCAGCAGGAGACTGTCGGGCGTCTCGGCGGCCAGCGCGCCGGTCTTCGATGGCGCGGCATTCGGGTTCCGCTGCCATTCGAAGGCGGCCAGCGCACCGGTGGAGTCCTGAAGCTGGTACGCGGAAGCGGTGAACCGCTTGCCGGCGTTTTCATAGACCGCCGTTTCGCTGCTTTTCAGGCCGTATTCGTCCCATAAGGCCAGGTCTCCGGGATTGGCCGGCGCGACCACCGTCCTGTGGTACGGACCAACGACTTCCGGCCACATGGCGGCGCCAGCCAGAGCAGGCAGTAGCAGAGCGGCAAGGAACAGCTTCATATCTCTATTAGACGCCACAAGCCACAGTGCGGAATCAAGCCGGGGTAAGCGACGATTACGGTCTACTCGTCCTCATCCAGTAGACAGAATCGTCCGAGGAGGCGGACCCCCAACCGGTTGACTCGAATCGCGGTGGCGACTTGCCGAAACGCGCACTTCATGCACACCGCGATGGCAGCCGCGTTCGAGTCCTCCGCGGTGTACCATACCGTCCTGCCGTTGGCGCCGCACAACGCAACGAGTTGTTGCAGACCGAAGGTCGCAAGGCCGCGGCATTGGTAGTCGGGATCGGTCCACGTGGAGCCGACCTGAACGTCGCCATCGGACATGAACGGCCATCGGAAGAACTTAGGGATCAGGCAGGAGCGATGCACCAGCCTGCCGTTATGCCGAATCACCAGAATGGAATACTCGCGATTCCGGAAAATCCGAAACCAGTGGAAAAGCGACCCCATTAACGATGGGGCGAAGTACCCGTGCACGATGGGCCGCGCCAAAGTGGGTTTCCAAAACTCGACCGCCCAATTCGGCCCTCCGAACGGCGCCGGGACGGTGGCCACAATCTTGCCCGGGGATCTTCGAAACACGAGGAATGCGAAAAACGCCGCCGACAAAGTTCCTGCTCCCGTCCTCACGCTCTCAAGCGCACTCGACCGCACGCCCATGGTCCTCCTGCCGCTCGCCAGCATCGCCAAAGCCCACCGCTATCGGCGAGCAAAGCCACCCTCCGGTTCTTCCCCTATACTCACGATAATGTCCGCGCCGCTCGGAGGCACGTTTCTTTCGGCCATCGCAGCGTTTCTTTCGGCGGTAGACTGGAGCAAGCCCGAAAATCGATTAGAGTATTAAGTATTGGGTAGCTAAGGATATGGCGGTGGATTCCCGCGGATCTTCCTTGGACAGGATTCTGACGTTTTGCTTCAACGCGGGCCGGCTGAGGATACTGGCCCTGAGCGCTCTTCTCCTCACCGCCGTATCCTATCTGGACTGGGTCACCGGCCCCGATATCTCGCTAGGAGTCCTCTACGTTTTGCCGGTCCTTCTGGCCTCGGCCGTGCTTCCGCCCTGGGGGATTGTTGGGGTTGCCTTGGTGTGCGCCGTCCTGCGACGGATCTTCGGAATTCATGCTTCGAGTGTGGAGACCATCCTGCGTTTTACCTTTAGTGTCCTGTCGTATACCCTGGCCGGGCTGTTCGTCGTGGCCGTGGTGCGGAACCGCAAGATGGCGCTGGAGCACCTGGCCGCCATCCATCAAGAACAGGCGCTGCGAAACGAAGCGGAAGAACAACTCAGAACGTTGGTGGAGAGCAGCCCGGCGGGAATACTGACCCTCGACCGGCGGGGCCTGGTTTTGGCCGCCAACAATTCCGTCAACGCCATATTCGGGCTGGCGGCGAATCAGACCGTCGCAGGCAGGCAGATCGAAACGTACCTCCCGGTGCTCGCCGACGCTCTTCGGCTCGACGCCGGCGAAACGCCTTTTCGCACGGCGGCGCAGGCCCAGGGCCGGCGCGAGAACGGGGAGATCTTCCTTGCCGACACTTGGTTTTCCACCTACTTCGCCTCCGATGGGAAGCGCCTGGCGGCCATTGTCGTGGATTCCTCCGAAGACATGCGGGACCGGGAAGAAGAGCACCTCCGCCAGCTTTCGCTGCACAGCCGGATCATGGCGGGAGCGATGCTGCACGAGGTTCGGAACCTTTGCAGCGCGATCTCCGTCGCCTTTTCAAACATGATTGGCAAGAACGGGTCCGACTGTGCCGCGGATCTGGAGGGTTTGAACCACTTGGTGCAGGGGCTGACCCGGGTCGCTTCGCTCGAACTACGGCCGCGCGGGCATGACGATCTCGAAGCGACGTCTTTGAAGCAGGTGCTGGACGACCTGCGGATCGTGATCGAGTCGAGCTGGCTCGAAATCGGCGGCATGGTTCGCTGGGAAGTCCCCCCGGAGACCCCGAGAGTCCTGGCGGAGAGGCACGGATTGCTCCAAGCGTTCCTCAACCTGGCGGAGAACAGTCTGAGGTCTGTGCAGGATTGTCCCCTCCGGGAACTGACCGTCTCCGTTTTCGCCCAGGATCAAAGAACTCTGGTCCGTTTCCGGGACTCCGGTTGCGGCGTTTCCCGCCCGGATCGTCTGTTTCAGCCCTTTCAGCCGGGAGCCGAGTCCACGGGACTCGGTCTCTATATTTCGCGGGCGCTGCTCCGCAGTTATGGCGGCGAACTGCGGTTCGAGCCGCGGGAGGATGGCGCCAGTTTCGTGGTCGAACTGCCGTCTGTAGAGCAGCGGGCGGTGAGCCATGCCTAAGCTGGAAACCCAGGCGATCCGGCTCCTCGTGGTGGACGACCACGCGATGTTCCGCGAGGGAATCGCGGCGCTCCTGGAAAGGGAGCCGGACCTCGAAGTGACCGGCAAATTCGGATCCGCCGAAGAAGCGCTTCGCGCTCTGGACGGCGCCAGGCCAGCCATCGTTCTCCTGGACTTCGATCTCGGGCGGGAGCGGGCGGTGGATTTCATCCGGGGAGCGCGGGCCGCCGGCTTCGAGGGCCGGGTGCTGGTGGTCACGGCCGGGGTGAGCGAACCCGAGGCCATGCAACTGATTCGCGCCGGCGTCGCTGGCATCCTGCACAAGCACAATCCTCCGGAGACGCTGTGCGCGGCCATCCGCCAGGTCGCTTCCGGCGAAGTGTTCCTAGAGAAGAACTACCTGAAACCGCTGTTCCGAACCGTCGACCAAACGCGCGCCGCGGACCAGCCGCGGCTCACCGAGCGGGACAAGACCATTCTCCGCGCCGTTTTCCAGGGCATGGTGAACAAGGAGATCGGCGCGCGCCTTCAGCTTTCGGAGGGGGCGGTGAAGGCGTGTTTGCGGCAGCTTTTCCGGAAACTCGGGGTACACACGCGGGCGCAGCTCGTCAAGGTGGCCCTGGAGCAGTATAGGGATCAATTGTAAGAGTTGAAGGGCGGCGCCGACCGCCCCTAGAGTCCACATTTGAGCGCGACATTCCCCTCGCTCCGCCGCGTCCCCCTTTGCCAACCCAGCGGGCGTGCCTTGTATTAGGGCATGGCTTCAGCCCAATACTCTTCACTTAAGCATCTCAATGCGGCTTGTGAAGTCGAAACGCTCCGGCTTGTCACGAGCCCGGATTACTGGGAATTTCGTCTGATTTCGTTTCACCCC
>JBEKHV010000043.1:0-38686 GCA_050012095.1 Bryobacteraceae bacterium | reverse complement strand
TGCAAGGCCACGTGGTGTCCGCTTTTTCGCCCGTGAGCGGCGCGCCTGCGGAGTGCAGGCCGCGCACGAACGCGCCATCGGCGCCGAGTTTCTCAAGCGCCGCGCGGCCCATGCGGGTCATGATGCGCATGTTGGCGACGACGTAAGGGGAATCCGTGATCTCGACGCCGACGCTGGCGGACGGCGAATCGAGCGGTCCCAGGCAGTACGGAATCACATACATGGTCCGGCCGGCCATCGAGCCGGCGAACAGCCCGCGCAGGCGGTCCCGCATGGCATCGGGATCTTCCCAGTTGTTGGTCGCTCCGGCGCCTTCCTTGTCGCGTGAGCAAATGTAGGTGCGGTCCTCGACGCGGGCGACATCGGCGGGATCGGAGCGGACCAGGAAGCTATTGGGCCGCAGGGCCGGGTTCAAGGGGATGGCCGTGCCTTGCTGGACCATCAGCCGCACCATCTCCTGGTATTCCCGCTCCGAGCCGGAGCACAGCCGGACGGAATCCGGCTTACACAGCGACGCGACCTCCTCCACCCAGCGAGCGAGCGCTGCGTGTCCGATGGCGTCTCGCCCCGTGTGTTTTGCGGCCTTCCCGGCCGATCCTGGCGTCATGAACATCCCTTCCCTTGAAAGATCGAATCCTCTCTGATGGATGAATTCGGAAACTGAGGCGATTCATGGCCCGCATCGCGGACATGGCGAATGCGGAGCCGTTACATCCAGGATAATCCGCCAGATGAAGGCCGTGCAACGCGCCCCGGTCGGCTATTCCACGATAAACGCGTCGAGGTCCACGAACAACCCCTGGGAGGCGGGATTCTTTTTTCCCGTGACGCGGATCGCGATGGTGTGGCGGCCTGGCGCTAGACCCGCATACTTCGTCTGGCTCCGCCACTCGATCTTGGGCGAATACAGATCGATCTCGCCCTGGCTCACGCCGTCGATCAGCGCTTCGCCGATGCCGCGGTTGAAAGCGCGGGTGTAGACATAGGTCACCGACGAGCCGTCGAACGACAGGCTCGCCTCGTCGCCGGCGATGAGGGAATAACTGAGCGTGTGGGAGTATGCCCGCTCGGCGCCGGTGTGGTCGTGCATCCAGCGCCCGCGATAGGTTACGCCGGGGCCGGCGTCGTCACGCAGGCCCGGTGGCGGGACTTCGGTTCGCGGAACCGGCGGCGCCACGGCGGCCCGGTCGAGGCAGTCCTGCTGAAGCCGCGCCACGTAGATGGAATTCCAGCGGCGCTCCGGCTCGGTGCACGTGGCCAGCAGTTGCGCGAGCGTCTCCGGTTCGGCCGGGCTGCCGGAGTCCGGCGCGTGCGCGATGAAGTAGCGCACCTTCCAGGCCGCAAGCAGGCGCAGCAGGTCGTCCACGTCGCGCGCCTTCTGGATCCGGTCGAAGGTGTTGAATTGACGCCAGGTGTTCTCGTAGACCTCGCCCTGGAGGTCGGCTATGCTGCTATCGCCGGTCAACAGAACCGCGGCTCCGGGATGGACGCGGTTCATATATTGAGAAGCGGTCCGGATGGGCGCCGCGATCTCCATGTACCGCTCGCGGGCCTTCGCCGAGAACGGGTGCGGCATCCCAAAATCCTTGTGGTACCAACTGGAGGCCGGCAGGAACCAGATGTTGAGCGCTATGCAGGCGCAGACGTACGCAACCATGCTGCGAAACACCCATCGATTCTGTTGGCCGATCCACCCGAGCGCGGATCCGAACGCCGCCGTGGCGAGGGGCAGGGCCGGATAAATGTATCGTGCGTTAGGCTCCGCGGCCATGACGATAACGCCGCCGGCCAGGGCGACCACGGCCGCGCCTCCGCCCGCGGGCCGATTCCGGAAGCCGGCCAGCGCCGCCAGGGCCAGCGGGACGACTGCCAGGTACTGGAATCCAAAAGAACCGTCCTGCCCCTCGTAATACGAGTTTGTGTGGAAAGTCAGTTCGGGCAGCGTGCGCCAGCCGAGAGGTTGCGTGTAGCGCGTTTCCATCAGGCTGGCGTGGGGGGGCAACAGCGGCGAGGGGAATCTCTCATTGAGAAATGGAAACAGCGGGTTGCCGGTCTGGACCCAGGCGATGAGGTAGGGCGGCGCGGCCGCCCCAAGGCAGAGCGCGCCCGCCAGGACGAGCGTCACTAGCGGCTTGGGGTCCAGGGACTTCCAGCGGCGCCGCGCTTCCCAGATGGCCACCGGCGCGGCCGCGGCCGCATAGGCTACGGAGCCGAATTTGACGCTCAACGCGGTCCCGGCCAGCGCCGCGGAGGCCAGGAAAAACCGGCGCTCGCCGGTTTCCCCGAAATGCCAAAGGCACGCGAGACACCCGAATATCAGAGCCGCCTGCAAATTCTCGACAAAGAGCGAGCCTGTGACAAGCTGCGCCAGGGGCGTGGAGACAAAAGCCGTGACCAGCAGCAAGGAGACCGCCGGCCCCAGCCAGCGCCGGCAGGCGCGGTAAAGGAGCGCGGAGATCGCCAGGAACAGGGCGAAGTTAACCAACCGCGCCGCCGCCTCGCCGCCCAATACGTACGCAATCGAGTATGTGAAATCGGCCCCCATGGGCGTAACCGCCCATATGAACCGGCTCGGTTCGAAGGTCAGGGCGTGGTGGAGCGCGATGTTCGCCGGTATGGCCAGATGCATGGCCAAGGCGTCGTCGGAGTTTTCCGGCGCGAGGACCGCGTACCAGTGCATGCCCAGAACGAATACCAGAAGGGCGAGCGCGATTCTTGTGGCCTTCGAGCGCAGCTTTACCGCCCGCAACGCCGCTCCCCACTTCGCCAGCCGCCGCCAGGCGCCGCGCCGGTCGAGGGCCGCAGGAAACGCCAGCAGCACGGCCCAGACCGCCGGATAGTTTACCGGCGCGCGCGCCACTAGGTACATAACGAGAATGTAGACTCCCATGCCCAGCAAGGTGGCGCAGATATGCGCGGATACGGTCTCGCGCGGGGAGCGTCCCAGCAGCAGCCAGCCCAGGCAGCAGGCCGAGAACAGGAAGAAGGCCGCGCCGAGCACGGACAGCGGTCCCACGGAGAGCGCCGTCAACACGAGAACGGCGAGCAACAGCGCCGCTGGAAACGCCCCCGGCAGAAACGTAAGCAGGGGCAACGCGGCCGCCAGATAGACTCCCGTGAACGCCGCCAGACGCGGAAGGCCCTCGTCACCCCAGATAAGCTGCGCAAGAAGGCGGCCGTCGCGGAAGTTGGCGGCCGTCAGCCAGACGCAAACCGCCACTAGGCCGCCGGCCAGCCACGTCGCGAGGCCCTTCCAAGAGAAGCGTGGCGCGCTCACGCGGCCGGCCCCTGCGCCGGGTCCTCGCCGCGCGTGTGAAAAACGAACAGGCGGACCACGGTGAAGTTGACGAAGAACAGGACGGTCTCGACAAGGATCTTGGCCGCCACGGGGGTCAGGCCGGCGAGCGCGTTCAGCGTGCGTATGCCCGCGTAGGAGACGCTTCCGCTGGCGAGTACCAGCCCCAGGTACCTTGGCAGCAGTTGCCGGTGGCGCTGCTGCGAGTAAAACACGGCGCTCCGCAGCATGGCGTAGTTGAACGCGACGGCGCAGGCGCGGCCCAGAACCTGGGACCCCAGGATATGCCCGGAACGCCGGTAGGCGACGTAGAACACAAGGTTGTCGATCAGCGCCGTGAGAACGGAAACCGACGCGTAGCGCAGCAGGATGAAGTAGATCTTGACCGAATCGAAAACCGGGTTGAAATGCGAGGAGGAGTTGCCCGGCTCGTAAATGGCGCGGATGGGCTGCTCGACAATGCGCGCGCCGAAGCGGTGCGCGGCCAGCAGCATTTCCAGCTCGAATTCGTAGCCCGTGGACTCCAGGCGGAGAAGGCGCGGCAGCAGGACCGCCGGAATGCCGCGCAGGCCCGTCTGCGTATCGGAAATTCCTCGGCCCAGCAAGGCGCGCATCGCGCCGCGCGTCACGAGGTTGCCGAAACGGCTGCGCAGCGGCGCATGCGGGCCGAACGCGCGGCGGCCCAGGATCAGCGCCTCCGGCTGCGCCATCAGAGCGGAGGCCACCCGCTCGATGTCGGCGGGGTCGTGCTGCCCATCGGCATCGGCGGTAACGATTCCGCGCAGCCCCGGGAATGCGCAGAGCGCGAAGTTGATGCCCGTCTTGAGCGCGGCGCCCTTGCCGAGATTGACGGCGTGCCGGAGGACCGAGACGCGCGCGAACTCCGCCGCCCGCGCGAACACCGCGCCGTACTCCGGACCGCTGCCGTCGTCCACCGCCACGACCGCCGGAACGCCGCGCTCCGCCAGCGTCCCCAGCGTCTCCAGCAACGCCGCGGAGGGCCGGTACGCTGGGATGACGACGGCGTAGGGAATGGCGTCGCACGGCTTGTCCGGCGCGGGAAGAGACGGGCTTTCGGTCGCGCTCATGAAAGCTCAACTACAACATGCGGCCAAAACGGAACGCAAGCGGAGCTGGGGAGGCGCGGGAAAGTGTTTCAGGAGCTGAAGGGAGCGCGTCTCTTAAAGAGCGAAAAGGCGAGCGGGACGCCAAGGAAAGCGGCGAGGCTCAGCGCCGCGCCGCCCAGCACCGACCGGGGCGCATATTGCACCACCACGCGACTCTCGCCGGGAGGAATCGCAATTCCGCGGAGGACGCCATCCACCCTGTAAATGGGCTCTTCCTTTCCGTTCACGGTAGCGCGCCAGCCGGGATAATAGAACTCGCTCAAGACCAGCAACCCGGGGCTTGACGCGTGCGCGGTAAGCTCCAGCCGGTTCGGGCCATACGCTCGGAAGGAGACATCCTCGTTCGCGCCCTCGATGCGTAGCGCCAACCGGACATCCAGCGGCTCCCCGATCAGGGCCTGGCGGCGGGGATCGATCTCCTTCCCGTTCAATCGGCTCAGCAAGCGCTCATGCGAGGATTCGAGGATCGTTTCATGCACTATCCACGCGCCGCCATAAGCCCCTGGATTCTCATATACCTTCCAGTACGCATCCTGGTACGCCGCTCCGGGCTCTCCGGCCGAAGCGGGCCGCAAGATGTAGCGGGCGTTCAGCAGATCGTCGTTCCCCAAGACGTCGAGAGTATCCGTCGTCAGCGTGGTCCCCCTGCCGCTGAGCGTCGGAACTCCGAACACATCGCCGATGTTCGGTTGCGGGTCCGTGAGAATCCGTACGCGAAAAGGCCCGGGGCGCGATTTCAGGAAGTTTGCGGCGCCTTTGCAACTCAGCAGCCTGTCGAGGTGGTTGGTGTGCGACGGCCCTTGTTGAATCAGGTTTCGTGGCGCCCAGTCGAAGGCGCTCAGGTCGAAAAGAATCAGCGCTACGACCAAGAGCCGCGCCGCCGCGCCGTGATGCCCGTGGACGATGTACTGGAACAAGCCGTAGGAGAGGAAGATCATGAGAAGCGAAAACGATATCCAGGGATTGATGTCCGGGCGCCCGTAGATACCGGGAACCGCTAAGGCGACAGCCCCGGCGATGGCAACCCAGGTAAACACGCGGCGGATTCCGTCCCATGCTTCCTTCCCGGCCGGCGCATGCAGAAGGGCTTCCACCCCGAAACCCGCGAGAATCGCCAGGGCGAAATCCGCCAGGTAAACAAAACGGTCCGCTTCCCAGGCCATCCATAGCCGAGGGACCACGGCATAAAGCGCTCCGTGCAACAAGGAATACGAACCCATCGAGTAAAGAAAAGCGACGGCGGCGAGCCCCGCAAGATACCGTATCCACAGGTTGCTCCAGCAGCGCCGGAGAGCGACGATCGCCGCCAGCAACGGGAAGACCCCCAGGTAGGCGTTAATCGTCTCCCCTGCGCCCATGTTCCCGTTGAAGCCGAACGGCAACAGCAGCGAAGCGAAGGCGTGCGGCCAAAGGCCGTCGCCAACATACGCGTACGGTATCTTCTGCGTGGCCGGCAGGGGGGGGCCGACGCCCAGGAACCGGAATGCCCGGCCGCTGTATTCCATCGAGGGGAACAACTGGACGGCGCCGGCGCAGAAGGCCACAGTCAACGCAACGGCGGCCGCCACGGCCGGCAAAACCCACCGGTTTCTTTGAAGCTCCTCGCCCTGCGCCCGCGGATGGAAACCGGCGAATCCCGCGGCGCTCAAGACGACGAGCGTTTGCATGATGGCTACATGTAGTTGCCCCGCCAGGATGGCCAGCCCCAGGCTCAGGCCGCTCACCGACGAATACAGAATCGTCCGCCGAACACTGGCCGCGCGCAGGGCGCGGAGCAAAAACAGGAAGATCAACGGCAGCCAGATCGCGCTCTGGAGCATTCCCGGCCACTCCACATGGACCACGAACCCTCCGAAGGAAAAGCAGATTCCGGCGACGATCGAAGAGAAGCGGCTCAATCGCATCTCGCGCGCCAGGGCGAACATAAAACAAGCGCCCAGGAAATGCGCGAACGCGTACCATTGATGGTACAGTTGGGGCGGAAACACTCCCTGGCGGTTGAACGGAAACAGGGTGAGCAGCAGGTTCAGCGGGTAAAAGACCGCGGTCTGCATTTCTCCGGCGAAGCTGTGACCCGCAAATGTGTATGGGTCCCAAAGCGGCAGGATGCCCCGTTTGATGCTGGCGACCCAGAAATTGAACCACGAGTACGCCTGGTGGACCCCTTCCGATTCGGTGAGAAGTGAGAATTGCCGGGTCAGCAGAATCTGCCAGTAGAACGCGACGGTCGCGAGCAGGAGGCAGAACACCGCGCTGATGGTGGGTCGTTTGGTCATTTCTCGATTCGTCACCCCGCCGGATGAGGAGCGGCGCAGCGTCGCCGCAGCCTTTCCCGGCCGAAAACCGCCGCCGCCGCGAGCAGAGCGAGAACGCTAAGGAACGCGAAAAGCGCGAAGTGCCTTGGATGATACTCCATCGCGACCCGATTTGCGCCTCCGTCGAGAAACAGACCTCGGAAGGCGCCATTGGTCATCCAGAGGGGTGCGGGCTTGCCGTTCACCGCGGCTTCCCATCCGGGATACATGGCTTCGGATGTCGCCAGGAACGCCGGCGCAGTGGATACGACCTCCAGTTGAACGCGATTCGCCGTATAGGAGATCACCTTCACCTCTCCCGCTCCGAGGCCCTCGCGGTCCGCCGGCAGACCCTCCACAACGGCTTCCTGCGCCGGATTGAAATCCGCCCGCGAAACGATCGCCAGCGTTTCCGCCTCGCCCGACGAGCGCCGCGCGCGCGGCGCCAGGTAGAAGCGAGGCAGCGCGCGCGGGTTCCGGTATATGTGGAAACCGTCAACCGGCTCCAGCGGCTCCAGCCCTGCCTTCTCGACCTGGTCCGCGGGGATGGGCGCGCCGCCTACTATCCAGCCCACGTTCATCATGTTCAACAAAGGCGAGGAGAACTGGTTGACCGGAAGTAAGCGGACCCAAAAAGGGCCGCTGCCGAAGAGCCGGCGGAGATAGAGTATCCGTAGAAGCACGAGCGCGTTATCGCCGCTTGCCGTGGGGAGGCGCAGCATGTCGGAGCCGCGGATTCCTTGAGTGAAAGCCGCGTCGTAATAGTCGATCCGCGAAGGCGGCCTGGTGGTCGCCGCCAGCGCGCGAAGATGGTCCGCCGCTTGAGGGGCGCTGGGAACGCGATATTCCGATTCGACCGTCTTATACCCACCGGGATACGAGTTCATGGGCTTGTGGCTCCCGTTTCGGATCAGGTCGTAGCACGTGAGCAGAGCGACGCCCCAAAGCACTGCCTCGGGGACGCGCCCGCCGAAGCGATCGAGGACAATCGCCGCGGTGATTCCGGCGAAGCAGCAGAATGCCATGAGCGCGTGCTCGGCGTAAAGGGAGCCGCGCAGCGTCGCCGGCAAATGGGCGAACACGAAGGGATAGATGGGAGTGTGCTCCCCGAGCATCCAGACCGCCGCCACGACCGTCAGGATCAGAAACATGGGCGCCCTGGATTTACGGACGAAGGGCGCCAGCGCCATCAGAACCAGAGTGGCGATTCCGCAATAGGCATACGCCTGCGTGAAGTTGTAGGGCAGCTTGTATTGCGCGAGGTCGAATACGTGGTAGTGGTTCGGAATCAGCAGGGACGCCAGGCTCTGTAGGGGCATTCCTCCGCCATACAGATACCAGGTTCCCCGTAGAGACGCCATGCTGGACCTTGCGAGCTGCCACATGGGGATCAACTCGACCGCGGCGATCGCGGCGCCCCAAAGGAAGCCGGCGGCCACCGCTGGAACGATCTTCCACGACGCCTCGCGGGACGCGAGCAGCGCGATCGTGAAAAAGAGCGCGGCGCCCGCAACGACCTCGGTCGATGCCACGAAACCGGCCAGAATGCTCATCGCCACGGCCATCGCCAGCGCCGCAATCCAACACAGCCGAACCCGAACCCGGATTTCAAAAACCGCAAGAATCGTCAGTGGAAGCCAGGCGCCGGCGCAGATCGCGCCCAGGTGCTGCGGCTGCGAGGCGAAGTACGCCCCGAGTTGGTAGACCGCGGCTCCGAGCAGCGCCGCGGGATGGCGGAGGCCCATTCGGCGGAGCAGCCAAAATGCGAAGAGACCCGCCAGTATCATGTGCAATGGGATGAGCCATTCCACCCAATAGAAGAGAGTGCGCGCGTGGCTGTGGTTCCCGGCGAGGATCGCCAGCCAGGTGAACGGATAGAATACGTCCGCCGTAATATCCGCATGAATCGGCGCGCCGCAATAGGGATACGGATCCCATAGCGGCGCGATGCCTTGCCGGACGCATTGCGCCACGTAGGAAATCAGAGGAAGATGAAACCCCGCCAGATCGAACGGAATATGTTCGCTAGGGTTGATGAGAACGCGCCGAAAGAATAGGATCGGTTGCAGCGCGAGAATCAGGATGCTGCATAGGGTTGCGGACGTCCGCGGCCATGCCCAGGGCGGGATCGAGGGCCTGCGCGAAGAGGTCTGAGCGCCGATAGTTGAAGAGTGCATTTCTTGTCCGTGGTCCTCCTATCAAGTCGCGGGGCGGATTTCCGGGCCGCTCAGCGAGCGGGCATGCCGGGGACTTCTCCGATCCGAACCGTCATCGGCCCCATTCGCGCCCTTCTAATGGAGTAACGTCCTTCACTCAGCCACCCCGATTCCGATGATCGAGACCGGCTCCCAGGGAAGTAGATGGTCGATCCGTCTCCACAACGGGACCAGCGCGTCGAAAACCCGAAGTTGAAATCCGCCGAAGCTTTCGCGCCGCAGAACCTGCCCGTTCAGTCTCCATCCCGGGCGTGTGACGCGGTTGAACGGAAGCGTGCGTTCCACTCGAAAGCCCGCCTGGCCCATGCGCGCTTCGAGTTCCCCGGGCCCATAGCGCCGGTAGTGCCCGAGCACCTTGTCGAGCGACCCGTATATCGCCTGGTCCCGCGGCGTGAGTACGATGGCGCGGCCCCCAGGCTGGAGCGCCCGCCGCATCCGGCGCAACGCCGCCAGGTCGTCTTCCACGTGCTCCAGAACGTTCAGACACACCACCGTGTCGAAGCGCCCCTCGAGGTCCGCGAAATCCGCGTCGTCGCACAGATCGCAGCGCCGCACTTCCAGTCTCGGCCTCCCCTGAAATCTCACGCGCATCCGCGCCAGGTGCTCTTCGTCGATGTCGGTCGCCGTGTAATGGCGCCGGCCCCGCGAAAGGTGGCGCGTCATGTTGCCGATCCCGGCACCCAGTTCCAGCACGCGTGATCCGACTGCCGGAAGAATCGTATCCGCCATCCATTTGTTGAAGCGCGTTGCCCCGGCCAGCGCGGCCAGAATGCGCGCGCCGTGGTCCACGTAAAGGTCCGGCCGGAAATAGAACCGCGCAATCGTCCCCAGCGCCGCGAACGCGTCCGCCGCGCCGATCTTCTTCCCCTCCTCGTAGGTGCGGCCATAGTAGCTGATGGCCACCTCGTAAATGGCCGCCTGCCGCTGCGCGAATTTCATCGTGAGCTCGGGCTCGACGCCAAAGCGGTCGCTGCGAATCGGAATGCTGCGCGCCAGCGGCAGGCGGAAGGCCTTGTAGCACGTCTCCATGTCCGTCAGGTTGAGGTCCGCCGCCATGTTGCACGCCGTGGTCAGGAAGTGGTTGGCCAGCGCATGCCAATAATAAAGTACGCGCCGCTCGCCGGAGGCGAGAAAACGCGAGCCGTAAACCACGTCGGCCTTGTGCGCCGCCAGCGGCCCGAGCACCTTGGGATACTCCGCGGGGTCGTATTCCAGGTCGGAATCTTGAATAATGCCGAACTCCCCGGCGGCATGCTCGATTCCGGTGCGCACCGCCGCCCCTTTGCCGCGATTGACCTCGTGGTGGAAGACGCGCATCCGCCCCGGAAATCGCGCCGCCAGCTCTTCCAGAACCCGCCCCGACGAGTCCGTCGATCCATCGTCCACCGCCACCACCTCCGACCGAAGCCCCTCCGGCAGCGGCGCCTCCAACGCCCGCGCCACCGCCGTTTCGACAAACTCCTCCTCGTTGTACACCGGCACGATGATCGACAGCAGGGATTCCCCGTTCAATCTAGGATTATCGCTCAATTCCGCAACTCCGCCACGATCCGCGCGGCGATCCCGCGCGCCTCGGCCAGCTCGCCGGGAGGCAGGCTGATGGCGCCGACGCGCGCATGGCCGCCGCCCCCGTAGCGCTCGCAAATGGCGGCCAGATTATGGATCGGCTCCGTACGCGTCCAGGGGTTCGAACCCACGGAGATCTTCGTGCGGAAGCTGGAAACGCTCACCGATACGGTGTATGTGGAATCCGGAAACAGGAAGTACGGGATGAACTTGTTGTAGCCTTCCATGTCGTGTCCCGCCAGATCGAAAAAGACCACTCCGCGGTCTTCCTGCGAACGGCTCCCGATGAGGCCGATCGATTCCAAGTGGCGCTGGTACAACGGCTCGTACAGGGCCTGGATCTCCGGCTCGGCGACGATCTCGGCCAGGCTGCGGCGCTGCATCCAGCGGATCGCCTTCTGCACGATATCGGAGCCTTTGGCGGCCTCGATGACCAGCGTCAGCTTCATGGCGGGAGCGCCGATTTCCACCGCCGTACGGGCGTCCGGATACTGCGCGCCGTCGATGACGATGGACCACTCGACCAGATCGTCGAGGTCCGGGGCGCGGAACCCGAAGCGCTGGCGCGCCACGTCGCGGATGAACGACGCGCACGACTTGTAGCTGGGGTCGTACAGCTTGCGGCCGCTGGCGTCGCGCCGGTGGTGCTCGGCGTCCTCCGCGGTGAGAAAGGCGCTCTGATGGTGGTCGAACCACCAGGTCAGCCGGGGATCGCTCGAATACTTGAAGTCCACGATGGCGTTCTCATCGCCATCGAACAGCGCCGGCTCGAAGAGCTGATCGGCTCTGTGCGCCATCCCCGTATAGGCGAATTCCGCATCCGGGTGAATAGCGCCCGCGATAAAGCGGCTGAAGAAGGCAGCCGACGCTGCTCCATCGAAACAGTGGTCGTGATACAGCACGCGTTCCAGCATGGTGGGTCGGGAAAACCTACCAGCTTGCCTGAATGTGGCGGGAAAAGCAAGTTTATTCTCTCCTTGGAGAGCAGCGCCGAGAAGGCCGGGAAGCTCGCCCCACTCAGCACGCCGCCCGCGGCCGGCTCAGCCGGGGCAAAACAATGAGTGCGGCGCCGTAGATCAGCAGCGAGAGGAACAGCGCGGCCTTGCGGTCCTGATGCAGATCTTCCATCAGCAGGCGGTAGGCGCCCAGCGCCATCATCGGGTGAATCAGATAGGACAGTTCCCGGTTGCGCCAGCGCGAGCCGGCCCAGGCCAGCAACAGAGCGCCGCCGACCAGGACCGCCGTGCGCAGCGTCGCGCAGTAGGCGTGGCTGGCTTCGAGGCCGAAGACGGCGTGATAGCCGGTGGTCAACGCATACGCCAGCATCCCCGCCGCCAGCCACGCCGCCGCGCCCGCCACCGTCAGGCGGCAGATCCAAGGGGTCCGGCCGTCGCGTGACGCCGCGCGCCGCATGGACAGGACGTAGCAGACGGCCGCCGCCGCTCCGCCGGCCCACAGCGGCGCCTCGATCCGGGCGGGGATGCCGGCGCCCAGCACAAAGCCGGCCGCTTGCCGCAATGCGCCCGAAGCGCCCAACGCCAGCGCCAGGTAAATCCCCCCGTGCACGTCGAGCGTCAGCCGTCCAAAGAATCCGCCGGCCCACAAGGAAGCAATGGCCAGCGCCGCCCAGAGGCCCGCGCACGCCAACCCGGAAAACAGGATGCGGCTGCCCGCCAGCGCCAGCAACAGGCCGAACGTCGAGTAGGTGTAGAAGTTGCGGCTCCGGGCAAGGTTCTGGTCCAGGCGCGCGAACGCCACCACGTAACAGGCCACGGCGCAAGCCAGGGCGATGGCGGCGATGGTGGGCGCTTCCTTGGACAGGCGCAGGCCGCCGCCCACGCCGATCAGAAAGGCCAGGGCGCACTGCGCGGTCTCGAATCCGGTAAACGTGCGGTCGCGCAGCAGCGTGCGGAAGATGATGCTCGATAGGTAGATCGCCGCCAGGCTCGCCTGCGCAACCAGCAGCCAGCCCGGCGGAATGGGAGCGTAGGCGGGAGGCAATCCCCGTTCATTGGTGACTAGCCAGGTGGCCAGCAGTACGGAAAGATCGGCGGCGGCGGCCGCCAGCCATCGTTCGCTCAACCAATGGTCGAGGCAGGCGGAGATCTCCACGGCTGCGGCCGTCGCCAGGAATACGAAGGTGAACGGCAACGCGTCGTGCGTGGCCACCAGCAGGCCCGCGGCCGTTCCCAGACCCGCCAACAGAGCGATCTTAGCCACCACCAGCAGGTTCTTGCGCCACGAAACCGCCAGGCCGAAAACCGTGAACAACAGGAGAATGCCGCCGGCCGTCCCCGGGGTGACCGCATGAAACCGCAACGTGGCCTCCCACAAGAGGGGTGAGAGGACCATCGCCGCCGTCACGCTATGGAACGCCGCCTCGAGACCGCGCCCCGCGGGCGTGCGCGCGGCCCACACCAGCCACAGCATGGCGTACAACACGCCAATGGCGACGCCCGAGGTGGAGGGCAGGGCCCCCGCTTCCGTGAACGCGCGGAGCAAATACGCGCCGGCCAGCCCCAACAGAGCGCGGCCCAACAGGGGAAACACGGAAGGAGTTTCCAGGGCGGAAATGCGAGGTCCGGAGGTGCCGGGTTGCTCCCCGGATGCCGCCAGGGACCCGGCCGATGGCGCGTCGTCCAGGCTAAGCCGTAAAGCGATCTCGATGCGCGCCACGCGGCGCTCGAGCTCGCGCATCTCGCGCAGCAGTCCCTCGCGGTCGGAACCGGGCGCCGGCTCGGGTTGCGGCATGGCAACCTCCTTCAGGCTGCGCAGGGCGCCGGTGAAGCCCTAATTGACCGATGCGGCGGGCGGAACGGCCTGCCCCGCCAGCCGCTCCGGCCACGGCGGCAGGAGCTTCACCAGAACCACGAAAATGACGAGCGGGAGAACCATCAGCCCAATGGCCGGCAGCAATCCTTCCCGCGCCGCGAACTGCACTTTGTACGACGTGTACCCCAGGAAACTCTTCGAGAACAACTGGCCGCCAATCACCACGTTCCAGCGCATGGCGAAAATGCCGACCAGCACCAGCGCGCCCGTGACCCCGTACATAACGCGGCGCCTGGCTGCGGAAATCCTGGCCACCTGCGTCAGCGCCAGCAGCGTCAACGGCGCCAGCGTCCCTAGGAAGATCTGCAGGACCACCTGCGAGACCCAGAGCTTGGTATGCACCATGAAATCCAGGCTCCGGAAGGATTCGTCCGCTTCGTAGGTCCGGTGCACCAGGTCCAGCATTTCCAATGAAAAGTCGATGATGAAGGTGTAGAACAGGTACTTCGCGATGGTGTCCACGCAGCGCATGTCGATGGGCATCTTCTTCAGTTTCATGGACCCCATGTAGAGGACCAGCACCGCGGCGATGCCCGAAACCATCGCCGAAAAGAGAAACACGATGGGCATGAGCGGCGTGCTCCACCACGGATTGGCCTTGACCGATCCGAAAATGAAGCCCACGTAGCCGTGCAGCAAAAACGCGGAAGGTATGCCGATGACCGTCACGAACCAGCCGATCTTGTCGTCGATGGCGCGCGCCGCCGGGCTGACGTTCTGCGATCCCAGCGTAAGCGCCCGATAGACCAGGCGTTTCAGCCCCGTCGTGGTTTGCGACAGGCGCACGATATCGGCGCGGTACTCCAGCCAGACCTCCACCAGCAGCACGACCGTCAGGTACCAGAGATACACGAACCCGAACATCGCCATGGCCGAGGAACGATGCGGCGTCAGGTACATCTCGAACGACCGTTCCGGATGCCCCAGATGCAGTTGCAGCGGCAGCGGCGCCACCAGCAGGAAAGCCAGGGCCGTGAGCAGCGCCAGGCGGTAGGTGGGGCGCACGGCCTCCACCCGGAAGACGCGCTCGAGCGACGCCAGGATAAATGCGCCCGCCACCAAGCCGGTGATGTACGGGTAGAGTACGATCAGCAGGCTCCACTGCAGCTCCACCTCGTTCGGATACATGAACCCTTCAACGCCGGCCATCATTAACCTCGCTCCCTCATCGGACCGATCCGTCCAGGTCCTTGTAGTAAACCTTGGCGTGGGTAGCCATGTACGGCTTCAAAACCTGCACTTTGTTCTCGCGCAGGAAGGCGTGCACCGGGTCCTTGGGGTCCTTGAAATCGACTAACTGGCGCGCGTCCGTCGGGCAGTTCTCGCAGCAGGCCGTCGTCAGGCCTTTGGTAATGCGGTGGTAGCACAGCGTGCACTTGTCGGCTGTGTTCGTCTCCGGATGGAGGTAGCGGCAGCCGTACGGGCAGGCCTGGATGCAGTAACGGCAGCCCAGGCAGTAGTTGGGGTCCACCAGCACCACGCCGTCCGGGCTGACGTAGGTGGCGCCGACCGGGCAGACCTGCACGCACGGCGAATCGGCGCAATGATTGCACAGCTTGGGCACGTAAAAGCTTTTCACGTCCTCGCGTGTCTCGGGCGGGAATCCATCCATGGCGCCGTTGGGCGATTCCACATGGGGCTGCGCCTCCTCCGGATGGTCCGACTGCGGAACCTCGTAACGCTCCACCCAGGTGCGGAAATAACCCTTCGGCGTTTTGTTTTCGTTGGAGCAGGCGCGCACGCAGTTCCCGCAGCCGATGCACTTGTCGATGTCGATGAGCATGCCCCACCAGTGGTCCGCCATTTTATAGGCGTCCGGGGCCGGGGCGGCCCCCATGATCTGTTCCAGCGTGGCCCCCGCCGAAGCCAGCACGAGTAGTTTGCCGCCTGCCGCCAGTAGGTCTCGCCGGTTGATGTCCATTCTCATTCCTCTACTCACAAGTGCGGATTGTGGGGCTGATGGCAGGCGGTGCACAGCGCGCCGCCGGAGTGCTCGGCTGTGACCACCTGCGGGAACGTCTTCGGCTTGGCCGCGTCTTTTTCGTGGCACCGCCGGCAGAGATTGGCGACGTCCGGCAGGGGCGGCTTGTGAGATCCCGGATCGTCCGCGTCGGCGTGCGCCGCCTGCGGTCCGTGGCAGGCTTCGCAGGCCACGTGCGCATGTCTCCCCGAGGCGCGGGTTTTCGCCACGTCGTCATGGCACATTTCGCAGGTCTCCTGTCCCGCGTACGCCATGGGCCGTTGGCGGATGACTGCGAGCGAGGCCGGATCGTAGTGGCCGTACTTGCCGAATGCCTTGGGGATGAAAGCCGTCCGGACGAGAAGAAAAACGCCCAGCGCGGCGACAAGCGCCACGGCTGGACGAATAAGATGTCCGGCGTCCCGGAGAATCTGGCGCAATTTCCCCCCTTTAGAGATAAGCCGGCCGCACGGTCTGCAAACGGCACCGACCGTGCGCGCCAAAGTTCGCATCGTACCTGAGCAAAACAGTAACCAAACGGTCCGAAAGTACAAAAACGCTACAGTTAAAGCTCAAACTGCTGAAGAATACCCCGCTTTCAGCGACCGCTAGGCTCCAGTGGTGGGGTAAATAACCCATAGTGGGTGAAGCACGCCAGCGTCCGCAGCCCGCGGGACCAATCCCGGCTTGTGTCGATTTCTCACACAGGTGTGCCTGCCGGGCGCCACTGAGCGTTTGACCGTTTCCCGGTACGTGCTTGCTATAATCGGAAGTTCATTTGGCAATTCGAACGCGTCCTCAGATCTGCGCATGAAGCGTATTCTCGTTCTACTTTTTGGGGCGGCAGCGGTTTTCGCCGCCGACTTCACCAACGGACAGGCGGCCCGGCTGGTCATCGGACAGACGACCTTTACCGACGAGGACCCCAACTCCAGCGACATCGTCCTGGGTGCGCCCAGCGGCATTGCCTATGCCGCCGACACCTTGTTCGTTGCGGATGCGAATCGCGTGGGCGCCACGCCGAGCAATCATCGCGTCCTCTTGTTCCAGAACCTGTCCAGCCAGTTGCCCGGTCCGACGGATCAATTGGCGCAGGGCCGCAAGTGCCCGGTCTGCCTGGGGCGGGCCACGCTGGTTCTCGGGCAGCCGGATTTCACCGCTAACACGCTGAGCCTCGCCGCTACGTCCAGCTCGCTCCGGCTGCCCACGGCCGTCGCGTCCGACGGCGTGCGTTTGGTGGTGGCCGACACGGATCACAACCGCGTGCTGATCTGGAACCACATTCCCGCCTCCAACGATGCGCCCGCCGACGTCGTGATTGGGCAGCCCGATTTTACGAGCACCGGCACGCCGGCCAACTTCGTGCCCACACCCTCGTCGCTCATCGGTCCTCAGGGAGTCTGGATTCAGAACGGCAAACTGTATATCGCGGACACGCAGGCCAACCGGGTGCTGATTTACAACCGCATCCCCACCGCCAACGGCGCGGCTGCGGACGTGGTCCTGGGCCAGCCGAGCTTCACCACCCCCGTCCAAGTCGACATCTCCCAGCAGAACCTCACCGCTTCCGCCGCCAACATGCTCAGCCCGGTCTCGGTGACTTCCGATGGGCAGCGGCTTTATGTGGCCGACCTGGGCTTTAACCGGGTCCTGGTTTGGAACGCGATTCCCACCGCCAACGACGCCCCCGCCGACGTGGCGATCGGCCAGCCCGACTTGGTCAGCTCGGTCGCCAACAATTCCTTCACGCAGGACAGTACCACCCTTGTTGAGACCCCGGTGATGTGCAAGACGTCCAACGGGGTCGACTCCAACGGCAATCCGACTTATCCCGCGCTCTGCAGCTCCACCCTGAATTTTCCGCGGTTCGCGCTGGCGGCCGGTAACCGTTTGTTCGTCGCCGATGGCGGCAACGACCGGGTGCTGATCTTCGACAAAATTCCGGCCGCTAGCGGAGCCTCGGCCGATGTGATCCTCGGCCAGCTCGGCGGAGAGGTGTATCAAGCCGCGGACGCCGCCGACTCGATGCGCGCGCCGATGTCCCTGGCCTGGGATGGCGCGAACCTTTACGTCAGCGACGCGTACGACCGGCGCATCATGGTTTACTCGGCCGGCGAAAACAGCATTCCGTACTCGGGCATTCGCAATGGGGCGAGTTTCGAAGTGTTCGCTACGTCCTCGATTACGATCAACGGCTCGATCCACGCCGGAGACACCATCACCGTCGCCATCGCGGACAACTCGACCGACCTGAACACGACGAGTACTACTTCGTGCGTCGCGCCCGTCTGCGCCGAGTACACCTACACGGTGCAGGCGGCGGATACCCTGACCACGGTGGTGGACGCGCTGGTCGGCGTGATCAACACTTCCAACGGCGGCGCGGGTGATCCCAACGTAGTCGCCTCGTCCAATCCCACGGCTCACATCGTCTTGCTGACGGCCAGAGCCGAAGGCGAGCCGGGGAACTCGGTCGCTTTTTCGACCGAGACCTCCTACGGGTCGCTGATTTCGGCGACGAGCGGAAGCGGTGGGACGCTTAGCGGCGGCGCCAATACGGCCCAGCTCGCGCCGGGAACGCTCGTCACCATTTTTCCCAATAACGCCACGGGCTCCGTGACCTTGTCCGGCGCGATCAACGCCGGGGATATCGTGACCGTCGCCATCGCGCCGAATTCCTCCTCCCCGGGCGCGTCCTATGCGTACACGGTGCAGTCGACGGATAGGTTGGGCTCCGTGTTGGCCGGTCTGGCTAACGCCATCAACGGCGCCAACGGCGGCGCGGGGGACCCGTACGTAACGGTCGTCGCCAACAGCTCTATTTCCGCTCTCCTGCTAACGGCCAGAACGTCGGGTCCGGCGGGGAACTCCATCGCCTTTTCAGCCGCCGCTTCCAGCGGGGCGCACATCGCGGCCTCGGCGTCGGGTTCGATTTTGAGCGGCGGCAGTGTCCTGTCGTACGCCACTGCGACGGCCGACTTGACCCAGGACGCCCTTCCCCTTCAGTTGGCAGGCACGCAAGTCTATTTCAATGGCATCCGCGCGCCCCTGTTGTATGTTTCGCCCACCCAGATCAACACGCAGATCCCGTGGGAGGTGAACGGCTCCACCAGCATCAGCGCTTACGTGCGCACCACCAAGGCGGATGGCTCCGTGGTGGCGACTACGCCGGTGGCGGTGACAGTGGTTGCCGCGAACCCGGGCATCTTCACCTACGGGAACGGCGGGTCGCTGCCCGTGGCCGTGGCGGTCCACGCATCCAGTCACGCGACTATTGTCGTGTCGGTGGATGGCGGAATCGCCGGCGGCGATGTCGCCCAGATCGTCATCGTCAGTCGAACGTACTCCTACGTTGTGCAGGAGGGCGACACCGTCGTCACGGTCCGCGACGCGTTGAGCGCTCAGATTAACGCCAACGATCCTTTGGTTACAGCCATCAACTCGGCTCAGTTCTCGCGCATCATTCTGGAGGCGAAAGTCGCGGGTCCGGCCGGCGAAGGCATCCCGGTGACCGCCGACGTCGCCCCGCTCGGTAGCGCCGGCGTGGGCGGCGCTTTGGTGATGACCGTGTTGGACAATCAGTCCACGTGCTGCTCCAACGTCGCGGGCGCCCTGGTGACGCCCGACAACCCGGCGGTGGCTGGCGAGTTGATTCAGATCTACGCCACCGGCATGGGGCTCCCGGTGGGGTACGACCCCACGTCGGCCGGCCCCGCATCGGCCATTTATAAGACCGGCATCCGGTTTCCTGCGAACTCTCCCGCCACGACTCCCCAGTCCACTGTCTCCTCGCTTGCGGGCGGGAGTACGGCCAACCTGCTGGGAGCCACCCCTAAAGCGGGGATGTTCGGCGTGTTTGAGGTGCTGCTGCAACTGTCTACCGCCCTCGCGAGCGACCCGAGCACGCAGTTGTATATTGCGCAGGACGTTTTTATCAGCAACACGGTCACGCTTCCCGTGGTTAGTCCCTTCCCGCCTGGCAGCCAGTAGGCTGAGCGGCTGCCGCGTCGGAAGGACGAACAGAACTTCATCCACGGCCTCCAGGGCCGCTTCAGCCAGGGCCAGGTGCGCCACGGTGACCGGGTTGAATGTACCGGGAAATACGCCCAGGCGCTCCGGAGGCATCGCCGCGCGACGAAAGGACTCCATATCTCCAATCTATGGGAAAGGGATCGCGGCCGCCGTGGTATCCTTCCCAGAGAGACGCCTGGGCGAAATGCCATCTCACTCCAGACCTTCCGCTTTCTGGGTGGTGTACGTACCTCCCCAAGGCTGGATCTACGTCTATCCAAAGATCGGGAAACGTTTCCGTCCCCATGTTTGAACTTTTCTTCAAGTACCCGGTCAGTGTGTTTCAGAAGGGGCATTTTGTCTTACTGGCGCCGTGGCCGCTGTGGCTCATGGCGGTTTTCATTCTGGCGGCTGCGGGACTGCTGTTCTGGCATGTCCGCCGGAATCACGGCATGCTGAGTGGCGCGCGCCCCATCGCCATCTGGCTCCTGGAGACCGCGCTCGCCGCGTTGATTCTGTTCCTGCTGTGGCATCCGGCTCTGAGCGTGGCCGTGCTGAAGCCCCAGCAAAACGTCGTGGCCGTACTTGTAGATAATTCCCGCAGCATGGGGATCGCCGATTCCTCCGGCGGCGCGCGCGAGGCCGCGGCCAAGGCCCTCCTCGACGGCGGCATCCTCCAGTCCCTCGCTGATCGCTTCCAGGTGCGCATGTACGAGTTCGGCAAGGAAGCTTCGCGCATCCAGAAACCCGGCGAGATCGCCGCCCAGGCCCCGGCGACGCATATCGGCGACGCGCTGGAGCAGTTACTGGCGGAATCGTCCTCCATACCGCTCGGAGCGGTGGTGCTGCTGAGCGACGGGGCCGATAATTCCGGCGGCATCGGCCTGGATACCATCTCCGCCATCCGCCGGCAGCGCATCCCCATTCACACCATCGGGTTCGGCCGCGAGCATCCCGATCGCGACGTGGAAATTACCGACGTCGTCGTGCGGGCGCGCGCGCTGCCGAAATCGAAGCTCACGGCGGAGGTCACGCTGCAGAGCTACGGCTTCAAGGGGAGCAAGGCCAGGCTGAGCGTGAAGGAAAACGGCAAGGCGCTGGCTTCCAAGGAAATCCAATTGCAATCCGACGGCGCCCTCCAGGGCGAGTCGCTAGTGTTCGATGGCGGCGACGCGGGGGCCAAAACGGTGGATATCGGCGTGGACCCGCTCCCCGGCGAAGAGAACACGCGCAACAACCAGGTGGCCCGGCTCGTCAATGTGGAGAACCGCAAGCCGCGCATTCTGTATATCGAAGGCGAGCCTCGCTGGGAATACAAGTTCATCCGCCGGGCGCTGGACGATTACGGCGATATCGAGCTGGCCAGCATGGTGCGCACCACGCCCAACGGGATCTACCGCCAACTGCCGCCCTCCATGGGAGAGCACGATCTCGAGGATGGCTTTCCGTCCAAGGCCGAAGACCTCTTCGCTTTCCAGGGGCTGATCGTCGGCACGGTCGAGGCGGCGTATTTCACCCCCACCCAGCAGGCGCTGATTCACGATTTCGTGGACCGGCGCGGCGGCGGCCTGCTGTTTTTGGGCGGGCGAGCCAGTCTGTCCGACGGCGGCTACCAGAGCTCCCCCCTGGCCGACCTCATACCGGTGGTCCTGCCGGCCTCGAAAGGGACCTTCCACCGGGATTTCTCGGACGTGCAACTGACCGCGGCCGGCGCCCAGAGCATCCTGTGCCGGCTGGACGACGACCCCGTCCGCAACGCCGATCGCTGGAAGAAGATGCCCAAAGTGGCCGACTATCAGGAGGTGGGCGATCTCAAGCCCGGCGCCACCGCGCTGCTCAACGTGATTCCGCCCAACGGCCGGCCTTCGCCGCTGTTCGTCACGGAGAATTACGGCCACGGCCGGACCGCTTTGTCCGCCACCGGCGGAACCTGGCGGTGGAAGATGTGGATGGACCACGCCGACAAGACCCACGCTTCTTTCTGGCAGCAGATCTTCCGCTACCTGGTGACCGATTCGCCGGGGCAGGTGAGCGGTACGACGCCCCAATCCGTGCTCTCCGACGACTCCCGCGTGCAGGTGCGCGTCCTGGTGCGCGACAAGGAGTTCAAGCCCGTCAACAACGCCCAGGCGCAGGTCCGCTTCATGGGACCGGCGGGAACTTCCGCCACCCTGCAGCTTACGCCGAAGCCGTTGGAGGAAGGCGTGTACGTAGGGGAATGGACGGCGGAGAAACCCGGGTCTTACGTGGCCGAAGTCCTTGCCGGGCGCGACCAGGAGACTCTTGGCGCCGACATGTTCACGTTCCGCCGCGAGGACGGCGTGGCGGAAGATTTCCACACGTCTCAGAACCGCGAGCTGCTGGAAAAACTCGCCCAGGAGACGGGCGGGCGTTACTACACGCCTTCGGAAGCGTCCAAGTTGGGTAACGAAATCTCGTATTCGGAGGCTGGGATCACCACGCGCGAAACCCGCGACCTGTGGAACCTGCCGGTGATCTTCCTGCTGGCGCTGGCCATCCGCGCCTGCGAGTGGCTGCTTCGCAGAAGATGGGGAGTGGTATGAGAAGGTTCACGGCTGCGCGCGTCTTGCGGATGCTTGGATGGCTGCTTGTGGCGGCTCTTTCCGCTCCCGCCGCTACTTTTTACGTCACCATCTCCGGCCTCGGCGGGGAGCCGGACTACGTGCAGCGTTTCAAAATGTGGGCCGACGATATCGACTCCAGCCTGAAAAAAGCGGGCGGCGACTCCACCGTCGTCACCATGGAGGCGCCGACGCGCGACCAGATTCGCGCCCGCTTCACCCAGCTTGCCGGCGAGGTCAAGCCCGGCGACGCCTTCGTGCTGATGCTCATCGGCCACGGCACGTACGATAACGTGGACTACAAGTTCAACATCCCCGGGCCGGACATCACCGGCGCGGAGCTGGCCGCGCTGCTGGACCGCATTCCCGCCACGCGCCAGCTCGTGGTGGACATGACCAGTTGCGGCGGCGGGGCCATCCCTGTCCTGCGCAAGCCGGCGCGCGTGGTCGTCAGCGCCACCAAGAGCGGCACGGAGAAGAACGCCACGGTCTTCGCCCGCTACTGGGCCGAAGCGCTGCGCGACCCGGCGGCCGATACCGACAAGAACGAAAGCGTCTCGGCCCTGGAAGCGTTCCGCTACGCGCAGCGCAAGACCAACGATTTCTACGATTCCCAGAAACGGCTCGCCACCGAGCACGCCGTACTGGAAGACACCGGCAAGGGCGAGGGCGAGAAGACTCCCTCGGCTGAGAACGGCGAAGGCAGGCTGGCCGCGGCGTTCGTCGTGGTCCGCATGGGGGCCAACGCCGCCGCCGCGCGCGACCCCGTCAAGCGCGCTCTGCTCGATAAGAAGGAGCAGCTCGAACAGGATATCGACAAGCTGAAATACGAAAAAGCGGCCATGACGTCCGACGAGTACAAGAAGCGGCTGGCGCAATTGCTGCTCGACCTTGCCAGGACCCAGGAGGCTCTCGACAAGTGACTTTCCCGAGACTCCCGGCGGTGGCGCTTCTCGCCGCGCTCGCCCTTTCCGGCCAAACGCTGCAGCAGGCGGAGAGTCTGCGCAAAGCCCGGCGTTACAGCGAGTCCAACGACGTATACCGCGCCCTGGTGGCCCAGAATCCAAAAAACGCCGAGTACCGGGTGCGCTGGGGCCGGATGTACCTGGAGTATGGGCAGCCGTCCGACGCCAAGGACCTGTTCAACGAGGCCCTGGGAATCGACAAGGAGTGCGCGGGCGCGTACCTCGGGCTGGCGTTGCTGGCCGCCGGCGGATTCGAGGGAGAAGCCGCCGAGTTGGCCGCGGCCGCCCTCAAGTACGACCCCAAGCTCACCGAGGCCCAGGAGCTGCTGGCGCGCCTCGCGCTTGAGGACAACGATAACGCCAAAGCCGCCGAGGAAGCCCAAAAGGCCCTCAAGGTGGATCCGAATTCCGTCCAGGCCAAGGCGATTCTGGCCACCATGGACTGGCTGGCGGACAAAAAGGAAACTCCCTGGGATCCCCACGACGCCCGCGGCTACGAGACCGCCGGACGGTTCCTCGTTCTGAACCGCCGCTACGAAGACGGCATCGCGTATTACCGCAAAGCCATCGCCCTCGATCCCCAGTTGTACAGCGCCCGTTCGCAGCTTGGCATCAACCTGATGCGCATGGGGCAGGACGACGAGGCCTACAAGCAACTCGAAGCTTGCTACAGCAACAGTTTCCAGGACGCCGCCACCACCAATTCGCTCAAGCTGCTGGATACGTACAGGAAGTTCGCCACCATCCAGGATGGAAACATCATCCTGAAAATGGACAAGAAGGAGGCGGATCTTCTCGCGCCGTTTTTCCTGGCGGAAATGAAGCGCATCGTCGCCGCGTACAACAAGAAGTACGGGATTCGGATCGCCGGCCCCATACAGGTGGAGGTCTACCCCAATCACGACGATTTCGCCGTGCGCACGCTGGGCCTGCCCGGCTTGGGCGCGCTGGGCGTGACCTTCGGCCACACCATCGCCATGGACAGCCCTTCCGGGCGCACGCCCGGGGAGTTTCACTGGGCTTCCACCTTGTGGCACGAGATGAGCCATGTGTACACGCTCTCCATGACCAACTCCCGTGTGCCGCGCTGGTTCACCGAGGGCGTCGCGGTACACGAAGAAACCGCGGTTTCGCCGGAATGGGGCGACCGGCTGGCCCCTGAAGTCATCCAAGCTATCAAGGATAAGAAATTGCTGCCCGTCGCCGGTCTCGACCGCGGATTCGTGCATCCCAAGGACCCCATGCAGGTGGGCGTCAGCTACTTTCAGGCCGGCCGGATCTGCGACTACATCACCGACAAATTCGGCTGGGACACGATCCTCGCCATGTTGCGGGATTTCGCGGCGGACCAGGACACCCCCGCCGTGGTTCGCAAGGAATTGAAAATCGAGCCGGAGGAATTCGACAAGCGGTTCGTCGCGTTCGTCGAAGCCGATACGAAAGTCGCCGTGGACCACTTCGACCAGTGGCGCGCGGGACTCAAGCAGGTCGCCGCCATGGCCAAGGACAAGGACTACGACGGCGCGATCAAGGAAGGTCTCGTCATCCGCGACTTCTATCCGGACTATGTGGAAGCCGGGAACGTCTACCAATTTCTGGCCGACGCCTATCGGGCGAAGAACGACAAGGCCGGCGAGATGGCCCAACTGGACCGCTACGTTCACATCGGAGGGCGCGACCCGGTCCTCCTCAAGCGCCAGGCCCAACTGCTGGTAGACGCCGGCAAGAAGAAAGAGGCCGCGGAGGCGCTGGAGCGGCTGGATTATATTTATCCGATGGACAACGAGCAGCACCAGAGCCTCGGTTCGCTATGGCTGGAGCAGGGCAACCTCGCCGGCGCCATCCGCGAATTCGCGGCGGTGGCGGCGCATAACCCCATCGATCCGGCGGCGGCGCACTACCAATTGGCGAGCGCCTATTTCGCCGACAAGCAAGACGCTAAGGCCGAGGACGAAGTGCTGGCCTCCCTGGAAGCGGCGCCGGCGTACAAGCCCGCTCAAAAGCTCCTGCTGGAATTGAACGCCCGGGAAAGTACTGGAACTCCGGAAGCTCTCCCGAGAAAACAATAGGAATGGAACAACCATGTCGACGACCGTGACGCCGCAGTTGGAACCCGAGGTGTTGAAGGCGCGCATCGAGCGCTTCCGCAAGGTGCATGCCGGAATCGTGGAGCAGGTGCATCGCGTGATCGTGGGCCAGGAGGAAGTTCTCGAACAGGTCATGATCGGCCTCTTCGTGGGAGGCCACTGCCTGATTACCGGCCTTCCCGGCACCGCCAAGACCCTGCTGGTCCGCACCATGGCGCAGACCCTCGGGCTGGTATTCAAACGCATCCAGTTCACGCCGGACCTGATGCCCAGCGACATCACCGGCACGGACATTATCGAAGAGGACCAGGCCACCGGCCGCCGGACGTGGACGTTCGTCAAGGGTCCCATCTTCGCCAATATCCTGCTCGCCGACGAAATCAACCGCACGCCGCCGAAAACGCAGAGCGCGCTGCTCGAAGCCATGCAGGAGCTGGCCTGCACGGTGCGCGGCAACAACTACAAACTGCCCCCGCCGTTCTTCGTGCTGGCCACGCAGAACCCCATCGAGCTGGAGGGCACCTACCCGCTGCCCGAGGCGCAGCTCGACCGCTTCCTGTTCAACACCGTGCTGGACTACCTCACCGCCGACCAGGAAATGCAGGTTGTGGACCTGACCACCACCACCCACGTGGCGCAGGCCGACCCCGTGACCAACGCCGAAGAGATCCTGGAGTTCCAGCAGTTGGTGCGCATGGTCCCCATTGGCGAAAGCGTGGCGCGCCACGCGGTGGATATGGTGCGCGTCTCCCGTCCCGTCGAGGAGGGCTCTCCGGATTTCGTCAAGAAATACGTCAACTACGGCGCCAGCGTGCGCGCCGCGCAGTTCCTGGTTTTATCGGCCAAGGCCCGCGCGCTGATCAGGGGCCGCTACCACGTGACGTACGAGGACATCCGTTCGCTGTACATCCCCGTGCTGCGCCACCGCATCCTGCTGAACTTCCACGCCGAATCCGACCGTCTGAAGCAGGACGACATCCTGAAGCGCATCCTGGAGTGGAAACCGGCGCCCAGGGAGTAGGGGCGCGAACGCGTTCACCGCGGAGACGCGGAGACACGGAGATTGCGCGGAGAAGAAGTTTGAGAAGGACTTGAGAAGACAGTGGGAGCCGATTCAAAGTTCGGACTTGAGATCGAGGAGGCGGCGGAGAAATGTGTCCCGGAGAGACGCTCCCGGTTTGTTGAAAATGACCTGACCGACAAGATCATCGGCGCAGCCATTGAAGTACATCGGCATCGCGGGCCTGGGCTTCTGGAATCGGCCTACGAAGCGTGCCTGTGCTATGAGCTGGCGGCCGGCGGTCTTCAGTTCAGACGGCAGGAGCAGTTGCCGGTCGCGTACAAGGGATTGAGACTCGATTGCGGTTACCGAATGGATCTCCTGGTAGAAGATACGGTGGTTGTGGAATTGAAGTCGATTGATGAGCTACTCCCTATCCATTCCGCTCAGGTGCTCACCTATCTGAAGGCGTCCGAGAAACGCGTCGGCCTTCTCATTAACTTCAACGTCCCAGTTTTGAAGAAGGGCCTCAAGAGAATCGTGAACCGATACGCTGGCCCTTCGCCAGTTGCGAAATCCTCCGCCCCCTCCGTTCCCGATGCCGAAGAATCTCGCAAGACGCGAGCAGAAAACCCATCCCATTCCCGTTTTTCTCAGCGTGATTCTCCGCGTCTCCGCGTCTCCGCGGTGAATTGGGCTCTGGATGTCGACCCAGCAAAGGAGCCCGCATAATGCTCCAACGCTTCCTCGATCCCGACACCCTCGCTTCCATCTCCGGTCTCGACCTCGTGGCCAAGACCGTGGTCGATGGCTTCGTCGCCGGGCTGCACCGCTCTCCCGACTTCGGCTTCTCCCAGGAATTCGCGGAGTACCGCGCCTACACGCCGGGCGACGATCTGCGCCACGTGGATTGGAACGTCTTTGCCCGCACCGACCGCTGCTACCTCAAACGCTACCGCGGCGAAACCAATACCCGGTTGCTCATCCTTCTGGATACGTCGGCGTCCATGGCCTACGGCTCCCAGCCGGTCCACAAGCTGGATTACGCCCGGTTCGTGGCGGCGTCGCTGTGTTATCTCGCCAACGTGCAGCGCGACGCGGCGGGGCTGATCGTCTTCGACGAGGATGTGGTCGATTACGTCGCCCCCTCCACCCGCCAGGGGCAACTGTTCCGCTTGCTGCACGCGGTCGAGAAGGCCGAGCCCGGTACGCGCACCGATTTCGTCAAGCCGTTCGTTCACTTTCAGAATTACCTGCACCGGCGCGGGATCGTGGTGGTCCTCTCGGATTTCTACGCCGAACCCCAGTCGATCGTCGCCACCGTCGAGCCGCTGCGCCACCACGGCAACGAGGTCGTTCTTTTCCACGTGCTCGATCCCCGGGAAATCGCGCCCGGCTTTCGCGATCCCGTGGTGCTGGTGGACATGGAGAACGCCGCCTCCAGTATGGAGGTCTCCCCGGAGTACGCCCGCCACGAGTACCGGCGCAAGATCGATTCGCACATCCAGGCCCTCCACGACCAGGCGCGCGCGGCGGGCTTGGATTACTTTCTGATGAACACGTCGCGGCCGCTCGACGAAGGTCTGCGCGAGTATCTCGCCATCCGGCAGGGGAGGATGTAGATGGGTCTTCTCGCTCCCTGGTTTCTGGCTGGCCTGGCGGGCGTGGGGCTTCCCGTCTGGCTGCACTTGCTGAAGAAGCACCGCTCCGTTCCGCAGCCGTTCAGCTCGCTGATGTTTTTCGAGCAGCATCTGCAAAGCTCCATCAAGCACCGGCGGCTCCGCTATCTCATCCTCTTCGCGATGCGGGCCGGGCTGGTGGCCCTGCTGGCGCTGGCGTTCGCCGATCCCTACGTACGCCGCACGGTCCTGCCCCTGAAGCGCTCGGGCGAGGTCGCGCTGATCGCCGTGGACAACTCATTGAGCATGAGAGCCGGCGACTGCCTCGCGGAAGCCAAGCGCATGGCGAAATCGGCCGTGGCGGGGTTGCGCCCGGGCCAGCGCGCGCAGGTGATGGCCTTCGGCTTTCGCATGCAGGTGATGAGCGAACTGACCGACGATCCCGCCGCCCTCGGCGCCGCGGTCGACGCCATCGAACCTTCCGACGCGCGCACGTCGTTCGCGGAACTGGCGCGGGCGGCGCGCTCCATGGCGCGTTCACTGAACTTGCCCGTTTCGATCCAGCTCTTCTCCGACATGCAGCAATCGGGCATGCCCGCCAACTTCAACGATCTGCGTCTGAACGAGGACATCCGTCTGGAAACGCGCCTCGTCGGCAAGCAGGTCCCCAATTTCACGGTGGAAAACGTCGTGGCGCCGCACCGCGTGTATAATGCCGGCAAGTCGCGGGTGCTCGCCACCGTCGCCGGCTTCGGAACCAAGAAGGCCGAGCGCTCCGTCTCGCTCCTTCTGAACGGCCGCGTGATCGAGACCAAGAACCTGCAGGTTCCGGAGAACGGCCGGGCCACCGTGGAATTCGTCTCGCTGGAAGTCCCCCACGGGCAGAACCGGGGCGAGGTGCGCATCGATTCCGCCGACACGCTCCCCGCCGACGACCATTTCTACTTCTCCACGGAGCGCGCCGATCAGCGCCACGTTCTGTTCGTGGAGCAGGCCAGCTCCTCGCGCGGGCTGCTCTACTTCAAGCCGGCGCTGGAGGCCTCCGGCCAGTCGGCCTTCCTCATCGATTCGGCTTCTCCGGAACAGGTCGCCAATGTCTCGCCGGGCCGCTACGCCTTCGTGGTTCTCGACGACGTGGGGCCGCTGCCGGCTCAGTTCGAGAACGAGCTGAAGAACTACGTCCGCGACGGCGGGTCCGTGCTGATCACCCTGGGCGGCAATGCGGCGGCTTTGACGCGCGTGCCGGTCTCCGACGTCCGCGTGGAAGAGACGCGCTACGCCGGGCGGGAAGGCGAGCGGTTCCAAACCGCCTCGTGGCTGGATTCCTCGCACCCCGCCATTCTCAACGACAACCGCTGGGACGACGTGAAGTTCTTTCGCGCCATCCGCGTGGCCCCGGGCGATGCGCGCGTCGCGGCCAAGCTCTCCGACGGCACGCCCCTGCTGATCGACCAGCAGTCGGGCCAAGGCCGCATGCTGCTGTTTGCCTCCACCTTCGATAACGTGGCGAACGACTTCCCGTTGCACGCCTCCTTTGTGCCATTCATCGAGCAGGCCGCGCGGTATCTCGGCCACCTCGATAGCGGCGAATCGAGCGTCGCCGTCGGGTCCTTCGCGGAACTGCGCGAGTCCAAGGAAAAGGGCGCAGCCGTCGAGGTCCTCGACCCCCAGGGCCAGCGCGCCCTATCGCTGGAGGAAGGCGCCAAGGCGGAGAATATCCAGTTCAACGAGGCCGGCTTTTATGAGATTCACCGGCCGGCCGGACACGAAATCGTGGCGGTAAACGCCGACCGTCATGAATCGGATCTGACCCCGACTTCCCAGGAGACCCTCACATTGTGGCAAAATACAGCGCAGGGGGCTTCGGGCGCGGGGGGAACTTCCGAATCCAGCCAGAGGACGGTTGCGCTGTGGTGGTACGCGCTGATTCTGGCGATGGCGCTCGCCGTGGCGGAGTCGTTGTTGGGCAACAAGTACCTGTCGGTCGATAAAGAGGCGGCATGAAACCTTTGGATCGCTTGTCTGAGTATTTTGTCGCGCTGGAGAAACGGCTGCGGTGGCTCACGTTTTCGCGGGGCGCGGCAATCACGGCCGCGGCGGCTCTCGGCCTCACCATTTTGGCCGTGCTGGTCATCAACCGTTTCGCCTTCGCTAACCCCAGCGTGATCGGCGCGCGCGTGTTCATCTTCCTCGGGCTGGCGTTCGCCCTGGCGGCGGCGTTGATCGCGCCGGTGATCCGGCTCAATCGACGAAACGCCGCGCGCGCGGCCGAGCGCGCGTATCCGCAATTCGAAGAACGCCTGCTGACGCTCAGCGAACGCTTGGAGGAGACTCCCAACGACCCGTTTCTGCACTTGCTCGCGGATGACGCGCTGCGCGTCGCCGAAGACGCCGCGCCCCAGGGCGTGGCCCGGACCGGCTGGATTTTCGGACTTTCCACGGTGGCGCTGGTCGCCGTCGGCGCCCTCGCGTGGCTGGGGACGTCGGGCCCCGGTTTCCTCGGCTATGGTACGGCCCTGCTGTGGGGCGGCGCGCCAAAGGCCCAAGCCCAGCCCTACTACGACATCTCCGTCGAACCGGGCAATCGCACCGTGCGCAAACGCGCCGACGTGGTGGTGCAGGCGCGTCTCAAGGGTTTCACCTCCGCCAACGTGCGGCTGTTCGCCAAGTACGCCAGCGCGTCGGGCTGGGAGCAGGCCGAGATGGGCGCCGAGCCGGGCGGCTCGGCCTACCAGTTCCTGCTGGCCGGCGTCCCGGAATCGCTGAACTATTACGTGGAAGCCGCCGGCGTGCGCTCCAAGACGTTCCAGCTCAACGTCGTGGATCTGGCTTCCGTCAAGAACATCAAGGTCACCTACCATTACCCCTCGTGGTCCGGGTTGAAGGACCTCACCGAGAATCCGGGCGGCGACCTGCGGGCTGTCGAGGGCACAATCGCCGAGCTGGTCGTCTCCACCGACAAGCCACTGGCCCACGGGACGCTGCTCATGGACGATGGCTCCAAAGCGCCCCTGCGCTCGGCCCCGGACGGCACGCTGGTAGCCAGCGTGCCGATTAGCCGCGACGGCATGTACCACGTGGCGGCGGCTGAGAGCGGCGAAGACGTACGGCTCACTGAGGACTACTTCATCGAAGCCATGAAGGACAACCCGCCCGACGTGAAGATCGCCCGGCCGGGCAAGGACTACCACGCATCGCCCATCGAGGAGGTAGCCATCCAGGTCGACGCCAAGGACGATTTCGGCCTGCGCGACGTCGAGCTGCACTATTCCGTCAACGCCGGGCCCGATAAGACCATTTCCCTGCTTTCGAACAAGAACGTCAAGAGCGCCTCCGGTGAAGCCACGCTCTCCCTGGAGGATTTTAAGGCGCAGCCCGGCGACCTGGTAAGCATCTACGCCGTCGCCCAGGACGCCCGGAATACCACCACCACCGATATGTTTTTCATCCAGGCCGATCCCTTCGAGAGGAACTACTCGCAGTCCCAGCAGGAAGGCGGCGGGGGCGGCGGAGGAGGCGATGCGGATCAACAGAACAGCGACCAGGAAATCTCGCAGCGTCAGAAGGAGATCATCACCGCCACCTGGAACCAGTTGAAATCCGGCAATGCCCGCAAGGACGTGCAGGAAAACGCCGCCTTCCTGGCGCAAGTGCAGTCCAAGCTCCGCGATCAGGCCAAATCCCTCGCCGATCGCATGCAGGCTCGTGAGCTTACCGATGCCGGCGACGCCTTCAAGACCTTCGTGGATTCCATGAACAAGGCCGCCGGAGCCATGGGGCCGGCCTCCGACAAGCTCAAGACGGCGGACTGGCGCGACGCTCTCACGCCGGAGCAGCAGGCGCTCCAGTATCTCCTGCGCGCCGAGTCCACCCGGCGCGATATCGAAGTCGCCTTCGGGCAGCATGGCGGGGGCGGAGGCGGCGGCGGTGGCGGCGGGAACAGCGCCGTGCGCGACCTGCAGGGCCTCTTCGACCTGGAACTCGATACCGAGAAGAACCAATACGAGAACAGCCAGCAAGCGTCGCAGTCCGCCACCCAGCGCCAGCGCGATGTCGATGACGCCCTGCAAAAACTGCAGCAACTCGCGAAGCGGCAGCAGGAGCTCGCCGACCAGCAGCGCCAGGGCCAGCAGACGTCCGAGCAGCGCTGGCAGCAGGAAATGCTGCGCCGCGAGGCGACCCAGCTCCAACAGCAGATCCAGCAACTGTCGCGGAACCAGAGCGGGCAGTTGAGCCGCAACCAGCAGGGCCAGCAAAGTCAGCAGGGTCAGCAAGGTCAGCAGGGACAGCAAGGCCAACAGGGGCAGCAAGGCCAACAGGGACGGATGGGCCAGCAGGGCGGCATGGGCAGCGCCGGCCAGCAGCAGCTCAACCAGACCATCGGGCAGCTTCAACAGGCGCTGGAAAACATGCGCCAAGCCAATTCTCAACAGCAAGGCGCCCAGGGCGACGCGGGCGCCCGGCGCGCGGTGGACAGCCTTCGGCAGGCTCAGCAGTCCCTCGCGGCGCTGCGCGGGCAGCAGTCCGGTAACCAGGTGGCGGACCTGGTGAACCAGGCGGAAGCTCTGGCGCGCCAGCAGCAGCAGTTCGAACAGGACTTGACCCGCGCCGTGGCCGCGCAACACGGGCAAGACCTTTCCCGGCCGCAAGCCACCCAACTTGCCTCGCAAAAGGAAGGCGAGGTCCAGGACCTCAAGCAGCTCCAACAAGACATGCAAGGTGCCGCGCGCGATCTGATGAGTACCCAGCGCGAGACCGCCACAAAAGTGCGCGAGGCGCTCGCCGACATGCAGCAATCGGACATGGAGCGGGACATGGACCGCAACGCCAACTTCATTCGCAATGGGAACGCCGAGTACGCGCGTCTATCCGAAATGAACACCACGCAGGCGCTCAACGACCTGCGCGACCGCCTCCGCGATATCCAGCGAAACATGGGCGCCGCTACCGCGGGCGGCGGCAAGCCCACCGACGACAACCAGGCCATGCAGCAGGCGCTGGCGCAGGTCGAGCAACTCCGGCAACAGATGCAGCAGTTGCAGGAGGCGGCCCGCGGCCAGCAGCCCGGACAGATGCAAGGTAACCCGCAACTCCAGCGCGGTCAGCCAGGCCAGCCGGGTCAGCCAGGCCAACAGGGCCAACAGGGCGGCCAGGGCCAACAGGGCGGCCAGGGCCAACAAGGCGGCCAGGGCCAACAGGGCGGCCAGCAGGGCCAACAGGGCGGACGCCAAGGCGGCCCGAACGGCGGGAATGGCCAGTATCAGGCGGGCGGTGGTAACTACTGGAACGGTGGGTTGGGCGGAAACCGGGAGGGCTTCCTGGGAACGCCGGTCTGGGGCACGGCCCGGCCGTTCGATCCCAACTTCACGCGCTCGTATACCGGTACGCTTCAGACGTTAACCAACTTGCAGGACAGGCTGCGCGACGATCCCAACACGGCGCGCGACCTGCAAAACCTCATCCGCGACATGCGCCGTCTGGACCCCGCGTCGTACATGAACGATCCGCTGCTCTCCGAGCGCATCAACGCCGCCGTGGTCGCCGGCATCGAGCAGGTGGAGATGCTGCTTCGCCGCAAGGTCGACGAGAGCGACAACGGCGCCGTCCGGAGCCCCGGCGGCGAAGCCGTACCGCAGGGATACGCCGACGCCGTCGCCGAGTACTTCCGCCAACTGAGCAAGTCGAAGTAGGACGAGCGGCGGCGCCCGCGGATTCAGGCGCTCCAGACGCGCTTACTTGGGGTCGACGCGGAAATCGTCGAAGTAGGTGACCGAATCGCCGGCCGCCCAGAGGCCCACCTTGCCGGAACCGGTGAAGGCGCCGTCCTTGGCTTGCAGGATGCGGCGGTGATCCAGGTAGATCTGGATGTCGCTGCCGCGCGCGGAGACCTTCAGGATGCGCCAGGCGTTGGCGGGGAGATCGTGCCTCACCGCCTGCCCGACGGGAATGCTCCGGCCGTTCTCCACTTTGAAGAGCGCCACGTTCTGTTGCAGGGCGTCGGCCCGCGCCAGGTAATAATTGTTGGCGTCCCGATAGCGGAAGACGACTCCGCCGGCCTGTACATGGCTCCCGCCGACCGATTTCACCCGCACGCTCACGTCTCCGTCGCGGAGACTCACGCTGTTCAGGAGGGTCAACGCCGAACGGCTGGCGTCGGCGGCAGGCGGCGCCAAGGCCAAAACACGGGATTGGGTGGGCCCGGTCTGGTCGCGGCGGACTTCCCACTGCGGCGCGGCGACGCCGTTGACCGCCACCACGCTCCAGCCCGGCGGAGCCTTGCCCAGGGGGTCGTTGTCGAAGGTGACGATCTTTCCGGGCGCGGCCATCAATCCGAAGAGCAACGCCAAGCCAATCGTCTTCATAAATGGAGGCCGGCGGAAACAAACCCCGCGGCCCTCGCTACTTCCATCATAGCAGCGGTAGTTTCAGCGCGGGCAGGCGGGTCACCGGAGCAGCCATAGCAGGGGGACCAGGCCGGCGGCCGCGAGACCGATCAGCAGACACGCGCTCGGGATGCCGGTCTTTCGGCCGCCCAGCGAAAACGCATAGACTCCCTTGACGATATTATTGCTGGCGGCGGCGATCACAATGGCCGCGGCGGCCACCGGCAGTGCGGAGGCCATCTTGGCCGATTGGGTCATGCCCATGACGAAGGGGTCCACATCCGTGACCCCCATCAGCGCCGCAAGGGAGAAGACGCCAGCCACGCCGGCGTACGTCACCACGAGTTGCGCAGCCACCAGCATGGCCAGAAAAAGCAGGCCGAACAGAAACGCCGCCCGCAGTTCGAGCGGGTTCTTAGGCTCGAACTCGCGGGCGACGGCGCCGGAGCCGCCATCCGGGATGCGCGTCCAGAGCAACCCCACGGCCAGGCCCGCCGCGGCCAGGACGAGGAAGGACGGCCCCAACATCCGCATGAGGTTCTGATTGAAGATCGCGACCAGCGCGGCGAGACGCAGGTACATGACGCTGGAAGCGATCAGGATTCCGCCGGAAAACAGATGAGGCCGGTCCTCGCGCGCGGCGCGCCTGGCCAGAACGAGGGTAGTGACCGTGGACGAATAAGCGCCCCCGAGCAGCGCCGCCCAAACGATGCCGCCCCGGCCCTTGGTCAGTTTCTGGATCACGTAGCTGCCATAGGACACGGCGCTGACGGCCACGACCACCAGCCATGACTTGAACGGGTCGATGTGGAAGGGACCAAATTCCTGGTTGGGCAAAACCGGCAGGATCACCGCGGTGAGCAGCAGGAACTTGGTGAAGGTCAGGATTTCCGCCGGGACAATCCGCTTGCTCAAGCCTTCCAGAACGGCTTTCAACTCCAAAAGCAGCATACTGACGACGGTAAGCGTAGTGGCGACCCAGAGTTGATCGCGCTGGACCAGGACGCCGGCCAGAAAGGTGGCGAGCGCGGACATCTCGGTGGTCATGCCGGCCAGACGGGACGTTTGGATTTTGTGGAGGTAGGCGACCAGAAGGAATGCGCCCACCACCGCAAAACCTAAAGCTACCGGCATCACTTGGCCGCCCGAGACGAGGGACGCGGCATAGCCGATGAGGCCAATCAAGGGAAAGGTGCGCACGCCGCCAAAGGAGTAATGGTCGGAGGCGGCTCCGCGCTCCTCCCGCTCCAGTCCCGTGAGGAAGGAGAGGAACAACACCAGCAGGATCTTCCCGCCCTCCGGTGGCAGAAGCCGATAGAGATCCGTCAGCACGCGGTTACGCCCGTCCCAGCATAGCCGATTTCATGCCAGCGGGAGGCGGTTGCGCAGAGGGGAAGATTCCATCAGAGACCGAGCAGTATCCGCACCCTGTCCTCGACGGCGTCCATCGTGTGTTGGGATACCCCGCCAAACCGGCGCGTCAACCGCCCCGTTGAGACGGACCGGATGTCTTCACACTTGATGTAGCTCTCCCGAGCGAGTCCGCCCTCCGGGGGATTGACAGCGACGTGAAATGGAACGCCTCGGCGGCGAGTAGTGATGGGCAGAATCGTCACCAGCTCCACGGGCCCATGATTGAACGGATCCACGGACACTACCAGCGCCGGGCGGCTGCCGGCCTGCCCGCGGCCTTCCGTCGGATCGAGCTTTACGAGCCAGACCTCGCCGCGGGAAGGCCGGCCCGCGCTCATTCACCCTCCAGACCGTCGGCTCCGGCGTTGTCCCAGAGTTCCCGCTCCTCGAGTTCTTGCCGCCACGCCTTGGGGTCGGATTTCAGGGCGGCGTAGGAAGCGTTGGCAGCCTCCAGAAACTTGGTCCGGCGATACTCCTCGATGGCCTCTTCGAGGACCGCGCCCATGGGCCGGCCTTCCTTGAGCGCCAGTTCACCCAGCGTCTCCCTGCCGCGACCGCTAACGCGAATACTCACGCTTGGCATATATCCTAACGACGATACCACAATTCAGTGTATAATTTCGGCTACAAAATCAGCTACGAGAACGCGGCTGGCGTTCCGTGCATCAACCCGAGGCCGGATTTGGGACCGCCACCGCCCGCGCGGCGTGGTAGGAGCTGCGGACCAGGGGGCCCGATTCCACGTGGGCGAAACCCATTTCGACGCCGGCGCGGCGGAACTCCTCGAACTCCTCCGGGGGTACGTACCGCACGATGGGCAAATGCCGCGGCGACGGCCTTAGGTATTGCCCGACCGTCAGAATCTGAACGCCGTGAGCGCGCAGGTCGCGCATGACTTGAAGGGTCTCTTCGGCGGTTTCGCCGAGGCCGAGCATCAGCCCGCTCTTAGTGGGAATCGCCGGAGCCACCCGCGCGGCGTGCGCCAGGACATCCAGCGAGCGCTCATAGCGGGCGCCCAGGCGGACCTGGCGGTACAGCCGCGGCACGGTTTCGGTGTTGTGATTGAAAACATCCGGCGCGGCCTCCAGGACGGTTTCGACGGCCGCGAGGCTGCCCTGAAAATCCGGGGTCAGCACCTCGACGCCGCAGCCCGGGACGCGCTCGCGGATGGCGCGAATCACCAGGGCGAACAGCTCGGCGCCGCCATCGGCGCGATCGTCGCGGTTGACGCTGGTCACCACGGCGAATTGCAACCCCATGGCCGCCACGGCTTCGGCCACGCGGCGCGGCTCGTCGTAATCCACAGGCAGCGGCGCGCCCTTCTCCACCGCGCAAAAACCGCACCGCCGCGTGCACACGTTTCCCAGAATCATGAAGGTGGCCGTGCGGTGGTTCCAACATTCGCCGACGTTGGGACAGGCGGCGCTCTCGCAGACGGTGTGCAGGCGCAGGCGGCCGATGAGGCGTTTCAGGTCGTGGTAGTTATCGCCGGAGGGCGCGGGCGCGCGCAACCACTTGGGACGCCGGGCGGTGGAGGTAATCGAAACCAGCACTCTAGTCCTATTCTAAACTCATGAGGAAATCCCCTGTAACTTGCCGCTGCGGCGGCGCATCCTAGTTAGGCACATGGCTCCATGCGTTGGCGTCTCCCGGCGCAACCTGCTCGCGGCGCTCGGCGTCTGGCCGGCGGTCCGCCTTTTGCGCGGCCAGGAGCCCCCCACGTTTTCGACCGGCATCAAGGTGGTCAACCTGTTTGCGACGGTCAGGAACAGGCAGGGCGGGATTGTACGCGACCTGGCCAAGGACGATTTCGTTCTCAAGGAAGACGGCCGGCCGCAGACCATCCAATACTTCTCGCAGGAAAGCGACCTGCCGCTGACCCTGGGGCTGTTGGTGGATTCCAGCGGCAGCGAGCGCAACATGCTGCCGGAGGAGAGCCGGGCCAGCTATCGCTTCTTCGGCCAGGTGCTGCGCGAGGACCGGGACCTGGCGTTCGTGCTCCACTTCCAAGCGCAGGTGGAGTTGCTCCAGGACCTCACCTCGTCGCGCAAGCTGCTGGAAAAGGGGTTGGCGGCGCTGGCGGCGCCGATCGCGCAGCCGCAGCAACAGCAACCGGCAGAGCAACGCGGCGGCTATCCCGGCCGCGGGCGCGGCTTCGGAGGAACGGCGCTTTACGACGCGGTATGGCTGGCGTGCGGCGCCGACCTCATGAAAAAGCAGGAGGGCCGCAAAGCCCTGGTGATCTTTTCCGACGGCATGGACAACGCCAGCCGAGTGACGATGGACGAAGCCATCGAATCCGCGCAACGGGCGGATACCCTGGTCTACTCGATCCTGTTTTCCGACCCCGAAGGCGGCGGATTCGGTGGATTCGGCGGGCGGGGAGGCGGCCGCGGGGTCTGGGACGCCATGGAGGGCAGCGAGGTTCTGGCGCAGATCTCGCGGCACACCGGCGGACGGTATTTCGAAGTTTCGAAAAGGCACACCATCGAGCAGGTTTTCGACTCCATCGAAGAGGAACTTCGCAACCTGTACAGTTTGGGGTATTCGCCCGACCGCGCCGAATCGGCCACCGCTTACCATAAAATTCGCCTCACGACCAAGGAACGAAGCCTCTCGGTGCAGACGCGCGACGGGTATTACGCGATGTAGCGCGCTGTCCCTGAAGGCAGAGACTGCACAAAACCGGACTCATCCCCGCGGCTTTGCGGAACGCGCAGGGCGGGGGGCAGGCACCAGGCCCATGCGACGAAGGCCGCCGGCGTTGGGGGAAGTTGGAGGAACGAACCCAAATTCCGGCCTAATCTGTTGATTCCCGGAGGGTTCTTCCTGGGCGGGCAGCGAGAGCAAGGGGTCCGCCACGGGCGGCTCCGGCTCCGAAGCGCGATCCGGCGGGGCGGGCACGGGACCGGCGGGGGCGGCCTGGAGACGCTCGAGCTTGTCGAGGGCGCGGTGGTAAGCGCGGCCGGTGGAGTCGATGCGCCGCTGGAGGCGGGTGAGGTCGCTCACGTTACGAGAGAATAAGCGGCCGAGGGGCCACTTGGTTTCGAGCCGGCCCAGGCGCAGGCCTTCGGCCATCTCGTGCTGCCAGAGTTGGGCTTCCACTTTGCGGAGGCGGCGGAGCATCCATTCGGAGGCGACGAGGGAATCGACCAGGAAGCGCTGCTCGGGAGCGGAGGGAAGGAAGCGCTCGTGGTATTCGGCGGCGAGGGCCTCCAGAGCGTCGGGGTCTTCGCCGGGGATGACATTGGATTTCGCGTCGATGCCGGTTTTCAGGGCGTTGAAGCGGGAGACGGCCTTGCCCTCGACGGAGCGCGGCCCAGATGATTTCTGTGC
>JBEKHV010000042.1:0-38703 GCA_050012095.1 Bryobacteraceae bacterium | reverse complement strand
GGCCGCGTAATCGGCGTCGTTCTGAACCACCAGGGCCCCGCGCGCTCCTCCTTCAAAGTCGTGGAAGACGCTCTGGATCGCGGTCGATGTCTTCTGCACCAGAATCGAACCCGCGACCTCCAACGGCGAGACGATTTCGACCTTGCCGCTGTTGTTGTTGTAGATATCGTCTCCGCTTTGGCTCCACCAGCAGTCGTCCAACAGCGAGTCGGCGTCGCCCGCCAGGAATGCCGCGGCATGGCGGGTGGCGCGGGCTATGCCGCGGCGCACCCCGAGAAGACCCGCATTGAGAGTTCGGCGGAGTAGCGCTCGCGAGTGCGATGGATGGCTTTTCATATTCTTTCGACTCCTTCCCGCTCCGTCACGACGTCATCTTCCGCCGCTCCCGGCGGCATCGTCGCCAGAGCCTCTGTCACCGAACGGATCCAGCCGGCTCCCGAGGTCTCGCCAGCCCTTTCGTTCTGGACGGCCAAGCGGATTCACCGCGGCTGTCCAGCGGCGGACTCTTGGAAATCCAGCGGTTCTTTCGCGCGGGTGACTCGCGGCGCCGCTTCCGGCGCGCCGGATGTCTCCGCCCCGCTTCGTTTTCAGCGACTCCTAATTCGTACAACGGAGTCCGATTCAAGTCAAGGGGGGCTCTGGCCTGGTGGCGCACCGCATCGATTCCCTAATTACTGCTTGCCGCTGTTCCGGAATCACAGCCGATTTCCCATTAAAGTTCGCCTGGAATCAACTACTTGTCCGCGAAGCCCCCCGAATTCCGCTTGCTCGCCAGCTACTCTGAAGCTGGTATGACCAACAATCGCCAAACCGAAGCGGATCGCCTCCGCACATCGAAGCCCGTCACCATCCTCCGAAGCGGCATCGACGCCCGCGCCATCGTGATCCCCGGTGAGGACCGGGCTGGCCTCGAGGCCCTCGTCGCCGACTATCACTCCCAGTTCCCGGCCCGGAACGCCGTCGAGCGTTACCTGGTCGATACCCTGGTCCACTGCGACTGGATCCGCCGCCGTCTCCTGCGCGTTCAGGCCGATCTATATAGCGTGCTCACCCTCGGCCCCGATCTCATCCACCCGCTGGGTTATGCCTGGCAGAAGGACTCCGCCGGCTCCGACGCCCTGCAAAAGGTCTTCCGCCAGCTCAACGCCATCGATCGCACGTACTTCCGCGCGTTCAACGAGATCCGCCGCCTCCAGCGCCCGCCCGCCGTGGCGGAACCCGAGCCTGAACCCGCGTTCATCCCGCCGCCAACGGTCCCCATGCCTTCTTACCCCCAAATAGGGGGATTTGGCTTCGTTCCGCCACAATACGAACAACCTCTTCGTGGCTTGCCCTTCAAGAACCGGACCCCGCCCCGCCGTTCTGACCGATAATGGAACCGATGGCTACCGAATCCGGCTGTCCGAAGTGCGGGGGAACCGGTTTTGTGATTACGGAGCGGGCTGGCGTTTCAGGCGCCGAACGATGCGATTGCCGCTTTCAGGGCCGCGCCGATCGCATGGAAGAGCGCGCCCAGATCCCGCCTCTGTTCCGCAACGCGTCCTTCGACAACTTCGTGCGGCCCGGGCCTGAGAATCCCATTGCCCGCCAGCAGCTCACCACCGTGTGGCTGGCCGTACGGAGGTTCGCCCAGGATTTCCCCAGCGCGACTCGGCCCGGGTTGCTGCTGGTCGGTGAGCCGGGGACCGGCAAGACCCACCTGGCCGTGGCCGCGCTGCGCAAGATCGTCGCCGAAAAAGGGTTCGAAGGGCTCTTTTGCAATTATCAGAATCTCCTCGACCGTATCCGTTCCGGTTACGACGCCGCTTCGAACTCCTCCGACCGCGAAGCCTATCGCGTGGCTTTGGAAACCGACGTGCTCCTTTTGGACGATATCGGAGCGCACCGTGTGACCAGTTGGGTCGAAGACACCATCAACTCCATCGTGACGTACCGTTGCGATAACCGGAAGCCGCTGATCGCCACCACCAACCTCCCGGACCCGGACGCGGGCAGCGTGGTGGTGCAACGGTCGTCCTCGGGCGCGCCCGAATACCGGGACACGCTCGCGGACCGGATCGGCGCCCGCGCCCGTTCGCGCCTGTTCGAGATGTGCACGGTTCTCCAGATGCCGTTGGTGGAGGACTACCGCTTGTCGAAGGCGCGAACCGTTTGATGCGTGCGCTGGCCCTGTTCCTGGCCTTGGCCGCCGCGGGCGGCGCGGCGCCCTCCGCGCCCGCCTCCGCCGCGAAGCCCGAGTTCGTCGAGGCCGTCGAATTCCCCTACTATCTCTTGCCGGCCGCCACGTGGGAACGCGAATTGGTACGCCTCAAGAACACGGGCGTGCGGACCGTTGAGTTCTCCATTCCCTGGAACTGGCACCAACTCCATCCGGGCGAATTCGACTTCACTGGGCGAACCAGCCCACGGCGAGACTTGGTGGGGCTGCTCCGCCTGCTGCGCGAGCTGGGCCTGCACGCTTGGGTGCGCCCCCTGCCGCCGGTTTCCGGCTGGTTGAACGGCGGATGGCCGGCGGGAACGGCCCCCGGGTCCGCCGCGATGGGCGCGTGGCTGGCGGCGCTGGGGCGGCTGCTGAGCGCCCAGACCGCCAGCCACGGCGGCGCCGTCGCTTATGTGGAGGGCCGCCCGCTGGCCAGTCTGGCTATTGACGCCGGCCCGCCTCCGGCGCGGGTGACGGTGGTTTCCGCGGGTGATCCCGGCGCGCTCGTGAGCAGCCGCGACGCCGTCGCGGCGGCGGCCGGGCAGACCGGCGCCCTGCTGTGGACTGGCGTGGAGGATGAGTTCTATCCCGCGGGCTGGGCGGCTTACCCGGCCCTTTCCGCGCGTCCGGGGCAGGCGAACGATGGGGGCGTATTCGCCGGCGCCCTGGGGCGCGCCTCCACACTGCTCCGCAACTGGTCGCCCCTGCTCGGCGGATTGCGGCCCGTGGCCGTGCCCAAGCCGTCCGCCGGCAAGCTGCCCGCCGGCATCCGCGTCACGGAGACGATTTCGCACGCGGCGTCCGCGGTTTCCATCGCCAACACCGGCAAGGAAACGTTCCGGGGAGATCTGGCGGTGGCCACGCCTTTCACCAAGCGCGCGCTGGTGATTCCCGGCGTGACCGTGCCGCCCGGAGAATCGCTCTGGCTGCCCGTGGCGGTCTCGCTGGGACCCAACGGACTGTGCCGCGAGTGCGCGAATTTCTCGGCCGCCGAGAACGTGGTGTACGCCACCGCGGAGTTGGTCGCAGTGGAATATGAAAACGGAGTTCTGGCCATGGAATTCGCCGCTCCGGAGAAAGGCGAAGCCGTTTTGCAGCTCGCTCGGGAGCCTGTGGGCCCGTACCTGGCGGCCGGCAAGCCAATGGAGTTCGCGTGGGACGACCAGTCGTTGCGGGTACGTCTCCCCATTCCGGCGGGAAAGGCGCCCGGCTATCGCGTACGCATCGGGTTGGCCATCGAGGAGCCGGACGCCGCGGGCTTCTTCAACGATGCGCGGCGGCTGCTCATTGGCGGCAAGAACGTCCTCTCCACGGTGTACTCCTCGCCGGAGTTGGCCCAGCGTTCCAGGCTGCGGCTCCCCGAGGGCTTCACCGCCCGGCCGGTGGTGAAGTCGCCCAACGGAATCGATTATGAAATCGCCGTTCCGCCGGACGCGCTCTCCGGCGACTGGGCGGACCTGACCCTCGAAGCCGACGGCGCGCCGCTGGGCCGCGCGCGGCTGGAGCTGTTTCGCCCCGTTTCCATCCGCCTCCCCCAGGCCATCGCGCTTCACTTTGGGCCGCGCGCCGCGGTGGCGCCGGACCCGCCCACGGCGGCGGCCGATATCAAGGCCGGCGCCAATGTCGAGGTGGCCCTCCGCAACAACTCGCTGGAGATTCAGACCTACCACCTGGAAGCCTCGGGCGATGGTCTCGAGTTTCTTCCCGCCGCCACGGACATCGCCGTGGGCGCGCTTGCCGAGCGTTCGGTGGCGTTGCGGATCTTCAGCGCGGCCGAAGCGCCCCCGTTGCATCTCTGGCGGTTGCGGGTGAGCGGCGGCGCGTCGGCCGACGTGGCCATGCGGGTCCTGGCCTTGCCGCGCAACGGGTCCGTGGTCTGGAGCGCCGATCTGGATGGCGACGGCTCGCCCGAATGGGCGCTGGAATCGCAGAAGGTGCGCGCCGTATTCTCGGCGCGCGATGGCGGCCGTTGGATGGAGTTCACATCGAAGACCGCCGGCGCCAATTTCCTGCCCGAGCAGGGCGTGTTCGCCGCTCCGGGTCCGGTCGAGGTCCAGCCTGCCGGCGACGCGCTGGAGTTCACCGGCAGGAACTGGGAGCGTACCGTGCGGCTGACGGATGGGGCGCTCACCATCGAGCAAACCACCCCGCTGCCGCCCGACCCGTTGGTCCCGGAGAAGCGCGCCGCCGCGACGCTCTCGATCGAGCGTATCTCTCCATCCAAGGTCGTTTACACTCTGAAATAGCCCGCGGTGAGATATGAGTCTGGAGGCCGCGAGAAAACCGGTTGCCTAATGAAAGCGCACGGTATGTCAGTTAATTGTTCCGACATCGGGTTGTGGGGCAGGATGGAATCCTGCGCGGCGGTTGGCAACCGCCGCGCGGGCCGACTGCCAGTCGGCCCGCAGGTTGCCTCTCGGCCAACCTGCCCCACAGCCGCAGCAGTTATTTGGCGTTTCCGCCTGCCATTTGTCTTGTTTTTGCTCGCTCTCTCCGTTCCGCTCCCGATGTTCGCGCAAGCGCGGCGGGTCCCGGATGCGCTTCGCTCCCTGGCCGCGCCCGCGCCGGTATCGCTAGGCCCGCTGGCGCAACGGCCCGCTTCGAACCGGCGGGCGCTGCTGATCGGAACCCAGCGGGCGGTTCCGCCCAACGCGCTGCGTCCGGCGATCTCGCGGGCGGCGGACGGCCGCAGTATCCTTACCGCTTCTCTTACCTCTCCGGGCGCGGTCCGCCTTCGCGTGCATTTCCGTTACTTCGACGCCGGGGCCGGCGAAGTTTGGCTGTACGGGCCGGGCGGCGACACGGGGGCGGGTCCGTACACGGGCCAGGGGATTCTCGATAGCGGCGAATTCTGGTCCGCCGGCGTGGAGAGCGCCACCGTTGTGGTGGCTTTCATGGCCGCGCCTGGAACCAGTTCCGCCGAGTTCCCTTTCACCATCGACGCCGTGGCGCACGAATGGTCCTCTCCAACCGCCTCCACCGGCTCGAACGCCGCCGCGGCCTCGTGCGAACAGGACGTGACGTGTTCTCCGCAATACGCCACCCAGGCCAGTGCGGTGGGGCGCATCGAGTTTCGCGGCGACGACGCCAACTTCTACCTGTGCAGCGGTTCGATGGTCGGTACCACCTCCGGCAGCCAGAAGCCCTTTTTTCTGACGGCGAACCATTGCATCTCCAGCAACACGGAAGCGCAGAGCGTACAGGCGTGGTTTCTCTACCGGACCAAGACATGCGGCGGCCCGCCTCCCGATATCTCGACCGTGCCATTCATCCAGGCCGCAACGTATGTCGCCGGTGCGCCCATCCCCAACGGCGATTATTCGCTGATTCTGTTTAAGCAGAATGCGCCGGCTGGGGTTGCATTTCTGCCGCCGAGCGCCACACTCGGCTCCGGCGCGCCGGTGGTGGGAATCCATTACCCGCAGGGGGATTACGAACGAATCAGCTTCGGAAACCGGACGGCCGACGCCGAGACCTTCATCGGAAGCGTGGAAGCTCCGGCGCCCGATTACTACCAGGTGACGTGGAGCAGCGGCGTCGTGGAGGAGGGATCGTCCGGATCGCCCCTGCTCGACCAAAGCACCGGGAATCTGGTGGGAACCCTGACTGGGGGGCCTGCGCTCTCTGGAAATGAGACGGCCTGCACCGCTCCCCACACCGCCATCTACGCTCGTTTCTCCGACGCCGCCACCGCTCTCAGCCCCTACTTGAACGACACGTCCAGCACGCTCTCGGCCAGCCCGTCTAGCCTGAATTTCCAGTCGACCGACGGCGCGGGCGCGCTGACGCGGGCCGTCGCCATCTCGACGCTTTCCACTAGCGCCGTGACGTTTACGGCCGCGACAAATCAGCCGTGGCTCAAGGTCTCCACGGGAGGAAGCGTATCGGCCGCGGCTCCGGCCAGCGCCACCGTTTCGATCGATCCCGCGGTCCTGAACACGCCCGGGAGCTTCTTCGGCGTGGTGACGTTCACGCCCGCGGCGGGCGGAGCGCTGAGCCTGCTGGTGACGGCCAGCGTGGGATTCAGCCGCTCGGTGGTGACGCTGGCGGTCGCGCCCAACCCCGTCTTTGAGCAGGTGGTGTCCGGCCAAAACAGGTGGCCCTACACGCTCACCGTTACGGAGAGCGCGGGCGCGGCCATCCAATTGACCGCCTTCAAGGTCAACGGCGTCGGTGCTCCCAGCACAATCCAGTCCTACTTCGGGACGGACACCATGGCGGGGCTGTCGAGCTTGGGGACCAGCCTGTACGCCGACTCCACGCTAATACCTGCACCTCCACTTCTGCGCACTTTCGAAATCGATGGCATGGATACTGCGACGGGCCGTACCTGGCAAGTAACCACCACTGTGCCTTTCCTAGGACCTTACGCCGGACCGGCGGTCGGGCTCATCGCCGCGCCAGCCACGATTTACCAAAACCCGGACTCATCGGCCGCCTGCCAGTGGACCGAGAACCTGATCGTCAGTGAAACGGCCGGCTACCCGGCGCTCCTGACAAAGCTGACGGCCGACTCCGGCGACCTGACGAACGAACTTGCCAAGGATTTCGGAACCGTGCGGCTGCCGGCCAATGGCTCGCTGCTGGGCAGCCTGTGCTTTCAAACCCAGCCGTCGGTGGGGGTCGTTCAGCTCAACGCAACGGACGACTACGGCAACGGAGTGATCTCCGCCGCATCCGCCACGTTTCGCGGGCGGCAGACGAGCCCCCCCAAACTCACCGTCTCGCCCGCGCAGGCGGCGCTGACTACCAGCTCGCCATCCGCGCAGCTCACTCTCGATTTCGGCGGTGCCGCGACTGCCTGGAACGCAACCATGGTGAGCCAATACGACGCGAGCTGGCTTTCCACAAACCCAACTCCGCTCAAAGGCACTGGCGGCGGCAAGATCACGGTGACGGCCAACCCGGCCGGCTTGGCCTCCGGTTACTACTCGGCGACGCTGCTCATCCAGGCGCAGGAAGCCTGGCCGCAGGCCGTGGCCGTGCCCGTCTCGCTCCAGGTCGGCCCGGCCAGTCCGAAGCCCACCATCTTCTCCGGCGGCCTGACTAACGCCTGGGACGTGCTGCACGGCGGCATCGCGCCGGGCTCGGTGATTTCCATCTGGGGCGCGAATCTGGCAACCGGCGTGGCGGTCACGCCCACCGTCCCGTTCGTCAACCGGCTGTCCGGGACCGTCGTGACCATCAACGGCATCCAGGCCCCGCTGTATTACGTATCTTCGGGGCAGTTGAACGTGCAGGTTCCCTTCGAGGTGGCGCCAGGGCCGGCGCAGGTCGTCGTCACCGTCAATGGCCAGTCGTCGGGCGCCGCCACCATGCAGGTGCAAGCCGTGGCGCCCGGCATCTGCGGCGATTTTACGGCGGCTCCCCGACTGTGCATCGATTCCAGCGGAAGCGTCGGGGATTACAAAGTGGTCTACGTCACGGGGCAGGGCGCGGTCTCGCCCGCCGTCTCGACGGGCGCGGCGCCGTTCGCCAGCTCAGGCATCAACGACCTTCCCCGCCCGTCGCAGCAAACCGTCGCCGTCACCGTGGGCGGCGTTCCCGCGACCATTCTCTTCGCCGGAATTCCGTCCTGGGCGGTGGCCGTGTTGGAGATCGATTTTGTGGTCCCGGCCGTAGCGCCCGGGGACCACCCGGTGGTGGTGACGATCGGCGCTCAGTCCACCGCGCCCGCGACTTTCACGGTGCTGCCGTAAAGCTACGCTGCAAAATGGGGACTGGCTCGAAATTTCGCCGCCTTGCGAAACTTCGTGCCTGTACCCATTTTGCCCAGGCGAAAGGTCCCGCGTTCCTTGGATGTTCTCACGCGCCAGTCGATAATAGGCTGAAGCGTCCGCTACTTCACTTTGCGCTCTTCGTCCCATAGGAGCGCATCGGGGCCGGAGAGTTTGCGGAAAAGCTGATAGTTGGAAACGGCCTCTTCGCGCTTGCCTTGATGGTCGGCGGAGAGACTGCGGAGGTAGTAGAGGCGCGGGAAGTAGAACGCGAGGAACAGACCGGTTCCAGACGTGGCGGGAATCGGGTTGGGACCGAGCAGCGAGGCCGCTTCCTGGACGCGGCCGGTTTCGATATAAGTCCAGGCCAGCAGAACGGGCAGTGCTTCGCTATCCGCTTGCTGGCCGCTGGCATAGATCCGCTCCAGGATGGCTGACGCGGGCTCGAATTCCTTGTCCAGAAGTAGCGCATACGCCAGGGAGAGTTCCCGCACCGCGTTGGGTCCGGAGGGAAACGCGCGAAGCGCTCGCGCATCCCACTCCGCCGCCGTCGCCGGCCTCTGGGTGAGGAACAGCGCCACGGCGGCGATGGGCTCGCTGGAGGGGCCGGCGACGGAAGCCGCCTTGCGGGCCGTTTGCGCGGCGGCCGGGCGGTCCCCCAGCTCCGCTTTCCAGACGGCGAGTTCGGCGTAAGCGCGGGCGGCGAGCTGCCGTAACGGGCCTGCCTCCGCGCCGCGCGCAAAAGCCTCCATGCGCGCACACGCTTCGCGGCGCTGCCCGGTCGCCCATTGCCATTCGGCGGCGCGGTACTCCAGGGCCGGGTCGTGGTCCGCGGCGCGGGCCGCCAGGTAGCGGCGCGAAAGCTCTTCGGCGCCGGCCACGTCGCCGGTCATGAGACGGGCCATGGCGGCTTTGAAAAGCGAGCCGTCCATCTCAAAGTGCGGGACCTTGGCCACCGCCTGGAGGTAGTAGTTTTCGGCTTCTTTCAGCCGTCCGCGGAGCAGGTTCACATCGCCGAGGGAATCCAGGGGGTTGGCGTCGTGTGGGCGCAGGAATTGGTAGCGGCGCAGGGCGTTCTCCGCCGCCGGGAGATCGCCGGACCAAGCGCGGGCGTAGCCCAACTGGTTCAGCGCTCCGCTGTCGTCCGGCTCGATATCCAGGGACTTCTGGAATGCGGCCGCCGACTGGGCGTATTGATGCGTACGATAAGCGGCGTCGCCGAGGGCGCGCCAGTTCACCGGATCGGAGGGGTCCAGTTTCGAGACGGTCTGCAGGGCGTGGAGTCGGGCGATCTGGTCGCCGCGTATCTCGGCGGCGTCGACTTCCAAACGCGCCCGCGCCAGCGGCCCGAGGTTACGCGCCAGCGCGCGCTCGATGGCGGCCGCGGCGCCGGAGCGGTCCTGCTGTTGCGCTTCCGTCTGCGCCAGCAGGCGCCACGCGGCGGCGAAATCCGGGTCGGCGGCGAGCGCCCGCTCGAGGTTCTGAGAGGCCGCCGCCGGGTCGCTGCTTTCGAGGGCCGCCACGAAGGCCTGCATGGCCCCGGCGTTGGCGCTCAGCCGCAGCGTCGCGCCGGGCCAGATCCGCCGCGCCAGCGCCAAGGCCACGGTCGGCGCCTGGCCCGCTGGAGCGGATGCGGTATACGCGGCCGTCTGCTTCCCGGTCTGCGGATTCTCCATCGTCAGCCGGGCTTCGAGCGTTCCGCCGTGGATGTCGTAATCCCCGTATCCCAGGCGATTCGCGGCGGAAAGGAGGGCCAGATCGCGTTCGGTGGAAATACCTGGCGCGGCGGCCGGCCGTGCGCCCACAATCCGTTCGAAACCATGGATGCGGCTGGAGGGAATGGCGTAGATTCCCGGAGCGCCCTCCAGCGCCGCGCTCACGGATTCCGACAAGGCGCGTCCCAGCCAATCCGCGGAGGGGTCCGCGCCCAGGTTCTCGAAGCGCAGAATGGCGATGCGCTGGAACTCCGGCGCCTGCGCGCGCCGCACGCAAGCGAACAGAGCCAGCGCCGCGAAAAGAAGAATCGGCCCCGCGGGGCGCCAGCCCCTCGAACCTCGGCTGGCTCTGCTGTCCAACCGTCCCCAGCAGCCGAGACCCCCAGCCGGCAGCCGGACCAAGCCTCGCATTTCTCCGCGTCTCCGCGTCGCGGCGGTGAAATCTTGGTTGCGGCCCCGCGCAGGTTCCTTACAGAACACGCGGCTCCAGGGCCAGGAGTTCCTTGAATTCCGGGAGGTCGCGCATGGCCTGGAATTCGGGGTCCTGTTCCATCTTTTTCTTATCCTTGAAGCCTTCTTCGAGAGCCTTTCTGAGGTTCTGAAGCGCCAGATCGTTCCGGTTGGCCTTGGCATATAGCTTGGCGAGTGCGTAGTGAAACTTGGCGCGCTCGTCCACCGTGCGCTCCTCCAGCACCACTCCGTATGACCCGCGGCGTTCAAAGACATCGGGGTCGATCGCCAGTGCCTTCTGGAACTCCTCGCTAGCTTCCTTCTCCTGCTTGCGCGCGAAATACGCCGTTCCGAGGTTGACGTGGAACGACGGCGAGTCTGGCATGGTCCGGAGCGCCTTCCGGTACGCGTCGATGGCGCGGCGGTAACTGTGCGTAGAGTAATAAACCGTGCCCAGGTTGTTTTGCGCCTCCGCGTAGCCCGGTCTCAGCTTCAGCGCGCGCTCGTAACTCTTCTTCGCCTTATCGAACTGGTCGAGCTGCTCATAACCGATTCCGGCCTTGTTGGCGAGGACAGGATCGTTCTTGTCGCCCTCGGCGTAGGCCTCGATAGCCTCGCGGTACATTTTGTGGACCATGAAGAGGTCGCCGCGGGTCTCCGGCGTGAGCGCGCCTGGCGGCGCTTGGAGATCGTCCCGCGCGGCGGCATTGGCCGCGGCCGGCGCCGGGGCGGACTGGCCTTGAGCCTCAGCGCAACCGAGGCCCGCCCACAGCATGATCGCTGCCATTTGAGAAACCATGCCGGCCCCCTGCACCTATTTAAACACACCCAATAGGCGCTGCCAGAATCCTTTCCGTTTCGGCTGCGCGGGCGGTTCGGCAGGCGCCTGCGCCTTCCGGGCCGAGGCGCGCGCGCCGCCGCTCTGCGCGCCGCGCGGCGCGCCCGGCGTAGCTGCGCTGCTGTCCCCGGGACTGGCGGCCGGCGCCTCGGCGTCGGCGAAAGGCTCGGCGGTTTGCGGCTGGAGCGCGGGCGAGGTGTCCCAGCCGGCGATGTTCGTCACCAGACGGCCGCCGTGAAGGGGGCACGCGCCCGTCGGTTCCGTGCCCGCGATGTAGACTTCCTGGCGCTTCCTCGGGCAATTGGCCGTGGCCAGCATGCCGCTATCCGGATCGATGACGACGGAGACGATGCCGCTGGGAACCTCGAATGGCTTGGGGTCGCGGTACGCTCGAAGCTGGACCGCCCGTTTCATGAACTCGGCCCAGATGGGTGCCGCCGAATGTGCGCCTTCGAGGTCCAGCTCGCGGTTGTCGTCGAATCCCACCCATACCACGCACAGCAGATCCGAAGTGTAGCCCGCGAACCAGCCGTCGTGCGAGGTCCCGGTCTTGCCCGCGACGGGAAAATCCAGGTTGTAGCGTTCCTTCACGCCCATGGCGGTGCCGCTGCGAAAAACCTCTTGCATGAGGTCGGTCAAAAGGTACGCGACGCGCTGATCGAGGGCCTGCCTGCGCTCGGGCTTGTTCTTGAAAATCGTCTTTCCCTCGCTCGAGCGCACCAGGGAGAGGAAACCGGGCTGCACATATTCGCCGTGGTTGGCAAACAGGGTGTAAGCGCCCACGGCCTCGAGCGGGGTGATCTCGTAGGATCCCAGCGCCACGGCCGGCGTGGGCTGGATGCTGTAGTTCATGCCGGCCCGGTTGGCCATATCGACCACCGCGGGGTACCCGACGGTTTCGGCCACCTTGACCGTGGCAACGTTCAGCGAGTGCGCCAGGGCGTCCCGAAATGTGACCCTCCCGTAGAACTTATGATCGAAGTTATCCGGGTCGTACGGCTTCCCGTCGAACCAGAAAGTGGTGGGCTCGTCCACGACCTGGGAGCTGGCGGTCAGCACCTTCGGCCCGCCCTCCAGGGCCGTATTGAGGGCCGCGGCGTAGACGAACGGCTTGAATATCGAACCCGGCTGCCGCTTGGCCAGCACGTGGTCGAGCTGACTTTCGCCGTAATTGCGTCCGCCCGCCAGGGCTCGCACCGCGCCCGTGTGCGGGTCGATGGCCAGCAGCGCCACTTGCGCCTCGGGAGGCGTCTTGCCCCGAAAGCGCCGCTGCCTGCGGATCTGCTCGTCCACGCCCTGCATGCCGATGCGGATGGCCTCGCCGGCGGCACGCTGGAGGCGGAGGTCGAGCGTGGTGTAGATTCGGTACGCATTGGACTGCAGGTCGGCGTCCTGGAACTGGGTCGCCATCGTCTCGTTCACCAAGTCCACGAAGTACGGCGCTTCGAGCGATTGCGCCGCATTTTGGGCCACCGTCAGCGGCGCCTCGTTGGCCAGCTCGTAATCGCGGTCGCCGATTTGGTTGTTCTGCCGCATCAGGCCGAGGATCACGTTGCGGCGCTCGCGCGCGCGGTCGGCGTGCCGGAACGGGTCGAATCGCGCGGGGCTCTGGATCATTCCCGCGAGAGTGGCGGCCTCCGGCAGCGTGATCTGGCTGAGGTCCTTGCCAAGGAAGACCTCGGCGGCCTCGCCCAAGCCGTGAATCTGGTACGCGCCGCGCCAGCCGAGATACACCTCGTTGGCGTAGTCCTCGAAGATCTCGTCCTTGGACAGCCTTTGCTCGATCTGGAGGGTAATGACCACCTCGGCCAGTTTGCGGGCCCATCGCTTCTGGGTGTCCAGCCAGAAGCTGCGCGCAAGCTGCTGGCTCAAAGTGGAGGCGCCCTGGTCCTTGCGCCCTTCCTTGACGTCCACGTAGGCCGCCTTGATGATGCGGATGGGGTCGAATCCGGAGTGCTGGAAGAAGCGCTTGTCTTCCGCCGAGATGACCGCGTCCACCATCACCTGGGGGATATCGTGAAATTTCACGATGCGGCGTTTCTCGCGGTTCGGCCCGGAGACGCTGGTGATGAGCTGCGGCTCGAGTTGGTACTCCCCGCGCTCGGTGTTGTCCCGAAGCGAAACGATCTGGGCGATGCGTCCTCCGGCGAACCGAATCAGGCCGGCTTCCTGCTCGAAATAGGAATCGGCCCCCGGAAAAACCTCGATGGAACGGGGATGAAGCTGGTAGTACCCGACCGGGTTGCCGGGCGATTCGTTATATCCGCTGCGCCGCAGCGCCGCGGCGATGTCGGCGGGCCCCAGCGCGTCGCCCACGGCCACCGATTCCGGAGCAGCGAAGATTTTGGCGGCGTGGTTAAAAGGACCGGCGCGCAGTTTCTCGTCGATGAGCCGCGAGTACTTGGCGTAGTAATACGTGAATACGCCGCAGCCCAGGACGACGAAAAACGCCGATCCCACGACCAGGATCCGGCCCACAGGTCCCAGGAAGAATCGCGCCAGCCCGGCGTTGCCCGGAACGCGGATGCGCATGGCTTTCTTGGGCACGTAATCCAATTTTCGCACGAAGCGCCTTCCTACCTGCTGCCCGCGCCCGGGTAGAAATGCAGATTCACCGTGTAACCCGGCAGATCCACGCGCACCTGATAGTGGACGTCAATGCTCTCCATGCGCCCGCTTCCCGCCGCGCGAAAGATCCGCACGTCGCCGGCCTCGACCGGAAGATCGAGCTGGCGCGCCTTCTCGAGGACCCAGGCCCGCACCTGGTCGTCGGCCGGCGGCGAACCGGATTGCGCCCGACCGGCGGCGCGTTCGGGCAGCGCCGTCACGAAGCTCTGGAGCTCGATGTTCCGCCAGTAGATGGGCGCGAAACGGGCGGCGAAAAACGCCAGCGCCGCCAGCACGGCGGCGGCCGCCACGATGCGCCAGCGCGGTAGGTGTTTCACGAATGCTTGTCGAACTCCTTGCTGGAAGCGCAAAGCTCCTCCCAGAGACCGCCGGCGCGGGGCGTCCACTCCGGATTCTCAAGGGCGGAGGTCTGCGACTCTTCTTCCTTGAGCGTACCGTGACCGTAAGGGCAGATAGACTCGATCCGCGGCCGGCCGGAAAGCAACATCCCGCTCCAGGAGCCGGTCTCCACGGGCATGCGCAGGCGCCGCAGGCACGTGCGGCAGCGCCGCCGCTGGTCCCGGACGATAAGGACCGCCGCCCCTGCCCCCAGCGCGACCCAGCCCAGCAGCAGGAGATTGTAAGGCAGAAGTTTGGACGCGTCGCGCAGGGGGGCGATCGGGGGAGGGTTCTGCTCCACCGGCCAGATGCCGTTAATTACGTTCAACGCCCCGTACAGCAACGCGGCCGCCGCCGCCAGTTTTCCCGCGAAGTAAGCCCAATAGCGCATACGCAAGAACGAGCCAGCCCCTCTCTGGCGTCCCAAGTCCGCGCCGGGCGGCGCAGAGCCTTGGCTCGGCCGGTGTCGCCGCGCGCCACCATCATGGTACGCCAGCAATTCCGCGATTGTCCAGGCGCCCTCCCATGGTCCCTGCCGCCATGCGGCTACTCCCGAAACAGGTTGCGCAGCAGGAAAAGGACGTTGGCCGGCCGCTCCGCCAGCCGGCGCATGAGGTAGGGATACCAGGCGGCGCCGAAGGGAACGTACAACCGCACCGGGTAGCCCAGAGCCCGCTGCAGGTCGCGGCGGATCCCGTACAGCATCTGGAACTCGAATGCGGCGCGCGGCAGGTTGCGTTGCGCGGCGTAGGCCTTCGTCCGGGCGATGATCTTCTCGTCGTGCGTGGCGATGGCCGGGCGCGTGCCCCGATCCAGGAGCAGCTTCATCAGCTCCACGAAATTCCGATCCACCTCCGATTTCCGCTGGAATGCCAGGCTGGCGGGTTCGAGGTACGCCCCCTTGCACAGCCGCACGGGGATGCCCTCGCTCGACAGCCTCTCCACGTCTTGCCGGCTGCGGCGCAGATACGCCTGGACGACGGCGCCCACCGAGCGGTACTTGGCGTGCACGCTGGAAACCAGGTCCAGCGTGCGGCCGGTATACTCGCCGCTCTCCATATCCACGCGCACGAACGTGTGCAAGCTTGCGGCCGCGCCGGCGAGCCGCTCGACGTTGGCCAGGCACTGCTCGTAGGAGAAGTCCAGGCCGAACTCGGTCAGCTTCAGCGAGACGTTGCTGCGAATGCCCATTTGGTGGATGGCCGGAAGAAGGCGAAGATAAACGTCGCGCGCCGCGGACGCCTCACCGAGCGACGTGACGCGTTCGCCGAGGTGGTCGAGGGTCGCGACGATGTTTTCGGCGTTCAGGCGGCGGCAGACGGCGAACGCCTCTTCAGGCGTGACGCCCGCCACAAATCGAGCGGAAAGGCGCCGCGCCGCCGGGGAGGTTTCCATCCAGCGCCGCAATCGTCTCCGGCGCGATAGAAACAGGAGCAGCCTGCGCACGAATCCAGACTATCACCGCGGGGCGCGGCAACGTCCCACGGGCGGGCGCAGATCGAAAGCGTTTTTGTGGAGTGAGATGCGCTACACTGCCGGTTTGGAAGTCCGCACCAAGCTCGATATCAAACCCGGCGAGTTGCGCTGCCCGCGCTGCTATTCGAAAGACATCGTGGGCTCGATGCCACGCGGCTTCCGCGATGCGTTTATGGCCGTTTGGCGGTGCATCCCGATGCATTGCCGCGCCTGCGGCCGCCGTTTCTACATGCGCGTACGAAAGCCCGAAGAGCCGGACGAATCGCCCGACACGCAGCCGGAGCCAGGAGACCGGGACCACTCTCCATCCGCGCCCAGCGGAACGTAAAACGGGCAGACGCTTCCGACGCTTGCCCGCGGCCACCGGACGACAGGCTCAGAAATTCAGATTCATGTTGAACTGAATGAACCGTGGGCTCCCCAGAGTGCTGGTAGTCAAGCCGAAAGAACTGGGAATCGCGTGGAGGGTCGGAACGCCGCTGCTCACGCTGTACTGGCTCAGGCTCACGTTGGGGACGTCGAACACGGGATGGTTGAAAATGTTGTAGAACTGGCCGCTGAATTTGAGCGTGCAGCGCTCATTCAGCTTGGTGTCTTTGAGTACCGCGAAATCGAACCGCGCCTGGAAAGGCCCCCGGAAGACATTGCGGGCGCCATTGCTGAAGCCGGTTTCGAAGGTATCGCACACCTGCGCGCCGCTGCTGTTGGTCGTGCACGGCGGAACGCCCATCTGGCCCGGCGCGATGGTCGGAATGTAGATCTTGCTGCCGTCGATGGAAGGCAGGCTGGGGTCGATCCCGGTAGTGCCTTGCAACGTGGCCTGCTTCACCGTCGAGGACGGAACCAGACCGATAACGGGGTCGAGCACGCTGATCGTGTTGGCGTAATACTCGCCGGCCACGGCGCCGGAATAATCGTAGGGATTATACGGCTGGCCGCTTTGCAACACGGTCACGCCGCTGATGGCCCACCCGTTGAGGAACTTGCCGGTCAAGGATTCGCCGGGGATCAGTTTCGGCAACTGATACAGATAGCTCGCGATGAACACGTGCGTGCGGTCGAAGGTCGCCGTTCCATACGACTGCCTCGGATCCATGGGGTTGTTCCCGTTATAGAACAAGCCCAAACCGCTATGTTCGTCCAGGGCGTGCGACCAGGTGTAAGCGGCCGTCACCTGAAGCCCGTGGCTGAAGTGCTTTTGCAGCCCGGCTTGCAGGGCATTGTAGGTCGAAATTCCTTCGGCTTCCCACATCATGGCGTTCGTGCTGAATCCCAGATACGGAACGCGCAGGTCGGTGTTGCCGCCATCGTATGTCTTTAGGTTCTCCGTGGGAATGACGTTGAATCCGTAAGAGTAACTCTGGCCATTGATGGGACTCTGCGGCGTGGCGATCTGCGGCTGGTTGAAATCGATGGGCATCAGCAGATGCCGCCCGCGGTTCCCGACGTACCCGAGCGTGGCCACCACCGAATTCGCGGGCTGCCATTGCATATCCAAGGACCAGTTCTTCGTATAAGGCAGCGTGTTGGCGGGATCGTAGGAACTGAACAGGTACGTTGCGGAACCCTTGGACATCGAGGCGACGTTGGGGAGCAACTGGGTGATCGCGTTGGCATTGGTCGGAGCGGGTTGCGGCGCCGCGCCAAACGGCTGCGCCAGCGTGCTCGTGGACGTGCTGCTGATTTGCGACGTGAAGGGAAGTTGGAGGGTGACTCCGAACGGGCCGCTGAAGCCCCGGCCGGCGCCGGGCGAGAATTCGCTGAAGAACTCGCCCCGATCATAGTAGATACCGACTCCGGCGCGGACCACCAGGTTCTTCGCGAACCCGGGGCTCCAGGCCAGACCGAGGCGAGGGCCGAACCCCCACTGCCGCGCGGTCAAGGTGGAGTCGCTCACCCCCGAGGTGCCCATGATCGGGTTGTTGCCCGCGATCACGACGCCGCTGTTAGTGACCGTATCCGTCGCCGCGTTGTACTGATATTGATCCGGGTGGAAATTGGCGAGCAAGCCGTATTTTTCCGCGAGCGGCCCGTCCCAATCCCAGCGGAGGCCGGCGCTCAAATTGAGCGTGGGCGACAGGCGAACCTTGTCCTGGACGAAAAGGCCCAACTGGTTGGCGCGGTAGTACCGGTTGCTGGAACCGTCGAAGTAGTACGTGTACGGCGCGTACAGGTTGGTTCCCTTCAGGAAATCATTGAAGGTCGTCGACGAATCGAACTCCATGTCCGCCACTTGGTTGTTCCTGTTGATCACGTTCAACTGCGTGTGATCCAGGTCGAACCCGGCCACGATGAGGTGCCGTCCGGCGGCCCAGTTCACGGTCGTGCCGCCCTGGAACCGGTTCTGGTAAATGCCGGCGTTGGCGAAATTGCTATTCGGACCGATGATCAGGTTGTTGGTGCTTACCGCCGAGTTCGGCCGGTACAGGTAGAGGCCCGGAAAGGTGGTTATCCCGAACAGGTTGATGCCCAGGTCGGCAGGCGTCAGGCCATCCGGCTGGCCCATTGTGGCGAAGGCCTTCTCCCGAATGAACCCCGCGTGCAGGTCCAGAGTGAGGTTGGGCTTGAGGGTCCAGGCGTCGTCGAGCGCGGCCACCTCCCCACCCGCCTGAAGGACCTCCGGAAAGCCGTCCAACTGGCTGAGACCGAACGGAGCCGTTGTCGGGCTATTCTGCAGCATATAGCGAAAACTCAGGCGGTTCAGGTTGCTGATGTTGTAATCGATGTCGGCGATCCCCAGATTCTCCGTGAACACCGTTGGCGACCCCTGGATCAGCGCATTGTACCCCAGGGTCTTGGCCACGGAGTTGTCGGTAATCGTCGGGCTGGGCACCAGATACTGGCCGTTGGGGAGCTTGAATTGCATCATTTCCAACGACACGGGACTAAGCGACGTGGCCGGAATGCCGAACGCCGTGCTCAATCCCGTGGAGCTGCGATCATCCGTCAACTGCGTGGGGACCGTGACCTTGGAGACCGAGGCCAGGCTGTCGTGGTTCCGAATGCCTTGATACGCCCCGAAGAAGAACAGCTTGTCGCGTATGATCCGCCCGCCCAGCGTGCCGCCGTAGCGGTTGTAGTGCATGGGCAGAACCTTCTGCGAGGCCGGAATGGTCGTGTCCTTGTTGCGGAAAAACGTGGCGGCGTTTAAATCGCTGTTCTGGAAATACTCGTAGACCTGCCCGTGAAAGCTGTTCGATCCGGCCTTGGTAATGACCTCCACATGGGCCCCGCTGTTGGGGCTTTGCGTCGCGTCGTATTGCGACGCGTTCACCCGCAACTCGTCGATGGTTTCCTGGGGCGGCGTGGGCATCGCCTGGCCAATGGCGTCGTACACAGACGTATTGGTCCGCGTATCGCCGTCGCCCAGGCTGGTCACCCCGGTGTTGGTAGTATAGCGGCTGGAGGCGACCTCGCTCGAGGATTTTCCGTTGAAGATATTGTTGGCCGTGACGCCGTTGATGGAGAAGCTGTTGCTCGTGTCCCGCTGGCCGTTGGCCCAGATCGCCTGATTGCCGAGGCCGGCGTTGGTCCCGGATCCGTTGAGCATGTCCGCGTTCACTCCGGGACTCAGAATCGCGAGTTGCGTGAAGCTGCCCGTGCCCAAGGGCGTGTCCTCGATGGTCTTGGTGTCGAGCACGTACCCCACGGTCGCATCGGTTTGGTTCAGCATGGGGGTGGCTGTCACCTCCACGCTGGTGGCGATCACGCCCACCTGCAATTTGCCGTCGACGGTGGTGGTCCGGTTCGCCGCTACGCTGATGGCGGTATGCGTTTCCGTCTTAAAACCTTCCCTGGTGAACGTCACGCTATAGTCGCCAATCGGCAGACTGGACACTTGGTAACCGCCGTTCACCTGAGTGCTGGTCTTAATTTCAAGGTTCGTCCCCAGATTCTTGACGGCGACCTCCACTTCGGGAACCGCCGCGCCGCTGGCGTCGGAAACGGTCCCGGTTATGCCGCCCAACAGTTGCTGCGCGCACAACTGCGGCGCGATGGACATCGACACGGCCAACGACAACACGGCTAGCAGTATTGATCTCATGAAGCACCCCCGCGAAGGCCTAGAATAACAGAGATTAGGTTACACGCAAATAACAAAAATAGGCTGCTGGTTCTAGCCATCACGTTCTCGTTTTGCGGATTATGGAATATGGAATAATGGACCGTGCAACCGGCGATTTTGAGCCTCCAGGAACGACTGTTGGCCGTGCGGGAACGCATCGCGCAGGCCGCCCGGCGGGCGCGCCGGGACCCGGCGGAAATCACCTTGCTGGCGGTGACTAAGATTTTTCCGGCGGAGGCGATTCGGGAGGCTTACGCCTTGGGGTTGCGCGAGTTCGGCGAGAATTACGTTCAGGAATTCGAGGGCAAGTTCCAGCAGACAAACGGCTTGGATGGCGCGCGTTTCCACTTCATCGGCCACCTGCAATCCAACAAGGCGAAGCGGGCGGCGGAGCTTTTCCAGGTGATCCAGACGGTGGATTCGCCGAAGGTGGCGCGGCGGCTGGATGAGGCCGGGCGCGCGCTCGACGTCATGCTGGAAGTCAAGCTTTCACCGGAAGGGGCCAAGAGCGGCGCGGATCCGGTGGACTTGCCCGCATTGATCGACGCCGTTCGCGCCTGCCCGAATCTGCGCCTCGTAGGTCTGATGACCATGCCGCCCTGGTCGGACGACGCCGAAGCCTCACGTCCCTATTTCCGCCGGCTGCGAGAGCTGGCGGAACGCCATGGGTTGACCGGGCTTTCGATGGGGATGTCGCACGACCTGGAGACCGCCATTGAAGAAGGCGCCACGTGCGTGCGGGTGGGTACGGCGTTATTTGGAAAGCGGAAGAAAGCCTGAATTCATCGCGGCTATCATGGTGGGTATATGAGGCTTCTGCTGGGCGCCGCTCTCGCCGCCACGGCCCTCGGCGCACAGACCTTTCCGGGCGCTCACGCGCTCGATGGCGCGGTCAACCAGGCGATCCGGGAAGGGCGGCTGCCGGGCGCGGTTCTGGTGGTCGGGCACAACGGACAGGTGGTCTATCGCAAGGCGTACGGGAAGCGCGCGCTGGTTCCCAAGCCGGAAACCATGACGGTGGATACCATTTTCGATCTCGCCTCCCTGACGAAGGTCGTCGCCACCACGCCCGCGCTGATGAAGCTGTTCGAGCAGGGCAAGTTCCGGCTCAACGACAAGATCACCGACTACATCCCGGAATTTCAGGGAGGCACGAGCGACATCACGATCCGCAATCTGTTCACGCACTTTTCAGGGCTTCAGCCCGATGTGCCGCTCACGCCTGCCTGGGCGGGCTACGAAACCGGAATCCGCCTGGCCTGCACGACGCCTCCCGCGGGGCCGCCGGGCGTTCGTCAGGTCTACAGCGATATCAACTTCATCCTGCTCGGCGAACTGGTGCGCCGGCTGACCGATCAGACGCTTTCCGAGTACGCGCTGCGCAACATCTTCCAGCCGCTCGGAATGAAGAAGACGAGGTTTCAACCGCCGCGATCGTGGATTCCCCGCATCGCGCCTACCGAACGCGTGTCTAAGAATGGGCCTCCTCTGCGCGGCGTGGTGGACGACCCCACCGCGCGCAATATGGGAGGCATCGCGGGCGACGCCGGCGTCTTTTCGACCGCCGACGACCTGGCGCGGTTCGCGCAGACGATGCTGAACGGGGGCGCGCTCGGCCGCGTTCGGCTTTTCAGCCCGCTTACGGTGGCGAAATTCACGGAGCCGCAAACCCCGCCCGATCAGCCCGTTTTGCGCGGCCTGGGCTGGGACATCGATTCGCCGTATTCCGGCAACCGGGGCGACCTGTTTCCCATCGGCTCTTACGGGCACACCGGGTTCACGGGAACCTCGATGTGGATCGATCCATCCAGCCAGACGTACGTCATCCTGCTCGCCAACAGCGTGCATCCCGAGGCGCGGCCAGCCATCACGCCCTTGCGCTCCAGGGTGGCGACCATCGTGGCGGCGGCCGTCGGCAAGACGGCCGCCGGCGCGACGCTGACCGGATACAACGAGACGATGGCGGGGGCGCGCCGCGAGGTGGCGCGCAACGGCGGCACGAAAACCGGGCTGGACGCGCTGGCGGAGCGGAACTTCGACCTGTTTCGCGGCAAGCGCATCGGGCTGATCACCAACCAGACGGGCCTGGACCGGACGGGAAAGCGCAACGTGGACCGCATGAGGCAAGCCGGCATCGGCGTAGTGGCGCTGTTCTCGCCGGAGCACGGTTTCGCCGGGGCGGAGGATCGGCCGGGAATCGAAGACGACGCCGATCCGGCCACGGGGATTAGGATCTTCAGTTTATACGGGGCCACCTTGCGGCCGACTCCGGAGATGCTGCGCGGCATGGACGCGCTGGTATTCGACATCCAGGACGTGGGTGCGCGCTTCTACACCTACGAGACGACCATGGCTTACTCCATGGAAGCGGCGGCCAAGGCGGGGATTCCTTTTTACGTGCTGGACCGGCCGAACCCCATTACCGGCACGCGCGTGGAAGGACCGTTGCTGGACGCGGCAAACCAGTCGTTCACCGGATACGCCGCGGGCGTTCCGGTGCGGCACGGCATGACCATAGGAGAGCTGGCGCGCCTGTACAACGCGGAGAACCATATCGGCGCTGCTCTGACCGTGGTTCCGATGGAAGATTGGAATCGCGGCGATTGGTTCGACGCGACGGATCTTCCGTGGGTCAACCCTTCGCCCAACATGCGCAGCCTGACGGCCGCGATCCTGTATCCGGGTCTGTGCCTGCTGGAGGCCTCGGGGAATCTTTCGGTGGGCCGGGGGACGGACGCTCCGTTCGAGCAGGTGGGCTCGGACTTCATCGTGGGCCGCGATCTGGCGGCTTACCTGAACCGCCGCCTGATCCCCGGGGTGCGCGTCTACCCGACGAGCTTCACGCCCACGGAATCGGTTTTCAAGAGCGTCCGCATTGAAGGCGTGCGGTTTGAGACTACCAACCGCGAGTTGTTCGATTCCGTCCGGCTGGGCTTGGAACTGGCGGCGGCGCTCCAGAAGCTGTATCCGGGGAAGATCGATTTCGACAAGTGCAAGGGGCTGATCGGGAGCGACGACGTGGTGCGGCGCCTGAAGGCGAGCGAGGATCCGCGCGCGATTCAGGAGAGCTATCGCGACGCGCTGGCGGCGTTCGTCAAAATGCGCGAAGGGTACCTGCTGTACCGCTGAGGGACCCGCGCACATCGGGGCCCGGAGCGCGCCTCCGGCGCGAGGCAGGCCAGGAGGCCCGCCCCACTTAGCCGCCGGGGGAATCGTGTTCGCCGGTTCCGGCCAGATCCTCTACTTTGGTTCCGTGGCTATCGATCCGCTGCGGGATGGTTGCGCGGGCATCCATTTGGTCTTCCGTGGCTCCAATCCCGGAGAGTTTCCGGGCCGGGGGCTTGGCGGGTTGGGGCGCGACGAATGCTGCCGACATACGGCCTCCACACCTGTGGCGATTATGGGCCGGAAACCCGGAAAAAGCAAATCGGCAATCGGTTACCATTGGCCCATGAACGTCGGCATGATCGGAACGGGCGCGATCTCGCGGATGCACGCCCGCGCCTACCGCAACATCGGCTTCCGCCTGGCTGTGTGCACGGACGTGGACAAGGAGCGCGGCCGCCGCTTCGCTGAGGAACACGGCGCGGAGTTCGTGGGCGCCTACGAAGAGGTGTGCCGCCATCCGGGCGTGGACTACGTAGACGTCTGCACATTCCCGGATTTTCGCCTCCCGCCGGTCGAAGCCTGCGCACAAGCGCGGAAGCACATCCAGGTACAGAAGCCCATGGCCACGGATCTCGATACCGCGCGGCGGATGATCGAGACGGCGCGCCGGGCGGGTATCACGCTGGGAGTGGCGAGCCAGCACCGCTTCGACGACGCCAGCCTGTTCCTGGCGCGCGCTTTCGCCGCGGGCCGCCTGGGCAAGCTGCTGCAGTGCGATTGCTACGTGAAGTGGTATCGCTCGCCCGCGTATTACTCGCGGCCGATCAAGGGAAGCTGGAAGACCGAAGGCGGGGGCGCACTCATCACCCAGGCGATTCACCAGGTCGATATCCTCCGCTGGCTGGCCGGGCCGGTGGCGGAGATTTCCGGGATGTGGCAACTGGGCGCGCTGCACAAGATCGAGTCCGAAGACGTGGTTAGCGCCGTGTTGCGCTACGCGAGCGGCGCGACGGGCGTGATCCAGGCGTCCACGGCGTTATGGCCAGGCTACACCGAGCGCACCGAGTTCCACGGGACGAAGGGGACGGCGGTGATTTCCGGCGACAAGCTCACCGTGTGGGACGTGAAGAACGACGAAGGCGATCCCGCGCCTATGGCGCAGCCGGAAGTATCCGCCTCTTCCGACCCGATGGCCATCCCGCTGGAGCCGTTCGAGCGCCAGTTCCGGGATTTTGGAGAAGCCATCGAGACGGGACGCAAGCCCGTGGTTTCCGGCGAGGAAGGCTACCAGGCGCTAGAGATCGTGGACGCGGTGTATCGCTCATGCCGGTCGGGGGAGCGGGTGGTACTGCGACCCAGAGGCGCGGCGCGGTAAGATCAATCGCAGCAGATGCTCACTAGCCTGCGGATCAAGAACTTCAAACGCCTCGAAGATATCCAGATCGAACTGGGCAAGACAGTTGTCTTCGTCGGACCGAACAACTCTGGCAAGACGACCGCTTTGCAGGCCCTCGCGCTGTGGGAGATCGGTCTTAGGAAGTGGATTGAAAAACGATCCGCCAAGGAAACGCCCGAAAAGCGTCCCGGCGTTACCATCAACCGGCGCGATCTGATCGCTGTCCCGGCTCCGGATGCGAATCTGCTGTGGAGGGATTTGCATGTGCGCGCCGTTCAACGCATGAACGGCAAACCGGACACCAGAAACATACGAATCGACATTTTGGTCTCCGGCGTCACGGATGGGAAGCCGTGGGAGTGCGGTTTCGAGTTCGATTACGCGAACCAGGAATCGTTCTATTGCCGCCCTCTGCGGATGAGCGAAGACAAGGAACCGGTACGCATGCCCGTTCCGCCTGCGGCGGCTCCTGTAAGAGTTGCGTTTCTGCCGCCGATGTCCGGTTTAGCGGCCACGGAAGATCGGCTCGACACCGGCGCCGTGGATGTGCGGATTGGGGAAGGACGGACGGCGGAAGTCCTGCGCAACCTGTGCTACCAGATCTTCTCAAGTAACGATTCGACCGGTTGGGAGGCACTGGTCTTGCAGGTCAAGAACTTGTTCGGAGTGAGTCTGAACCCACCCCAGTACATCGCCGAGCGGGGCCAGATCACCATGTCCTATCGCGAAGGTTCCGGCATTGAGCTGGACCTCTCCTCCTCGGGGAGGGGCCTGCAGCAAACGCTCCTTCTTCTAGCCCACATCTATACCCATCCTGGGACCGTTTTGCTGCTGGATGAGCCGGATGCCCATTTGGAAATCCTAAGGCAGAGGCAGATCTATAAAGTCATGACCGAGACCGCCGAGATGCAGGGTTGTCAGATCGTTGCCGCGAGCCACTCCGAGGTGATTCTGGAGGAAGCGGCCGGTCGTGACGTGGTTGTGGCCTTCGTGGGCGCTCCGCATCGAATCGACAATCGTGGCAGCCAGGTGCTCAAGTCGTTGAGCGAGATCGGTTTCGACCAGTACTATCAGGCGGAACAGAAAGGTTGGGTACTGTACCTGGAGGGATCGACCGACCTGGCTATCCTTCAGGTTTTTGCGGAGTTGCTCCAGCATACCGCCAAGTCGGTTCTGGAACAGCCGTTCGTGCGTTATGTGGGCAATCAGCCGGCTAAGGCGAGGGAGAGTTTTTACGGTCTGCGGGAGGCTATTCCAAGCCTCGTCGGCTTGGCGCTGTTCGATTCTATCTCTTCGGAATTGCGCGACGATGGGGCTCTTCGCGAATTGAAGTGGCGGCGCAGGGAAATCGAGAACTACCTGTGCTACCCGGAAACACTGATTGCGTACGCGGAGCAGGCTGGCGGCGAGGCTGGCCCGCTGTTCGCGGCGGCGGAGCGCGACCGCCAACGAACCGCGATGCAAGAGGCGATAAACGAGGTCTCCTCCGCGCTGCGGGTATTGGGCCGGCCCGACCCCTTTGCGCCGGATGTGAAGGCCAGCGATGAGTTCCTCGATCCCGTCTTTCGAAGCTACTTCGAAAAGCTGGGTATCCGAAACCTGATGCAGAAAACCGATTACCACTCGCTCGCCCGTTTCGTTCCTAAGGAACGGCTCGACCCTGAGATTGCCGAGAAGCTGGATGCAATTGTGGGGGTCGCGGAACTGGCCGAACCCGGTATGTAGCCGCGCGCGTCTTCGGCATTACCGGCGTCCCGGCAGGCCGCTTCTGTGAAGCAGGTGCCGCGATCTCACGACCGTCCTTCCGCAGCTTCGCGGAATTGGATACTCAGAAGGTGTAGAGCAGGGTTCCCGGGGTCGGCTCGGCGGGGCCGCCGGTGGCCACCACAGGCTCGCCTTCGGACGGATTCACGCCTTCGGGGGCATTCACCTGGCGGTAGAAAATGCCGGTATCGCTCAGGTAGACTTCCAGTTCCGCGGGGCGGGGAAGCGTGCCCTGGATGAGGGCTTCCGAAAGCGGGTCCTCGATGTACTTTTGCAAGGCGCGGCGCAACGGGCGGGCGCCATAGCTACGATCGCCGCAGGTCTTCTCGAGGATATACTTGGCGGCCTCCGGCGTCAGACGGAGCTTCACCTGCTTGGCCGCCAGGTTGACATTCACATCCCCCACCATCAGGTCGATGATCTTGATGAGATCGTCATCGGTCAGCGAACTGAAGATGATGATGTCGTCCAGGCGGTTGAGGAACTCGGGGTTGAACGCTTTCTTGACCTCGGCGCGCACCATTTCCTCGACCTTGGTGGGAACGCCCTCGCCGGGCGGGGCGGAGAAGCCCAGGTGGCCGCGCTTCTCCAGATAGCGCGCGCCCAGGTTGGAGGTCATGATGATGATGGTGTTCTTGAAATCCACTTGGTTGCCGAGGCCGTCGGTCAACTGGCCGTCTTCGAACACCTGCAACAAGATGTTGTAAACGTCGGGGTGGGCCTTTTCGATTTCGTCGAGCAGGATGATGGAGTACGGGTTGCGCTTGACCCGCTCGGTAAGCTGGCCGCCCTCTTCGTAGCCCACGTATCCCGGAGGAGAGCCGATGAGTTTGGAGACCGAGTGCTTCTCCATGTATTCGGACATGTCGAAGCGCACCAGGCTCTTCTCGCTGCCGAACAGGAACGAGGCCAGCGCGCGGGCCATCTCGGTCTTGCCGACGCCGGTGGGGCCCAGGAAAAGGAACGATCCAGCGGGACGGTTGCTCGATTTCAGCCCCGCGCGCGAGCGGCGGATGGCGCGAGCCAGCACGGAGATCGCCTTTTCCTGGCTGATAATGCGCTTGTGCAGCTCTTCCTCAATGCGCAGCAGCTTGGCGATTTCCTCCTCCTTGATGGAGGTCATGGGCACGCCCGTCCAACGGGCCACCACGTCTTCGATATCTTCCTTGGTGACGCAGCCGGTGGAGGAGTCGTCGAGGTTGTACTTTTCGCGCAGAAGCCGCATGTTCTCGCGCTCCTTGCGCTCCTCGTCGGAGTAGAAGCGCGCCTTCTCGAACTCGTGATTGGCGATGGCGTTCTCCATGCGGTGCACGATGAACTTGATGCGCTTCTGGATGTCGGCTAAATCGGAAGGCAGCGTGGTCTGGCGCAGCTTGACGCGGGCGCCGGCTTCATCGATGAGGTCGATGGCCTTGTCGGGCAGATAGCGGTCCGGAATGTAGCGGCTCGAGGTGTAGACCGCCGTTTCAATGGCGTCGTCGGCGTAGGCCACGGCGTGGAACTTCTCGTACCGGTCCTTGATGCCGAACAGGATCTTGATAGCGTCGGCCTCGGTGGGCGGCGGCACCTTGACGGCCTGGAAGCGGCGTTCGAGCGAGCGGTCCTTCTCGATGGACTTGCGGAATTCGGAGGGCGTGGTGGCGCCGATGCACTGAATTTCCCCGCGGGACAGCGCGGGCTTCAGGATATTGGCGGCGTCGAGGGATCCTTCGGCCGAGCCGGCGCCTACCAGGGTGTGCAATTCGTCGATGAAGATGATGGCGTTCTGGTTCTCCATCAGCTCCTTCATGATGGTCTTGAGCCGCTCTTCGAATTGCCCCCGGTATTTCGTGCCGGCGACGATCAGGGAGAGGTCCAACGCCAGGATACGCTTCTCCGCCAGAAACGAGGGAACGTCGCCTTCGGCGATGCGCTGGGCGAGGCCCTCGACGATGGCGGTCTTGCCCACGCCCGGCTCGCCGATCAGCACCGGGTTGTTCTTGGTGCGGCGGCAGAGGATCTGGACCACCCGCTCCAGCTCGTAATCGCGCCCGATGAGCGGGTCGAGCGTGTTGTCCATGGCGCACTGGGTGAGGTCGCGGCTGAACTCGGACAGCAGCGAGCTTTCCTTGGGGCGCGCGGAGGCCACCTTCTCGCTCTGCGAGCGCGTCAATTCCTCCCGGATGGAAGAGAGCCGCAGTCCGCGCTCGCGGAGGATCTCGGCCGCAAAGCACTTCTCTTCGCGCAGCAGGCCGAGCAACAAGTGCTCGGTGCCGATGTGCTTGTGGCTCAGTTGCTCGGCTTCTTCGGCCCCGTAGGCCAGCACGCGCTTGCACTCATGGCTGAGGGGAAGATCCACGGAAGTGGAGACCTTCTCGCGGATGGCGGTTTTTCCCTCGATCTGCTTGCGGATGGAATCCACGGCGGCGTGCGAACGGAGGAAGCGGTTGGCCAGAGCCTTATCCTCCCGCAGCAGTCCGAGCAGCAGGTGTTCGGTCTCAATGAAGGGACTGCCGAACTGGCTGGCCTCGTAGCGCGCGAAGAAAATCACCCTGCGCGCCTTCTCGGTATAACGCTCGAACATAAACGCTGACGCCCCCTACATCTAAGATACCCCGACGCGCTTCCAGGATGCGAAAAGCAGGCCGATGCGGCTGGCTAGGGCTATTTTCAGCAGCTTCTCTTCCACGCCAGTTCGCCGCCGACCACCGTCGCCACCGGCCCTCCGCGGAACGTACGGCCGTGGAATGGCGAGTTGCGGCTGCGGGAAAAGGACTGGTTTACGTCGTAGGTCCACTCCATTTCCGTGCTGAAAACGGTGACGTCGCCGGGGGTGCCGGGCGCGAGCGTGCCCCGGCCCAAGCGCAGGACCGACTCCGGGCCGGTGGTGAACAGCTCCACCATGCGGTTGAGCGCGATCCTGCCGGGCCGGAGCAGTTCTTCGATGGCCAGGGCGAGGGCCGTTTCCAGCCCGATGACGCCGAACGGGCAGCGCTCGAATTCCTGCATCTTGTCGCTGCCGGCGTGCGGCGCGTGATCGGTGGCGATGGCGTCGATCGAGCCGGAGGCAAGACCCTCCAGCACGGCCTCCCGGTCGCCCGGCCCGCGCAGCGGCGGCTTCATTTTGTAGTTACCGTCGTAGGACGGCATCTCGCGGTCCGAGAGGGTGAAGTGGTGGGGCGTGGCTTCGCAGGTAACAGGCAGCCCCCGGCCCCGGGCGAGGGCCACCATGGCGACCGCGTTGCGCGTGGAGATGTGGGCAATGTGGCAGCGCGCGCCGGTCATCTGGGCCAGCAGCAGGTCGCGCGCCACCATGACGTCCTCCGCGGCGGCGGGAATTCCGCGCAAGCCCCAGCGGACGGATTGCGCGCCCTCGTGCATGTCGCCGCCGGCGCTCAGGCTGAGGTCCTCGCAGTGGTCGATGACGGGCAGGTCGTAGGAACGGGCGAATTCCATGGCGCGGCGCATCACGCGCGAGCTGGTCACCGGCTGGCCGTCGTCGGAGATGGCCACGGCGCCGGCGGCCTTCATCGCGCCGATGGCGGCCAGCTCCTCGCCCGCCGAGCCTTTGGTGACGGCGCCGATGGGGAACACATTGACTACCGCTTTCCCGCGCGCCTGCTCGACGATGTACCGGGTGACCGTGGCGCAGTCGTTCACCGGCTTGGTATTGGGCATACAGCAAATCGAGCTGAAGCCGCCGGCAGCGGCCGCGCGCGAGCCGCTCTCGATGGTCTCGGCGTGCTCGAAGCCGGGCTCCCGCAGGTGTACGTGCATGTCGATGAAGCCGGGGGCAACGATCATTCCGGAGGCGTCGAAGACCTGCGCGCCGGGCGAGGACAGCCCCGGCGCGACGCTGGCGATGCGGCCGTCCACGATCAGCACGTCGGCGACGCGGTCCGCGCCGGAGGAGGGGTCGATCACGCGGCCGTTCTTGATGACCATCGCCATGGCTAACCAATCACCTTTTCCAGCACCGCCATGCGCACGGCGACGCCGTTTTCCACCTGGTTCAGAATCACCGAACGCTGGAAATCCGCCACCTCCGAGGAAAGCTCACGGCCGCGGTTGATCGGGCCGGGGTGCATCACGATGGCGTCCGGCTTCGCCAAGTCCAGGTGTTCCAGACGCAGCCCGTAGAATTGGAAGTATTCGCTCGCGGGAAACGAGGCCTCATGCTGCCGTTCGAGCTGCACGCGCAGCATCATGATGACGTCGGCGTCGCGGATGGCGTCGCGGATGTCCGCCGTGAGGCGCACGCCGGGGGCGAGATCGGCCAGCTCCCGGGGAAGCAAGGAGGCCGGGCCGCACAGGACGATGTCCACGCCGAACTTCGCCAGCAAGTGCACATTGGAGCGCGCCACCCGGCTATGGGCGATATCGCCGATGATAGCCACCCGCAGTCCCTCCAGCGACCCGCGGCGGTCCAGAATGGTGCGCGCGTCGAGCAGAGCCTGGGTGGGGTGCTCGTGCGCGCCGTCTCCGGCGTTGATGATGGGCGTGGGAAGGTGGCGCGCCAGGAAATGGGGCGCGCCGGAAGCCGCGTGGCGCATCACGATGGCGTCCGGCCGCATGGCCGCCAGCGTATTCAGCGTGTCCACCAGCGATTCGCCCTTGGAGACGCTGGAACCGGAGGCCGTGATCGATACCGCGTCCGCCCCCAGCCGCTTGGCGGCGATCTCGAAACTGGTGCGCGTGCGCGTGGAAGCTTCGTAGAACAGGTTCACGATCATCTTCCCGCGCAACGTGTCCAGCTTCTTCAGCGACTGGCTCTGAATAGGCTGGAAAAACTTGGCCCGCGCCAGGATGGCTTCGATCTCGGCGCGGTCCAGCTCTTCGATTCCGAGCAGTCCGGCGGGCATAGGCGTCACGCTTCGGCGGCGGTTCTTTCGACCAGGAGGATTTTCTCCATGGCGTCGATCTCCTGGAACTTCACTTCGATGATTTCGTCGTCCGTGGTCTGCACCACGCGGCCCACGTACTTGGCTTCGATGGGCAGCTCGCGGTGGCCGCGATCGATCAGCGCCAGCAGCGAAACGCGCGACGGGCGCCCGTGATCGAAGAGCGCGTCCAGCGCCGCGCGAATGGTGCGGCCGGTGTACAGCACGTCGTCCATGAGGATGATGTCCTTCCCCTGCACGGAAAACGGAATTTCGGTGGCGCTGACCACGGGCTTGATATCGACCGTGGTGAGATCGTCGCGATAGAGGTTGATATCGAGGATGCCCACCGGCACTTTGCGTTTTTCGAGCGCTTCGATCTTGGCGGCGAGCCGTTGCGCGAGGGGAACCCCGCGCCGGCGGATGCCGATGAAAGCAAGCTGGTCCAGGTCCTTGGTCTTCTCCAGGATCTCGTGGGCCAGGCGAACGAGCGTCCGGTCAATCTCGGACGCGCTCATGAGTTGCGCTTTCTCGCGTGTGAGTGCCATACGCTCCGAACGATCAGGGTACCACGCGCGCCAAGCCGTACGCGGCGCGGTACCATCGAAGCATCTCGCAAGACTGGAAAGAAAACCTGCGCGTTGCACTGTCCGGGACGCGGAACCCGCTCAACATCGGCGCAGCGGCGCGCGCCATGGCGAACTTCGGGTTCTCCCGGCTGCGCGTGGTTCAGCCCTACGACGTGGCTTTTCGCGAGGCGCGTTCCGCGGTCGGCGCGGCTCGGTTGCTCCAGACGGCCGAAGAGTTCGCCAGCGTGGCCGAGGCGGTGGCCGATTGCCGCCTGGTGGTAGGCACGACGTCCGTTGGGCATCGCCAATTGCAGCACCCCATCCGCCGGCTGGAGTACGGCGCGCGGCGGATGCGCATCGCGCTGGCGCAAGGCCCTGCCGCCTTGCTGTTCGGCTCCGAGAAATTCGGCCTTTCCAACGACGAGTTGAGCCACTGCCACTGGCTGATACGCATTCCCACGGCCGATCAGGACCTCTCCATGAACCTGGGCCAGGCCGTGGCGCTGTGCCTGTACGAGCTGGCGCGCGACCCAAGGGCCGTCCGGGCGCGGCCGGAGAAGGTTAAACCGGCTTCGGCGGCGGAGAATGAACAGATCACCGCTCTGCTGCGGGAGGCGCTTGAGCGGAGCGGGTATGTGAACCCGGTGACGGGGGCCTCCACCGGGGAGAAGGCGCGGCGGCTGGTGCGAAGGCTGGGAATCGCCGCGAAGGATGCGCCCGCGCTGCTGGGAATGCTGCGGCAGATTCTGTGGAAGATTGGAGAGTAGAGTTTCAGACGACCCCGGCGAGGTTATTCTCGATTTCGCAGCCTAATCTTCGTGAATCGGGATCGACCTCGCGCAACGAAGGCCGCACATCGCAATGGCCCACGCCGCTGACCCGTCCTTGCCCCATTTATACCATTTCATGAAATCACTATGGCGGAAATCCGCCGTATGGATGATAATACAAGATGCATGCTCGCCGACCTCGACTACCAAGCGCCCCGCCCGGTTCGAACCGACTTTGCGATCGGCGTCGTCGGGGCGGGTTTCATCCTGAGGGAGGTGCAGCTCAAGGCCTACCGGAACGCCGGCTTCAACACGGTGGCCATGGCCTCACGAACACCCGAGATCGCCCGGGAGGTCGCGGAGCTTTACGGAATACCGAAAGTCTATGACACGGTGGGTGAACTGCTGCGGGATCCTCAAGTTGAGATCGTGGACGTGGCCGTCCCGCCGGACCAGCAATTGGCGGTGATTCGGGAAATTGCCCGGCACGCGCATTCGATGGCGCTGGTCGAGGTGTGCTACGCCTCGGTAGAGCGCCATCAGCCCGTGAGCCCGCGGGAGATTGAGGCGGGCGCGGCAGCCGGAGGCCGGTGATGCCGCGACGCAATGGCGCCAGCGCACCGCCAACGATCAAGGACGTCGCGAAGAAAGCAGCCGTTTCCATCGGCACGGTCTCCCGCGTGATCAACAGCTACCAGGATGTCGACGCCCGGCTGAGGGCCAGAGTGGAGAGCGCGATAAAGGATCTGCATTACCGCCCCAGCATGCGCGCTCGGAGTTTCGTGAAGGACCGATCGCCGGTCATCGGATTCGTGGTTTGCAACCGTCACTCGTTCAACCCCTTTCACTCTTTGCTCCTTCTCGGCGTGGAGGAGTACTGCGCGCAGTCCGGCTACTACGTCCTTTTTTCGCGCTATCAGTACGCGCCTGAGGCGGCGGCTTCCGATCTGGCGCTACCGGACATCCTGCAGGAGCGCGGCCTGTCGGATTCGATCATCGTCGCAGGCACGAACCACGTGAATTTTCTGGAATCGCTGGACCGTTCCGGCGTGCGCTACGTCGTGCTTGCCAACAGCCTCTCCGACAGCGAGTCCCGGCCGCGATTGAACAGCGTCCGCTACGACGACGCGGGCGGCGTGGCCGAGGCCACGCGCTACCTGGCGCAACTCGGCCACCGGGATATCTGGTACGTGGGCGATAACTCCGAACCTTGGCACAAAACCCGGGAGGAGGCTTTCCTCCGGGTTATGTCGGAACTCAACCTGGAGCCGCGCGTCCATCCCCTGGCGGTGTCGGACGACCCGTTCGAGAACGGACACGCCGCCGTCTCGCTGCTGTTGGAACAGGGATCGCCTGTTACCGCGATCCTTGCGGATTCCGAGGAACTCGCCTATGGCGTAGAAGAGGGCCTTCGGCAGCATGGGAAAGACGTCCCCCACGATGTGAGCGTGATCGGATTCGACCACCAAACGCGCCGTTCCCGAGTGCCCACCATCACTTCCATCTGCACCGACCCGGTGGAGGTGGGACGCCAACTGGCCAAGCTTGCCATCGCGCGCATGCAGTCGGATGCCGACCAGCCGGAGATTCTGGCGCCGACGCGGCTAGTCAGACGGAGCTCGTGCCGGCCACTGCGGGCCGAGCCGAGCATGGTTCTGTAGAATCGCTCTCACCCGGTATAGGACTGTCCGTCCATCGAATGCTCCCGCTCCCTATGCCAGACCGTAACTTGCCGGATCGAAGACTCCCGCGTGGGCGCTCCGCATCTCAGTCAACAGCTCGGCCTCGCCGGCAGGTAAGGACCGCAACTCGCTTTCGATGCGGTTCAACCAGATGGCCTCATTTCCGTTCAAAGGGAGCGCGCCCGACTCGACGGACTTCCTCAAAAGGCCGACCGCGGCCAAGCCGGCGCTCACGGTGGCTTGGTAATGCGAATCCGCTCCGACAATCGCGGCAGCGATCTCGATGGTCGCCTGCGGCGGGAGAACCGCTGCCTGCGGACTCAGGAACTCGTCGGAGTCGATGAGCCACTGGCGCAGGGTCAAGGCGCCGCCACTAGCCGCCGCCGTATTCATCAGACGACAGTCGTAGGCCAGCATCTCCGTGAACACCTCCGGGGCGTTCCCCGAGAGCAGGCGGACGTTTTGAACGCTTTCGTTGCTCCAGAGATCGCACATGGCAGCCGCAATGTTGCCAAGCGGGCTGAAGTGCGCGCAGGCGGCGGACTTGCCTTCCATGGATATCGGGCAGCCGGTGATCGCCTTGATCACGGGGCCTTCGTAGGCGCAGTCCTTGGAAGGCCCCACCGCGCCTTGTTCAAAGGCCACCAAGCTCCGCACGGCGCTCATGGCCCGAACCACCGCCGCCAGAACCTCAGGCAGCATCTTCTGGTGCGCCAGTTGCATCGCGGTGTTGGCGAAGCCACAGGCCGTGTCGCCGCCCGGGACAGCGGTTCGGCCCGATCCGCACATCCGCGCGATCTCGCCCCACAGCCAAGCCATGTCCCGAGGCGCCAGCACGCCGAGCGCAAAGGCGATGGAACGCACGTCGCCGCACATCAGCCCCGGATCGTGGACCTCCTTGCCGCCCACGGACTCGATGGAGACAATGTCCGCCCCTGCCTCTATGCACAGCTCGAAGGATCGCTGGAGTCGCTCCCATGCCGGGCCGGATCGCAACTCCGGTGGTTTGCGCTGGTCGCGAATATCGGCCGGCGTCACGCGTAAAGCGCATTTGAGCCCGTGTTTCTCGTGGGCCTCACGCAAGCGCCGGCGCAGCAGAGCCGTGATCTCGGCGCCCCACTGCGGCGTCTCGGTCATGGCCGGCAACAGTTCAAACTCAAGCACAATGCCAGGCGCCCGGAGCGAAACGGCCCGTCTGAGGATGTGCTGCGCCATCTCCTCATAGTGCTCCACCACCTTGCTCCAGTTGCCGCCGTCGATCGCGATGGCCGGCAAGGTGAAGTTCACTTCCGGGTAAACCTGCCCGGCGCCAATCGTCAGGCCGAAGCCACATTCCAAGGGTTTTGGCGCGCGGCCGAACACCAGTTGGGAAGCCTCCGGAATCGCCAGCTCCGAGTACTTCATGCGTTGCCGACCCCGATGAGCGTGCGCGCAAGGGCGACGGCCGCGCTCGCGTTGTCGCTATATCCATCCGCACCGATGTCGTCGGCGAACTGTCTGGTGACCGGGGCTCCGCCCACCATGATCTTCACTCGCTCACGGACGCCGGCTTGCTTCAGCGCGTCGATCGTAGTTCGCATCGCCGGCATGGTCACGGTCAGCAACGCCGACAAGCAAACTATATTGGCGTTGCGCGCCTTCACCGCCTCAATGAACCTCTCCGGCGTCACGTCCGCGCCGAGGTCCAGCACGTCGAAACCGCCGCCCTCCAGCATCGAGGCCACCAGATTCTTGCCGATGTCGTGCAAGTCGCCTTTCACGGTTCCGATCACCACACGTCCGGCCGGCTCATCGCCGCGCGCCGCGAGCAGCGGCCGCAACAGTTCCAGCGAGCCTTTCATCGCGCGCCCGGAAAGCAGCAACTCCGGTACGAAGTACTCTTCACACTCGAAGCGCCTGCCTACTTCGTCCATGGCGGGAATCATATACCGAGCGATCAACTCCATCGGATCGACGCCCTCGGCGAGCGCTTCCTGCGTAACCGCCACCGCTGTTTTCCGGTCGCCGTTCAGAACGGCATCATAGAGCTTCTGTGGATCAGCCATGTTGTTCTCCTTGGAATTCATGAACCGCGTCAATCATCGCGACGATATTTCGAACCGGCGCGCCGGCTTGCACGTTGTGGATCGAATTGAAGACGAAGCCGCCGCCCGGCGCGAATATCTCGCAACGGCGCAGCACCTCTTCGCGCACTTCCTCCGGAGTTCCGAAGGGCAGGGTCTTTTGCGTGTCGACTCCGCCGCCCCAGAAGACCAGCCGCGAGCCGTATTGACGCTTCAATTGCGCGGGGTCCATCCCGGCAGCCGAACACTGGACGGGATTCACAATATCGAACCCGGCCTCGATGAAACCTTCAAAGAACCGCGCCACGCTCCCGCAGGAGTGCTTGAACGTCTTCCACGCGGTGTGGGCGTGGATCCAATCGTTGACCCGTTTGTAGTAAGGGAACCACAACTCCCGAAAAGCGGGGACGGAGCAAAACGCCGAAGTCTGCGTGCCGAAATCGGTTCCGCAGACAAAAACGACATCGACCGAGTTCCCGACGCAGGCATGAATGCGCGCCAGGTTTTGCAGCGCAACCTCGCATTGCGACTCGAACACCTTGTGGATGTAATCGCGGCGCGACCGAGTGGAGACGTACCACTCGGTAACGTCGCGGATACCCTTCGGGTCCTTGAGAAACGGAGCGGGAACCATGGCGATGTCGCCGAACGCCGTTCCGCCGAAATTGGCGATCACGGAACGGCCCGTCGAGGCCGCCTCGCGTGCGCTCCGCGCCAAGTAGTCGAGATCCTCGCTGCTAATTGAACCGAACTCTTCCAGATTGTCTTGCGGGTCCAGGCGTTCCTCATCCAAAGGCGGCTGACGCACAATTGTATCGAAAAACTCGCTGCCCGCTGGCATCCGTCCGCTGGCGGGCGCGTTGAGATCGCCCTCGGGGTGGATGAGGATGTCCCCGTTGGGCGCTTCGGTGATTTGGAAATCTTCGCTGACGAGGACTTCCAGGCCCCGGAAGTTCCATTCCTTCCAGCGGTCGTTGGGAAACCCAAACATCGTCTTGCGGGGAGCGACCCCCACCACGTCGACGCCCAAGGCGTCGAGCAGATCGGCCTCCAGCAGTCCCAGCATCTGGTACGGCTCGTGGACCTTTACCGGCCGTCTCTCCAAACCGTAGTGGTCCCGCAGGGCCGCCACGCAACTGACGTGCATTCCGGTGACGGCAGTGCCGCCGAAGTCGAGCGGCACTCGATCCGGTTCGCGGTGATTCACAGTTGCCAGGATACGTTCTCTACAGTTCATGACCGTTCTCAAAGGCCTGAGCATAACACTCTTCCGCGATCCGGCGGAGAACCAGCGATTGCTCCCAGGTAAAGACTTCAACGCTTGCACAAATCCTAATCATATAAAGGCTTGCGCTGTGAATCAATTCATGAAACAATATTTTCGGGTTTGACGGACACCCATTGCATGTTAACCGATAGACGGTCGGATTCTGGCCGCGACGAAGAACGGCGCCAAGCAGTTCCATGGCGGCGCCAGCGCCGACAGGCGGCGCGAGCCGTTCAACGCTCCGAACCTCTTTGCCAGCATTTGAGATTTGTGATATAAGTTCCGATGAAGGAGAAAGCAAAAGCAAATGACTCTGCCGTCACGGCGTGATTGTATGAAGTCGGCGTTTACCATTATCCCCGCCCTTTCCGCGAGGACGTATGCAGCCAATGAGAAGGTCAATGTCGCTGTTGTGGGCTGCGGCAGCATGGGAATGGGGGACATCGGCCGGATGGTCAAGGTGCCCACAATAAACATCGTCGCCTTGTGCGACGTAGACAGCCGGGACCCCGTCAAACGGAATCCCGCCAAAGGCTCATACGACTTTACCGGCGTCCGGATGTGGGCGGACTTCCGCGAGATGCTCGACAAGCAAAAGGATATCGAGGCCGTGTTCGTAGCTACGCCCGATCATACCCATGCGGTGATCTCCATGCGGGCCATGGAGATGGGCAAGCACGTCGACTGCGAGAAGCCGCAGGCGCGCACGATATCCGAGATGCGCGCCATGGCGGCCGCCGCCAAGAAGTACAAGGTCGCCACGCAGTGCGACATGGAGGGCCACGCCTTCGACGAGTTGCGCGGCATGGTGGAGTGGGTGAAAGCCGGCGTCATCGGCGAGGTGCGGGAGGTCCATATCTGGGAAGGCGGCGGCAACCGGCCGAGAGGCTACCCGGGCATAAAGGCCCCGCTGCCCGTGCCGGACTATTTGAACTGGGACCTCTGGCTCGGCCCGGCGCGCGAGCAGCCGTATCACGCGGGACTGCATCCGGGAAGCTGGCGGGGATGGTGGGAATTCGGCACTGGCATTATGGGGGACTGGTGCGGGCACCTGTTCGATTGCGCGGTCTGGAGCCTGGATCTGGGCGCCCCCACGTCGGTCGAGCCAAAGTGGGACGGCGGCGACGTCTCGGAAGTCGCGTGGCAGTCGGCTATTATCAAGTTCAATTTTCCTGCGCGGGGAAAGCTTCCGCCCGTGACGCTGACGTGGTACGACGGCGGCAATAAGCCGCCGCGCCCCGAGGAGTTGGATCCCGGCGAGGAACTCCCCAGGGGGGGCGGCTACCTGTTCGTTGGAAGTAAGGGTAAGCTTGTGGCCCAGGGCCGCAAATCGTACCTCGAGTCCGACCACGGATGGCTTTTGCCGCGATCGAGGATGAAAGACTTCCAGCCGCCGCCACAGACCTTGCCCCGCGTGAAGGACCAGGAATTCCTCAACGAGTGGCTCGACGCCATCAAGGGCGGCAAGCCGGCCACTTGCTCCTTCGACGGCGGTTACTCGAACCGCATCTTTGAGCTCGGGCTGCTCGGCAACGTGGCCGTCCGCACGGGCAAGCCGATCGAGTGGGATGCGAAGAACATGCGCGCCAAGGGCCTCCCGGAGGCCGATCGGCTCATACACGCCGAGTATCGGAAGGGATGGGAACTCTAGCGACCGAGGAAAGGCGCGATCCTGTCGGATCGGATGAAGAGGGGGGCGAGACGACCTGAGATGAAGAAGTTTACCTTGATTCTGTTCACTACGTGTGGCGTGATCG
>JBEKHV010000041.1:0-38977 GCA_050012095.1 Bryobacteraceae bacterium | reverse complement strand
TCGGAAAGGACGCAGCCGGAAATATCTGAACGTGTTTCCGTCGAAGAAGGCGGTCCAGCGGGAGCGGGCGAAGCGGCACGAAATGACCAACAGTCATCAGTGTTTCAAGCCGATCCCGATGCGGATTGGGGAGCTGAATCGACAACTGAAAGGGTGGGCCAACTACTTCTCCTTCGGGTATTCCACAGGCGCGTTCTGAGAGATCGACTGGTATATACGCAGCCGTCTGACAGAGGCCCTTCCGCCCGCCGAAAGGAGAGGCGTGGTACACGCATCTGCAACGGCTGGGGTTGGCGTGTCTGGCTCGTCCTTCCGCACGGGGACCTGTGCATGCCTGAGGCAAGAGCCTTCAAGAGAGCCGGACGCGGGAAATCCGCACCTCCGGTTCGACGAGGGGAGAGTGGGTCGCGGCTCGGCCGTCGCCCTCTCTCCTACTCTACCGGCTCGGAGCACCGGCGGCGCGGATGGCGCGGCGGAATACGGCCAGCAGCATCGGCTCGGTCAGCTTGCCGGTGGACGTGTTCTGCTGGCTGGGATGGTAGGAACCGATGAGCGCCGGAAGCCCGGGAGCCGTGACGAATTTCCGGTCGTGGCCGAAGACGAATGGGGCGCGGCTGGAGATCGCGCCTCGCGCTTTCAGCGTTTCCAGGTAGCTGTCGAAGGCGATCTTCCCCAACGCTACGACTACCTTCACGCCGCGCAGCATTTCCAGTTCGCGCTCCAGGAAGGGGCGGCAGTTGCGCAGCTCCGCGGGCGTGGGTTTGTTGCCCGGCGGCGCGCAGCGCGCGGCGGCTGTAATGTAGACATCCCGCAACGCCAGGCCGTCGTCGCGCGATACGCTCACGGACTGGGACGCCAGCCCGGCTTTGTACAGTACTCCGTAGAGCATTTCTCCGGAGCGGTCGCCGGTGAACATCCGTCCGGTGCGATTGGAACCGTGCGCTCCCGGGGCCAGTCCAAGTACCAGGATGCGCGCGCGGGGATCGCCGAAGCCCGGCACGGGCTTGCCCCAGTAGTCCCAGTCGCGATAGGCGCGCCGCTTGACGGAGGCGATGCGGGCGCAGTGCTCCCGCAGCCGGGGGCACCGCCGGCACGCCACGATTTCGGCTTGGAGGATATCGAGCGAGCGCATAGACCCGGCCTAAATCGTACATGGGCGGAACGCGAGGAAGGGCAAGCCAGGAGGCATGCCCCACTGAGCGAATCGGCCTGATTTCATGGTACACGGACGGAAACGAGAAAAATCGAGGGACAAAAAACCGCTTGACGCGCGCGGGGCGAGCTGTGGACAATCGAAGTATCCGGCTGCTCCGGCCGGCAGCTCGTCGCTCTGGCACAGGTTTTCCCGACGTTGTACCGTTCCGCCGGACGATCCGAATATGAAACGATTACTCGCCATTTGGCTCGCGCGAGCTCTGGGGCTGGCCTTCCTCGTTTCCCTGGTTTCCGGCCCCAGCGGCGGGGAAGTCCCCGACCAGACGCCGCGGAAGCCCGCGCCGGCGCACGCCGCGAAATCCGCCGCCGGAGCAAAGAAGCCGGCTCCGAAGCCGGCATCCGCCGCCAAGAAATCCACCGCGACGAAACCGGCGTCCGCCGCCAGGAAATCCGCCGCACGGAAACCGGAGTTGGCCGCCATGCAGGCCCCCGCGCGGCCCGTGGCTGCGCCGCGCGCGGCCGTCAAGCCGGCGGTTGTCGCCGGAGGGCCGTGGACGGAGCCGACCTTCGCGGATTCCACCGAGGGCGATAACGTGGATGGCGAGGATTTGAACATTCGCCGGGCGGCGGTGGAAGCGCTCGGGCCATACAACGGCTCGGTGGTGGTGGTCGACCCCAGCAATGGCCGCATTCTCACTATGGTCAACCAGAAACTGGCGCTGGGCGACGGCTTCCAGCCGTGCTCCACCATCAAGGTCGCGGTGGCGCTCGCCGGCTTGAGCGAGAAGGCGATCCAGCCGGAGACCAAGCTTCGTCTCTCCGGGCTCGGCAAGATGGACCTGACTTACGCGCTGGCGCACTCCAACAATTACTACTTCGCCACGCTGGGGCAGAAGCTGGGGTTCGCCAAGGTCAACTACTACGCGCGCTTGTTCGGTTACGGCGAGAAGGCGGGATTGAATATCGCGGGCGAGCAACCCGGACGGTTTCCTTCCGGCCCCCCGAGCAATGGCGGAGTGGGCATGCTCTCCAGCTTCGGCGAGGAGATCTCGCAGACGCCGCTGCAACTGGCGGCATTGATGACCGCCGTGGCGAACGGAGGCACGCTGTACTATTTGCAGTACCCGCACACGCCCGAAGCGGCGAAGGGCTTCGTGCCGCGCGTGAAACGCCGCCCGCCCGTGGCCGACCTGATCCCGCTGGTCACGCAGGGCATGCGGGGCGCCGTGGAGTTCGGCACGGCCCACCGCGCCAGAGACGACGGCCCCATCGCCGGCAAGACCGGCACGTGCAGCGAAGGCCACACGCACCTGGGCTGGTTCGGCTCGTTCTTCAACGACGCGAACGGCCGCCAGTTGGTGGTAGTGGTCCTGCTGACGGGCGGGCGTCCGGACAGTGGCCCGCTGGCCGCGGGCATCGGCGGCGATGTGTACCGGATTCTCGGCGAAAGGAACTACTTCTCCGGGCCGGCGCCGCTTCTACCGGCGGTGCTGCTTATGGGCGGATCCGCCCCCGCCGGCAAAGGAGCGGCCGCGGGCTTGACTCCCGGTCCCAGCGGCTCGCGCCCCTGAACGGGGCGCAGATCCTTTTACGCGCCGGCCCCGGCGGCTTTCATGGCGGCGACGCGTTCCTGCATCTGGCGGGTGAGGTGCGGAGTAATCCCGATCATGCGCTGCACAACCATGAGCTGGCCACGGTGGTGCATCTCATGCTCTTTGACGCCCAGGAGCATCTCGAAGCGGGACTTGCTGGGCGGCTGCATGCCCTGCGGGTATGCGACGCGCTGCGCGAGGAAAGCCTCGGAAAGACCTTCGAGGATGCCGGCGAATTTTTCGCCCTCAGCGCGCAACAGTTCCAGAATCTCACTTTTGGAACGGGGCGCTTTTTCCTCGGCCATCAGCTTGCCCATGAGGCCGAAGAAATCGAAGCCGGCCAGCGTGTCGAGGCGCTCGACGATGTGTATTTGTTCCTGGACGCGGCAGCTAACCGCGATATGCACCAGCGTCTCGGCGACGGAACGGGTATCGGGCGTCACGTGGTAATCGTAGCGTTTTTCGGGAATCTCTTCGGCGATCTTGATGGTGTTGCCGCGCACCGTGCGGAAAGACGCGGCCAGTTCTTTCGGTCCGTAGTAGGTCATGGCGATGCTCCTCTGAGTGGGTTCTTGATCCAGTGTACCCTGGGCCGGGCGGATTGCAAGTCGGCTCTCGATTACAGCGGCGGCCGCGGCGGCTTCACGGGCGCCCAGGCCGTCACGCCGGTGGGCTTCACGCGGCGGCGGAAGAGCTTGCCGGCTTCGGTGACATAGAGCCAATTCAGATCTTTGCCGCCAAACGCGATGCTGGTGAGGACGCCGGGTTCGGGCTTGCTCAGGATCTGGGCGCAACGGCCGATCGGTTCGCAGACCTGTATGCCGATCGCGTCCGCAAAGTACGCCTCGCCGGTGGAATCCACCGCGATTCCCGCGACGCCGCTCACCGGCGACGTCTCGGGCATATCCAGACGAAAATACGGCTCGCCGTCCTCCAGCGCGCCGCCGGCGGAGATCTGGAACGACCAGCTAAACCGGGTCTGCCCATCACCTACGATGAGGAGCGCCTGGTCGGGAGTCAGTGTGAGGGCCGTTGGCGCCGCGATCTCACCGCCGCCGTACGCCACGCGCTTCCGGCCCGCCGCATCGATGAACCCGACGCCTTTGCTCGCGCTGTCGATGAAGTAGATCTCGCCCTTCGCGGTCAGCGCCAAGTCGCCGGCTTCCACGCCCTGCGCCACCACTTTCTCGTCGCCAGCGGGGCCGTACGAGACGATACGGGAACGGGCGGGTTGCGACGCGTAAAGCCGGCCGTCGGGTCCGAACCGCAGGGCTTTCGCGACCGCGGAATTTTCGCGAAATACGGTGACATGGCCTTCCTCGTCCGACTTGTAGATGCGGGCGCCGGCGGCGAAGAAAACGTTGCCCTCCTTATCCACGGCGGGGCTGGCGGCCGATGGGTAGGTTCCGCCAACCTGCCGCCACGGCTGGTCCGCGGATAGGATGGCGAAGACCTGGCCGCGGGGGTCCCATCCGGGCTTTCCCATCTCCGGAGGCTCATGGACCACGATCGGCTTCGGGTACTCCCGCCACAGCCACCGCAGCGCGTCCGGCATGATCGCCGCGCCCTGCCGGCCGTCGTGCCCGCCCGTGCCCATCGCCAACTTCACGTCATAACCGGCGTACTCCAGGGCTTCGTACATGATCTGGTTGTTAGCCGGCCAACTCCCGGCGTAGAACGTCCCATACGGCTCGCCGGGCACGATGTGGTCGTTCGTTCCATCCTGCAGAAAGACGCGGATCGGCTTGGGTTCCGTCTTCCGAATCAAGGCGGGCAACGCGTCGGCGCCCTTCATGGCGACGAAAGTGCCGATAAAGCTGAGGACGCGGCGGAACTGGTCGGGCCGCTCCCAGGCCGCCATAAACGCTCCGACGGCCCCCGTGCTGACGCCCGAGATGGCGTGGTCGTTGGGGTCCTTCGACAGGTTGTATTTCTTGGCGACCTCGGGAATCAGCTCTTCGAGCAGGAACCGCGCATACCGGCCATTGACGGAGTCATACTCGAAGATCCGCTCGAAGCGGTTCTGCGCCTGGTCGGAGAGCATAGGCAGCACGCCGGGGTCGATGAAGACGCCGATGAGCGGCGGTAGATCGCCCTTCGCAATCAGGTTGTCGAAGACCGTCGGCGCGCGCATGTTATTCCCGAGCATGCCGCTGCCATCCAGAAAAATCATGAACGGCGCCGGCTTGTTGGCGTCGTACCGCGCCGGAACGTAGACCGAATAGTTGTGCGGCGCGCCGGGATAGAATTGGCCGGCGGCGAGCACGTACTTGGCGACCGTTCCTTTCGGAACGCCGGGTTGAGGTTGGGAGTCGGGGCCGAGCGAGTAGTCCTGCGCGGACAGAAACGCGGCTGCAAAAAGCGTAGCGAATAGCAATTTACCCATGGCGTGGTTCCAGATCAGCGACTTTTGAAGAGGATAACGCAAATCGGCGGGAACCGCCGACCCTTACCGTTTACCCGCGGACCTGTCCAACAACTTTGGACTCAGCTTGGACGCTCCACCAGCCGCTTTCACAGTGCACCGCCGGTTTCCCGAGCGGCGTGGTTTCGTTCATCGACCCTTACTATAATAGCGGGGATGCGACGCACGTCCGTTCTGTTTTCCCTCCTGCTGCTGGGATGGGCCGTGACGCTGGTCTCCGGCGGCCCGCGGGTCGATTCGCGCCTGAAGAAAGCCTCCCGCGCTCCGGAGAACAACGGCTGGATCTTCGTGCACCTGGAAGGCTCGCCGGGGCAGATCGGGTTCCAGCACGGCTACCTGCTGGCGCCCGAGATCAAGGACACCTTCGACGATGTCGTCGCCGAGACCGTTCACGACGAAAAGAAGGACTGGGAATTCTTCCGCAAGGCGGCGCGCGACATGTTCTGGCCGCACATCGAGCGCGAGTACCGCGACGAGCTGACCGGCATCGTGGAGGGGCTGAAGGCGCGCAACGTGAAGCTGGACATCTGGGACGTGGTGGCGCTCAACGCCTGGCTCGAGTGGAGCTACTACGACAAGGAAGTCGAGGGCCGCGGCGCGGGCGCGGCGGCCGAGCATTGCAGCGCATTCGTGGCCACCGGCAGTTACACCCGCGACGGGCGCGTGGTCATCGGCCACAACAACTGGACCAGCTACGCCTCGGGCGAGCGCTGGAACATCGTCTTCGACATCGTTCCGGAACGGGGCCGCCGCATCCTGATGGACGGCATGGCGGGCCTGATCCATAGCGGCGACGACTTCGGGATGAACTCGGCCGGAATGGTCATCACCGAAACCACCATCGGCGGCTTCAAGGGGTACGACGTGAACGGCGTCCCGGAGTTCGTCCGCGCGCGCAAGGCCATGCAGTACGCCGCCTCCATCGACGATTTCGCGCGCATCATGGAAGACGGCAACAACGGCGGCTACGCCAACACCTGGCTGGCGGCCGATACCCGGAAGAACGAGATCGCCAGCCTGGAGCTGGGCTTGAAGAACGTGACGCTCGAGCGAACCCAGGACGGGTTTTTCGTGGGCTCGAACTTCCCCGCGAACCCGAAGCTTATCCGGGAGGAGACCGATTTCGATCCCGCCGACCGCAGCCGCAGCGAGAACGCGCGGCACGAGCGCTGGCTAGCCCTGATGCAGCAAAACAAGGGCAAGATCGACGTGGCCGCGGGCGAGGCCTTCTTGGCCGACCATTTCGATTCCTTTGAAGGCAAGATCGACCCCGACGAGCGGACGTTGTGCGGGCACATCGAGCTTTCTCCGCGCGGCATGGGCGCGTGGGAGAGCGCCCAAGCTCCCGCCGGGGCCGTGCAGAACAAGGTCACCGACGCGGCGGGCGTGGCGAAGATGTCGCTGGTGGCGGCGCTGGGTCACTCCTGCGGCATGGATTTCAAGGCCGGGCTCCATCTGGAAGAACACCCGCAATTTGCCTGGATGAAGGACATCCTGCGCGACATGGATTCGCGGCCCTGGACGCGGTTCACGGCGCAGTAGCGGAAGCTTCGGCCCGGCCTGGCGGGCGACGCTGTGCGTTGCCTGGACAAGCTGGAAGGCTTATCCCACTGGGCGATAGATCCCCCGGCTGGGATTCAGGGCCTCGGCGGTGAACCCCGGCGGAACCGTCCCGGAGGCGGCGTACCGGTAGAGCGCGGCCTTGAACACGCCGGCCACCGCCGACGACACGACGGCGAGAAACAGCGCATAAACGACGCCCACGATGACGGCTCCGCCGCGGTCCCAATGCCACACCAGCAAGCCCAACAGGAAGCCCGGCGCGAGCAGGAGCGCGTTCAACAGGCCGAAGCCGAAGCTGCCGATGAGTTCTTCGCCCCACTGTTTGCGGAACAGTTCCGAGGATCGGTGGATGGAGTCGTAAACGCCGCGGTTTTCCATGATGAGAACCGGCGCCATCAAATATGTCACCAGCGTCCAGCCGACGGAGAGCGCGGCGCCGAAAACCCACGGCAGCCGGTTGCGCCGGCCGTTGAGCGCGTTCAGGAACAGGCCCACCGTCGCCACCGCCACGGCCCACACGGCAATGCGTCCCACGCGGCTCCAGGCGATGCGCAAGCCATCGACGACCTTGGGAACGCCCCCGGAGAGCCGGATGCCAGCGCACCCGATCAGGGCGCTATTGAAAAAAACGATGAGGAAATGATTCAGGAAATACCAGGCGAAGATGGTGACGTAATCGGCCCACGACCCGTTGCCATGAGTGAGCGCGGCCAGAGTTCCATCGCGATACAGGGGAACGAAAAAACCGGCGGCGAGCGCAATCGCGCAAACGCCGCTCAGGGCGGGGAACAGCAGGAGCTCGCCGTCCTCGCTCAATACGGCGAAGCTTTCCATGTACAAGCGCCAGGTTCGTTCCAACGCGCCCATAACGGCGCCGCCTCCGGCTAATAGTAGCAGTGTGGCGCCCCGTTCGCCGAGATCGACGTGGAGGACATCCCGGTCGCGTTGCGCTATGCGGAGATCGAGACGCCCGATGCCGTCTCCACTGAGACGGTGGGGGCGGATGCCCTCGGACGGAACGGGCACGCCGATCTGGAGGCGACCCGCCAAGCCGGCGACGAATGGTTACGTTCCAGGCGCGCCGCTCTGCTCCGGGTCCCGTCGGTGATCGTGCCCGCCACGTGGAATGTTCTGATCAACCCTCGGCATCCGGAAAGCGCGCAAATCCGGATCGTCCGCGTTCACAACCACCCCATAGACCGGTGGCTGCTGCGGTAGGCTTGGCGCGCCCGGAGTCTGCGTCTGCCGCGCCCAGCGCCGCGCCCACGCGTGCACAGGGGGCCACGTTGCGCCCACTGGCGGCTGCTGTGGCCGCAGGGGGACCACGCGGGCGCGCAGGGGGCCGCCGGTCGGCCGCTGGTACGTTCCCCCGGCGGTTGAATCAGTCCCGCTCCCAAGGCGGCGCGAGGCCGCCCCGCTTGGCGGGCACTTTTCCGGTAAACCCGCATGGCCAAATGGGTCCACGGTTGGAATGCACTGCGACGTCAGCGAGGATTTACCCCCGATTGCTGGTGCGAAGGGGATTCGCGACAGGAATCCCCTACCCGAATCGGTGTGGCTATCGAGTCTCCGATGTGGCCGTGATACGGTCCAGTGGATGCGACCCGATGAGAACGCAGTTGCGAAAACCATGCAGCACGGCCTAGCCTCTAGGCCGAAGGGGATGCGTATGGTCAGATATTCCTCACGACCGCAATTTGTTTGAGAAGCTGCGTTCTCGCTTTCTTCTGCACCTGTCCCTAGTTTCCGTGTCTCAGCGGAGGGGTTCACTCCAAGCGCTCCGCCGTCCCTTCTTGCGCGGGGGACGCCAGCGCGCACGCCAAACTTCGCAGATCCGAGAGAGAATGAGGAAACCGATGAACCCGGACCCACGAGGCTTCTATTCCGAGCGGCTGGAACAGCGGCGGGCTGAAATCGCGGCGAGCGAGCGGCGGCATCGCAGCTTGGGGTACTGGCGGCTGGCGGCGGCGGGTTGCGCCGTGATTCTGGTTTGCGTGGCGCTCGCGGGGCGCTCGTCGACTGTCCTGTGGGCGGGCATTCCCGCCGCGGGTTTCGTGGCGCTGGCGGTGATTCACGAACGGCTCTTGCGCGGGCTGGAGCGGCGGCGGCGCGCGGCGGCGTTCTATGAGCGCGGGCTGGCGCGCCTGGACGGCGCATGGGCCGGGACCGGCGCGACGGGCGATGGCTATCTGGACCCGGCGCATCTCTACGCGCAGGATCTGGACCTTTTTGGGAAAGGGTCGGTGTTCGAGCTGCTCTGCACGGCGCGCACCCACATCGGCGAGGATACCCTGGCGCGCTGGCTGCTGGAGCCGGCCGATCCGGCCACGGTGCGCGCGCGGCAGGAGGCCGTCGAGGAATTGCGGCCGCGCGTGGACCTGCGCGAGGATCTGGCCATTCAGGCGGAAGCGGCGCGCACAGGGGTGGATCCGGTTTCGCTGGCGCGGTGGGGCGAGGCTCCCGCGCTGCTCCGGCCGGGGTGGGCGCGCGCGGGCGTGTGGGCTTTGACCGCCCTGGGGACGCTGGGCCTCGCGGCTTTCTTCGCTTTCGACGCGGTCCGCATGGGACTTCTCAGCCTGCCGGAACCGGCCACGGCTCTGTTACGGGACGGATTTCTGTTGGCGCTGGCGGTGAACTTAGGTTTTCTCTACCGGTTCCGAAAGAAGACGGGGCCGGTGATCGCCGCGGTCGGAGAGGCGGCGCATGAATTGCAGCTCCTTTCCGAGACGCTGGTGCGGCTGGAAGCGGAGCAGTTCCGCTCGCCGCTGCTGGCGGACCTGCGGGCGTCGCTGGACGCGGATGGCGATCCGCCTTCGAATCGGCTGGCGCGGCTGGACCGGCTGATCCAGTACCTGGATTCCAGCGACCACCTGTTGGTGCGTGTGGCTGAGCCGTTCGCGTTGTGGAGCACGCACTTGGCATTCGGGGTGGAGAATTGGCGGCGGAAATCGGGCGCGGCGGTGCGGCGATGGCTCACGGCCATGGGTGAAATCGAGGCGCTGTGCTCGCTGGCCAGCCATGCCTTCGAGCATCCCGCCGATCCGTTCCCCGAGTTCACTTCGGACGGGCCGTGGCTGGATGCGGAAGGGATCGCCCACCCGCTGATTCCCGAGGACCGCGTGGTGCGCAACGACGTGCGCCTGGGCGGCGAGCTGCGCGTGCTGGTGGTGAGCGGCTCGAACATGTCGGGCAAGAGCACGCTGCTGCGAACGCTGGGCGTCAACGCCGTGCTGGCGCAGGCGGGCGCCACGGTGCGGGCGCGGCGGCTGACGATATCGCCGCTGGCCGTGGGGGCTTCCATCCGCGTGACGGATTCGCTGCAGGGCGGCGTGTCGCGTTTCTACGCCGAGATTCTGAGGCTCCGCCATATTCTGGATCAGACCGCGGGACCGCTGCCGGTGCTCTTCCTGGTGGACGAATGTCTGCACGGTACCAACTCCCACGACCGGCTCATCGGGGCGGAGGCGCTGGTGCGGGGGCTGGTGGCGCGCGGCGCGGCCGGCTTGGTCACCACGCACGATCTGGCCCTGGCCGCCATCGCCGACAGCCCCGGCGAGCGCGCCGCCAACGTGCATTTCGAGGACCGCATCGAGGACGGCCAGATCCATTTCGACTTTATTCTGCGGCCGGGCGTGGTGCGCCGGAGCAACGCGCTGGAGCTGATGCGCTCGGTAGGGCTTGAGATTTGACTTCCGCGGAGATTCGGAAACTGGCGCGCGCCTGCGGCTTTCCCATGGCAGGCGTGGCGGCGATAGGCCCTGAGAGCAGTTCAGCGGCGGACCGGCAGCGATATGACGCCTGGGTAAACGCGGGGTTCGGCGGGGAGATGAGGTACCTTGCCGGTCGCCGCGCCGCGGTGCGCGCCGACCCGCGGCTGCTGCTGGCTTCGGCTCGCTCCGTGATCTGCGTCGCGAAACTCTACAACACGCCCTGGCCGTACTCCACGCGCTACCGCGATCCCGAACTCGCCTGGATCTCGCGTTACGCCTGGGGCGACGATTACCACGACGTGGTTCGCGAGGGGCTGGCGCGGCTGGACGGCATGATTCGGGAGCGCGCCGGCGCGGGCTATGAGTCCAAGATCTGCGTGGACACCGCGCCCCTGCTGGAGCGTTCCTACGCGCGCCTGGCGGGGCTGGGCTGGATCGGCAAGAACACCTGCCTGATCAATCAGGGCCGCGGGTCGTGGTTTTTCCTGGGAGAACTGTTGGCGTCGCTGGAAATCGCGCCGGACGAGCCGCCGCCGGACCGTTGCGGAACCTGCCGCCGGTGCATCGACGCCTGTCCCACGGCCGCCATTGTCCCTTCGCCGGCCGGGGGCGGGTACGCGGTGGATTCGCGGCTGTGCATTTCTTACTTCACCATCGAGTTGCGCGGCGCCATCCCGGAGGAGCGCCGCGCGGGCATGGGCAACCACGTCTTCGGATGCGACATCTGCCAGGACGTATGCCCCTGGAACCGCCGCGCTCCGGAAGCGGCGGACCCGGCTTTTCAGCCGCGCCTGCCGGCGCCGCCTCTGGAGATGCTGGCGGGAATCGGCGAGGCGGAGTTTCAGTCCCTGTTTCGCGGCTCGCCCGTTACGCGGGCGCGGTACTCGGGCTATCTGCGGAACGTAGCCGTGGCCATGGGGAATAGCGCGCTGCCGGAGTTTCGGGCGCCGCTGGAACGGCTGGCGGCTTCCGGCGACCCCGTGGTCGAGGAGCACGCCCTCTGGGCGCTGGCGCGGCTGGATCGGGCCTGATCCGGCGAAATTCCGTAACGGCAAGCGATTAGATGGCGTCACATTGCTGGGGTATACTGGTTAGCCATGACGAGGAGCGCACGCAGCCGGATTCGGTACGCGCTCGTGCTGTTCCTGCTGTGCGCCGTAGCTGTCGAACAATCCGTGGCGCTTACTTCCGCGCACGAACAGCACCAGGCTCAGGATCATGTGTGCCTGGTCTGCTACGTGGGCGCCTTGCCGTTCCTGCGGTCCACCACGAATGTGGCAGTCGCTCCGGTCTTGCTCGTCAGGTGGCTGGAACCCCCGCCGGATTTCGAAGCCACGCACGACGCCCTTCCCGCCGCCCGCACCTCGCGGGCCCCTCCCGCCTAGTTCCTGCACGGCAATTTTGCGGTCCGGCGCCGGTGACGGCGCGGGGTCGGTTTTTTGGTTTGTTGAAATCAAGAGCCAAGAGGAGAACATGGGCCAGAATTGGGTCGAGCTACGGATACCCGGCGGAGCTGGCCGAAGCGGCGAAGCCGGGGAAGTAATCGGTTTGCCAAACGAGAGGGGCCAGTAGCTTCCGAAAGGGTTGATGGAGGATCGAGTCGTCATGCGTATTCTTTTGCTCGCGCCGGCTGTGGCCTGCCTATTGGCGGCGCAGTTGCCGGCGCAGGATAACACCGAGTTGCTCAACCGGCTGCGAGCCATGGAGGACCGCGTTCGCGCGCTCGAAGCCGAGGTTCAGACGCTGAAGGCGCGGCAGACGGTGCCTGCTCCCACGCCTCCCGCCACGGCCGCGGTCCCGGAGGCTCAACCGACCGCTCCGCCGGCGCCCGCCGCGCTCCCGGTGTACGGCGGCGCGGCCGGGGGGGCGTCGAAAGTGTTCAATCCGGATATCAGCCTCATCGGCGATTTCGTGGGGGCCGCCGGCAACTCCGGCAACCGGCCGACGCCTTCGCTCGAAATGCACGAATCGGAGCTGGGCCTGCAGGCCATCATCGACCCCTACGCGCGCGGCGACGTCTTCATTACCTTCGGCGAGCAGGGCGTGAGTCTGGAGGAAGGCTACCTCACGTTCACCAGCTTGCCCGGCGCCCTTCAGTTGAAGGTCGGCAAGATGCGCGCGGCGTTCGGGAAAGTGAACACGCTGCACAACCACGTTCTGCCCTGGACCGACCGGCCGCTGGTAACGCAGAACCTGGTGGGCGGCGAGGACGGCATCGACGACGCGGGCCTGTCGCTGAGCCGCATCATCCCCGCGCCCGGGCAAGTCTTCCTCGAAGGTACGGCGCAGCTTTTCCGCGGCGACAGCGCCAACCTTTTCCAGGCCGCGCGCCGCAGCGACGTGTCCACCGTAGAGCACCTGCGCGCCTATCGCGATATCAGCGAGTCCACGAACATCGACTTGGGCGGCTCTTACGCGCACGGTCACAGCCCGTACGCGGACGGTTCGAACCAGCTTTTCGGCTTCGATGCCACGCTCCGTTGGAAGCCCTTGAGACGCTCGATTTACCATTCGTTCGTGGGAAGGACGGAACTCATTTGGGCGAGGACGACGGCTCCATCGAATGTCCTGGCGGGTGCTACGAGCAGCACGGTAGACCTTGGGCCGGCCTACGTCGCGAAACCGTTCGGGTTTTATGTCTCGGCCGATTATCAGTTGGGGCGGCGGTGGTTCCTCGGCGGCCGGTTTGACCGCTCCGAGCGGGCACAGTGTCTCGGCACGGACCCGGAGACCACGAACGGCGGATGCAATTTCTATGCGTTTTTCGGGTCGAGCGCCCCTTCGTTCACGCCCCCGCTCCTGCGCGACACCGGCGGTTCCATTCTGCTAACCTACTGGCCAAGCGAATTCAGCCAGGTCCGGGGACAGCTCCGGCGGACGCAATACGGCGAAGGCCGGACGGCGAACGAGCTGCTATTGCAGCTTCAGTTCTCCATGGGCGCGCACGGAGCGCACCCGTTCTAACGAGATGAGAGGAATCATTCGCATGATCGTGCGTAAGAGAGTTGAGTTAATGGCGGTCCTGCTGGCGACGGCCGCGGCGGGAACCACGCGCGCCGCTTCCAAGTTGAACGTGGTGACGAGCACCGAGGATCTGGCGGCGATTTCTCGCGAAATCGGCGGTGACAGAATCGCCGTCGATTCCATCGCCAAGGGCTACCAGGACCCGCACTTCGTGGAGTCCAAACCCAGCTTCCTGCTGAAACTGCAAAAAGCCGACCTGTTGGAAGCGGTCGGTTTGCAACTGGAAATCGGCTGGCTGCCGCCGTTGCAGACGCAGAGCCGCAACGGCAAGATCCAGGTTGGGGCGGCCGGCTATTTCGATCTCTCGCAGTTCTGCCAGATCCTGGAGATCCCCACCGGCCAGATCACGCGCGCCATGGGCGACGTCCACCCGCTGGGCAATCCGCATTACTGGCTCGACCCGGAGAATGGACGCCGCATCGCCAAGGCCCTTCAGGACAAGTTCAGCGAAATGCAACCCGCCGACGCCGCGTACTTCGCCGGGCGTTACGCCGTCTTCGACCAGCGTCTCACGGACGCCGAAAAGGGATGGCTCGCCAGGATGGCCCCGTACCGGGACCGCAAGGTGGTGACGTATCACAATTCCCTGCCCAACTTTTGCGCGCGCCTGGGCTTGCAGGTGGTAGGCTACGTGGAGCCGAAGCCGGGCATTCCACCTACCCCCAGCCACACGCTGGACGTCATCAACCAGATGAAACGCGACAACGTGAAGCTGATTCTGGTGGAGCCTTACTTCGATTTGCGCACGCCCAACTCGATCGCCCAGGCCGTGGGCGGCGAGGTGGTGCAGATGATGCCGTCGGTGGGCGGGGTCAAGGAGATCGCGGACTACTTCCAGTTGTTCGATTACGATATCAATGTTCTGGTCAATGCGTTTGCCAAGATTAAGTAAGGACGGGCGATGAGCACCTTCTCTTTTTTGCTGGCTCCCTTTATCGCAAGCCTCATCCTGACCGGCATTCACGCCTACTTGGGCGTGCATGTGGTGGAGCGGGGCGTGATTTTCGTGGATCTCTCCCTGGCGCAGATCGCCGCGCTGGGCACGACCATCGCGGTCCTGTACGGCATCGAGCCCCACGGCCAAGCCGCCTACGTGGTCAGCCTCGTTTTCACGTTTATCGGCGCGGCGGTTTTCTCCACGATCCGCGGCCGCCGCGCGCACATCCCACAGGAAGCCATCATCGGCATCTGTTACGCGGTGGCGTCGGCGGCGGCCATTCTGGCCATGAGCAAGTCGACCCAGCAGACCGAGCACCTGAAGGAAATGCTGGTGGGCAATATCCTGACCGTAACATGGGCCGAGGTCGCCAAGACCGCGGTGCTTTACGGGGCCATCGGCCTGTTCCACTTCGTCTTCCGCCGCAAGTTCCTGATGATCTCCATGAACCCTGAAGCCGCCGAGGCGGAGGGGATCTCGACGCGCCTGTGGGACTTCCTGTTTTACGCGTCTTTCGGCTTCGTAGTGACGTCCTCGGTGGCGATCGCGGGCGTGCTGCTGGTGTTCTGCTACCTGATCGTGCCTTCGGTGGGCGCCATACTGTACTCCGACAAAGTGGGCACGCGGCTGGCGATCGGTTGGACCATGGGGACGCTGGTATCGGCGCTGGGCGTGTACCTGTCGTTGCTGATCGACCTGCCCACCGGCGCCACCATCGTGTGTACCTTCGGCATCGTCCTGATTCTCATGGCCATCGTAAGGCGTTTCGTACCGCGGAGGGAACCCCGCGTCGCGGCGGAAGCCGCAATCCAGACCCGCGCGTGAAGCTACACTGACGGAATGAGATTCGTCGCAATAGGTGTCTTGACCGCGCTGGCCGTCGCGCTGGCGGCGGATATGGCTCTGATCCAGCCCAAGGAACTGGCCACACGGCTCGAGGCGAAGGGCGCGCATCCGGCGTTGATTCACGTCGGATTCAACGTACTGTACCGTGGCAAGCATATTCCCGGCTCCATCTACGCGGGACCCGCGTCCGCGCCGGAAGGGCTGGCGGCGTTGGGCGCGGCGGTCGCAAAGCTTCCGCGCAACGGAGAGATCGTGGTCTACTGCGGCTGCTGCCCGTGGGACCATTGCCCCAACATGAGGCCCGCCATGGAGTTGTTGAAGCAGATGGGCTTCACTCGCGTCAAGGCGCTCTACATCTCCACCAACATGGCTCAGGACTGGTTCGACCATGGGTATCCGGCCGAGTCGGGCCAGGCGGCGACGGGGAAGTAGAGCCAGTGGCGCGCGCCCATGCAGGGGCTACAAGAGCCCACCCTGCATCGCTATCCGTGTTACGATTCCGATTGATGGCAACCAAGATCACTGTGTCAAATAATGGCCCTCTCCGGATTGAAGGCGATTTCGAGATTGTGGATCCCGCGGGTAAGGCCTTCGGCTTGGCTGGGCGAACCGTTCTGGCCCTCTGCCGGTGCGGGCATTCGGCCAACAAGCCGTTTTGCGACGGCGCGCACCGCGTGGCGAGCTTCGCGGATACGCCAGTGGCGCGCGATTTGCCCGCTCCCAAGTCAGCCGCCTGAGGGATTGCCCCACATCGTCGAGGACGGCGAATTTTGGGTGGCATGGTGTAATATTGCGAGGTGGTCTGATCGCCTATTAGTGGTAAACGTCTATGCGTATCGCGTCGGCCAGCGGCTGCAAAGCTAGTGGAAAGTGCTGGAAAAGCCTTCGGAATCTATTACTTATAGCATCAGCAGCCTTGTTTTTTTACGGTTGTTCGAGCACAAGCGGCGGAACTTCGGCCGCGCCCGGAGGCGGCCGGGGCGGGAGAGGCGGCCGGGGCGGCGGCGACGTTCCCGTCACGGTGGCGATAGTCAGCCAGCGCGACGTGCCCGTGGAAGTTCAGGTTATCGGCAACGTCGAGACCTACGCGGCTATCGGAGTGAAATCGCAAGTGGGCGGACAGTTGACCGAGGTCCATTTTCAGGAAGGCGATTACGTCAAGAAGGACGACCTCCTGTTCACCATCGATCCACGGCCGCTCGAAGCGGCTCTGAACCAGGCGATCGCCAATAATGCCCGCGATCGCGCCGCGCTGGGGCAAGCGCGAGCCAACCTGGCGCGGGATGCCGCCAACGCCAAATACGCGGCATCGCAGGCCGCTCGATACGCCCAGTTGTTCGAGAGCGGCGTCGTCTCCAAGGACCAGGCCGAGCAATTGAGCGCGAGCTCCGACGCGGCGGCGCAGGCGGTGGCCGCCGACCAAGCCGCCATCGAGAGCGCCCAGGCGGCGATCGGGGCCAGCCAGGCCGCCATCGAAACCGCCCGGCTCAGCCTGGCATACACGGCGATCCGCGCGCCGCTGGACGGCCGCACGGGCGCGATCAACGTCAAGCAAGGCAACGTGGTCATGGCCAACAGCGTGGACCTGACGACCATCAACCAGGTGGAACCGATTTACGTTACCTTCGCGGTTCCCGAAGCCCAGTTGCCGGACGTCAAGCGCTACATGGCGCAGCAGAAGCTCTCCGTACGCGCCCAGCCGCAGGACAACCCGGAGGACGTCGAAACCGGCGTTCTCACATTCGTCGACAACGCCGTGGATACGACCACCGGGACCATCAAGCTCAAAGGCACGTTCCCCAACACCGATCGCAAGCTATGGCCCGGAGAGTTCGTTCGCGTGACGCTGCGGCTCACCACGCAAAACAACGCCGTGGTGGCGCCGAACCAAGCTGTCCAGGCGGGCCAAAACGGATCGTTCGTATACGTAGTCAAACCAGACCGCACGGTGGAATCGCGGACCGTCGTCACGGGAGCGCGCGTGGGACAGGACATGGTGGTGGATCAGGGTCTGGAACCGGGAGAAACCGTGGTGACGGAGGGCCAGTTGAGGCTTGCGCCCGGCAGCCGCGTCGTGGTCCAAGGCGGCAGGGGCGGGGGCGGAAGACGCGGGGGCGCGGAAGGCGGGGGGGCCGCCGGCGGATCTGGCAAAGGCAAAGAGGGGCAAGTCCCGTCCGGAATCTAGTCGGGGCCGGGCGTGGCAACCGTATGACGCCGTTGCCGCGCTACGATCAGTACGGAGTACCATCGGTGGTTCCTTTCGCTGAGCGTGTCCGATCCGCGCGGCGCGTTACGAGCGGCGCATGCCAAGGGGCTGGACATGAACATCTCTGAGAATTTCATCCGGCGTCCCATCGCGACCAGCCTGATCATGGCGGCTATCGCGCTGTTCGGAGTAATCGCCTACCGCGCGTTGCCGGTTAGCGACCTTCCGCAAGTCGATTACCCCACGCTTACCGTTTCGGCAAGCCTGCCCGGCGCCAACCCGGATACCATGGCTTCGGCCGTGGCGACGCCGCTGGAGCGGCAGTTCACCACCATCGCCGGCCTGGATTCGATGATCTCCAGCAGTTCCCAAGGGTCCAGCAGCATCACCCTGCAGTTCGACTTGGGCCGCGATATCGACGGGGCCACGGTGGACGTGGAGACGGCCATCGCCGAAGCCATGCCGCTGCTGCCTCCGGGCATGCCCACGCCGCCCTCCTTCCGCAAGGTGAACCCCGGCGACATGCCCATCATCACCCTGTTCCTGACCTCGCCCACCATGCGGCTCTCCGATCTGGACGAGTACGCCGAGACCATGGTGGCGCAGCGCATTTCCATGGTGGATGGAGTTTCCCAGGTGCAGGTGTTCGGAGCGGCAAAGTACGCGGTGCGCGTGCAGGTGGACCCCAACCAGTTGGCGGCCAAGCAAATCGGCCTGAACGAGATCGATGCCGCGCTTCGAAACTGGAACGTGAATCTCCCGACGGGCACGCTCTACGGGCCGCACACCGCGTATAACGTGCAGGCCAACGGCCAGCTCATGCGGGCCGTGGACTACAAATCGCTGATCGTCACATACAAGAATGGATCTCCCGTCCGGCTGAGCGATGTGGCGCACGTCATCGACAGCGTCGAAGACGACAAGAACTACTCGAAGATCTATGGCGGCGAGTTCGGGAAGACGGGTACCCGCGGAATCAACCTGCAAGTCATGCGGCAACCGGGCAGCAACACCATCGCGGTTACCGACAACATCAAGAAGTTGCTGCCGTTTTTCCAGGCTCAGATGCCGCCGTCGGTCCACCTGGCGATCAGCGGAGACCGGTCCAAGAACATTCGCCAGGCGTTTCGGGATATCCAATTCACCATGCTGGCCACCCTGACTCTGGTGATCATGGTGATCTTCCTGTTCCTGCGGAACTTTTCCGCGACGATGATCCCGGCCATGGCGCTGCCGTTCTCCATCGTGGGTACGTTCTCGGTCATGTACCTGCTGGATTTCAGTTTGAACAACATCTCGCTGATGGCGCTGATCCTGTGCATCGGTTTCGTGGTGGACGACGCCATCGTGATGCTGGAGAACATCGTGCGGCACATCGAGAACGGCGAGCCGCCCATGCAGGCGGCCCTCGCCGGATCGAAGGAGATCGGGTTCACGATCGTCTCCATGACTCTCTCTCTGGCGGCGGTTTTCATTCCCATTCTTTTCATGGCGGGCATACTGGGCCGGCTGTTCCGCGAGTTCGCGGTGAGCATCTGCACCGCCATCCTGATTTCCGGCATGGTCTCGATCAGCCTCACGCCGATGCTGTGCAGCCGCTTTCTGAAGGATACGAGAGGCGTGGCGCACGGGTTCCTGTATCGCGCCTTGGAGCGGGCGTTCAATGGCATGCGGAGTCTGTACGCATCCACGCTGAGTTGGGTTTTGGGGCACAGGCCCGTGATGCTGGCGATGTTTCTCGCCGTGCTCGGGGCCACGGGCTACCTCTATGCGACGGTGTCCAAGGGTTTCATTCCCGATACCGACAACGACAATTTCGGCATGACGACGGAGGCCGTCCAGGGCACTTCCTATTACCAGATGGTGAAGTACCAGGAGGCCCTCGCCCAGATCGTCGTGCGGGAACCGGACGTCCTGACTTTCTACTCCTCCACGGGCGGCAGTTTCGGCGGAGGCGGCTCGTCCAGCGGCCGCATGATGGTGAACCTGCTGCCGCGCCGCCAGCGCAAGGCCACTGTCGCCGATATCGTGAACCGTCTGCGGCCCAAGGTTTCCAACATGCCGGGATTGCGCGTATACCTTTCGATCCCGCAGGCCATCCGCGTGGGCGGCCGCATGTCCAAGAGCAGTTACGATTTCACGCTATCCGGGCCGGATACCGAGCAGCTCTACGAACAGGCGCCGAAGCTGGAGCGCATCATGGCTCGCATACCCGGCCTGACGGACGTGACCAGCGATTTGCAGATCCGGACGCCGCGCGTGAATATCGTCTTGGATCGCGACCGCGCGGCGGCTGTGCATCTGAACTGGATCAACATCTCGAGCGCGCTGTACGATGCGTTCGGCCCGCAGTATTCCTCGACCATCTACTCTCCCACCAACCAGTACCGCGTGCTGCTCGAAATGTTCCCGCAGTTTCAGGAACACGTGGATGGGCTGAACATGATCTATCTGAAGTCGGACACGGGCCAACTCGTGCCGCTCAGCGCCGTGGCGGAACAGAAGCTGGACGCGGGTCCACAGAGCATCCCCCACTCGGGGCAACTGCCTTCGGTGACCCTCTCCTTCGGCTTGCGGCCGGGGACGTCGCTGGGGCAGGCCACGGACGCCATCGAGCAAGCGGCCAAGGCGAATCTATCGGGGAACATCACGGGGGTGTTCCAGGGCACGGCCAAAGTGTTCCAGGACTCCATGCGGAACATGGGGATTCTGCTGATCGTGGCGATCGCCGTGGTGTACATCGTGCTCGGCATGCTGTACGAAAGCTACGTGCATCCGCTGACCATCCTTTCCGGTCTGCCCTCGGCCGGCTTCGGCGCCTTGCTTACGCTGGTGATTTTCAAGATCGACCTCAGCATTTATTCCTTCGTGGGGCTGATCATGCTGATCGGCATCGTGAAAAAGAACGCGATCATGCAGATCGATTTCGCCCTGGAGGCCGAGCGCAAAGAGGGCAAGTCGCCGAAGGACGCGATCTACGAAGGATGCCTCATCCGCTTCCGCCCGATCATGATGACCACCATGGCGGCGCTGCTGGGCGGGTTGCCCATCGCGTTAGGATGGGGCGCGGGCGGCGAGGCGCGCAAGCCGCTGGGCATGGCGGTGGTGGGCGGCCTGGCCTTTTCGCAGTTGATGACCCTTTATCTGACTCCGGTGGTCTATACCTACATGGCTGCGATTCTCGAACGGTGGAAGGCCTGGAGATCTCCCCAGGCCATAGTCCCCGCGATGCAGGCGGGAGACTGACCCGTGAATATTTCCCAGACTTTTATCGAGAGGCCCATCGCTACCAGCCTTCTCATGGCGGCGATCGCGCTATTTGGAAGCGTGGCGTATCGGACGCTCCCGGTAAGCGACCTGCCGAACGTCGACTTTCCCACCCTGCTGGTCACCGCCAGCTTGCCAGGCGCCAGCCCGGACACCATGGCGGCGGCCGTGGCGACGCCCCTGGAAAACCAATTCATGACGATCGCCGGGCTGAATTCGATGACCTCGTCGAATTCGCTCGGCAATACGCAGATCACCCTGGAATTCGAGCTGAGCCGGAAACTCGACGGCGCGGCCGTGGATGTGCAGGCGGCCATCACTCAGGCATCGCGCCTGCTGCCCCTGGGCATGCCGACGCCGCCCACTTTCACCAAGGTCAACCCCGCGGACCAGCCGATCCTCTACCTGGCTCTGACATCCCCCACGCTGCCGCTGTACACCTTGGACGAATACGCGGAGACGCGCATCGCGCAGCGCATTTCCATGATTTCCGGGGTAGCGCAGGTGCAGGTGTTGGGCGCGCAGAAGTACGCCGTCCACGTACAGATGGACCCGCACGCGATGGCGTCGCGGCAGATCGGCATGAATGAGATTGAAACCGCGCTGAAGAACTGGAACGTGAACCTGCCGACGGGTTCGATCATCGGTCCGCAGCGCGCCTTCACGCTGCAGGCCAGCGGACAGTTACTAACCGCCGCGCAGTACCGCCCCCTGGTGGTGGCCTACCGGGGAGGCTCGCCGGTGCGCCTGGAGGAACTGGGCCAAGTTATCGACAGCGTGGAAGACGACAAGACGGCGTCGTGGTACTACACGCACGCGGGAAGCAGCCGGTCGATCATTCTGGCCATCCAGCGCCAGCCCGGCACGAATACGATCGAAGTGACCGACGGCGTCAAGAACCTGCTGCCGGTGTTCCACTCGGAGCTGCCTCCCTCGGTCCACATGGATATCCTCTACGACCGCTCCGATACCATTCGCGAATCGTACCGGGACGTGGAGTTCACCATGTTGCTGACGCTCGGGCTGGTGGTCATGGTGATTTTCCTGTTTCTGAGGAACCTTTCCGCCACGATCATCCCCAGCCTGGCGCTGCCGTTCTCCATCATCGGAACCTTTGCAGTGATGTATCTGCTGAACTACAGCCTGGACAACCTTTCCATGATGGCCCTCATCCTGTCTATCGGCTTCGTGGTGGATGACGCCATCGTCATGCTGGAGAACATCGTACGGCATATCGAGCTGGGCGAGAAACCCCTGGAGGCCGCGCTCAAAGGATCGGGGGAGATCGGGTTCACGATCGTCTCCATGACGCTGTCGCTGGCCGCGGTTTTCATTCCCGTGCTGTTCATGGGCGGAGTGCTGGGCCGGCTGTTCAAGGAATTCGCGGTCACTATTTGCGTCGCGATTCTGATATCGGGCGTGGTCTCGGTGACGTTGACGCCCATGCTGTGCAGCCGGTTTCTGCGCGCCGCGCACGAGGCCAAGCGCGGCTGGTTCTATCGCGTCACGGAGAGATTCTTCCAGGGCATGCTGCACGTCTACGACGCGACCCTCCAATCCGTGCTGCGTTACCGGCCCCTTACCATGGGAGTTTCCGCGCTGGTCCTGGCGGCCACCATGTACATGTTCGTGAAGATCCCCAAAGGCTTCATACCGGACCAGGACACCGACCAGTTGCAGGTCTACACGGAGGCCGCGCAAGGCACTTCCTTTTACAAGATGACGGACTACGCGAAACAGATCGCGGACACGGTTTCGCAAGATCCCAACGTGGATTCCCTGATGGCCAGCGTGGGCGGCACGGTGGCATCCACCTTGGGTGGACCCAATTACGGAGAGCTGGTGGTGCACCTGAAGCCACGCAGCCAGCGGGCGCTGGCGGTGAACGATATCATCAAGGAACTGCGGCCCAAGCTCACCGGGTATCCGGGGATGAAGGTCTACCTGCAGAACCCGCCGACGATCCGCATTGGCGGCCAAGTCACCAAGAGCCTCTACCAGTTCTCCATGCAGACGCCGGACAAAGCGGTATTATACGCCGCGGCGGACAATCTCGAGAAAGTGATTGAGCAAACGCCGGGGGTCGAGGACGTGACGAGCGATGTGGCGGTCCAGACGCCACAGGTAGACGTGACCATCGACCGCGACAAAGCGGCGGTCTTGAACGTCAACGCCAACCAAATCGAGAACTCCCTCTACGACGCCTACGGGCCGCGGTGGGTCTCCACGATCTATGGCTCGGTGAATGAGTACAAGGTCCTGCTGGAACTGGAGCCGAAATATCAGGCCGATCCCCGGGCTCTCTCGCTGTTGTATTTCAAGACTCCCGGCGGCGCGCTGGTTCCCCTCGACACGATGGCCCGCGTGGTTACCGGGACCGGCCCGCAGACCATCAACCACTACGGGCAACTTCCGGCGGCCACCATCTCGTTTAACCTCAAACCGGGCGCCGCATTGGGCGATGTGACTGCGCGAATCCAGAGCATTGCCGCCCGCGAGTTGCCGGACACGATCGGCGCGCAATTCCAGGGCGCGGCCTCGGCATTCCAGAATTCGCTTGGCAACCTATGGGTGCTGCTGATCATCGCCATCGCGGTGGTCTACATCGTGCTGGGCATTTTGTACGAGAGCTACATTCATCCGCTGACGATTCTCTCGGGGCTCCCCTCGGCTGGTTTCGGCGCGCTCGTGACGCTGCTGGTGTTCCACATCGACCTGAACATCTATGCGTTCGTCGGACTGATCATGCTGATCGGCATTGTGGAGAAGAACGCCATCATGCAGATCGATTTCGCCCTGGAAGCCGAGCGCCAGCGCGGCCTGGAACCCAGGGACGCCATCTACCAAGGCTGTCTGATCCGGTTCCGGCCGATCATGATGACCACCATGGCGGCGCTGCTAGGCGCGGTTCCCATCGCGCTGGGCTACGGCGCGGGCGGCGAAGCGCGGCAGCCGCTGGGCCTGGTAGTGGTAGGCGGTCTGCTGTTTTCGCAACTCGTGACTCTCTATTTGACGCCGGTGGTGTACACCTACATGGCGGCCATCCAGCAGCGCATGCTCTCCCGCCGCGGCCAGGGGAAGGCGGCGGTGCAGCAGATCGCAGGGGTGGCGGGAGCGGACTGATCGACGGTGCGGAATGACGATTCCGCGTCCGGACGTTGGCGCCGACTTGACACCGGGTTCAAGGCAAGTTCAAGTTGGCGGGAAAACAATACACGCCTTAGGTAAATCTTGCCGGCCGCGCCCTGCGTAACACTGTTGCCAATCAATCCAAAGGCCAACGGCCCGTGACGTGCCTTGTGGGTTGGGGAGAGGGTAGCGCCATGAAACGTATTCTAGCGGTGGGACTTACCGGCACGGCGCTTTCGTTCTTGCTTTTCGGAACTGCCGCCGTTGCGTACGCACAGAAAGAGAAGAAAGGCGGGGAAGAAGCCAAGTCAGGAGAATCCCGGCCGAAAGAGGGGCGCCCAGCCAAAACCACCCCATGGCAGACACCACGCCCCCAGCCGCGAGAGCAGCAGGCGCGACCCGAACAACGGCAGGCGGAACACGCCCCGCAGCAGCAGAGGGAGGTCCGGCCTGAGCAAGGGCAGGCGCAACGCGATCCGCAGCAACAGAGGCAGATCCGGCCCGAGCAGGGAGTGGGCAGGTACGCCGGCCCGCAACGCACGGAGCAGCAGGCGCGCGCATGGCAGCAGCAGCGCGGATGGCTAGAGAGGGGTGGATGGCAAGGACACGACTCGTGGATGGGGAATCGCGCGCAACGGTGGGAAGCCCAGCATCGCACCTGGGGGCAACGCGGCGGCTATGGCGGCTACTTCATTCCCGAGGTGCGTTTCAACCTGTATTTTGGAAGGCAGCGCTTCTTCCGCATCGGCGCCGCCCCAATCATACTTGGGGGGTATCCGCGTTTCCAGTACGGCGGGTTTTGGTTCATGCTGGTTGACCCGTGGCCGGAAAACTGGGCGGAAAACTGGTATGTCGATGACGACGTTTACATTGTCTGGGACAACGGGTATTACCTCTACAACCGCAGATACCCTGGCGAAGGAATCGCGATTAGCGTTGTGTTCTAGCCTGGAAGAAAGGGGGGAATCCAAATGAAGATCCTTATGGTGTTCGCATTAGCCCTGGCGCCGATGATGGCGATGAACCAAGAATCGGCCCAGCGGCTGCAAGAGTCCGCCGAAGTATTTTCCGAAGTGATGACGGCGCCGGACCGGGGCATTCCGCAGGACCTGCTCGACAAGGCCCACTGCATCGTCATTGTCCCCGGGCTGAAGAAGGCGGCGTTCGTGTTTGGCGCGAAATACGGAAAAGGGTACCTGTTGTGCCGCGAGAGCGGCGGAGGTTGGTCGGCGCCCGGCACGGTCCGCATTGAAGGCGGCAGTTTTGGCTTCCAGATCGGCGGCTCCGAGACGGACTTGATCCTGTTGGTGATGAACCAAGGCGGAAAGGAGAAACTGCTCTCGAGCAAATTCACGTTGGGCGCGGAGGGCTCGGTGGCGGCAGGTCCGTTGGGCCGCACGGCTACGGCGGAAACGGATGCCCAGATGCACGCCGAGATTCTGTCGTGGTCGCGGTCCCAGGGCGTGTTCGCCGGCGTCTCTTTGGGCGGAGCCACGCTGCGGCAAGACCTGGACGATAACGCCGCGCTTTACGGCGAACGGCTCAGGAACCGCCAAATTGTGACGTCACGTATACAGGCGCCCGCGGCGGCCGAGGGGCTGCTCAACCTACTCGACAGATACTCGGCGCGCGAGCGCGGGGAAGCGTTGCGGGCCGAGCAGTAGGCGCCAGAAACTCAAGCGGGCGGCCGGCGCATGGCTGCCTGCAACGACAGATCTTGCCTGGGGCGCCTCCAGGGCGCTCCGTCCAGTGGACGCGGGAGCGGCCGCTCGCAGCCGCTCCCGCGTTCATTTGACAACACTTCCCCGCCCTCCCTATCATGAAATTGCATTACGGTCGGTTTCTTGGCGCCGGTGGGCGGCGCCTCTTTGCGCCCAAATGGTAACTTCGCACGTCTGTTTTCTCTGGAACAATCCATATGATCAAAGTCGAAGGTCTCTCCAAGCGATACGCGCGCACGGTCGCGGTCGATAACATCTCCTTCGAGGTCGAAAAGGGGCAAATCGTGGGCTTTCTGGGGCCGAACGGCGCCGGGAAGACGACCACCATGCGCGTCCTCACGTGTTTTCTGCCTCCGACGTCGGGACGTGCCTCGGTGGCGGGCTTCGACGTGCTGGAGCGCCCGCTCGAGGTGAAGCGGCGTATCGGCTATCTTCCGGAGACGCCGCCGCTCTATCCCGAAATGGAGGTATCGGAGTACCTCCGCTTTGTGGGGAAGCTGAAGGGCATCGCTTCCAAAGATGTCGGCCGCAGGGTGGACGAGGTCGAGGGGCGCTGCGCCATCGGCGACGTCCGCAACAGGCTGATCGGCAAGCTCTCCCGAGGGTACCGGCAGCGCGTCGGCCTGGCGCAGGCTATCATCCACAACCCCGACGTCCTGATCCTCGACGAGCCGACGTCCGGGCTGGACCCCAAGCAGATCATCGAGATTCGCGAGCTGCTGCGTTCGCTGGCGGGCGAGCACACGATTATTTTGAGCACGCATATCCTCTCGGAAGTGGAGCATACCTGCCAGGGAGTCATCATCATTAACCGCGGGAAACTGGTAGCCATCGATTCCGTGGCCAACCTGACCAACCGGCTGCGGGGCGCGGAGGCCGTGGCGGTCGAGGTGGAAGCCCCCGGGGGAAAACCCGATCCCACCCAGGTGCAGCAGGGCCTGGAACAAGTGCCCGGCGTGAGCCGCGTGGTGATGAAGGATTCGCGCGACGGCCGGCTGAGTTTCGAAGTGGAGAGCCTGCAGGGACGCCATATCCGCGCGGAATTGGCGCGATCGGTGGTCCACGCGGGCTGGAATCTCACGGAGCTGCGCCCCGTGGGTCTCAGCCTGGAGGACATCTTCCTGCAACTCACCGGGGGCGAAAACGCCGGCGAGGAATCGAAAGAAGGAGGCCAGAAGTGAAACCGAAAAACGTGGTCCTCATCTGCCAGAAGGAACTTAAGAGTTATTTCGCGTCGCCGATCGCGTACGCCGTGATGGCCATTTTCGGGCTGATTTTCGGCTGGGTGTTCTTCAACGCCTCGCGCGATTTCGTGCGCTTCAGCCTGCAATCGCAGATGACGGGCCAATCGGGGCCCATGAACGTGAACGAGCAGATTATCCGGCCGCTGCTGGGCTTCGCGAGCACCATCGGGCTGTTCCTGATTCCGATGCTTACCATGCGGCTATTCGCCGAGGAGAAACGCACGGGCACCATCGAACTGCTGCTCACCTCGCCGGTGAAGGACATGGAGATCATTCTCGGCAAGTGGCTGGGGGCGCTGCTGCTGTACGTCTGCGTGCTGGGGATGTCGATGCTCAACATCGCGCTGCTGTTCGCCTGGGGCAAGCCGGACCTCAAGCCCGTGCTGGTGTCTTACTTGGGCTTGGTCCTGCAAGGCGGATGCCTGCTGGCGCTCGGGGCGCTGATTTCCACCATGACGAAGAACCAGATCATCGCGGGCATCGCGACCTTCTTTCTCTCGCTCCTGCTGTGGCTGTTGAGCTGGTTCACGGCCTACGATAGCGCCATCACCGCGCAGGTGGTCAATTACCTTTCGATCGTGACCCATTTCGAGAACTTCGGCAAAGGCGTGCTCGATTCCAAAGACGTGGTGTTCTACCTTTCCATGATCTTCTTCGCGTTGTTCCTGACTTCGCGATCGCTGGAATCGGCGCGATGGAGAGCGTGACATGGCTTACAACTGGCTCAAATCGCGGCAGACCAAGTACACCGGCTATATCGCCGTCTATATCGCCGTAGTGGCGGCCGTTCTGGGGGCGATCAACTTCCTCGCCAACCGCTACGACAAATCCTACGATGCGACCGCCGAAAAGCAGTTCAGCCTCTCGGACCAGACCATCAAGCTGGTGAAAGGCCTGAAGAACGACGTGACGATGACCTATTTCGGCGAGACCACGAGCTTTCCGGGCGCGCGCGATCTTCTGGACCGCTACTCCAGCTTGTCGCCCAAGCTGCGCGTGACCTACATTGACCCGGTGCGCAAGCCGCAACAGGCCAAGAGCGCCGGCTTCCGCAGCGATTCGCCGGTAGTGGTGGCGGCCGGCGCCCGCCAGGAAGGGGCCAAGGCGCTTTCCGAAGAGGAGATCACCGGCGCGCTGGTCCGCGCCGAGAAGACCGGGGAGCGCAACGTGTGCTTCCTCTCGGCCGCCGGCGAGCACAGCATTGACGACTCGGGCAACGCGGGTTACTCCTCCGCCAAGGACCTGGTGGCGCAGGATAACTACAAGACCCGGACGATCACGCCCAAGGGCGCTCAGCCCGGGGCGGGAAAGACGCTGAACGTCGGGCAGCCGGCGGCGGGAGCGTTCGAGGTCCCCAAGGACTGCACGGTGGTGGTGGCGGCCGGACCGCAGACGGACTATCCGCCAGCGGTGGTGAATGCCTTGAAATCGTACGTGGAAGGCGGCGGCCGCGCGCTGCTCATGCTCGACATCACGCTGCGCCTGGGCGGCGGCGCGCCCGCGACGGAGAACGCCGATCTATTAAAGGCGCTCGCGAACTGGGGCGTGACGGTGAACAAGGATCTCGTGCTGGACGTCAGCGGCATCGGGCAGCTTTTCGGGCTGGGGCCGGAAGTGCCGATGATCGTTCAGTACGAGTCGCATCCCATTACCCAGCCGTTGAGCCGCCTGCCTACCGCCTTTCCGCTGGTCCGCTCGCTGGACGTGAAGCCCGGCGACAAGACCACGGTGGACAAGCTGATCGAGACCACGGAGGACAGCGTGGCCACCACGGAAATCGGCCCGGGCGGCGGTGTGGACCCCAAGAAGGCGAAGAAGGGGCCGTTCGCGCTGGCGGCCGCGGGTACGTATTCCGGCTCGCCCGCGGGGCGCTTCGTGGTGTTCGGTACGTCCGAATGGGCGGAGAACAGCCTGCTCGGATCGAGCCGCCTCGCCAATCGCGACCTGTTCGCCAACGCCATCAACTGGCTGAGCTCGGACGAGGACCTGATTTCGATTCGTCCAAAGGAGCCGCAGGACCGGCCCCTCAACATCACCACGCAGAAGCTGAACATGCTGTTCTGGCTGAGCGTCGTCATCTTCCCGCTGGCCGTGGTGGGCTTCGGCCTGGGGACGTGGTGGAAGAGGAGGTAGCCCATGAAGCCGAAGGGACTTTTCGTCGCCGTGGCTCTTCTGGCTGCGCTGGGGGGCGCGATCTGGTGGTCCAACAAGAAGCAGGCGGCCAAGCCGGCGGCGTCCGCCGCCGCCACGGTCCTTTCCATTCCGGACGATCAATTTCAGGACATCCAAATCAAGTCGCTGACGGGCATGGCGATCGATCTGCGCAAAGCGAACGGCGCGTGGACGATGACGCAACCGAAACCGCTCGCGGCGGACCAGGACGCTGTGAGTTCACTGGTTTCCACGCTGTCTTCGGCGACGGCCGATAAAAAAGTCGAAGACAAGGCCACGGACCTGCATCCGTACGGCCTGGACATCCCGACGCTCGACATCACGATCACGAAGAAGGACGGGAAGACCGCGGAATTGCTGGTGGGCGACAACACGCTCGACAGTTCCGGGGCCTACGCCAAGCTGGCCAACGAGGCGCGCGTGTTCACCGTTTCGAGCGCCACCAAGACCAGCCTCGACAAGACGCCGGACGATCTGCGCGACAAGCGGCTGCTCACGTTCGATTCCGACAAGCTCACGCGCGTGGAGTTACAGGCCAAGGGCCAGACCATCGAATTCGGCAAGAACGGCCAGAACGAGTGGCAGATCGTGAAACCCCGCCCGTTGCGCGCCGACAGCTCGCAGGTCTCTTCGCTGGTGGACAAGCTGAAGGATGGCAAGCTGGACACCACCGAATTGGAAGCGGACGCGGCCAAGAAATTCGCCACGGCCGCCAAAGTGGGGACGGCCACCGTGACGGACGCCGGCGGCAGCCAGACGCTGGAAATCCGCAAGAACAAAGACAACAACTATTACGCGAAAAGCTCGGCGGTCGAGGGAATCTGGAAGACCGCGTCCGATACGGGCCAGGCGCTGGAGAAGGGCCTGGACGATTTCCGCAACAAGAAGCTGTTCGATTTCGGTTTCAACGACCCCACGAAAATCGAGCTGAAGAACGCGACGTACGCCAAGAGCGGCGATAAGTGGCTGGCCGGAGCGAAAACCATGGACAGCGAAAGCGTCCAGACGCTGGTCGACCAACTGCGCGACCTGAGCGCCACGAAGTTCGCCGACAAGGGCGGCGGGGAGGAAGTCTTCACGGCCACGGTGACCTCCAGCGAGGGCAAGCGCGTCGAGAAAGTCTCGATTTCCAAACAGGGGACGCAGTATTTCGCGAAGCGCGAGAACGAGCCGAGCATCTACGAACTGGACGCGAAGACCGTGGAAGGCCTGCAGAAGGCCGCCGGAGCGGTGAAAGAGATGGCGCCGGAACTGCCGAAGAAGAAATGAAAGGCGTTCACCGTTAACCGTTTACCGCGAATGCATCTTCACGGTGAACGGTGAACGGTGAACGGGTAACGGGTAACGGGTAACGGTGAACGCTTCATGAACGGGCTTTCCACAGATCTGTACGAACTCATCATGGCGGCCGGGTATTTCGAGGCCGGCAAGAGCGACGAGAAGGCCACGTTCGAGCTGGGCATCCGGCGGCTGCCGGCGCACCGCAATTTCGTCATCGCGGCCGGCATTCCGGCGGCCGTGGATTACCTGCTCCACCTGAGTTTCACAGCCGAGGAGGTGGAGTACGTGCGCGGCCTCGAGCCGTTCCGCAAGGCTTCCCCGGCATTCTTCGACTACCTGGGCGCGCTGCGGTTCACGGGCGACCTGTTTGCAGTCCCCGAGGGCACGCCGCTGTTCGCCGGCGAACCGATGCTGAGCGTTCGCGCGCCCATCGTCGAAGCGCAAATCCCGGAGACGTACCTGCTGTCGGCGGTCGCCTTCCCCACGCTGGTCGCGTCCAAGGCGGCGCGCTGCGTGGAGGCGGCGGGCGGGCGGCCGGTGGTGGAATTCGGCTCGCGCCGCGCGCACTCGCCGGAGGCGGCGGTCCTCGGCGCGCGGGCCGCCTATCTGGGCGGCTGCGCCGGGACGAGCAACGTGCTGGCCGGCTGGCGCTTTGGCATTCCGGTTTTCGGCACGACCGCGCATTCCTGGGTGATGTCGTTTCCGGGCGAGACCGAGGCGTTCCGCCAGCTTCAGCGGGCGCTGGGCGAATCCACGATCCAGCTTATCGACACCTACGACTCGGTGGAAGGCGCGCGCCGCGCGGCGCAGCTTGGCCGGCCGCTGCGGGGCGTGCGGATCGACAGCGGCGACTATCTCCCCCTGGCGCGCCGGGTACGCGCGATTCTGGATCAAGCCGGCCTCGCGGACGCCCAGATCATGGTCAGCGGCGATCTGGACGAATACCGCATCCGCGACCTGGTAAGGGCGGGCGCGCCCATCGACTCCTTCGGCGTGGGAACGCAGCTTGCCACTTCGTACGACGCCCCCGCCATGAGCGCCACCTACAAAATGGTGGAGCTCGATATCCGCGGCATCCAGCGCTTCACCGCCAAATACAGCGAGGATAAAGCCTCGGTTCCGGGGGCCAAGCAGATCTTCCGCGAGCCGGCGCGCGACGTGCTGGCGCGGTCGGGGGAATGCGGCAAGGGAGAAGCGCTGCTGCGGCCCGTGATTCTCGGCGGAAAACTGGTGGAGCCGCCGCCTTCGCTGGAGGAGGCGCGCCGGCGCGCGGCCGAATCGCTGGCGGAACTTTCTCCGGCTCTGCGACAATTGGAGATGGCGGAGCCGCGCGCCGTGATCCACAGCCGCGAATTGCGGGCGCTCGTCGAGCAGACCCGCCGCAACCTGCTGGCATGAACGCCGTTTTTTTCGATATCGACACGCAGGTGGACTTCCTATACCCAGCGGGCGCCCTCTATGTTCCTGGAGCGGAGCGCATCGTGCCCGCCGTCGCGCGCCTCAACCGCTTCGCCGGAGAGCACGGCATCCCGGTGGTCTCGACGGCGGACGCCCACGCGGAAAACGATCCGGAATTCGCTCACTGGCCGCCGCACTGCATCGCCGGGGCGCTGGGCCAGCGCAAGCCGGAGGCGACGCTGCTGGAAGGGCGCGTGACGATCCCTAACCGGGACGGCGATTTCGACGTAAGCGGAGCGCGGCAGATTATCCTGGAAAAGCAGACGGTGGACGTGTTCCAGAGCCGCCACGCGTGCGCTTTGCTGGAGCGGCTCGGCGCCGCCCGCTATGTGGTCTACGGCGTGGTCACCGAAATCTGCGTGCTGCACGCCGCGCGCGGCTTGCTGAAGACGGGCAAGCCGGTGACCGTGGTAACGGACGCGGTGGAGACGCTGAACGCAAAGGACTCGGCGAGGGCGCTGGAGGAAATCCGCGCCGCGGGCGGAAAACTGGCGACGGTGAGAGAGATTTGCGGGATGTGAACGATAGCCTCGCCCAGCGCCGAGACGAGTCTCGGCGCGGCAGACACAAGTGTCTGCGCCACATCGGTCGACGAACAGCGGCTGTGGCGCAGATTCTCAGTCTGCCGCGCCGGGACTCATCCCGGCGCTTGCCTCCGCCCCTCCGCCGCGCTGGACCATGCATAATCCTCCGGGCGCGCTGCCAGGCCCGCCCGGACTGGATTTTCTTCAATATACGCAGCAATCCGCTCCACCTCGCGCTCGTCTCGCGCCCAATGATCGTAGGATTCCCCTTGCCAGAACGTCTCTCCCGTGCGCCCCAAGATGCGATTCGCTTCGCGCGCGGTGGCGCCCTTCAAAGCCCGCAGCAAGCGGGACGGGGAAACAGCGGGCAGCAGGAGCACGTGAACGTGATTGGCCATCAAAACCCAGGCTCTAAGCTCGTAATGACCCAATTCGACGCTGCGCTGGAAGGGAGCGAAACGGATGGCGGATGAAGGGCTCTGGGTTCCCGCGGGGCATTTCTATTCGCCGATCGTCGACCCGGACGACGCTCACGTCCGGCAGGCGATGGACCTGGAGGCGCATCCACCCGATTCGGCGGCGGCGCTCGGGCTGGATGAAGCCGAGATGCTCCGCTGGTTCGCGCTGGTCGCGCAACGCTACGATCCACCTTCTTTTCCGGAAAGCCCGCGCGAAGGATCGCTATACCACTATGCGAATCCGGCTTTTCCTTTGGCCGACGCTTTGGCGCTGCTGGCGGTCATGCTGGAGAAGAAGCCAAAGAGATACGTGGAGATCGGATGCGGGTTTTCTTCTTGCGCGGCCATCGACATTAGCGAGCGGCGCTTGGGCGGGCGGGTGGAAATGGCGTTTCTCGACCCGTATCCGGAGGCGTTGCTGGCGCTGCTTCCGGAGAATTCGCTGTACCGGGACCGCATCCGGCGCGTGAAAGCGCAGGATGCGCCGCTGGAGACGTTCACGGAACTGGCGGCGGGCGACATCCTGTTCATCGATTCCTCGCACGTGGCCAAAACGGGGAGCGACGCGCTGGACTACCTCTTTCGGATTCTGCCGGCGCTCGCCCCCGGCGTCCTGATTCACGTTCACGACATCTTCTTCCCCTTCGAGTATCCGGCGGCGTGGATCGTGGACCAGAACCGATCCTGGAACGAAGCGTACTTCTTGCGGGCCTTCCTGCAAGCCAATCCGCGGTACCGGGTGATCTTCTTTTCCGATTGGATCTTCAAATGCCGGCGCGATCTGCTGGCCGCCGCCATGCCCCTGTGCGTGGAACACCGCGGCGGCAGCCTGTGGATCGAGAAAAACAGATGAATGAGCCCCAGCCGCCGATGAACGCCGATAAACGCGAATTGAAAACAAATCTCTTATCGGCGTCCATCGGCATTCATCGGCGGCCGAAGTGAAGTTGTTCAGTTCCTCGTGACAGGGACCGGCGCGCTCTCCGCTTTCTTCGCGCGCCGGCGCGCGAAGCCGATCCAGGTTACGGCGAGCGACGCGGCCAGCAGCGTTCCGTCCCTCAGCAGGGTTCGCCAGGAGATGAGTTCCCCGGGGCCGAAGCACCCGCAACCGATCTCCGCGCCGGTGACGAAGGCCCGGACCATCAGGGAGAAAAAGACGATCAGCAGCAGAGAACAGGCGGTGGCCGCCGTCCGCAGGAGCCAGCGGCCGGCCACCAGCAAAGCGCCGATAGCCAGCTCGGCCCAGGGCAGCGACCGCGCCACGGGCGCGATGGCCCACCCGGGCAGAATCTTGTAGTCGCCAATGGCGCCGGCGAACAACTGCCAGGGCGTCCGCAGTTTGACATAGGCCGCGTAGACGAACACGGCTCCGAGCGCGATCCGCAACGCCAGCGGCAGCGCGCCGCGGATTCTACTTGGAGAGATCATCGATCATCGATTTCAGCAGGCTGTACGTCAACGCGTATTCGGAGAGTGGATAGTGCTGGGAGCCGTGCGAAACGTAGATCGTGGGAGTTCGATTGATCCCGATCGCCGTCCCGTAATCCACGTCGGCCTGCACTTCTTTCAGAACCTCGGGATCCTTCGCCAACGCCTGCGCCCTCTTCTGCTGTTCCGGCGTCAGCGCGGGGGCCACGGTTTCCCAGACCATGCCGGACACGGCCCACGCTCCCTGGACCTGAAACAGCGCGTCGGCCACTTCGTAGTACCGGCCGACTCGCGCGGCTGCGGTCGCGTACGCGGCGGCCTCGCGCGAATACTTGTGGTCCGGGATGTTCAGCGGAAACTCGCGGCTCACGATGTAGAGCTTGCCGCGCACCACGTAATCCTTCATGAGCAGCGGCAGGGTGTCCTGATGAAAGGCCCTGCACGCGGGGCACTCAAAATCGCTGAAAATTTCGATCGTCACGGGAGCGCTGGGGCTGCCCAGAGCCTTACCCTTATCGACCGGTGGAGCGGCTGCCAGGCATGGCAGAAAAGCGGCGAGCGCGAGGGCAATTACTTTCATAGACTCATTCTACAGGGGCCGGGGGCCAGGGGCCAGGGGCCGGAGGACCCGGTGGCGATATCGGCCTTGCCTTGCGAATGGATTGTGGGGAGCGCCAGCCTGGCCGGTCCGTGTTAGCATAGGGTTTTCCACCCCATCCTGAGGTTTTCGTGGCTAGAATCACCCGCAAAGAGCTGAAGTCCGATAAGTTCGCCCTGGAAGTCGGGCAGACCGTAACCTTCTTCGAGGAGCACCGCACCCTGATTCTCCGGTACGGCGCAGCAGCGCTGGCGCTGGCCGCGCTGGCCTTCGCCTACATGGTCTATGGGCGGCATCAACACGCTGCCCGCCAGGAAGCGCTGTTTCACGCCATGGAGGCGCAGAGCGCCCCGGTGGGGGCTGCCGCCGGAAGCGCCGCCCTCACTTTCCCCACCCAGGAAGCGAAGGACCAGGAAGCGACCAAGCGGTTTACGGAGATTCGCAACAAGTATCCGGGGAGCGAGGAGGCGAACATAGCCGAGTTCTACTTGGGTTCCATCCTGACGGGTCAGGGGAAACTGACCGAAGCCGAAAAGAGCTACCTGGCCGTCGCGACGGACAGCGGCGCGCAATATTCGTCGCTGGCCAAGCTCTCGCTGGCGCAGATTTATTTCGCCGATGGGCGCGCGGACATGGGGGAGAAGACGCTGCGCGACCTGATGGCTCACCCCACGATGTTCGTGACCAAGGAGCAGGCCGCTATCGCCCTGGCCCGCAACCTGGCTGCGAAGAAACCAGCCGAGGCCCGCAAGCTGTTGCAGCCGTTGCTGAGCAAGCCGGGCGAAGCCGGCCAGGCGGCGTCCACCTTGAACAACTCGCTCCCCCAGTAGGCCGCACGCAACCGATGCTGGCGCGTCTTCGATTTCCGGTGGAGCGAAGCCGCGGCCGCCGCTATCCGGAGCCCGAGCATCCCTACCGAAACGCCTTCCAGCGCGACCGCGACCGCGTGATTCACGCGCGCGCCTTCCGCCGCCTGGAAGCCAAGACCCAGGTGTTCACTCCCGGTTTATCGGATCACTTCCGGAACCGCCTCACCCACACCATCGAAGTCGCCCAGATCGCGCGCACCGCGGCCCGGACGCTCGGCTTGGACGAGGACCTGACCGAAGCCCTGGCGCTGGCCCACGACATCGGGCACCCGCCCTTCGCGCACGCCGGCGAGGTGGAGCTGAACCGCCAGATGCAGCGGTTCGGCGAGCGGTTCGACCACAATCTGCACGCCCTCCGCATCGTCGAGAGTTTCGAGCAGCGCTACGCGCGCTTTCCCGGGCTGAACCTGACCTTCGAGGTGCGCGAAGGAATGGTGAAGCACTCGCGGGATTTCGGTCCCGGCGAATGTGGGGAGTTGGATGCCTACCTGCCGGGCCTTCGCCCGGTTTTGGAAGCGCAGTTGATCGACCTGGCCGATGAGGTCGCATACAATACCGCCGACCTGGACGATGGCTATTCCGCGGGGATGCTTGTCCCGGAGGACGTGGCCGGGCGCGTTCCCCGGTACCGGGCGATTCACGACGCCATGGCGGCCCAGTTTCCCGGCGCCACGGAGCGCGAGCGCTTCCACGAGACCTTGCGCCAATTGATCGACTGGCTGGTATCCGGCCTGATCGAGGGCACGGTGGAAAACGCGGGCCGCGAGACGGTCGCTTGCGCCGAAGACGTGCGCGCCTGTCCGCGGCGGATGGCGGCTTTCACCGCCGAAGCCGCCGAGACCAGCGCGGCCTTGAAGCGCTGCCTGCACGCCAAAGTCTACTCCGATTCGGCGTTGCGCGAGGACCGCCAGCTTTCCATGGGCATGGTTGGCAGCTTGTTCCAGTTGTTCCTGGACCATCCGGACCGCCTGCCGCAGCCCTACGGGGAGCGAGCCCTCGCCGAACCGCCCCATCGCGTGGTTTGCGATTACATCGCCGGCATGACCGACGGGTTCTTCCGCCGAACCTACGAGCAGACGATCGGCCCGTGCGGGGGTTGACCTCCGGAATCCGCCGGTAACGCTCACTTCAACGCGGAGGCGCGGAGGACGCTGAGATTTCGCGGAGATCGACAGACGCAGCGGTCTCCGCCGCCTCCGCTCGCGCGCCGCAATGAAATCGACGCGTAGCGAAGCAATCCCTAACCGATCGGCTGGAGCGCGGAGGAGGCAGAGTGCGCGGAGAATCCCCCTTTCTCTGCGCTTTCTCCGCGTCCTCCGCGTCTCCGCGTTGAGGCCGGGTTTTCCCACGCCAACGGCCACGGACGGATCACGGTCTCGACCGCGCGGGCGCGGCCCGGTATAATCCTCCCATGGCGACGCAAGCTACCTACGACGATGTGAACCTCATCCTTCGGCTTTTCGATTTGAGGCGGGAAGAGCGGCTGCGCAAAGCCCGCGAGTGGTTCGGCGCAACCTGCTCGGCTTCCTCGCTGGAGGAACTCCAGAGCCTCGCTCCTCCCGGCAGCCAGGAAAACGCCTACCTGCGGATGGTGACCAGCTACTGGGAAATGGCGGCCTCGTTTGTGACGGCGGGCGTCCTCGACCAGGATCTGTTCTTCCAGAGCGGCGGCGAATTGCTGTTCGTCTGGGAGCGGATGCGCGAACTGGTCCCGGCCCTGCGCGCGTCTACGAAAAACCCTCACGCCTACCACAACTTGGAGATCGTGGGAAACGCTTTCATCAAATGGATGGAGGGCAACGGGCCGGAAGCCTACCCGAGTTTCCAAGCCATGGTGAAGAGCGCGGCCGCCCGCAAGTCCTGAACGGCGCCGCCGTTCTTGAGGCCCCGATGACCATCGCATTCCGCGGCGGGCCGCCGCAGTTCCGCTGTGGTTCGCCAGAGAAGTACCGCTACTGTACGCAACTGTACTAGTACTATCATGGTCTAGACGGTATTCGCCCTTGAGAATCAAGCGCTTAGCTAGTACTCTTCAGGCTTCGAACTCGTCGAAAAGGTATTGACTGAAATCTTTCCTTGTCGTACGCTAAACAAGAAGTGGGTGATACCTCTCTTTTGAGCGGGGTGGTGTCATTTGCGCGAATGGAGAATTCGCATTGCGGAGGTAGCAATGAAAATGTTTAGAGGGTTGATCAAAGGGTTTGGATGGGCGGCGGCGCTGGTTGCGGTATTGTGCTTGGCGCCAGGGACGGCGCACGCGACCATGGTGTGCACTCAGGTGGGGGCGTCCGGCACCACCCCCGGTTCGTTCTACAACCCCAGCATCAGCGAGTGCGATGTAGTATTCACGTACCTCTTCAGCAATCTCCTGATACCTACCGCGGCTACACAAAACCTGAATCTTGAAACCTTCAATACGAATTGGGGCACCATAGACCCGGTGACAGGGGTCCAGATAGGGGCGACGGTGACGGCGAGCGTGAGCGATTTGCTGTCCAATTCATCGGGTTCGGCAACTGATATCCCGACCCAGGACGTTGTCGGCACGGCTTCCATTAAGGTGGCGGTGACCGGACCTACGAGCGGCCCGCCTACCAACGATGGTAACTTGGCGGCCGCGATAGCCAGTATCTCCTTCTGCTCTTCCGATTCGCATTTCACGGGGGCCAACCCCTGTCATATCCCCGGCATCATCTCGGTCCCCGATCCGATCGCGAATAATGGCAGTTACACGGTGTCCGGGAGCGCCTCCAGTCCGTCCCTAGTGGAGAACGCCCCAGGCGCCTTCGCCCCGTATGAGTCGGTCGGGAACAGCACCTTCTTGGTAACAGTCACCGGGCAAGGCCTCGACAGCATCACCAAACCGTCGGGTACTTCATCAGTCTCCAGCGGCACTGCCAACGGTAGCGTGGTGGTTGAGTACGAATACGTAGGCAACGCTGCTCCCGAGCCGCTCACTCTGTCTCTGCTCGGATCGGGTCTGATCGCGATGGGCTTCCTCGGCCGCAAGCGTTTCGTGAAGAAGTAACCCCTCTCTCCAAGTTTGCCTCCGACAATGGCCGGAACGCCTCAGGCGTTCCGGCTTTTTCTTTTTGGAGGGCCAGCCTCCGTCCTGAAGAGCTCCGGTGGTTGCTTCGAAGCGCCGCCGGGCTTTGGCCCCGCATGGTTTGGGTTAGCCTGAATTCCGAAGTTGGACTGTAAGCGAATCGAGGCAACCGTTTGGTACGAAGCAAGATCAGCCTCCTGCCTTGTATCAGGGCATGGCTTCAGCCCAATACTCTTCACTTAACAACATTTGTGTGCTATTATGTTCTGGGAAGGAGCACTGTTTCCAGAACATGGCTGGCCGCCCTGCGTCCCTTCCGCCAGG
>JBEKHV010000040.1:0-39176 GCA_050012095.1 Bryobacteraceae bacterium | reverse complement strand
CTGCCCACGTTGGGCCCGCCGGAACCGATCAAAGCCGAGAAATCGCTTATGTGGTGACCCAAATCAAAACCCGCTCTTGTGTTTTCAGTGGGTTGCCGGCGCAAAACGCAAACATGCGCTAGGCAGAAAACTACTGGCGGCCCACTGCCGAGATCGCACCACTCCGTTCTGCGAACGGCTCACGGATGCAGCGCGTCCGCCAACACCTTCACCGGGCGGAACGCGGCCAGCCGGACATCGGCGGATGGGTTCTGCGCTCCGCCGCCGGCATTCCCGCGCCCCGGCGGGCGCGATAGGCGCGCGAGCTCGGCATTTTCCTTGGCGAGCCACTCCGTTTCCGCCGCATGCGCCGCCTTCGCCGCCTCTTTCTGCGCCGCCAGCTCTTTCTTGCTGGGCCTCTTCGCGCTCACCTCGGGCGGCGGAGGGGGCGTCAGATAGTCCAGCAGCTTGATCCCGGCGTCTCCCAGCGCCGAGAGATCCTTCGACACCGGTATGACTTCCGCCAGCAGCTTGTTGTCCTTCGCCACCTGTTGGAAGAGCGCGTCGTTGGCGGCCCAAACTTCGAACTGCCGCCGCAGCAGGGCCGCGTCGTCTTTATCGCCCGCCTGGTTAGCCACAAACCGCTTCGCGGCCAGTTCCATGGACCGCACTAAGACGCTCTCGGGCTGGCAGGCGTCCACGAACCGGTTCAACGGCATCGTGCCGGTGGGGTGCCCGGTGCGGCCCGTGCCCAGGCCGAGCGCTTCCACGGCGTCGGCCACAACCCGCAACGGCGCACCCGGCCGGTCGCCGGCGAGGCGATCCAGCATGGGCTGGTAGTTGGCGCGGTGCATCGCGCCGGTGAATTCCAGGTTGCGGCTCACCGGTTCCAGGCGCGCGTACATCGAATCCACGTCGGTGACGTTCTGCGGGGACCACAGCCGCTCCGCTATGGCCGCCATGCGCGGCCAGACGCGCGAATCCACGGTTTCCTGGCCGACCAGTTCGGACCACATGCAGGCCTCGCCGCCCATAATCCGCGCGGCCTGCTCCGGCGTCAGGCTGGCCGCGGCGGGGCCGCCCAGCGGGTCGACGGCGTAGTGCTGCGACGCCGGGTTCAGATAATCCAGATAGTATCCCCAGGAGAGAATGCCGCGATATCCCTTGGAAGCCGCGTCGGAAAGAGACTTCTGCCCGCGCCACGATTGGATCACGGCGTCGGTCGGAAGCCCGGGGACCAGAATCTCGTCCCATCCCACCATGGTCTTGCCGTACTTCTGGACGATCTTCAGAAGGCGCTGGTTGAAGTACACCTGGATGGCGGGCGCGTCCGCCATCCCATGCTCCTTCGCGAAGGCCATAATGCTCGCGTTCGAAGTCCACGCCTGCGCCCTCACTTCGTCTCCGCCGATGTGGTAATAGGGGTCGGGGAAGAGTTGCGTCATCTCGCCGGTGAAGGCGTCGAGAAAAGCGTACGTGCTCTCCTTCGACGGGTCCATCGCCGAGCCGCCGCCGCCGCCCAAAGCGAAAGGCCCAGGCGTTGAGGCCAGTTCCGGATAACCCATGAACCAGGCGGTGGTGTGCCCCGGCACGTCGAACTCGGGGACCACGCGGATGCCCCGGTCGCGCGCGTAGGCCACCACCGCACGAATCTGGTCCTGCGTGTAATACTCCCCGTTCGACCCCAGTTCATGGAGCAGGGGGAAGCGCTTGCTCTCCACGCGGAATTCCTGGTCGTCGGAAAGGTGCAAGTGCAGCACGTTGAGCTTCACCGCCGCCATGGCGTCCAGATTGCGCTCGACCACCTCCACCGGCATCCAATGACGGCTAACGTCCAGCACCAATCCGCGCCAAGGGAATCGCGGGCGGTCTTCGATGTGCACGCCCGCGACCTCGAAGCCGTCCGGCCCGGGCTGAATCAATTGGGCGAAGGTCGCCAGAGCGTGGATGGCGCCTTCGGCGGTGGCGGCTTTGATGCCGGCCTTGGCGCCGGAGACGTCCAGGATGTACGATTCGTCCTCTCCGAGAGTGGGGTACTCCGGCCCGCCGGCGCAATCGATCGTCAGGGTTTGCGCATCGGCGGGCGCGGGAGGCAGCGGCGCGTACATGACGCCGGTCTGGCGCGACACGCGCGTCAGAAACGCTTTCACGGCTGGCGCCAGGCGGGCATCGGCGCCGCCCATGGTCTCTACCACGAAATTCGCGTTGACCACGAGTTTCCCGGACGCGGGCTGCACTGTGACCGGCAGCGGCATGAGAGCCGGCCCGGCTGCGAAGACGGCCTGGCTTGCGCCGGCCGCCAACGCCAGAAACATCGTCCCCAATCGCATGGTTCCTCCTGCCTCCGGCGCCGATTTCGCCGGATTTCCGAGACCCCTAGAATAACAAGTTTGGCGTGTTCTGTTCACCCTTTTGGGGATCGCCCGCAGAGGAAGCCGCGGGCGCAGAAAACCCATAAAACTCGGCGTCTCCGCGTCTTCTGCGGTGAGATTCGGTTGAGGACGGATCACGGCGGCCGTCAGGAATACCTGCCGATGAATTGCTGGATGCGGTCCAGGCCCCGCTCCAGGTCCCGCATGGAAGCGGCGAAGCTGATGCGGATATGCGCTTTCGTGCCGAACGCCTCGCCTGGAACCACGGCCACGCCGGCCTCCGCCAGCAACCGCGCGGCCAGCTCCGATGGATCCGCCAGGCCGTTGGCGCCCAGGGCCACCGCTACGTTGGGATACGCGTAGAACGCGCCGCGCGGCTCCACGCACGTCACGCCGGGTATGGCCCGCAGGCGGGGGACGACGAAGTCGCGCCGGCGCCGGTACTCGGCGAGCATGGCCGCCGGGGCGTCCTGCGGGCCACGCAGCGCTTCCACAGCGGCCTTCTGGGCGATCGACGTCGGGTTGGACGTCGATTGGCCCTGCAGCCTGGCCATGGCGGCGACAATGGGAGCGGGCGCCAGGCCAAAGCCGATGCGCCACCCCGTCATGGCGTAGGTCTTCGAGAGCGACCCCGCCACCAGGACGGTTTCCTTGGCGCCGGGCAGCGCGGCGACGGAGAAAGGCTCGCCCTCGAAGAGCAGGCGGCAGTAGCACTCGTCGGTCAGCAAGTAGATGCCGCGTTCCGAAGCTAGGCGGAGGATCTTCTCGAATTCCCGCGGATCGATCACCGCGCCCGACGGATTCGATGGCGAGTTGACAATCACCATCTTGACGCCATCGTGGAGCCACGGATCGAGCTTCGCGGCCGTCGGGGAAAAGCCGTTCTCCTCGCCGGTATCGACCAGGACGCACTTCGCGCCCGCGTATTGCGCCGCGTCCTTGAAGGTCATCCAGCAGGGCGTGGGAATCACGACTTCGTCGCCGGGGTCGATCAGCGCCTGCGTGAAGCCGAAGACGGCGTGCTTGCCGCCGACGGTGACGATGCATTCATGGGGCTGGTAGTTCGTGCCGAAGTCTCTGGCGTGGCGCTCGCATATCGCCTCTTTCAGCTCGGGCGTCCCCGCGGCGGCGGTGTACTTTGTGAAATCTCGCTCCAGCGCGCGCACCGCCGCTTGTTTGACGTTGTCCGGGGTCGGGAAATCCGGCTCGCCGGCCCCCAGATCCACCACGTCCACCCCCGCGGCGCGGAGTTTTTCGGCCGCCGCCCACACCTGCATGGTCGGGGACGCGTCGAGGAGCGAGATCCGCCGGGCGAGGCGGCTGGCGGATGCGGGCACGGTCAGTCCCGGCTCCCCGGCGCCGGCGCCGCTGCGATCCGCTGGCGCATGCGCGCCTCCACCAGGGGAGGCGCCAGGCCGGAAATGTTTCCCCCCAGCCGGAACACCTCTTTGACCAGGCGGGAGCTGATGAAGCTATAGGCCTCGTTGGCCATCAGAAACACGGTTTCGATCTCCGGCCGCAGGCGCTTGTTCATGAGCGCCATCTGCAACTCGTACTCGTAGTCCGAAATGGCCCGGATGCCGCGCAGCAGGACCGTCGCCGAGCGCGCGGCCGCGTAGTCCACCAGCAGGCCGTCGAAGGAGTCCACGTCCACGTTGGGGTAATCCCGCGCCACTTCGCGCAGCATCTCCATGCGTTCCTCTAGGGAGAACAACGGCTCCTTTTTCTCGTTTCGCAGAATCGAAACCACGAGCCGGTTGAAAAGCCGCGAGCCACGCTGGATCAGGTCCAGATGGCCGTTGGTGATGGGGTCGAACGATCCCGGATAGATGGCGATGGTGGCGAGCGATGTTCCCCCTTGGCGCGTATTCACTGGATCGACCGATGTAACGATTCTAGCGAATGCGGCGCGCCCAGGGTAACCCCGTATCCCCCGGCGCCGCCTCTTGGGTATACCCTACTACTGAACGCCCCTTATGGACTCGCCGTCTCTGCTGCCGCCGTTCGATCGCCTGGCCCTCCACCCGTTTTCTTTTTATCCGGCGATCCTCGGGTTCGAGCATAACGAGTGGCTGTTGCGGGAGGCCACTTGGTCGGAAATCCTGGTGGTCAACCGCAAGACGAACGAAGAGCTTTGGATCCCGCGCCAGTACGTCGGCGAAATATCGCCCATTGAAGACCCGGTGGTGCTGGTGGGCTTGACGAGGGAACTGGAGTACAAGAGCGGCATGTTGGTTCCCTTCAAGCGGCGGCTTCTTAAAATGCCTGCGGCGGCTGGTTACGGTGCGGGATCGCAGGGTCTCTCCGGTCCGGCCCCTCCGCACGGAATGGCCTTCAGGATGGACTCCGCCGACAAGCGGGTGTTTCGGCTGATCGTGACGGCGATGGGCAGCTTCGTCCTGTTCTGCGTTCTGGTCGTGGGGGTGTCGCAGATCGGCAGGATCCGCCAGAGGCGCACCTCCTTTACGGCCCGGGACTCGTCCTTCGAGGCTCTTACGGCCCATGACGGCCGCCTGGCGGTCGTCACGAAGCTCGGGAATCCCAACTTGGATCGCTTCAAGGAAGTTGGCACGCTCCAATATGAGGCGTTGTCCTATACGGACCGCCGGTACACCGTCATCCTGATGGGACCCGACATTCCCACGGTGTTGTACATCGGTACGGTGGACGATAACTGGAAGCCCATGCACGCCGCCGTTCTGCGAAGCGGCGGAACCACGGAAGATCTCCTGCGCACGGTCGAGCGCTTCTAAACACGCAGGTGGTGGGCCGGGCCTGAAGTCGGGATGAGACCCGCGCCAAGACTGTCCCGGAGCTTAGAACAGGTACTTCAGACCGAACTGGATCATGCGCGGCGCCACCGAGGTCTGCGTGATCGCCCCGAAAGTGGCGGTCCCCAGGGTCGTGCCGGGGGCTGCGAACTGCGGGTGGTTCAGGGCGTTGTACATCTCCACGCGAAAGACCAGGATGGCGGCCTCGCGGATCCCGCCCGCCACCGTCGTCTTGATGATCGAGAGGTCCGCGTTGAACTGCCCCGGAGCGTCGATGATGCCGATTCCCGTGTTGCCGTAGCCCGTCGAGCCATCGGCGCCAATCGCGGGGGCGGAGCGGATGGCGGACGTGTCGATCCAGCCGTTCAGCCGGGATTCAATGCTGCCGGACGTCGCCAGGCTCCGGGCCGAGGCGCCCGGATAGAGAGTCGCTGTCGAGACGCCGGCGCCGCCGTAGACTCTCCCGCCGGAGGGATCGGTGAGCGTCAGCGGCGGCCCGCTCTGGACGACGACGATGCCTGAGACCGACCAGCCCTGTAGCAGCAGGCCAGGCCTCTTCCCAAGCCCGCCGGGGGACGGCAGGGAGTAATCGAAGTTGGCGCTGAGACGATGCGTACGGTCGAAGGAGGAGCGTCCCCAGTCGAACGACGGTTTGGTCTGATCGTTGTACATGCTCGTGGCGCTTTCGGAGCGCGAGAGCGTGTACGCCGTCTGAAAGCTCAGTCCACGGGAGAGGCGCCGGCGCAGGGTCGCCTGCAGGCTGTTGTACGAGGATGCGCCGTCGTATTCGGTGGTCGTCAGAGCCGTGGGCGTCTCGCCCATGATGGGCGCGCGCAGCCCGGCGTTGAGCGCCGTGCTGGCCGTGATGCAATCGGCGGCGACGCCGTCGTAACCGCAGTTCACGGGATTCGCTGGTGTGGCCAGGAGGGGCTGGTTCAATCCGCGGGAAGCCAGCAAGTGGGCGCCGCGAGAGCCGACATACCCGATATCGAGCGAGAGCGTCCGGGTCAACCGCGCCTGCGCGCTGACGTTCCATTGCTGGAGCCTGGGAATGGCGAAATCCGGGCCGATTACTTTATCGGACAACTGGGAAGTCGGAGTGCGGAGGACCCAGCCCAGCGTGGCGTCGGGGAAGGGCTTGATGAAGGATGAGGAGCCGTTGCTGGAATCGGCGTTGTTGAAGGCTTGCGCGAACGGCGGCGCCGAAGAGGAAGGCGTTCCGTTGGTGGTTCCGCTGATGGGCGCCGCCTGGTGGAACCAGCCGTAGCCGCCGCGCACCACCAGCCGGCCCTGCGCGCCCAGAGGCTGCCAGGCGAAGCCCAGGCGCGGGGCAAAGGCGCTGAGCGGAGGGTTGTTGGCGTAGGCGGTGGCTCCGGGACGAACGGTAACCCCCGCCGGCGCGGCGCCGAACGGCTTTCCAGTGTACGGATTCACCAGGTTGGCGTCGTAATTCGATGCCACCGTGTTTCCGATCAGCGTGCCGGAGAGTGGCGGGATCGGCATCTGTTCGAGCAGTGACGGCCACACGTTCCCCAGCGTGCCCTGCGTATCCGCGGCCGGAACCAGATACTCCCAGCGAAGGCCCAGGTTGAGCGTGAGGCGCGAGGCGGCTTTGTAATCGTCCTGGACGAACCCGGAGCCATACCACCCGCGATAGGTGTACTGGACCTCACCATGCGGACCGATGCCCTGGTTCGTCTGAATGGATTCGATATTGCTGCGGCCGGCGGGACTGCGGTTGTCGGCGGCGCTCAGGCCCAGCAGGAAGTCGCTGAAGGTCTGGAAGGTGATCTTGCCGCGGGCCGACCCGGTATCCTCCCGCGACAACTGCTGCGTCACCATCGCCACGCCCGTGCGTACCGTGTGCTTGCCGCGAACCCAGGAGACGTTGTCCGACCAGGAATAGGTGTCGGTAACGGTGTTGAAGTCGTTTCCGATATTTCCGAAAAGCCGAAAGCTGCCCAGCGGCCCCAGGACGTTGATCTCGGGTGGTTGCGGAAAAAACGGGTTCCCGGGAGTCATCCCGATGGATGCGGCGGAAGGAGTGTCCACGCCCCAGGCGTCCATGCGGTTCCGCGTGAAGCTCATGCGGGCTTCGTTCACTTTGCGCGGGCTCAGCACGCTGGTGAGCTTCACGGTCGCCACGGGATCCCCGCCCTCCAGTTGCTGGGGCGTGCCATCGCCCGGAAGGATGGGCGCGCCGGGATATCCGGATGGCGAGCTGAAGCTCCGGTACTGATCGAAGTTGGCGCCATAATACCGGCCCGAGAGCAAGTTCTTTCCCGAGAGCGCGTAATCGCCGTTGACGAGGTACTGGCCTTCGCGATAGGTGGAGGGCAGGCTGAACGTGGAGAATCCCAGCCCGGCATTGCCGCCGGAGGTGAGGAGGATCTGCGGAACGGGAATAGAATACGATCCGTCCGGGTTCTTCATCTGCAGGAGGCGCAGGGCCGCCGGGTTGATGGGCGCGGTCGTCGCGGTGGCCTGATTGTTGCAGTCCAACTGCTTGCCGCCGGCGAAGGAGAGATATCGGGAATCGTTGGGGTGATTGGCGGGGCAGAACTGCGCGGCCAGCGCCGTCGCGGAACGATCCGCGGTGAGGGGCGGCAGGATCGGGTTCGAGGTGGAGGTGGGGTCCAGGCCGTTTACCTGCCGGGTACCCTGATAGGAGACAAAGAAGAAGAAACGGTTCTTGCGGACGGGCCCTCCCAGGGTTGCGCCGAACTGGTTTTGCTTCAGGTCGGGCTTGGACTGTCCGGTGGCGTTGCGGAAGAAGGCGTTGGCGTTGAAGATGTCGTTGCGCACGAATTCCCAGCCGTCTCCGTGGAACTCGTTTTCTCCGCTCTTGGTGACGAGGCTCGTACTCGGAACCTGGGCGCCGTAGCCCGCGTCGTATTGCGATGTCTGGATTTTGAACTCCGCGATGGTGTCCGGATTGGGAACCGCGCTGGGGGAGTTGGCCCCGTCCAGCGTGTACCCCCCCGAGCTGGTATTCCCGTTGACGTTGACGCTCGAAGTGCCGCGTCCCAGGCTTCCGGCGTTATTGACTCCGGCGGCGGAACCCGAGGCCATGGCCAGCACGTTGGTGAAGTTGCGGGTAGTCAGCGGCACGGTGGTGATGGTTTTCCCGTCCACGAGCGTGCCGGAGGAGGAAGTGGAAGCGCTGAGCTGGCATTTGCAGACCACCCGTTCGGAGTGCTCCCCCGGTTCCAGGACGGCATCGAGCGAGGGCGCTTCGGACACGCTGACGGTCGCCGATTCCATGGCCGAGGTCTTGAAGCCCGCAACCGAGAACTTCACCTCATAGCCGCCGGGCGGCAGCAGCGAAAACTGATAGCGGCCGTTGCTATCGGTGGTGGCGCTGTGGGCCTGGTTGGTGGCCCGATTCGTGAGTGTCACGGCGACGCCCACGATGGGAGCATTCCGGGCGTCCTTGACAGTTCCGCTGAGAGCGCCGCTGGTGGCCGACTGGCCCCACGCCGCGCTCCACCACACCGAGGCGAGACAGATCGCCAGCAGCGCGGAAACCGATCGCACGTATTTCGCCTCCTCGTTCGATTCCGGAGAGGCGAGATGCTCGACAGCCTGCGACCATTCCCCGGCGTTCAGGCAGTGACGGTAAGGAAGATTATAGCAATTAGAGTCCCAGTATCCTTTTTACCGCGGCCACCGCACGTCTGAAACCTTGTGAAACTTGGAGGCTCTTGGGACGGGCGGAATCGGCTCCATTCGGGTAGGGTTCGCGAAAACTTCTCCGCAGGCGGCTCTCGGGCGCCGTCGCGTGCACGGCCACGCGCCGTCTGGCGGGCATCGCCATTTATCGGGGGGAACCGGTCAACAGCGTGTGGCTGGCGAGGGCTATTTAAGATAAGAGCTCCTGTTTGCTGTGGAGATTCGGCTCCGTTAGTGGCATAATTGAGGCCGAGATCTGGAGGTGAGCCTCATGCGCAGCGCGCTGATGTTCTCAGTTCTGGGGAGCGGCTTGCTGCTGCTCCATCCCGCATTCGGCCAGTACATGCCCGTATTGGTCTCCGGGCACGTACGGTTAGACGACGGCAGAGTGCCCGGGGAGATGGTTGTCATTGAAAGCGTCTGCCGCGGGGTCGTCCGTACGGAGGCCCATACCGACTCCAAGGGAGGATTTACTTTTACGATGGGGGGCGGCGTCAATTCCCTCTCGGACAGGACAGCGGACGCATCGACTCGTACAAGCGGGCTTATTCCGCAAAAGTCGCAGGCCATCGACTCTAGCAGAGCGGCGGAATGGCAGGAGTGTAAGCTGCGCGGGAGTCTGCTTGGTTACCGTTCCGACGAAATCAGAGTGTCTACTGGTGAAGCCCGCGACAGTTCCGACGTGGGAACGATCGTTCTCCACCGGCTCGGCGTCGTGGAAGGCCGGGTCGTGAGCGCAACCACGCTGGCCGCGCCCAAGAACGCCAGCAAGGCTTTTGAGAACGCGCGGAAAGCCCTCGCGGAGGGGAAGGTGGAGGACGCGCGCAAAGACCTCGAGTTGGCGACGCAAGTCTACCCTTCTTACGCGATAGCCTGGACCGCCCTGGGCGGGTTGGACGTGCGGCAAAAGCGCAGCGACGAAGCCCGCATCGCCTTCCAGAAGGCGATTCAAGCGGACAGCAAGTTCCTCGATCCCTACTTGCACCTGGCGGTGTTGCAGTCGGACTCGAAGGACTGGAAAGGCGTGGCGGAGACGACCTCTAAGATCATCCAGCTCGACCCCTTCGATTATCCGAATATTTTCTTCATGAACGCGCTGGCCAATTACGCCAATAACGATCTGGAGCCAGCGGAGAAGAGCGCGCGGGAAGCGGAACGGCTCGACGTGAAGAAGCAGTATCCGCGGATCTTCCAGATACTGAGTCTGATCCTGGCGAAGCGCGGCCAATACGCGGAAGGCGCCAGTCAGATGCGTCAGTACCTCGAGGCCGCTCCTCAAGCGCCTGACGCGGACGCCAGCCGGGCCCAGCTTGCACAGTTCGAGGCCTTGGCCGCCGCCGCGCCGGTCCAGGCCCCGCCCAGGTAGCCGGCTCGCCGCTCCGGTTTCGCCTGGGCCGGTTGGAGTCGCGTATTACCTTCGTCATCTGTTTCGTTTCGAGCCGGCGCTACTCGAGACTTAGACGAGCCCACCAATCACCTGGACTTGGAAGGCATCCTATGGCTCGAAAGTGCGATTCTGACTGCCAACGCGTGCTTGGTGGTCACCCACGGCCGGTACTTTCTCGAGAACATCGCCACGCAGATGATGGAGGTTAACCCCATCTATTCCCAAGGTTCCTTCCAGGTGAAGGGGAACTACAGCGAATTTCTCGAGCGGCGGGAGGAATATTTCGAAGCCCAGGCCAGGCAGCAGGACTCGCTGGCGGTCAAGGTGCGGCGCGAGGTGGAGTGGCTGCGGCGGGGACCGAAGACCCGGGCCGGCAAATCGCGGGATCGAATCGACGCGGCCGGCCGCCTCATCGACGAGCTCGCGGCCGTCGCGGCGCGCAATCAAACGGCAGTCACGAAGATCGATTTCACGGCGTCCGATCGAAAAACCAAGCGCTTGATTGAGGCCGAAGGCATCGGGAAAATACTGGGCGGGCGCAGGTTGTTTCAGAACTTGAACCTGACACTCTCGCCGGGCGTTCGCATTGGCCTGGTGGGAGCCAACGGGAGCGGGAAGACTACGCTGCTCAAGATGCTGCAAGGCGAGGTCGAGCCCGATGAAGGAACCATCCGGCGGGCGGACCGGCTCCAAGTGGTGAGCTTCGCGCAGGACCGGAACGCGCACTTGGCGCTCGATGTCAGCCTGCGCCGCACGCTGTGTCCGGAGGGCGACTCGGTGATATACCGCGGACGTCCCATCCATGTCGGGGGTTGGGCCAAGCGCTTCCTGTTCCTCGACGAACAACTGGAGATGCCGATGTCGAGATTCTCGGGAGGCGAGCGAGCGCGCGCCATGATCGCACGGCTGATGCTGGCGGCGGCCGACGTGCTCTTACTCGACGAGCCGACGAACGACCTGGATATTCCGACTCTGGAGGTAATGGAGGAAAGCCTGCTCGACTTTCCGGGAGCCATCGTACTGGTAAGCCACGACCGGTATCTGCTGGACCGTGTCTCTACCGTCGTGGTCGGTCTCGATGGAGCCGAAGGCGGGGTTTTCGCCAACTATTCGCAATGGGAGGCGCTGCGGCGGGAACCGCCTCCGCCGAGGACGGTGGCGAAGGACTCGCGCTTGCCCGCGTTGGAGGAAGGGCCTAAGAGGAAGCTGACCTATATGGAACAGCGCGAATGGGACGGCATGGAATCCGCAATTCTGGCAGCCGAGCGGGAGTTGGCCGATTGCCACCGCGAACTTCAGGAGGCTGGTATGGATGGGAGAGGATTGGCGGAGGCTTACGACCGGCTGCAACAGGCCCAACGGCGCGTGGAGGATTTGTATGCGCGCTGGGCGGAGTTGGAAGCCAAGGTGGCCAAGTAAAATGGGAATACAATCTTCAAACACAATCTCCAATGTTTGACTACCCGCCCCCGCCGCCTTACACTAAAAGCGAAATCGTCATTCGGGCGTATTACCTATCGTGACCGTCACCGTCAAAAACAAAACGCCGCTCGTTGTCCCGGCACCGTACGCCGGCAGGCGAGCCTGAAGAGCGGCCAGGTAATCGAGTTCGAGGTTTCCGGCGGAGTGATCAGCATCCATCCGAAGCTTACGGCCGCGGACGACGAATACACGCCCAACGAGCGCCGTATCGTGAATGCCGATCTCGCCGGGAGTCTGGCCGATGTCGCAGCGGGCCGGGTCCGGGGTCCCTTCGCGACCCACCGGGAGTTCATCGCGTCGCTCCACCAGGAGGCGCGGAAGCTGAACCGCACGAAAACCAAGCGCTCGGCGTGATGGAACTCCTCCGCACGGCTCGCTTCGAGCGGAACTACGCCAAGGCCCCCCGAGAGGTCCAGCGCGCCTTCGACAAGCAACCGTTGCTCTTGGTGCGGAACCTCCACCACCCCTCGCTCCGCGCCAAGAAGTACCACGAAAGCACCGGCCTCTGGCAGGCACGCGTCAACAAGGACTGGCGCTTCTGTTTCCTCATCCAGAACGACGCTTATCTGATTGTGAACATCATCCCGCATCCCAAATGAACAAAAATGCGGGCGCCAAAGCTTCCGCCCTTTCGAGGTTAGGGGGAAACCAGGAAACCAGAGGAGTAGGAAAACGAGCAAAAGAGGTCCAGTACACAGTAGGCGTTCTTTTGGGGTTCACTCCAGAACTCATGCCGCTGACCGTCAAGATTGAGCACGTGCACCCTGTAAGGGGCAGAAGGTCGTCAGTTCTCGGAAGCCCGCTGCACGCTATCGACTACGAACACTTCAACGGGTCCTCGCCCTGCCTTGACAGTCAATCCCACCTTCTTCAAAGCAGTGAAGATGCTCGGAAGCCCCGAAGGCTCGGAGGCGGTCGCAGGAGCTTGTCGTGCAGGACCTCCTAGCGCCGCCGAAAGCCGGGCGGCCGTCCCGCCGGCAGATTCGCCGGCACTGCCGAGTTCGGGCGTGGCGTACTCCAGATGTATATCGAACAGATCCCTGGAACCCGTGCTGTCCATGCCTTGCCGGCCCAGCAACCTTCCGACAGTCGATGCCAGCTGAGCCATCGGGACGCCGTTGGCCTCAAGGGTTCGGCCACCATCCGGCAACACCCGGTTCATCCATAAGCCGCAGACCGGCGGTTGTTTCGGGTCGGGATTAGGCGGTCCGTCCTTCGGGTCCCACGTCCTGCAGCTTCCAGGAACGGTCTGTTGCAACTTGATCGCGCCATTCACCGACAGATAGTAAACCGGCAGTTGCCGCGTCTCCAGATGCCATTTCAGCTTGAAGCGCTCCTCCATGACCGGCTGGAGCATCGCATACTTCTCCCCGATCGAGACGGGCGAAGCCGATTTTGCCGAAACGGAGTACCACGCCGAGTTGGCCCACTTCGGCACACCGGCGATCCGCTGGTCGGCGAACGGGCCGTAGGCATAGTTGATCAGCGTGGTGAGAGAACACTGTTCGACTATGAATTCGACGGGCGAGGAGAACGTAGCCCGCGAGAAGGCGCAACCCCCAGGGATGTCGCCCGGCGAGTCGGGTTTCACCGACACGACATCGAACTTCTTGTCTGTCGGCGCCTTGATCTGTGCGGGTGCCGCGCTGGCGACCATTAAGGCGATAAGCACTCGTTCGCATATGCGGACGGCGCACTTAAGCGGCGATGACATGAGCCTGCCTCTCAGACTTCGATAAACAATGCGAGCACAATCCTTAACTCGATCTTCTCGGCCCGGATGAACGCGAGGATCAGCAAAAACGGCTAAACCAGCACGAACTTAGCTTACCGCCGTACACCGAACGGACGGAAGGGCTTGCAGGGGATTGTTCCCGATAACCGCTGAACGGGCTTAAATTCCTTTGACTTCATGCACGCAAGCGGAGCCACAGCCCACGCTACATGCTCGTCGGTCTGAGGCGGAGCCTCGTTAGTCTCTCTTTGAAAAAGCCCGGTTGTCGCTCTTCGCCGGGGTACCTGCGCGAGGCCACGTGTTACTATTTACTATGGCGACTGCGTCACCAAGAGGGTACGCGCGACTGCGGGATTTGAGAATAAGGATCGGAGACAATATGAGAAATCGCGTGACATGCAAGCCGGGACGCCCCCAACCACTGGCTTGGGTTCTTGCGGTGTCCACCGGCATGGCGGGAGCGATCATTCTCAGCGCAAGCGTACTGGCCCAGCCTCAACCAGCGGCCGCGGTGTTCGAGGTGGCATCCGTCAAGCCGGCGGGAGCTCCTGTTCCCCGCGCCCTCAACGGAATGCGCGGCGGGCCGGGCTCAGGCGATCCCGGACGGGTCACTTTCCCACGTGAGACGCTGGCTGGACTGATCATGCGGGCGTACGGCGCTTCGAGCGATCAAATCAAAGGCCCGGACTGGCTCACGGACATGACAGGGCATGCATATGAAGTCACCGCCACGTTGCCGCCGGATACGACGGAGGAGCGATTCCGCCTGATGCTTCAGAATCTGCTAGCAGAGCGCTTCCACTTGGGCCTGCATCATGAAACCGAAAAGCGCCCCGATTATGAGCTCATAGTGGCCAGGGGCGGAGCGAAGATCAAAGAGTGGACACCGACCACGGAATCCGCAAGCTCCGAGCCGTTTAGGGGCGGCCGGGATGCGAATGGCTTTCCAAAGCTCCGTCCCGGAGTGGCTCAGGTAAGCGCGATTTCGATGACGACTACGGCCGGAGGGATTCCGTCATACCGGATTGCCTATCGCCAGCCGATGGGTGAATTCTGTCGAAGTTTGGAGCAAAACATCAGCATGTCGACCGGCAGCCCACAGCCGCAAGTTCAGGACAAGACCGGGCTGCAAGGAATCTACGAGTTCACGTTGGAGTTCACAGACAGCAGACCGAGGCCCACGGAAGTGCAAGGTTCATCCGCAGCCGGCGAGACTCCTACTGCCAGCGACCCGACCGGAGGCTCGAAGGACATATTTACCGCCGTAGAAAGAGATCTCGGCCTCAAGCTGCGGAAGGTCAAAGATGTGCCGGTCGACGTGCTTATAATCGACAGCGCGGACAAGGTCCCAACGGCGAACTGACAGTGTGTCGCGCCGAGAACAGAGGGTCAAAAGTTTCGGGGACAGGCTACGAAACCCCCAACTATCTCAGCAACCGGAGTTTAGGGGTTTGGTAGTCTGTCCCCGAAACTCGCCGAAACTCGCAGTGGGCGTTCTTTTGGGGTTCACGCCAGAACTCATGCCGCTGACCGTCAAGATTGAGCACGTGCACCCTGTAAGGGGCAGAAGGTCGTCAGTTCGCCGTCGGCATCCTGTCCACCCGATCGATCACGATCACGTCCAGGGGCACATCCTTCACTTTCTCCAACCTCAGCCCTAGTCTCTCGATCGCCGCAAAAATGCCGGGCAGTCCGCTGCCCGGGGACGCCGCTTGAGTCTCCGCTCCCCCCAGCGACGGAGGCGCCAGGGACATAGCGCTGCGGCCCCGGCAACCCGGACAGTCGAACTCCAGCTTGAAGTTGTATTTCCCGGTCAGACCGGTCTTGTCAATCACTCGGGGCCTTGGGGAGTTGGACGTCATATCGGCGCCCAACGCCATGGAGAGCATCGCGCTACCCAAGTCCGCCGCCAGTTCGGCCATGGATTCCCCCTCAGCCGTCTGCCTGTACGCCCCTGACGAGATCACGGTCATGGGGCCTATGAAGTGACCGTCTTTGTCGACCTTCGGGAAAGCTGGGACACTGTCGCCCTCCGTCTTCGGGCGCTGGATTGACTCCTGCATCTTCGGCCCGCCCTTCGCCACCACAAGCTCGTATCCGGGGAAGTTTCGCGTCTCGTGATGAACCGCCAGGTGGAAGCGCTCCGCCAGGAGACCCTGGAGCATCGCTTGGTACTGCGCCTTCGTCGTGTCCGGCGGCATCGTAGCTTCAATCTGGTAGAGATTCCTGTAATCCGAGACCCAGCCCGGGCCGCCAGCGACCTGGTCCCATTGCACGCCGTAGGCCGTCACTAAGAGGCTTTGCATTGTTGCGCGTCCAAGACGAATTCGCCCCGGGTCCTTGGTCCCTGGCCCCCCTGTCGAGTACACAAAGGGCCCTGCGGGATCGACCAACTTAACCGACGCCACATCGAAAGCCGGTGGCTGCGCAAGGCATGCACCGACCGCTAGGAGTCCAGGCACGGCTCTTTGCACCAGGGCTCTCAACATCACTTCGCTTCGTTTCATCTGCCGATAGGGCCCGGCCACGCCGTGGCAAAGTGGGGCCGCAAGCGGACGGTGGCTTCCCACAGAACCAATCCAGCCGCAATCAAAGCCGCGGCGAACAGAAACCGGTACCGCCGGATAGGCTCGCTCGTGACGGGTGCCACAGTCCGCGGCCGCTCCAACCAGAAAAGCCCCTTTGGGCCGTTTGGAGGGTACATACCCGGGATCTCCACCCATAACTCCGCGTCGCCCGCCAGGTCCGTAGCGACGCTTCTGGCGACCTCCGCATCCGGGTATGAGAAGCTGACGCCGACGCTAGCGTCTCCCTCCCTGGCGTCAATCACCGTGACTGCGATATCTCGCCTCATCTTTGTGGTGAGTTCCTCGGCGCTCAAGCCGCGATCGCGTGGATACAGACGATAATTGGCGATGACCGCGCCGAGTCTTTGGGGCGATGTGACTTGAGTCCTGATCTCCTCCAACGCTGGCCCGAGGCCGTTGGGGAGACGGGCTTTGAGTTCCGAGCCTGCCTGGAGAGGCGGACTTCCCAGCCTGTTCAGGCACAGAATCGTCGTAGCTTGGTAACGGCCCGGCCATGTGGCTTCCCCGATGCCGGCCACAAACGCGCCCGCCGCCGCGATGGCCGCAGTCAATTTCCAGAATTTCAACGTTACCGCTTGCATGACAATCGCCCCCCAAAGGACGTTCCGGAAATCGCGCTGCGACGGGCCGACATCATCCAACAGCGCCTGGAACTCGCGGCCGTACCGCACCCGCCAAGCGCGTGGGTAGAGGAAGAACACCCAACAGATAAGCCTTCTCATGCGTTTCTCAACCTCTCTGTCGCGGCCTGAAGGACGCGGTCGAGACTCGCTAGCCGTTGTTTCAGGTAGCGCCGGCCCGCCGACGTGAGCGCATACGGCTGCCGGCGATCTTCGGTTGCGACCGGACGGATCCAACCCTCCTGTTCGAGACGCGTGATCGCGCCATAGAGCGTTCCAGGACCAAGACGCACGTCGGCAAAGCGCTTCACGTCCTCCATCACTGCGTAGCCGTGTTTCTCGCCATCGGCCAGGCTGGCGAGCACTAGAAGGGTGGGATCCTGCATATACTACGTCTCGCGTAATATCGTACGCCGTAATAGCGCACTAGTCAAGCCCGAAATTGCTGGCGAAATGGGTCGGCGAGGGAAACCAGGGACATGGTGAACTGAACTCCTGGACTGAACCCCAAAAATGAGAAGTGGAAATCGGAAAGTTTCGGGGACAAAGTTTCGGGGACAGGAACGTGTGAAATAATCACGAAATCGCCTCATCGCACGACGCAGAATCAGCGACTTGCCCTGTGGATGAATCGATTTTTTCACACCTTCCAGGCTACGAAACCCCCCAAGTATCTCAGCAACCGGAGTTTAGGGGTTTGGTAGTCCCCGAAACTCCCCGAAACTCCGAAACTCGCCCCCGAAGGTGGCGAGCTTAATTCTCAGTCGGCGTTTTATGGATGCTGTCTACCACAACCATTTCTACGGGCGCTTTGCGCGGTTCCAGCCTAAGTCCAAGCTGTTTGACGGCGGTGAAGATGCTCAAGCTGGCGCTGGACTCGCGCTCGTCCGCGGGAGGGGCAGCGCTTATCTCGGGAGGCGCGAACTCCAGCGTGAAATCGTACGGCGCTTTGAGCCCGGTCTGGTCGATTACCGGGCGGTCCAACTGTTCGCTCAGCAATTCGGCCAGATCGGCGGCTGTCTCCTGGCGGGCCTGTATCAGAAAATGGTCGCCGTTGAAGTTTCTCCAGAGGCCTTTCGATCCTAGTGGGATTATTGGAAACCCGTCCTTGCCCGTGGCCGACATTCCCCGGTCGGTTTCCACCGGTGCCCTCTTGACCGATTCCTTCATCCTCAGACCGCCGCGGTCGATCACCAGGGCATAGACCGGCGCTTGGCGACTCTCCCGATGCGCCACCAGCTTGAAGCGGTCCGCCAGCAGGTTTTGAAGCATCACGCGGAACTGATCCTCGGTGGTGCCGGGCGGGACCTTGGCGGCGATGTTGAACCGCTCGGAAGACAACCACGACGGGGCCGAGAGGCGGAAGCTCGGCACATCGTAGGCTTGCAGGATGATCGCGAGCAGTGTCAGGTTCGTGGCGGTGAATCGGCTGGGATCGGAGGATCCCGGCCCGCCGCGCACTCCCAACGCCATAGGACCCGGCCCTGGTACCGCGGGCTTGACGGAAGCGACCTCAAAGCTGACGGAGCGGTCCGGTACCTGCGCGAGAAGCACGCAGGCGCAAACGGCCACGCCGAGCCCAAGAAAACGCACCATCGTTCTGCCTCCTTTTGACAGTATAAGACCCCTTTAGCTTCAAACTCCCCGTAGTGCAGGAGGATTGCAAGAAGTTCTTGAGGTCCTTTTCTGGCCCTTTAAGTATGGTCTTCATTGAAGGTTCTCGCGGCTACAGGGAAACCAGGGACATTGACGAATTAGCCCCTTTTCTGCCAGGCGACTCCGCGAACCGGCTCTCCCGTTCCCCGCTCCTCCCGCACAATAACTTCTTTGTTTCCCTCGTCGCCTCGCTTTCAATTTCAGACTCCAGCCCCTCCCCGTGATACTCCTCAAAGCGGAAGGATATCTACAAATGTCACGCACCCCGCGCCTCGTCTCCCCCCAACGCATCGCAGCCAATCGCGCCAACGCAGCCAAGTCCACCGGACCACGTACTCCGCGGGGCCGGGCCCGCTCCGCCCAGAACGCCCGCAAGCACGGCTTCACCGCTTCCACCTTCGCCGTCGTCCGCCTCGAAGACCTCCAGGAAATCGAGCACCTCAGGGCGGACCTCGTGAGTGTCTACCAGCCCATCAACTCCCAGGAACAGTTCGCCATCGAGCGCATCGCCCTCGCCCAGCAGGCCATTCTCCGCGCCGCCCGCCTGGAAGCCGGCCTCTTCACCACCTGCCTCAATCAGGCCCTCGAACCCTCCGCCAGCGCCGTGACCCTCATGACCCCGGAGCTCGCCGGCGATGGCGATATCGAAATCACCCGCACCCAGAACCGCAACTTCCTGCTGGGTGTGGGCTTCCATCGCATGGCCCACCAGTCCAACAGCTTGGCCCTGTTCCTCCGCTATCAGGCCCAGTCGGAACGGAATTACCGCAGGGCCGTGCAGGAGTTCGAGCGCCTGAGAGGGCTACGCGATGAACTGCCGGAAGAAGAGCTACCAAACGAACCCACCATTGACCTCCAACCCGAACAAAATGAACCGCCTTACGCCCCTCCCAAAACGGACCCATCCGTGGACCCCGATCCGCCCGATCCCATGAGCGGACGGAACCAATCAGCCCGCGTTGCGGACCGCCCCAATCCCGGCCCCCGATCCGTTGGATGCAACCAGGCAGATCTCCCCTCGGAATCAAGGCCATCCGGGTTCTCACACAAGATGGATCGGGCCGAAGGGGCGGCCTCCCTGTGAACCGCCCCGCCCCGCATCGAAACCGGTCGGTACATTTAGTAGACTGTGGGTTCGTGAAACTTATCCGCATTCTGCTCTGGGGCGCCGTCGCGTGCACGGCCGCGTTCGGTCTGGCGGGCATCGCCATTCATCGCGGGGAACCGGTCAACAGCGTGTGGCTGGTCCTGGCCGCCGCGTGCACGTACGCGACGGGCTACCGGTTCTACTCCCGCTTCATCGCCGCCCGCGTTCTGGCGCTCGACGACCAGCGCGCCACGCCGGCCGAGCGTCTGCGGAACGGGCACGATTTCGAGCCCACCAATAAGTGGATCCTGTTCGGCCACCATTTCGCCGCCATCGCCGGTCCGGGGCCGCTGGTGGGCCCTGTGCTGGCGGCGCAGTTCGGCTATCTGCCGGGAACGCTCTGGATCGTGATCGGGGCCGTGCTGGGCGGCGCGGTGCAGGATTTCATCATCCTCTTCTGCTCCATGCGGCGCGACGGCAAATCCCTGGGGCAGATGGCCCGCGAGGAAATCGGCAAAGTCGGAGGATTCACCGCCCTCGTCACCGTCCTGCTCATCATGGTCGTCATGCTGGCGGTCATGGCGTTGGTGGTGGTTAACGCGCTGAAGAGCAGCCCCTGGGGAACGTTCACCATCGCCGCCACCATGCCCATCGCCGTCTTCATGGGCCTCTATCTGCGGTTCTGGCGGCCTGGCAAAGTGCTGGAGTGCTCGGCGATCGGTTTTGCGCTGGTGGTGGCGGCCATCGTCGGGGGACAGTGGGCGGCCAACTCGCCGGTCCTCGGTCCCGTTTTCACCTGGGGGCCGCTGGCGCTGGCCGCGGCGCTGATCGTTTACGGCTTTTTTGCGAGCGCCCTGCCGGTCTGGCTGCTGCTGGCGCCTCGCGATTACCTGAGCACGTTCGTGAAACTGGGGGTCGTGATGATGCTGGGAATTGGCATCCTGTTTGCGCACCCGCAGCTTCAACTCCCGGCGTTCACGCGCTTCGTGGACGGCTCGGGGCCGGTCTTCGCGGGCAAGATTTTCCCGTTCTGTTTCATCACCATCGCCTGCGGCGCCATTTCCGGATTCCACTCGCTGATCTGCTCCGGCACCACCCCGAAGATGATCGCGCGGGAGGGACATACGCGTCCGGTGGGATACGGGTCGATGCTCCTGGAGAGTTTCGTGGCGATCATGGCCATGATCGCCGCCTGCGTGCTTCAGCCCGGCGTATACTTCGCCGTGAACTCTCCGGCGGGCGTGGTGGGCGCCGCGCCGGCCGCGGCCACGGCCGTCATCTCCTCTTGGGGCTTTCCGGTCACGCCGGCCGACATGTCGAACCTGGCGCGGGACGTGGGCGAGGCCACGCTGTTTTCGCGGACCGGAGGAGCGCCGTCGCTCGCCTTGGGCATGGCCCACATCTTCGCCAGCGCCGGCGGACGGGCGCTGCTGGGTTTCTGGTATCACTTCGCCATCATGTTCGAGGCGCTGTTCATCCTGACGATCCTCGACGCCGGCACGCGCGTGGGCCGCTTCATGCTGCAGGATCTGCTGGGTCATGCGTGGAAGCCGCTGGGGCGTACGAGCTGGATGCCGGGCGTGGTGGGAGCCAGCGCCCTGATCGTGGCGGCTTGGGGCTACTTCCTGGTCCAGGGTGTGCGCGACCCCCGTGGCGGAATCAACTCCTTGTGGCCTCTGTATGGGACCGCGAACCAACTGCTGGCCGCCGTGGCGCTCTGCGTGAGTACTACTATCCTTTTGAAAATGCGCGGGTTGAAGTACACGTTCCTCACCGCGGCGCCGCTGGCCTGGCTGGTGACGGTGACCTTCACGGCCGCTTGGCAGAAGATTTTTTCTCCCGCGCCGGCCCTTGGCTTCCTGGCGCAGGCCGCGCAACTGGAGGCTTCCCTGCGCGCCGGAACCTCCGCCGACCCGGCCGTTACACAAGCCCTGATCTTCAACGCCCGCCTGGATGCCGTGGTCTGCGGCATTCTCTTGCTGCTGGTGAGCGTGGTTCTTGCGGATTCGATCCGCGTGTGGATCGGGATTCTGCGCGGCGCACGGGACGCCCGCGTCCGCGAGGCGCCGTTTGTGGCTACCCGGCTGCGGGCGGAGGAACTATGATTCGCCTGCGGCAGATCGGAAAGCTCCTGGCCGCTCTGCTGCGCGAGCTGGCGGACGAGAGCGCCTACCAGCGCCATCTTCAGACCCACGGCCTCCAGAAATCGCCGGAGGAGTGGCGAAGTTTCTCGGATGAGCGTCTGCGGGCGCGGTTCAGCCGCCCGAAGTGCTGCTAGCGGGAAATGCCGTCCATCCTGAATTCCGAAGTCGACTTCGGCGAAGTTGGATTTCCGTAGCGCAATGGTCTGAGAATACAGCTTTGTATCAGGGCACGGCTTCAGCCGTGCTGGACCGTTTGGAAAGGCCTTGGGCTTTAGCCCCTGCGAAAGCGAAACCGACACGCCAATCTCTATCAAAGGTCGCCAGCGTCCACTTTCCGGTAATGCCGCTTCGCCCATAAGGCCCGTCTTCGCCCGGAATTGACCACTCCTCCGCAACGGCGACGATACGCTCATATGGATTGTTTCCGGATGGCGGACGATCTGCTCGGAGAATGCCGCACTCCGGCAATTAGGCTTGGCCGCAAATGAAGCGGGACGGCGCCGTGGTTTTCTCATTGAATCGGACCGCTCCGTATGAAATACTCAGTTCCGGAGGCTCGTAATGCCGAGTTCCGTGATGTGTGCGATAGCCGCACTGGCTGTGTTCTCCTTTTCTGTCGCCGCACAGGATCTGGAAGTCGGGAAGCCCGCGCCCTCGGTGAACCTGGAGCGAACGATACCAGGCACACGACACCCAAGTTTGGAAACCCTGAAAGGCAAGCCAACTGTCATCGAGTTCTGGGCCACTTGGTGCGGCTACTGTATTCAGGAGATCCCGCATCTAAACGCTCTTGCCGACAAATTCGGGGATGTCCGGTTCTTGTCGATTACAGACGAGCAGCCTTCAACCGTCGAGCCCTTCCTAACCAAGCGGCCAATCTCGGGAGAAGTTGGTATAGACCGCGACGGGTCCACGTTCAAGGCATACGGTATTGAGGGCAGACCCCAAACCGTGCTTGTGGATAAGGACGGCGTGGCGCGTGGCATCCTGTACCCGACTCAACTCACCGCAACCGTGTTGGAGAACTTCATCGCGGGCCGACCGCTCAACCCTAGCCCTCGCCGGCGCGGTCTCCAGATCTTGGAGGAGAACACCACCGAGCCGCTCTTCGCGGTCATTCTACGTCCGGCAACCAAGAAGGGCGGGAACTTGAACCTAAACCCTGGTTACGCGCAGGGCGAGGGCCTCACGCTCCGGACGGTTCTCACCTACGCTTTCTCGACTTACGCAACGCGGCTGGAAGGCTCGTCCGATCTGCTAGACACACGCTACGACTTCTGCGTCTCGCTACCGCAAGGCGGCAATGATGAGGCGCTACTCCTGCGCGAAGCGCTCCAGCGTGCGTTCAAGCTAAAGTTCCACTGGGACAAAAGGGAGGTTGATGCTCTCGTCCTCACGGCGCCCAACCCGAAGGTGGCCGAACTCAAATCGCTGGGACCCACGATGTTTACATTTGTGGGCGGCCTGGAATGGCGGCTCAAGCGATTCGTGGTAGATGAGACCGGCCTGCGGGGATATTATAGATTCGAACAGCCGCCGGATGACGAGCGCATCGAGCAGTTCCTCAAAGACAATCTCGGCCTCCAGCTATCACCCGCGAAACGGACGGTCGAGATGCTCGTCGTGGACTCGTTGGAACTGCCCGAAGTCGGCGCGACTCTGCCGGGACGATAGGATTTGGTTCTTCGTTGCGAAGAGAAAGTGCAACCGGGATGCGGCGAAGTCGAACTCTCTCGGCCATCGTGAGCGGATCACGCGCCATTCGGAAGTTGGGCTGCTCGACGTCAAGTTGCCCATCACGCCCGTCCCGCGAATGTGGCGTCCGACCGCACGCTGCAGGTCCACGTCCGCGCGAACGCGGCCGGCAAACTGAATCCGAGGCCGGAAAGCTTCGCCTGTGCTTCAGCGACTGATCTGCCCTTTCGATAACTACCCGGCCGGCACGCAGTTCGCCACCAACCAAATGGGAGGCGGTAATCAAGTTTCTGAAGGAGTGGCGCCAGGGCACAGGCATCCAGGTGGCAGTGTACCCGTATGCCGGTCTGCAGCACCAGATGATCGAGCTCGACGGCTAGCCTGGATTTCGACCAAGGATTCTTGCGAACCACCTTGGAGGTGGACGGAACGGCGCGCCATCCGCCGTCGATTGAGGACCGCTGCCGCCGGCGGTCACCAGTCTTTTAAATTCCCTCCAACCCCCTCAACTTATTGAATTTACCTTGTTTTCTACCGTCGCCCAAGCGGCCTTCTCTGGCGCCGGTGCGGTATAACGGAATTAGCCAGGGCAGGGCCATCGCTTTTTGTAGGCCGCCGGGCAGTTTCAAAGGGAAAAGAGGGGCAACCGCGCAGGCGTGCGCGGTCATCGGCCGCTAAGTCCTGTAATTGCAACGGAGCCTTTCGAAAAACCGCGCAGACTGCGCGTTTTGGGTTCGTTCCGCACCCGTCGGCATGGGGGCTCCCTCTGGGCTTTAGCCGGACTAATCCTGAGCTGGCCTTCTGCTAGGGGGAAGCGGGGTAATTGCCGCCGATGAACGCGGATTTACGCCGATAACAAAACAACCGGATTATCGGCTTCATCGGCGTTTATCCGCGGCTGCCAAAGTATTTTTGAGAATTTTGCCCGGCTCGCGCCACAACATCCAGTACAAACGAATGACGACTCGCGTCTGGTTGGCGGCGCTGGGCGGCCTTGTCCTCTCGGTTCCGGCCGGTGCCGGAGGGCTGGATACCAAAGCGCAGCTTGTCGGCGGCACTCTTGCGGGCTGCGCCGCGAAATCGAACGTTCGCATCAACCTCACGGGAACCGAAACGCTGGTGGTCGTCTGCGGGGGCACGGAGTTTCGCGTACCCTACCGCAAGATCGATACCCTGGAGTACGGCCAAAACGTGAGCCGGCGCTACGCGGCCGCGGTCCTGCTCTCTCCGGTGCTGCTGCTCAGCAAGTCGCGAAAACACTACGTAACGCTGGGCTACGTGGACCCGAACGGCAACCAGCAGGTGATGGTGTTGCGCGTGGATAAGGGCGACATCCGGTCCGTGCTGGCCGGCCTGGAGGCGCGCACCGGGCTGCGGGTGGAGTATCAGGACGACGAGGCCCGCCAGTCCGGCAAGGGGTAGGCCCGAGGGGCGAGGAAGCGGAAATGTTCCGGATTGCGATTGCAGGCTTGTTGCTGAGCGCCGCCGCCGCGCAGACCGCGGCGCCGGACGGGACTTCCATCGAAGCGGCGGGGCTGCGCCAGCTCCTCACGGTCCGGCGGGTCTACGTGGACCGCCTGACGGGAGGCGAAACGGCCGCGCAGATGCGCGACATCGTGATCAGCTCGCTGGCCGCCGCCAACCTTTTTGTCCTGACGGATAACGAAGATCGCGCCGATTTCATCCTGCGCGGCGCGGCCGAAGACTTGGTGTTCACGGACGAGCACGCGTCCTCGGACGGCATCAACGTCCGCGCCAACGTCGGCACGGGAAGAACCACCAACACCTCGCGCGGCCAAAACGTCGGCGTCGGCGTGGGGGACAACGAATCGGCCCGCTCGGCCGAACGCCGCCACGAAGCTATCGCCGCCGTCCGCCTGGTGAACAAGGAGGGCGACGTCATCTGGTCCACCACGCAGGAAAGCTTGGGCGCCAAGTTCCACGGCGCGAGCGCCGACGTGGCCGACAAGATCACCGCCAAGCTGAAGGAAGACTTCGAGCGGGCGCGCAAACTGGGGCCATAACGCCGGCGGAAACAGATTGATGAGGTTGCGATAAGGCATCCGCGATCTGGCGCTTGAGCCCGTTTGACGGAGGGGTTCTTCCGGGAGTGGGAAAGCTCGTATTCGCGCCTCACGCCATCTGGTCCACGGCCTGGATCAAGGCGCGGATGTAGCCGTAGCAGAAGGCGAAGGACTGCAATCCGCTGGGATCGCCGGGCGCTTCGGGAACGTGGTCGGGCATCAGCATGGAGGAATAGCCGATCTCCTTGTATACCTGAATGGCTTTTACGAAATCCACGTCGCCTTCGTCGGGATAGACCTCCACGAAATCGTCCCGATGGCCCCGAATGTTCCGGAAGTGCACGTTGAAGATTTTCCCTCGCGAGCCGAAATAGCGGATCACGTCGAAGATCTCCCGGCCCGGGTCGGCCAGCATTTCCGAGACCGTCCCCTGGCAAAAGTTCAACCCGTGATACGGGCTTTCCTGAATGCCCACGAGCTTCTTGAGCCCGTCCACGGTCCCCAGCACGCGCGTGACGCCCTGGTAGCCTTCGGGCGGAACGCCCGGATCGTGCGGATGGCACGCCATCCGGATCTTGTGCTCGTTCGCCGTTGGAATCACCCGGTCCAGGAAGTACGCGATCCGCTCCCAGAATCGGTCCGCGTCCACGCGGCCGGCGCGGGTCAGCGGCGGATTCGGAACGGCGTCTTTCAAACGCCACGCGCTGTACGTGGCGTCGCCGCGGCCGGGCGTCCGCCCCGTGCGCAGCACGCCCAGCAGGCTCATGTTGTACTTGATGGATGGAAGGCCCGCCGACGCGCAGGCGCGGATCAGGTTCTGCAGCGCCTCGATGTCGCGGTCGCGCTCGGGGCTTTCGGCCAGCATGATGGCCGGATGCCTCTCGCGGTCGATGTGGCTCGATTCGAGGATGGGCGGCGCGACGCAATCCACCGAGATGCCGTACTTGGCCGCCAGATCGCGCATGCGGGCCAGGTCGTCCGCCGTTGCCCAGATCCCTCCCCCGGCGACCGCGGGATAGCCGCAGATGTTGCGGACTCCGTAGCGCGCCAGGTACTTCAAATGCGTTTCGTTGGTGGGAGCGCTCTGGCATCCCAACTTCATCAGGGCGCGCGCCGCCGGCGCGGCGGAAGCGGGTCGCGCCGCCTGATGCGTCAGCGCCACGGCGCCGGAGGAAGCCACGAATTGCCTGCGGTTCATATGGCGTCCACCAGACTTCTCCCTATCGAGCGCCCACTGGAACCGGCTCTGGCAGCTTTGCCCAGTAGGCCGGGTGGCCCACGTAGGTCTCGTTTTCCAGGTGCGCCAGTATCACGCGCCGCAGGTCGTGGATATCCACCTCGCCCTGCTGCTGGTAGAGCGCCTTGCCCCCCGGCGCGAGCACCATGGTGAAGGGCACGCCGGAATCCCAATGCGCGTCGAAGGCGGCCTGCATGGCGTAGGTGTCCGTGGAGGCGAATAGCAGGTTGCGGCTGGAGGCGTGCTGCGCCTGGAGCGTCTTCAGGACGCCCGCGTTCTCGTCCGGCATGTTGGTCGATACCATCACCATGTCGAAATCGCGCAGGCGGAACATGCGGTAGGTGGTTTCCAGATCCGGAAACTCCGTCACGCAGGGGCCGCACCAGGTGGCCCAAAAGTTCACCAGCAGCACCTTGCCGGTGGGGTTGGAACGCAATTTCTTGAGATCGTCGGCGGTGGCCATCTCCACCTTCACCGGCTCGGCTTCTATCTTTCTCATCTCCGCCACTTGGCTGTCGATCTTCGACTTCCACTTCGTGGAACAGCCGAACACCGGCGTCGAGGGGACGGCCACCGGTTTGCCCGCCAGCAGCTCGTCCAGGGCGGCGCGGGCGTCCCGTGTCTTCACCAGCGATTCGCGCTGGTTGTCGTCGATTCGTCCTTCGTACCGCAGCTTGCGGTCCTTATCGAACAGGAAAACGTGGGGCGTGGCTTTCGGCCCGTACTTTTGCGCCACCGCCTGGGTTTCGCCGTCGTAGAGGTAGGGGAAGTTGAAATGGCGGTACGCGGCGCGGATCTTCATCTCCTCGAAGCTGTCGCTCACGTCGGTGTAGCCCAACTCGGCAAGCAGGATCGCCTTGGGGTCGTTGGGCTGGATCGCCACGAAGGCCACGCCCTTGTCGCGGTAATCCGCCACCAGCTTCTTGACGCGGTCCTCGTAAAGCTGCGCCGTCGGACAGTGGTTGCAGAGGAACATGACCATCAGGAACGGACTGGCCCGATACTCGCTGAGCGTGTGCGTCTTGCCATCGACGCCCGGCAGCGCGAAGTCCGGCGCCGGAGAGCCGGTCGCCAGAGTGGGATGCGGGTTCGGCCTCTCTTGGCCGGGCCCCGCTACGGAAAACGCCAGAAGCGAACAGGCCGCCGCGAAGGCAGCCCCGTGCGCAAGAGCGCGAATCGTCATCGAAGACCCCCTTCCCCCATAGCTTATACCCGCACGGCGCCGAACGCTCCGCTACCTTTTCCGAAACACCACCACCGCCAGCGGCGGCAGCGTGATCGCGATGCTATGCTCGCGGTTGTGCCGGGGAACGGGGCGCGAGGAGACCAATCCGCCGTTGCCTATGTTCGAGCCGCCGAAAATCTCCGAATCGGTGTTCAGGATTTCTTCGTAAAATCCCTCTTCCGGCGCGCCGAATTCGTAGCCGTAGCGCGGCACGGGCGTGAAGTTACAGCAGAAGATCAGAAAGTCGCTCGGGTCTTCGGCGCGGCGGATGAAGGCGATCACCGAGGCTTCCCAGTCGTGGAAATCCAGCCATTCGAAGCCCGTGTGATGGAAATCCACCTGGTAGAGTGCGGGGTTCTCGCGATACAGCCGGTTCAGTTCGCGGGCCAGCGCCTGTAGCTTGCGGTGATAGTCGAATTGCAGCAGTTCCCAGTGGATACCCGCGTCGTGGTTCCATTCCTCGCGCTGGCCGATTTCCTGGCCCATGAACAGCAGCTTCTTGCCGGGGTGGCCCCACATATAGGCCAGAAAGGCGCGCGCGTTGGCGAACTGGCGCCACTCGTCGCCCGGCATTTTATTGAGCAACGATCCTTTGCCGTGCACCACCTCGTCATGCGAAATCGGCAGCACGAAGTTCTCCGTGAAGGCGTAGAGCAGGCTGAAGGTGATGTCGTTGTGGTGATACTTGCGGTAGACCGGATCGCAAGCGAAGTAATTCAACATGTCGTGCATCCAGCCCATGTTCCACTTCATGGTGAAGCCCAGGCCGTTGAGAAACACGGGCCGCGAAACGCCCGAAAAGGCGGTGGATTCCTCGGCCACGGTGAACGCGCCCGGAACCTGGTGGGCCAGCTCGTTGAAGCGCCGCAGGAGATCGATAGCCTCCAGGTTCTCATTGCCGCCGAATTGGTTGGGGACCCACTCGCCGGGCTGGCGCGAGTAATCCAGGTAGAGCATGGAGGCCACGGCGTCCACCCGCAGGCCGTCGATGTGGTACTCCTTCAGCCAGAACAGGGCGTTGGAAAGCAGGAACGCGCGCACTTCGTTGCGTCCGTAGTTGAAGACCAGCGTGCCCCACTCGCGCTGCTCGCCCTTGCGCGGGTCGGCGTGCTCGTAGAGCGCGGTGCCGTCGAAAAACGCCAGGCCGTGCGCGTCCTTGGGAAAATGCGCGGGCACCCAGTCCACAATCACGCCGATCCCCGCCTGGTGGCAGCAATCGACGAAGTGGCGGAAGTCGTCGGGCCCGCCGAAGCGCGACGTGGGGGCGTAATAGCCAATCACCTGGTATCCCCACGACCCCGAATACGGGTGCTCCATAATGGGCAGCAGCTCGATATGGGTGTAGCCCATCCGCTTCACGTACTCCACCAGCTTGACGGCCAGCTCCCGGTAGGTGAGCGGCTGCCCCTGCGGCCCGCGCAGCCACGATTCCAGGTGGACCTCATAGATCGAGACCGGCGATTTGAGCCAGTTGGTCTGGCCGCGGGCCTCCATCCACGCGGAGTCGCTCCACGCATACTTCGCGATGTCCCAGACTACCGACGCCGATTTCGGGGGCGTCTCGCAGCGGAATGCGTAAGGGTCCGCTTTGAGCTGCTGATGGCCGGCGACGCGGGAACGGACGTTGTACTTGTATGCGGCGCCCTCGCCCAGACCGGGGATGAAAATCTCCCACACTCCGCCGTTGCGCCGGCGCATGGGGTGGCGGCGAATGTCCCAGTCGTTAAACTCGCCCGCCAGCGTCACGCACTCGGCGTTCGGCGCCCACACCGCGAAGCGCACGCCGCGTACGCCGCCGGAATCCACCAGGTGGGCGCCCAGCGTCCGGTATGCTTCGTACAGCGTACCTTCCGCGTGGAGATACAAGTCCGCGTCGGAGAGTTGCGGGCCAAAGCGGTACGGGTCGTCGAATTCCACCTGGCGGCCGTCCCACAGGCGCGCGCGGATCAGGTAGGGTTGCGGGCTGCCGTTCAGGGCGGCGCAGAACAAGCCCTGGTCATGCTGCTTTTCCATGGCGTAGGCCTGGCCGCCGATCAACGCCTCGGCCGATTCCGCTTGGGGAAGGAACGCACGAACCTCCCAGCGCGCCTGTCCGCCTTTTTTCTTGACGCCGTGCGGCCCCAGAACGCGAAACGCGTCCTCGTGGTAGCCGCCGACTATGGCTTCCGTATCCCCGGCGCTCATATTTAACTGTCAGCGATCGACAGTCAGCCGTCAGCCGGAAAGATGAGGCTGAAAGCTCGCTTCTCCAGTTCGAGTATCCTTATAGGTTTCAGTATGGCCGATTTCGCGCTGGAAATGCCCAAGGCCGAGCTGCATGTGCACCTGGAAGGCGCCGTGGAGCCGGAAACCCTGCACGAAATGGACCCCTCGGCGCCGCTGGAGGAATTGCGGGCGATCTACTCCTACGCCGATTTCGATGGCTTCCTCAAGGCGTTCGCCGCCGTGGGAAAGCGGCTGCGGTCGCCCGAGGATTACGCGCTCGCCACGCGGCGCCTCTTGGAGCGGTTGGCGGCGGAGAATGTCCGTTACGCGGAAATCACGCTGGCGGCCGGCGTGATTCTATGGAAGGGGCAGGAATTCGCGCCGGTGTTCGAGGCGGTCCGCGAAGCCGCGCTGGGTTCGCCCGTGGAGGTCCGCTGGATCCTCGACGCGGTGCGCCAGTTCGGGGCCGAGCAGGCCATGCAGGTGGCGGAATGGGCCGCGGAGCGCGCCGGGCGGGGCGTCGTAGCCTTCGGCATTGGTGGTAGCGAGGAGCGCGGCCCGGCGGAATGGTTCACCGAAGCGTTCGCGTTCGCCAAAAGCGCCGGCTTGCGGCTCACCGCGCACGCCGGCGAGACGGCCGGTCCGGAATCGATCCGCGCCGCGCTGCGCCTGGGAGCGGAGCGCATCGGCCACGGCATCGCCGCCGCGCGCGACCCGGAGTTGCTGCGCGAACTGCGGGAGCGCGATATCCCGCTCGAAATCTGCATCACGAGCAACCTCGTTACGGGCGTAGTGAAGCGCCTGGAGGACCACCCGGTGCGGCGCCTGTTCGACGCCGGCGCGCCCATCATCTTAAATACGGACGACCCCGCCATGTTCGCCTGCACGCTGACCGGCGAGTTCCGTCTGGCCGCCCGCCAATTCGGCTTCAGCGAACCCGAGCTGAAAGCCATCGCGGAAAACGGCTTCCGATACGCTTTCTCGCGTTAGTGGGGCATGCCTCCTGGCTTGCCTGGCGCGCGGAGCGCGCCTATAGCGCCCCTCATCTCCCCACCAGATCCGCGATCATGGCCCGCATCGCCTGCCCTCTGTGGCTGACCGAAAACTTGCGGTCCGCCGCGACTTCCCCAAACGTGCAACCAAAAGCCGGGTAATAAAACAGCGGGTCGTACCCGAACCCGCCGGCCCCCCGCGGCTCGTCGATAATGACGCCCTCCACCGCGCCACGATACACGCCGCGGAGGCGACCGCCCTCGACCAGCGCGATGGCGCACACAAACCGCGCGCCGCGGTTCGAGACGCCGCGCAACTTCTCCAACAACAGGCGATTGTTGGCTGCGTCATCGCCGTGCCGGCCGGCGAACCGCGCCGAATTGACGCCCGGCGCGCCGCCTAGCGCGTCCACTTCCAGCCCGGAGTCGTCGGCGAACAAGGGCAAGCCCGAGGCCGCGTCCCATTTCTCGTAGTGGCGCGCCTTGATCAGGGCGTTCTCTTCGAACGTGGCGCCATCCTCCACGCACGGCGGGAGGTCCTGGATCCCCGGCAACGGCTCGATTTCCACGGCCGTCTGGCCTGCCGCCAAACGAAATTCGCGCAGCTTTCCCGGATTCCCGGTCGCGCAATAAAGCCGGATCAAATCCGCGCTGCCTTCTTCTGGAGTTCGACGAGCTGCAGGATTCCGCCGCGCGCCAGCTCAATCAGGCGCGCCATTTGAGCGTCGTCGAAGGGCGTGTGTTCGGCGGTAGCCTGGACCTCGACGAAGCGGCCGGAGCCGGTCATGACCACGTTCATATCCACGTCGGCCCGCGCATCTTCCTCGTAGCATAGGTCCAGCAGGGGCGTTCCGCCCACCAGGCCCACGCTGGTCGCGGCCACGTGGTCGCGCAGCGGCATGGTCTTGAGCGCCTTGAATTCCACCAGCCGGCGCAAGGCCAGCGCCAGCGCCACGAAGGCCCCGGTGATCGCGGCCGTGCGCGTGCCGCCATCGGCTTGCAGCACGTCGCAATCCAGCACGACGGTGCGCTCGCCGAGCGCCGCCAAGTCCACCACCGACCTCATGGAACGGCCGATGAGGCGCTGAATCTCGTGCGTCCGCCCGGAAGGCCGGCCCTTGGAGACTTCGCGCGGCGTGCGTTTGGCCGTGGCCCGCGGCAGCATGGAGTACTCCGCGGTCACCCATCCCTTGCCCGAGTTGCGCATGAACGCGGGCACGGTGTCTTCGACGGTGGCCGCGCACAACACCTGCGTATTGCCCACTTTGATGAGCGCGGAGCCTTCCGCGGTCATCAGGTACCCGGTGACGATTTCCACCGGACGCATCTCGTCCGCCTGCCGGTTATCGTTTCGCATGGGATTACGCCGGAGCGGCGGAGCGCATCATCATGTAAAGAATCAGCATGATCAGAAGCATTCCCAGCAGGACCAGGATGAGGCATGGCAGTCCCGGCTTGGGAGTAGGCGCCCGATCTTTTTTCTTCTTCGCCGGCTTGAAGTGCGGCATAAACCCGATGGTACCGCCATGCGCAGCAACTCAACGGGCGATCGCCCGTGGTTTCGGGCCGGGCGGTGCAGGCGTCTACTTCAGGGGCAGCAGTCGCATTGGTCAACCGGCCAGACGAACCTCACGTCCCTGGGCAAGGCTGGCGGCAAAAGCAAGCGCCTCGCGGACGTCTTGTTCCTCCAGGCAGGGGAAGTCCGCCAGCAGGTCGTGAGTCGTGCGGCCCGCGGCGATGGCCTCCACGATCATGCCGACAGTGACGCACATGCCGCGAATGCACGGTTTGCCGCCCATCACTTCCGGATCGCTGGTGATTCGCCTCAGTTCTTGCACGTCGCCATCATACCGCAATCGACGTTCGCGACGTTTCGGAATGGCCTGGCCGGCAGCAGTTGGCCCCCTGCTACGGATCGTATGTACACTGTAGATGGGGACGCGCTCAGGAGAGGAATTGACTGCCAAGACCAGGATTCCGGCGTTCAAGTCGGAGAAGGAAGAAGCCGAGTGGTGGGACACGCACCCGGAGGTGGTTACTGCGCTGTTCCTGAAAGCGAAGAAGGAAGGGAAGATCACGCGGCTGCCCGTAGTCCGTGGGGCTACTAGACCCACCACGATCCGCCTGCCTATCGCCGATATCGAAACGGCCCAGCAGATTGCGGAGAAACGCGGATTGCCGTACCAGACTTACCTCAAGGGTTTGCTTCATCAGGCGCTGGAGCGGGAACAGAAGGCGGGATAGATTGATTTTTGTGGTGAGCGCGGAAGGAATCGAACCTTCAACCTAGTGATTAAGAGTCGGGCTAAACGGTTTTCGCAAGTCCATACAAACAAGATGTAACCATTTGCAGGTCATAGCGTTACAGGGAATCGTCCTTACTGTCAAATACGCCCTTTTACCCTGGTTTTCTTTTCCTCCTGGGCAAAGTATTGGGCACGGTCTGCGGTGTAAAGTACTTTTCATTGAATCGCCTGGGCGTGCTCTGGCTTCGCCGACGATTCCCCTTCGGGATGCTCGGGCTTCGGTTCCTTGGTGAAACTCAGCGATTCCACCGCCTCACGTTTCGCCACCATGCGTATATGGCTGTAGCGTTCCATCATGGCCCGGCTCATGTGGCCCATGAGCGCAAGCATGGTGCTTTCAGGAGTGCCCGCCTCTGCCATTTTCGTGGCCGCTGTGTGCCTCAAGTCATGCAGGCGGCACGAAACCTTAGCCTCTTTTCGGATGCTTCCCCAGACGGTCTTTAACGTTGTTGTGGGGCGCGTGGGGTCCGTAGGTTGCGGCTTTCCGAACGGGAACACGTACAACTCGGGGCGAGTCTCTCCGAATCGCTTAGTGAACCATTGGGCATGTCCGCTAAGGAGCAAAAACAGATCGTTGTTCATGGGGATCTGGCGCCCGGTTCCCGAAGAGGTCTTTGCGCGCCCGACGGTCAACACGCGCCGGTCAAGGTCCACTTGCCCCCATGTAGCGCCCGTCAATTCCCCGCTGCGCATCCCGGTGAGAAGCAGGGCGCGAATGATGACGGCCGCGTGCTCCCATCGCTTCTTTGCGCCGGCGGCATCGAGCAGGCGTTTTTCCGCTTCGGGCGATAGCGCCTGTCCAACGTCTTTGCGCTCTTCTTGCTTCCGTACCTTAGGCCAAAGGAAAGACCACTTCTTACCGACAGCTCGCGAGAGTTCCCCCACTTCCATGTTGATCGTCCGCCCGCTCGCCTCTTCCTCGATTCGGGTTTTGATGTATCCCCGGATGGCCTCTTCGGTGAGGTCCGGAAGCAGCGATGCTCCAAGCAGGCGCGTAACGTGAGCCAGGCGGCCCTTAGCAAACAGAATGGATTGGTTTCTCCCCCTGTGGTCAAGTTCATAAGCGAGCAGGTAGGCTTTCACCTTGTCGGAAACCGATTCGATGCGCGTCTCTCGCTTTTGCAGCGGGGCTCCCACAAAAGCCCGCTCCAGTTCCCGGCGCCTGTTTTGCTCGGCTTCACGGGCGAGGGTAAGCAGGTGCGTCTTGGTGGATTCACGGACCAACCGGCCGGCGAATCGGAATTTGTACCACCAAATGTCCGATTCGGCCTGTTTCCCCGTGCTCTTGTCCCGGTACTTCGGCCTGTAGACCGACATCGCTACGCCTCCCGCTCCGCGGCTTTTTTCCACCGCGCCGCCGCCGCCTTCTTGGCGAGCGCCGTCCGTTGCTTCGCTGTGAGGGTCGCCATACGCGCCCTGCCACCTTTCAGCCCGCCTTTTTTTCCGAGCTTCGATAGGTGGCGCCGTAAAGCCTCTTTTTCGGTCATCCTGGAATTTATGCTAGAACGGCTCTAGCTCGAATGTCAAGGGCTATTTTCGCTCCGCCCCCCGGCTGCCCGGCGGCCCAAGAATCGAAGGCCACCAGATCGTAGCGCACCGCCCCGCAGAACTTGCGCCATGGCGGCCCCTGGTTTCGCAGACGCCATCCCTGGAGGGTTCGCACGCCGATGCCCGAATACTCCGCCAGTTCCTTTTCCGAAACGTATCTTTTCCCCATCCCCACTCCCCCCGAAAGATAACCGCAGTCAACCCGCGCGGAACGCGAATCGAACCCACAAAAAAAGCGGGGCGCCCGCCCGAAAGCGAACGCCCCGCGAAGGTTTACTCCAGAACGAAAGGAAACACCGAAGGGGCCTTGCGGCCCCGATTTCTGAGCCGCGCTACTTGACCGTTGGAGTCTTGCGCCGGCTTACCCCTCGCCGAAGGGCAGTCCGGACATAGACCATGCGCCCCATGTACTCGAAGGCTCCGCATCGGAGCGCCGCGGAGCTAGCGGAGGCATCCCGCATGGTTACAAATCCCATTCCGCGAGATTGTCCTTGCGGGTCGCGGAGAATGTGAACGTCCGCCACAGTGCCGAACTTGCTAAACTGCTGCTCAAGTTCGGCGTCCGTCATTGTGAAGGGAAGGTTGCCGCAAAAGATACCCATAATCGGCCTAGCTCTCCTATCCGCCCAACTTGTCCGGCCGCGGCGGTAGCGGAACTGATCGGTTCGTCAGTTGCTCGGCATGGAGCAGGAACACGTAAGCCAGTTCTCGCGCCAGCTCTGGAGACATGACGATTCCAGGGACGCGGCTTCCGTCCGCCATTTCTATGAAGGTGCTTGATGGGATCGTGAATACGACTCCCAGATTTCCGCTATCACCCCAGCCGAGTGACACCGACACACCGTTACCGCCGTTGCTTTCCATTTCAAAGGATTCCTTTCTACGAAACCACTAGCCCCGGAACTTGCAGGTTGGCCGCGTTTTGCACGCGCCCATTACTCGCCGCGGTAGCGGATGCCCACTGCGATTGAACGTAATCCGGATTGACGGTGTTCGCTATTCTGCCCTCTAGGAGATCGGCCGCCGACTGTCCGTTAACGTTCAGGACAATCGAACTGGGAGCGCCCGGATAATTGTTCCCGGCGTAGTTGGGGTAGTTATTTCCCCCCAAGTTCCCCAGTACCGGGAGCGCGCTTTGGAAAGTGTACGGCGTTCCGTTTTGGAATGTCGCCTGCTGATACAGACGGCCGTTCTGTTCAGCCAGGCTACCCCCATACGGAGTGCTTGCCGACATGGGCATCTTTTGCCCCGTTGCTTCCGAATACAGCATGAGCATCTTGCGCACTTCCGGATCGCGTACCGCTACGCTCACCTGTCCGGCGTACTTCTGTTGCGCGAGACCGGCGATCTGTTTCGCCATCGAACTGTCGATATTGAGGGAATAGAGTTGCTTTACGAGCCTCTTCGCTTCGTTCTCTGGAGATTCCACGCCCGCAAGCTTTTCTCCAAGTCCTATCAATAGGCCCGCGCCGCCTCCAATGGCCGCCCCGAGCCATCCGCCCTGCTGGAATCCAATAGCGGCCCCACCGGCGGTCCCCATTGCAATCCCGCCCCACGTACCGCGGCTCGATCCGAGCAAGCCCTGTTGAGCCGACATCATGCCGCCCGCGAACAATGCGGCTCCGGCCATGCCGTTTACTCCGGTGATCTTGCCATTCCCGGTCTGTACATCGCTGCCCTCAGCGTCCGTGCCGTAAGTGGGCGCGCCGTGCGTCAAGCCACCCCATTTGATGCTCTTGAAGTTCTTGAGCATCCCTGCCACGCCACTGCCGCCGGACCCGCCCGGGCCGCTGGTAGATCCGCCAGCGATGAACGGCGGGGTAGCCGCGTTGCCACTTCCGCCAAGGATCATTGAAAGCGGAGAGCCGCCGCCGGATGCAACACCGCTAGAACCGCCTCCGCCGAAGACCGCCGGCAGGGAGAACCCTCCCGCGCCACCGCCCGCGATTGCCGGACCCGAGATCGACGGTAAAGATATGCCCGCCAGTCCGGCCGGAGTCGCCATCGCAGGAACGGCCATTCCCATCCCGCCCGCCATAATCGCAGTGAGCGCCGCCAGCGCGGCGGAGTTCTGTACCGTGACGGTCGTATTCAAGTCAGTGGCCATCTTCATCGGATCTTGCTTGCCCCCAAACGCTCCCTTGAAGAGACCCGCGATACCGCCCTGTCCGTCCGCACCATAGATGACGGGCTTCAAGACGTTCGCCGTGATATTGGAAAGACCGTCCGTGATGGGCTTCAATACCGCCGCGTGAAGCGTGGCACCGAGTTGCTTTCCGAACTCCTGAGGCTTGGCTAGAAGCGTGTTCCACAGGCTCTCAGAATCGCGCTTGAGGGTTTCGATCTCTTGGTGCTGTAACTCAGCGACCTTTTCTTCCCATGCGTACCGGAGTTGCCCGACTTCATTGGCCGCCGCCTTCTCCGCGTTAGCGCGCTCCAATACGGCTTGCGCTGGATCGGAAGAAACGTTACTCAGGGCCGCCTGTCGGCGCCGCGCGATATCCACATAATCGAGCGCCTGTTGCTGTGCCAGGATGCCGAGAGGATCGTTGGACGCACCTCCAATTTGAACCATGCGCTTATCGTGAGCGAGCGCCTGACTAGCCCCGGTGGAATTCAGTTTGGCGTGTTCCTTCGCTAGGTTACCCAGAGCCTTGCTCCGCTCCTCTAATGCCTTTGTGGCTTCGGCCATGGACTTCTCGTTCATGGTGTCGCGGTACTTGCCCGCTTCTATCATCAGGTGCGTCCACCGCTCTGCTTGAGTGGCGAGTTCCTTGGAAGTACGCTCGCTCTCGGTGTTGAACTCCTTCACCCACTTCGCGTCGTAAACCTGCTTTATCAGGTCCACTAGCGGCCCCGCCTTTTCCTTGTATTTGTCCAGGGCATCGCTTATGGCTTCCTGCCTCTCCGCCGCCAGTGATGCGAACTTGTCATCTCCGAGCCCTGCGAGTTCTTTCCGTTGCGCCCGCATCGCGGCGTCAAGGTCGTTTCCACTGTCCTTGCCCATCGCGTCATAGCGCCCGGTCAAACCTTGATGTTCGGTGCGCAGAGCTGCCAGGTCGCCTTGGTTGTTGAGCTGAGTCGCAATACCCCTCAGCATTGCCAGGCGTGAGGCGCGCTCCGCTGGGTTATCGTCTTGCTGGAAGATCGTTCCCTTACCCGCTGGTTGCGGAGTCTCAGCCTGCTTGATCCATCCCGTGATTTGTTTCAACGCATCGTTGCGCGCCGTATCCAGTGCGGCGTTCCACGCATTCTGCGCTTTCTTCGCGTCATCTTGCGCCCTCTTCGGGTCGCTTTCGTTCGCCGCTGAATGGACGTTTCCGCTTCCGGTGTAGTTGATATCGCTGATTTTCTTCTGGTACTCAGTGGCCCACTTCTCGATATCTCCGGTCCCTTGCCTACCCATTACAATGCGCCCCATCCAACCGACGCTGTTTTCCTTGATTACTTTGGCGAGGCTCTCGGCGTCTTTGTCCAGCGATTTAGCCAGGTCGTCAGCGTTGATTCGCGCATCGTTGAGAGCTTCGGCGAGGAGGTTCTGGGGCTTATGCTCCAACTTGGCGATACTGTTTTCCAGGTGGATGTTTTCCCGACGCAGTTCGTCGTTGACCTTCTGCGTTTCTCCGTTCAGATCGTGGAACGCCATTTCGATCTTATGCGGCTGGTCCTCGATTTGCCTGAGTTGCTCCCGGAATTCAATCACTTTCCGGATGGCTTCATAAATCACAGTGACCACGGCGACGATAGCAACCGCGTTGAACGCCGCGGACAGTCCGGAACTGACGCCCGGCAACTCGGAAATGAATCCGCGAATGTGCCGCGGTATATGGACTCCGATTTCCTCACCCATGAGAGCGAGTGATGCCTTCGACTCGCGAGCTTCGGCCGCTATGTCCTTGAGCCCTGCTCCGGCGCCCGTTGCCATTTCGGCGGCAATAAGTTTCTGATAAGATGCCGTGATCGCATCGACGGCGCCCTGTTCCCTCTGCCATCGGGATATCAGTTGGTCGCGTTGCATCACCAGGCGTTCAACGCCGGTCTTGCCAGCCATGTCCGCTTGACGCTGCATGGATTCGAGCAAGCGGTCCAGGGAGTTCTTGCTTCGGTCACTTACCCGAACGACCGTACCGCCCATGACCTCCCACTCTTTGCCCGTGCGGTCCAGGACCGTCTTGGCTTTCCGCTCATGGCCATCGAGCGCGGCGTTCGCGCGATCCACGGCCGCTACCGCCGGCCGATCATCGAGGTTTATTACCCCGTCGGCCATCATGTTGTTTCCCATCCTCGTTCCCCCTCTTCTCCGTTCCGCTGCTTTGCGCGCCTCGACTACCAGCGCCGCCCCGGCGGCCATCCCGTGAGCACCAGAGCGCGCCTCGACTGCCAGCGCCGCCCCGGCGGCCATCCCGTGAGCACCAGAGCGCGCCTCGACTGCCAGCGCCGCCCCGGCGGCC
>JBEKHV010000039.1:0-42945 GCA_050012095.1 Bryobacteraceae bacterium | reverse complement strand
GTCCGCGCCCGCCAAGTTCTCCTCGGCCACGGTGTCGGCGCCGAAGCCCGCACCGCGCAAGAGGGCCGCACATTCCGCTGGCAGGTTCTCGTCGATTTTGAAATTCAAGCGATCCGCTCCAGTGGGAGCGCGGCGGTGCCTTCACGGGCCAATTCGGCAGCGTAGGAGATTGCAGCATGGATATCGGCATCGGTCAGAGCGGGGTAGCTTGCTAGGATCTCGTCTCTGTGCACGCCTGCAGCCAGGTTGTCGAGGATCACCGATACCATCACGCGCGTACCGCGAATGCACGCCTTCCCGTGACAAACCGCCGGATTGATGCTGATTCGCTCCTGCCACTCAGCCATTGTCCTATTCTATATCCCCGCTGGCCGCTGGGTGGCAGGAAAACGGAGGCAACCAGGGACAGTGCCGAATTGCCCCATTGCTGCGGCCCGAGTTCTTCGCCTCGCAATCACGTGATCATGACGTGTCCGGATTGTGAGACGCGGGCTATGAACGGCCCAGGACGGGACCAGAGGACTCGGTGGATCCGCGGTGAGGTCCGGCCTGTCACGCTGCGATCATACGCCGCCGGACCTGTTTCTCGATGGTATTCAACGACTTCTGCCGGGTCAGAATTAGTTCATAGTCCTTCTGAATGTTCATCCAGAAGTCGGCGCTCGTGCCGAAGTGCCGCGCCAGACGTAATGCTGTATCGGCGGTAATCCCGCGACGTTCGTTAACGATCTCGCTGATACGGGTGACCGGTACGTGCAGTTCCAGAGCGAGGCCGTTGATCGAAATTCCCAACGGCTTCATGAATTCCTCACGGAGCATCTCGCCCGGGTGAACCGGAGAGCGGGTGATGTTCCAGCCCCCTTCAGGACGCGTTATGCTCATTTCTTTGCTCCCTCCATTTCAGTGGTAGTCCACAATTTCCACGTCATAGACGCCATCGCTTTCCCACCGAAAACAGATGCGCCATTGACCGCTGATGCGAATGCTATGCTGGCCGCGGCGGTCGCCCTTCATAGCTTCCAGCCGGTTCCCCGGAGGTACATTCAGTTCGTCCAGCGTGGTTGCCGAATCGATCTGAACCAGTTTGCGCACCGCCACCCGGGCAATGGCGTTCCAGCGGCGGCTCTTACCGGTCTCGAAAAGCGCCCTGGTTCGTTCTTCCCCGAAGCTTTTGATCACGCATCTTCATTGTATAACGGATTCCGTTATACCGCGAGCGTTATCGCGCCGGCCGTGCTGCGCCGCGGCGCTGCCGGCCCCCGAGAACGGGTCGCAACCTTCAAGCTATCGTAAAGGAAACGTGGAACATACGCGATTCCATGGTCGGCCGATAGGGAGCGCCGGATGACGGCCCATTTTCATCCCCTCACATGTGGCGAAAGCGTAGCGCCGCCGTGTGGCATTCACAAACGATTCCAGTTTTTCTCGGTAATAATATATTTGACGTACCTGATGTTGGCGTGCCATGCTTGGGGTGGCGTGACAGGCCGAAGCTCAATTAGAACTGTGCTCCCTTATCAACCAGCCGGTTGGGGGCGCAAAATGACCTCCGGTTTCAGTCCAGCGGTCATTTCCGAATATGTCGCGATACTCTACCTTAACCCTGATGTACGGGTCCTCGCCAGTCGCGATTCTAGCGAGGTCATTCATCGTCAGCCACTGCATCGCTGCTCCAAGATGGAGATCTCGGCTTGCGTTGGGGGGGATATCGAAGAGCATAGTGGGAGTTGGATCTATGATTGGGCGCCGCACCTCGGATTCGCTCCCCATGAACACCAATACAGAAGCGGAGACTCTCTCAGCGCGAGTTCTTCCATGATTTACGAGGACTATCGAGATAACAGTGTCTCCGGCAATAAACTTGAAATCTTCGGGAGTGTTAATTTTGATCGTTTCAGCCCTAACGTCAGCGCGCTCCAAAAGTTCGATGGAACGCTTGGCGGTAGTCGCAGACAACGTAGCGGCATCGGCGGTCTTAACGGCCGCCTCAGTCTGCTGTTTGCTCAAGGCCAACCCTTCGCGCATATATTGCGCTTGTCTATGCATCGCCCAGAATTGGAGCGCGGAGAAGACAACCAGGGCGAAGGTGAACGCAGCAATCCACCCATCGGTAGACGCGCTTTGATTTGGTTGGCCGCTACTTGCATTGCCTGCTATGTGGACCGGATCAGAAATCCGAACGCTAATCGGACGCGGCAGAGGATTCTTTTCGGGATTTGGGCCGCTATCTTTTACGCTAGTCTTGTCTTGTTTGCCTTGACTGTCTTTCGTTGGAGTTGGGGATGGTGGCTGTGACTGAACGGGTAACAGTAATGAGAACAGCAGATATGCCGCTGCGCTACGCATCAGGCTTTTTGGGCTTGCGCCCAGGCGCATTTGGGTTCCCCGTGCGCGGTGACCTTTCCTTTGCCGCGATCAACCTGCGGTCAAGATCAGCCTTGGATACCCGAAGTAACTTCTTCATGCCAACCCTAAGCCGTCGAAACTCAGGACTCGCTCGGAACTGCTCAACAGTGAGGGGCGGTGGGTGCGTCGGCCCCGCCGTTGCCTCATTCGTGCCCATTTGCCGTTCAGCCATGTGCAACCTGCCCATCCTTTCCGGTCAACTCAGCGTAGGTGAGCCGCCGCCCCACTATATTCCGCATCGCAAATACGAACCGATCCACGTCGCTCATATTTCGGTTGTTGTAACGCCACGCCTGTTCATCCACGTATTGGAACAGGTGAAACGGCTCGACCGACACGTAAGTACCGTGGAGGGTCCGTTTCAGAAGACTCCAGAAGTTTTCCAGACCATTGGTGTGAACCTCGCCGCGCACATACGCCTCAAGGTGGTTCACCAGTTCGTGTGCATAGTCCTCGTTCATCCTCCACTGAGATCCGTATTCATCGGAGTAAATCTGGGAGCCGCGTTCGATGTTTTCGCGGATGATGGGCTGCATGGCTTTCTTGGTCCGGTCGTCTATGACCGCCGTGCGGATCGTTCCGCCGCGTTGCAGCATTCCGAGCACGACGGCCTTTGCCCCTTTCTGGCCGTACTCTATCTGTATCGCGCGCCTGCGGCTCTTGTGCATCTTGTTCAGTTTTCCACCGACGAACGTCTCATCCACTTCAACGCCTGTGCCCTCGCCGCCGAGTTTGTTGAAGGTCTTGCTCTGCATCGCAAGCCGGATTCGATGGAGCATGAACCACGCGGTCTTCTGCGTGACGCCGAGCGTCCGGTGAAGCTCCCAAGAACTGATGCCGTTCTTGCAGTTCATCAGCATCCAAACCGCCGGAAGCCACTTCTCAAGTGGAATCGGCGAATCCTCAAAGATCGTCCCGGTCTTGAGCGTGAAGCGCGGCTTTGGGTGGGTGGCGTAGCACTTCCACACCCTGTTCTTGGCGAGGTAGCAAACCTTGTCGGAGCCGCACTGCGGGCATTTCACCTTACCGTCCGACCAGCGAAGCTCGACCATGAATTGTCGGCAATGCTCGAAATCCGCGAAGTACAGAATCGCGTCTCGGAGGGTAGCATGTTCTCTCATACTTCAAGAGTACGCCTATTTTGCGGGTATGTCAAGTATATTATTACCTTTTTCTCTCCTTGCCCATCAATCACTTCCAGGCAAAGGCCCCTGAACCCACTCCGCTCGCCAGTTACTCTGGTCCCGGAGGTCTCCTTATGGCAACACCCGCTCAGATCCAAGCCAATCGCCTCAACGCCCAGCGATTCTCAGGGCCACGTACCCAGGATGGCAAGGCTCGCGCTCGATTACCACCGCCGCTTCCGCCCCGTCGGCCCCCTGGAAGCGTTCTTCGTCGAGACCCTCGTCAAGGCCGATTGGGACCGTCGCCGCTACGCCCGCATCGAAGCGCAATACCTACGCGTCCAGTTCGCCGCGCTCGACGAGCCTACCGACGCTCCGCTCGGCGTCATATTCGGGAACGACGCCAAGAAGGGCAACGTCCTCCAGAAGCTCTTCCGCCGCCAGCAAGCCGCCGAGCGCAGCTATTTCCGCGCCCTGGCCGAGTTGCGCCGCGCCCAGCGCGAGCGCGTGCAGGAGGAGATGGAACAAATGGAACAAGAAGAGGCCGAGATGCCTCTCCCCAGCCCCGCCCCGTCCGCCGCGGCTGCCGGCCCCCACGCCGCCAGCTCTTTAGAATCAACGCCGATTGGCTTCGTTCTGCCAAATTCGCTGACCGGCGGATCACACCCGGCGATGGCGCTCCGGTGACGCCGCATCGCAGCGCGGCGCTCGCCCTCCAATGGTAATTCGGTGAGGAAACGTGAAAATGGCCAAACGGATGAAACCCAATCCCAAAATCATCGGCCACGTTCGAGATGTCGAGGGCGGTCTCTGGGATGTGCGCCAGATACGCGACACCAAACACGGTTTCGATTTGCTCTTCGGTTCGCCGGTGCCTCGCCTGGGAAGCTACCGGGGCGGTCTTCCGCGTCTGATCGCAACTCGACCTCTCATAGACTTTGGGGACGCCAACCGGACCAAGCACGACGGCGTGCTGTACGACTTGCCGGCCGGGCGAAGCACACTCAAACGAGTACGGCATCGCTTGGGCTTCCATCGACCGCCTGCCCGATTATGGGCCGTCCGTCACGCGCCGGGGAGCGGCTCATCCGTCGCATTTCTGCCCGCAGCCGCCGCGCGGAGCGTGCGGGAGCGCCAGTGCTACACTGTGGGTTGCTTTTAAGGCGGCTAGAAGAGGCGGGCCGCCAGATAAGCGAATCGAAGATGCCGGCTTACACTTTGCCGTTCTCGCCCGAGGGCGTCATGCTGTTCGGAGCCGGGGCGTTGGTTGGAATTGGGGCCGCGATCGGTTACCGCGCCTGGAAGCTCGTGCGGATGACGCCCGAGGAACGCGAGCGCCAGCGTCGCGATGCGCTGGCGGCGCGCGGCAAAATCACCGATGCCACGCTGGTCGAGATTCGCGACGACGTGCTGTTCTACTCCTACCGGGTGCGCGGCGTGGAATATACCGCCTCACAAGACATCGGCGGTCTGAAGGCGCAGATGCCCACGGGAATCGCTTTGGGAGTCGGATCCGTGTCGGTGAAGTACCACTCCAAGAACCCCGCCAATTCCATCGTCCTGGCGGAGCAATGGAGCGGCCTGCGCGCGGTCCGGACGAAGCAGGCGCAAACCGCGTCTTGATCGCCCGCTGGATCGCCCACGGCCCCGCGCGCGCAGGCATCCCGTAGCCTTTCGAACGCAACCAGTTTTTGAAGGGAAACTGTGGGAATCCTGGCCCGGCGCGTCTGCGTCCAATGTTTCAGATGGGTAACCTGCGTCATCTGACGTTGGCTGTAGTCTCCCTGGCCCCGCTCCTTGCCCAAAATTCCCCCCCGCAACCGGGGGCGCCGGCGTCGGAGCCATCTTCCATTCAGCAGGTCTCGGGGGAAGACCCTCCCCCCGTGCAGGCTCCCGAAGACAAGCGCATTTTCGGAGTGCTCCCCGACAACCGCACCACCGAATACGCCATCCCCTTCCACTCCATTACCGCCCGGCAAAAGCTGACCATCGCCTACAAGGACTCCTTCGATTGGCCGGTGTACATTACCTCCGGATTGTTCGCTACGCTGTATCAACTGGAAAATCAGAACCCCTCGTTTGGCCAAGGCATGGCGGGTTACGCCAGGCGGCTCGCCGCGTCCTACGGCGACCAGATGATCGGCAACATGATGACCGAGGGTATTGTACCGGCGGTCTTTCATCAGGACCCGCGCTATTTCCGGCTGGGAGAAGGCTCCAAGGGGCGTCGCACCTGGTATGCGGTGACGCGGATCGTCGTGGCCCGGATGGATTCGGGGCGTAACGCGTTCAACTTCTCGGAGTGGGGCGGCAACGCCGTGGCGGTGGGCCTCTCCAACGCCTACTATCCCGATACGCGCGACGCCCGGGACAACGCCTCCAAGCTGCTCATCCAGTGCGCCACGGACGCCTTCTCCAACGTGCTGAAGGAATTCTGGCCCGACGTCAAGAACTGGATGCATGGAAAGAGGCCCCTAGCCCTAGCCGCGAAGCCCCCGGCGCCGTTTTCCAGCCAGTGACGGGCCCGGCGCGGCGCTGGACGCCGGAGTCCGTCCTTGCTAAGATCCTCAATTATGCATGGAAGCTCGAAAGTGATCGCTTTGTTGAACGAAGCGCTCAAGGAAGAATTGACGGCGATCAACCAATACTTCCTTCACGCCGAGATGTGCGAGAACTGGCGCTACGGCCGGCTGGGCGACTATATCAAGAAACAGTCGATCGACGAAATGAAACACGCGGAGGCGTTGATCGAGCGCATTCTTTTCCTCGATGCCACGCCGAGCATGACGGAGCCGATGCAGTTGAGCGTCGGACAAAACGTCAAGGAGCAGATCGAAAGCGACCTCAAGCTGGAGATCGGTGCCGTGGCCATGTACAATCGCGCCATTCAGACCGCGACCAAGGAAGCCGACAACGCCTCGCGCGAGTTGTTCGAGCGGTTGCTCAAGGACGAAGAGGCGCACGTCGATTGGCTGGAAGCGCAGCTCCATCAGATTAAGGAAATCGGCTACGAACGTTTCCTCAGCCAGCAGATCCGGGAAGACAAATAGATTCCGCGGCGCCGGGAAGGGATCGCGGCTTGGCGATCTGTGATTCCGCATCGCCGCTCCGGAACCGGAGTACACTCGAAGAGAACCCCAAGAGTAAGTCGTGCCGAACACGTTCCGGCTGGGGCGTGTCCGCCGGCGGGAGCGCGCGATGCCCGAAAAAGTCGCTGTATTCGATACGACGTTGCGAGATGGCGAGCAGGCGGCCGGGACCCGGCTCGGAAGCCGGGAGAAACTGGCGATCGCACGGCAGTTGGCGCGGCTGAACGTCGACGTGATTGAGGCGGGCTATCCGGCTTCTTCGCCGGAGGACCTGGAGGCCGTGCGGCTGGTCGCCCAGGAGATCGAAGGTCCCGCGATCTGCGCGCTTTCGCGGGCCGTGGCCAGCGACATCGAGGCGTGTGGAAGGGCGCTGGCCAAAGCCAGGCGGCCGCGCATCCACACCGGAATCGGCGTCTCCGACATCCATATCGCCGGGAAGTTTCGCGACGAGAAGTACGGCAAGACGCTTGGCAAGAAGAAGGTCAAGCTGGTGAAGATGGCGGTCGACGCCGTCAAACTGGCCCGGACGTTCGCCGCCGACGTGGAGTTTTACGCGGAAGACGCCGGGCGCGCCGATCCGGCGTACCTCTTCGAAATGGTCGAGGCGGCCATCGCGGCCGGGGCCACGGTCGTCAACATTCCGGACACCACGGGCTACGCCGTGCCGGAGCAGTTCGGGCCGCTGATTCGCTCCATACGGGAGAGAGTTCCGAACGCGGCGCGGGCGACCATCAGCGTGCACTGCCACGACGATCTGGGGCTGGCGGTGGCGAACACGCTGGCGGGCGTCCGGAATGGGGCGCGGCAGGTGGAAGGAACCATCAACGGGATCGGAGAAAGGGCCGGCAACGCGGCGCTGGAGGAAGTGGTGATGGCGCTGCGCACGCGGCGCGACTATTTCGGGGTGGACACCGGCATCGACGCGCGCGAATTCTGCCGGACCAGCCGCCTGGTGGCCGACGCGCTGGGGATGGTGGTCCCGCCCAACAAGGCCGTGGTGGGCGGCAATGCTTTTTCCCATAGCTCGGGCATCCACGTGGACGGATTCCTGAAGGAGCGGGAGACGTACGAGATCATGCGGCCCGAGGACGTGGGTCTGGAGGCCAGCCGCGTGGTGCTGACGGCGCGCACGGGTCGCCACGGCCTGCGCGACCGGCTCGCGAAGCTGGGCTACGCGCTCTCCCAGGAGGAACTGGACCAAGCCTACCAGCGGTTCCTGGCGGTGGCGGACAAGAAGCAGGAGGTCTTCGACGAGGACCTGGCGGCCATCCTGCACGACGAATTCCACCCGGTTCCGGAGACCTACCGTCTGGAGTATCTGCACATCTACAGCGGCACGCAGGCCATCCCCACGGCGACGGTGAGAGTCCGCGTCGAGGACGAGCTGAGAGAAGGCGCGGCCATTGGAGACGGCCCGGTGGACGCGTTGTGCAAAGCCATCTCCGCGGTTACGAAAAGCTCGGCCAAGCTCACGCGGTACGAGATTCGGTCGGTGACCAGCGGCACGGAAGCGATGGGCGAGGTGACGGCGCAGCTCGAGGAAAAGGGCCGGCGGGTGGTGGGCCGGGGCGCGTCGACGGACGTGCTTGAAGCCAGCGCCAAGGCGTTCGTGGACGGGCTGAACAAGTTGGCGAGTCTGGGCGGGTAGTGGCGCCGCCGGTCTTGCCGGCGGTGGGTTTGCCGGCCGGCCGAAGAGACGCCTTCGGATCGACGCGCTTTTCAGCCACTGCCGGCTTCCTTGTCTTGATCCGGCCACACGCGTAGACTGATAAATGTCGTGACATCGTTGTAGCTCCTGCCGTTACGCGAAGCCCGAGGGTCGATCGGAAGAACCACCCTCGACCACCTTGCCATGCAATGACGCACTCCACAGAAACAGCCGGAAACGACGCGATCGGCATCGCCGGAACCGGACGCGTCGCGCAGGCCCTGGCCGCGTTGCTCCGCCGGAATGGAGCTGCCGGAATCGTCGTCGCGGGCCGCCGCTCTGGCGCCATCGCTTTGCGCGAGTTGCCCCGGCGCGCGCGCCGCATTCTAATCGCCGTCGCCGACGACGCGATCGGCGAGGTTGCCGGCGAGCTTGCCGCCGGAGGATTGCGGGATGGCATTGCGCTGCACACGTGCGGCAGCGCCGGACCGGAAGCGCTCGCGGCCCTGCGCGCCTCCGGCAATTCGATCGGCGTGCTCCATCCGTTGCAGACCGTGCCCACTCCCGAGCGCGGCGTGGAAACGCTGGCGGGCGCGGTATTCGCTTGCGCGGGCGACGCGCGGGCGGTCGCTTGGGCGCGGGCCCTGATTGCGCAACTCGGCGGTAAACCGCTCGCCATCGACCCGCTGCACTGGCAGCGCTATCATGCGGCCGCGGTCATGGCCTCCAATTATCACGCGGCTCTCGTGGATGCCGCGCTCGAGCTGATGGAAGACGCCGGCATCCGGCGCGGGCCGGCGCTGGAAGCTCTCGCTCCGCTGATCCGGGCCGCGACGGATAACGTGCTGGCGCTGGGCCCGGAGGCGGCGCTGACCGGTCCGATCCGCCGGGGCGACGTGGGCGCCGTCCAGCGGAACCTCCAGGCGCTGGAAGACGCCACGCCCGAAACCAGAAACCTATATGTATCCGCGGGTCTGCGCACGCTCGCCCTGGCGAGGCGCGCAGGCTTGTCCGATGGCGCCGCGCGGCGGATCGAAGCGGCGCTGGAAGGGAGCAGTTCATGATGAGCCAGCCAGAGCGGCCGGTACGCATACACGACATACAGGCGAAGAAGGCGCGCGGCGAGAAGATCGCCATGCTGACGGCCTATTGCGCATGGATGGCGCGCCTGCTCGCCGGCTCGGGCGCAATCGACATGCTGATGGTCGGCGACTCGCTCGGCATGGTCGAACTCGGCTATGACAGCACGGTGCCCGTGACCATGGATGACATGATGCGGCACGCGCGCGCGGTCCGCACGGGCGCGCCCCACGCGCTGATTGTCGCCGACATGCCGTTCTTGAGTCATCGGGCCGGCATCAACAGGGCGCTGCGGAATGCGGGCCGCCTGTTGCAGCGCGGTGGCGCGACAGCGGTCAAGGTGGAAGGCGGAGAGGAAATTGCCGAAACCGTGCGCCGCATCGTGCTGGCGGGCATTCCGGTGATGGGCCATCTCGGGTTGCTGCCCCAATCCATCCATGCGCAAGGCGGTTACCGGCGGCAGGCCACTCGTCCGGAAGAACAGGAGCGGCTCGTGGCGGATCGGGCGGCGCTCGAACAGGCTGGCGTATTTGCGATCGTGCTGGAATGCGTGCCCGGGGCGCTGGCGCGCCGGCTCAGCGAGATTTCACGGGTCCCGATTATCGGCATTGGCTCCGGGCCGGATTGCGACGGCCAGGTGCTGGTTACCCAGGACATCCTCGGGTTGAGCGGCTCGGCGGCGCCGTCATTCGCCAGGCAATACGCCGCCGTCGGAGAGTTGATCGTCGGCGCGGTCCAGCGGTTCGCCGCGGACGTGCGTTCGGGGGCCATTCCCAGTGATTGAGGTCGTTACGGAAGCCGGCCAGGCGCGCGCGCGCCTGGACGCCGTGCGGCGGGGGAATCGATCGATCGGATTTGTCCCGACCATGGGAGCGCTGCACGCCGGGCACGCCAAGCTGCTGGAAACCGCGCGCCGGGAAAACGATTTCGTCGTGGCGAGCATTTTCGTGAACCCCCTGCAATTCGATCGCAAGGAAGACCTCGACGCCTATCCGCAAACCCCCGAAGAGGATCTGCGCGTGTGCGCCCGCTACGGCGTCGATCTGGTTTTCGCGCCCACGGCGCGCGAGTTGTACCCGCGGGAGCAGGTGACGTTTGTCGACGCGCCGGCGCTCGGCGAGCATCTCTGCGGGCGCTACCGGCCTGGCCATTTCCGCGGCGTAGCGACGGTCGTTTTGAAGCTCTTCCACATCGTGCAGCCCGACCGGGCGTACTTCGGCGAAAAAGACGCGCAGCAGTTGGCGATCGTTCGCCGCATGGTGCAGGATTTGAATCTGCCGGTAACCGTGGCGCCGGTCGCAACCGTGCGCGAGCCGGACGGGCTGGCGCTCAGTTCACGCAACAAGAACCTGACCGCGGCGCAGCGCGCGGTTGCGCCCGTGCTGTGGCGCGCCCTGCGCGCGGCGGCCGATAGGATCGAAAACGGCGAGCGGTCGGTGGCCGCGATTCGAGAGCGCGTGGCGCCGCTGTTCGCCGCCCACCCGGAAGTGCGCGTCGAGTACTTTGAGTTGAGCGATCCCGAGACGCTCGCGCCCCTCGAGCGCATCGATGGCCGTGTGCTCATCGCCGGCGCGATCTTTCTAGGCCCAACCCGCCTGATAGACAACCTGGTCGCGAGCCTATAGCGCGTGCGCATCTGGACGTGGTAGGGCAGGCCGTTTGGCCTGCCCTACCTCCCCTGCGCTCCACACCTTAGCGGCGCCAGCCCTTCGAACCTCGGTTCCCTCTGCTGCCCGAACCTCGCCCGCAGCATAAGTTCGCAACCCAGAGCTTGGCCATCCCTCATTCTTCTGGTACTGCGCTAACTAAGAGACGCTGGCGGAATTGCTGGCGGCGTGATCCACCGCAGGGCGATGGCAGCGGTTACGAAAGCCGAAATTCTAGCACGCGTCCACGCTCATCCTGCCGCCATTCGGGGCCCGCCACCAGAATGCCCGCAGAACGCAATACAAAGCCGCTGTTGCGATTCTCCGGGCCGGTCAGGTGGGCCAACTGTTCGTAGTGATCTCAGCACTCGGTACAATGATTTAGGACATGAGTATCACGCTTATGCGGTTCTTCTTGGCTATCCCGTTCGTGCTGGTGGGTGCTTTGAACGCTCAGAGCGGGAGCGTCGAAAATTTCGGTAAATTCCTGCCCGCCGATGCCAAGATTATCGAAACGGCGAATCTAACGGCCAATTCTGGAAAGAGCCGTGCGTTCGTGTTATGGATGCAGCAACCTAAGAAGGTAGCCCGTGACCCGGACGCCGGATATTGCGGGGATGCGGTCTACGGCGACCATTGGTTTGGCCCAACTAGACTTTCGTTAGTTGATCCGGCTGACGGCAGAGTTCTGAACGCGATCAGAATTGTCGGTCCAGCATTCATCGGTGATCCGGCAGACAGCTTCCGAGTGCCTTATCTCGTGTCGAACGGGTATTACTACGTTCCGCACCTGAACTCGAAAGGTGAAGGCAAACCAGAAGTTCTAAGATTGCGAGACCTAACAGGGGATGGCGTAGCTGACGAATTTGTGATGTTCATGTACGGTGCCTGTGGCATCGCAGAGACCGGCGCATTCGGCTATGACCGAAGCTCAGATCGGGCGTTGCAGTACCCCGTTGAGGTCAGAAGTGGCAATGGCGCTGCTGAAACCGAATTGTGGCCCGATCAAATCTTTGCCGAAAGACCGAATCGTCCCGGACACTGGAGCTTTACGTGGGAACCGAGGCACGGCTCCGAAGACATCGTTCACGAAGAAGTCTCGTTTGATCCGGCACGGCTGGTGTTCGTGGATTACCGTCAGATAAAGCAATAGTCCGGTGAAACAACACCAGCACATGCCATCCACCAGACTACCCACCAAACGCAATACGATGCCACTGGTGCGGTTGCAAATTGCGATCACGCACTTTTAGCGCATTACCATTCTTCTCCGCGCTTTCTCCGCGTCTCAACGTCTCCACGGCGAGATTCGGCTCCGCCTGACGCCGCCTGCGCTTCCCAATGCGCCGTTACAATAAGTATTTCGGAAACACGATGGCTCACCGCGGTCTATTCATTACCTTCGAAGGCATGGACGGCTCGGGCAAGTCGACCCAGATGCGGCGCCTGGCCGCGCGCTTGCGCGGGATGGGCCGCACGGTGATCGAGACGGTGGAACCGGGCGGTCCTCCCATCGCCATGAAGATCCGCCGCATTCTGCTCGATGCCGCCAATCAGGAGCTTAGCCCCGTCACCGAAGTGCTGCTCTACTTCGCCTCGCGCGCGCAGAACGTGGAGGAGTGGATCGCGCCCGCGCTGGGCCGCGGTGAGATTGTGCTGTCGGACCGGTTCACGGATTCTTCACTGGTTTACCAGGGTTTCGGGCGCGGGCTGGGGGCCGACATGGTGGCCGCGCTGGAGGCCATCGCGTGCCGCGGCATCAAGCCCGATCTCACGCTGCTGGTGGATATCGACGCCGAAGCCAGCCTGGCGCGGGCGCGCGCCCGCAACATGGCGGAGCCGCACTGCGAAACCCGCATGGACGACCAGTCCCTCGCATTTCACCGCACGGTGTACGAGGCGTACCACGCGCTGGCCGCGCGGGAACCGGAACGCGTGAAGATCGTCGACGGCCGCCAGGATATCGACGCCATCGAGCGCGCGGTGTGGAGCGTGGTGGCTCCGCGGCTGTGAGGCTCTTTTGAACGGCCATGTTTGACAATTTCTGGGGCAATGCGCACGTCGCCGAAGCGCTCGAACAGATGCTGGCGCAAGACCGCCTGGCGCAGACCCTGCTATTCGCCGGTCCCGAGGGCGTTGGCAAGGCCACGTTGGCGCGGCGGCTGGGCGCCCGCCTGCTCGGCCGCGCGGAGCGCATCGAGCAGGACGATCTCAGCCTGCCCCACAACCTGGAGACCGTGGCGGCCCGCGAGAAATGGTCCGCCGAGAAGCGCAACGAAGACCCGCTGCTGTTCGCCACGCACCTCGATTTCGTCACCTTCGCGCCCGACGGCCCGCTGCGCCAGATCTCCATCCAGCAGAGCCGCCTGCTGAAGGAACGCGCCCCATTCCTGCCGCACAAGGGCCGCCGCCGCATCTTCCTGATCGACCACGTGGACCGGGCCAACGACCAGGCCGCCAACTCGCTTCTGAAGACGCTGGAAGAGCCGCCCGACCACTTGGTGGTGATCCTGACGGCGGAGAACGCCTACGATCTGCTGCCCACCATCCGCTCGCGCGCCGTCCCGTTTCAATTCGCGCCGCTGGCGGCGGACCAGATGCGGGAGTTCGTACGGGCGCGCGGCCTGGACCAGCCGGAACGCCGCGTGGCGCTGGCGGCCGGCAGCCCGGGGCTGGCGGTTTTGCTCGACCTCGAAACGCACGACAGGCGGCGCGCCGCCATGCTGGCGCTCCTGAAAGTGGCCGCTGGATGTGCGCCGTTCGGCTCGTGGGTTCCGGTTTCCGAGGCGCTCGGCCGGAGCAAAAACGAGAAGCTGGATCTCTACTTGGCGGCGCTCTACGAACTGCTGCGCGACCTGCTGCTGCTGGTGGAAGGCGCGGGCGAAATCCGCAACCAGGATATCCGGGGGGAACTGGAGACGCTGGCCGGCCACGTGCGGTTCGCCTGGCTGCGCAAAGCGGTGGGAAGAGTGGACGAAATCGCGCAGTTGATTAAGAGGAATATTCAGAAGACGATGGCGCTCGATGCGTTGATTGTGGAGCTGCGGCAGTAGGCTCAGCGCGCAATGGCGCGCAATGTGTCCCAGAACTCAGGGAACGAGATCGACGCCGCTTCGGCGCGGTCGATGACCGATTCCCCATCGCCGCGCAGCGCGGCTACGGCGAAGGCCATGGCGATGCGGTGGTCGCCGAAGGAGTCGAACCGCGCGGCGCGGAACTTCTGGCGGCCGGGAACCACCAGGCCGTCGGGAAGCTCTTCGGCTTCGACGCCCATGCGCCGCAGGTTCTCGGCCACCGTGCGAATGCGGTCGGTTTCCTTGATGCGCAGCTCGGAGGCGTCCTTTACGGTCAGCCCTTCTTCGGTAGCGGCGCCGAGAACGGCCAGGACGGGAATCTCGTCGATGAGCGCGGCGGTCAGGCCGCCGTCGATGATTCCACCGCGCAGGGGCGAGTGCTCGACCTCGATGTCGCCGATCAGCTCGCCGTTACGGCTCTCCAGCGTGGGGATGCGAATCCGGGCGCCCATGCCGGTCAGGAAATCGAGCAGCGCGGAACGCGTGGGGTTCAAGCCTACGCCGCGAATGCCCAGCCGCGACCCCGGAAGGAGCAGCGCGGCCACGAGAAAGAAGGCCGCCGAAGAGAGGTCCGCCGGCGCGACCACCTCACGGCCCGTCAGCTTCGGCCGGCCCGAGACTGTGATTCTGCGCCGCTCGACCCAGACCTCCGCGCCGAATTCGCGCAGGGCGATTTCGGTGTGATCGCGCGACCGGGCCGGCTCCGTCACCGACGTGGCCCCCGGAGCGAACAGGCCGGCGAACAGGACGCAGGTCTTCACCTGCGCGCTGGCCACCGGGAGGACATAATCGATGGGCCGGAGAGGCGCGCCCTCGATCTCGAGCGGCGGATACTGGCCCTCGCGCGCGCCGATGCGCGCCCCCATCTCCGTCAGCGGCTCGAGGATGCGCCGCATGGGCCGGCGCGCGAGCGATTCGTCTCCGAGAATGCGGCTGCGGAACGGCTGCGCGGCCAGGATACCGGAGAGCATACGGATGGTCGAACCGGAATTCCCGGCGTCGAGATCCGCGGCCGGCGCGCGCAACCCTTCCAGGCCCCTTCCGCGAATGGCGAACTCGGTCCCCGAGCCTTCCACTTCGATGCCCAGCGCGCGGACGCATTCCAGGGTGGAATGGCAGTCGGCCCCGGTCGAGTAGTTGCGGATGCGCGTCTCGCCTTCGGCGATGGCCGCGATCATGGCGTAGCGATGGGAGATCGATTTGTCGCCCGGCAGCCCGATCTCGCCCGAGACGGACGCGGCGGGAGCGATGTGAATCTGCATGAGAAACTCCATTTTACGCGCCGCGCGGCGGGGAGCGAATGGAGTTCTTCAGCGGCCCGATTCAGGCTCGTCCTTCGTCAGCCCGGCGGCGATCAGGTCCGCCAGGCCCAAGCCGCCGCGTTGGGACATCGCGAGGGCGAGCTGCTCGTCCGCCAGATCGGAGGCGCAATCGCTGGCGGAATCCGCGCCCAATCCGAGCCAGCCGCCATCGCTCTCTCGCGCCGACCGCAGAATTTGCGTGAGCAGCAGCGCCTCGAACTGCTGCGCGGCGTCGTGAATTTGGGCGGGAGTGTCCGCTTTGGGCCGCGGGCCGCTCCCGGCCGTCTGCACGTCGAAAAGAGCGGACGCCGTTTGGGGAATCGTCAGATGATCTCCAGTTCGGCGTCCAGCGCGCCGGCGCTGCGCAGGTTCTGCAGGATGGCAATCACGTCGCGGGGCGTCGAGCCGATCGACGTGAGGGCGCGCACGAGATCCTCCACGGTGGCCCCTTCCTTCAGGACGACGTTGCGCGCCTTCTCTTCCTTGGGAGTGATGGTCGTCTGCGGGATCACTTCCGTCGTGCCCTGGCTGAGCGCGTTGGGTTGAGAAACGGCGAAGGTAGTCTGAATCTCCACGGTCAGATTGCCGTGCAGAATAGCCACGGGATGAATGCGTACTTCTTTGCCCAGCACGATGGTCCCCGTGCGCTCGTTCACCACCACGCGCGCCGGCGCATCGGCGTCCACCGACAGCGCTTCCAGCTCGGAGACGAGCTGCGTGGCGCGCGCGGCATACTCGGGGGGAACGGCGACGCTCACCAGACCCGGGTTCACGGCCTTGGCCGGCGCGGCTGGCGCGAACTTGCGGTTGATGGCCTCGGCGATGCGCGTCGAGGTGGTGAAGTCGGACTGACGCAATTGGAGGTGGATCACGTCGCTCGGAGCCGCCGATGGCGCGGGCCGCTCCACGGTGGCGCCATTGGGCGCACGCCCCACGGTGGGATGATTTACGGTTTGCGACGTTCCGGTCCCTCCCGCGGAAAAACCTCCCGTTACCACGGCGCCTTGGGCCACGGCGTACACCTGGCCATCGGAGCCGCGCAGCGAGGTCAGCAACAGGATTCCGCCTTGCAGATTGCTGGCGTCGCCGATGGCCGCCGCCGTGGCGTCGATCTTTTCGCCCGGCTGGGCGAAGGCCGGTAACGTAGCCGTGACCATTACGGCCGCGGTGTTCTTGAGCCGAATAGCCGTCGCCTCAACGGATACGCCCATGCGTTCGAGCACGTTTGCCAGGCTTTGCGCGGGGAATACGGTCTGCTGGCGGTCTCCGGTGCCCGCCAGGCCGACCACCAACCCGTAGCCTATCAACTGGTTTTCCCGGACGCCTTCCACATCCGCCAGGTCCTTCAGCCGCGCCCCCATCCCAGGGCCGGCCGCCAGCGGCAGGGCCAGAGCGAAGATCAAGATTCGCTTGGTCATATCAGAATGGCAGCAACCCGAGCAACAGCCGGTAGAGGATGAACGGGCGCCGGATGGCGTCCCCCACCACGCCCTTTCCGTTCACCCGCAGCTCCAGCTGCGCCAGCCGGTCGGATCGGACGCTGTTATCGGAGCCGATGTCGGCCGGCCGCGCCACGCCCCGCACCGTAATCGTCTGCCGCTCGGAGTTGACCTCGATGTCCTTGGACGCTTCCACCACTAGGGCGCCGTTGGGCATCACGCCCGCTACCCGCGCCGTCAGCGTGGTGCTGATGACAATATCGCGGCTCGTGGTTCCAGTACCGGCGAGTTTCGTATCGCCAGACGTACCGGCCAGGTTGGCCCAAGGCCCCAACGCGCGCGTGAGGCCTCCCGCCGCGCTGATGGTGTTAGCCGTGGACGACGCCCGCTCGGTCTGGGTCGTGCCCGAAGCTACGGCCGAGGCGTTTTCCACCACCAGGATCGTGAGGGTGTCGTCCAATTGGCTGGCGCGCGGATCGCGCGCCGCATCCGCCAGCCTCGCGCCCGGCGACCAGATGGCTCCGGGCGAAGGGGCCGGCGCCGCCGCCGTGCGGGCCGCGGCCTCCGCAACGTACCGGTCCAGCGGGGACGCGGGCGCCTCAGTCTTCTTCTTCGCCGCGGACGCCACGCAGCACACCGCCAGCGCGCCAATCAATAGCAGCCTCATGGATTCCCCTCTCCCACGGAAACTTTGCCTTTGCCTTCCACCCGTGCCTTGAAGCGCCTCATGGAGAACGGATTGAGCACGGGGATGACATCGCCCGCCGAACCCGGAGCCTCGGCCACGGCGGTCAACTCGAGGCGCGCCGCTCCGGCCCGCGCCTCCACCAGCACTTGGTCGCCGCGCTGGATCTCCTGGGGCGCCTCCAACCATTCCCGCCGAATCGCCGTACCGTTCGCAATAAAGCGGCGCGGAGCTTTTCCCGCGACCTCCTCCACGGAAGCGGCCAGCGCGCCGGCCGTGGGGAAGCCCTCCTTCGTTTCCAGGCGGAGTTGCGCGGCCGAGATGGCGCGGCCCGGCTCCAGACTCGCCGCCGCCACCACGCGCGGCTCCGTGGACGACGCCCGGATCTTCGCCCAGATGGGAAAATGGCGGGCGCCGGCGTAGACGACGTACCCGCTCCAGAATGCGCCTCCGGGCGCCGGCCGCAACGCCGCCAGCGGGAATTCGATGGCGCCCTCGGGCGCGGGGATCCGGCTATAGTCGAGCATCGCGAGGCTCGCTCCGGGTAATTGCCGGCGCATGATCTCCAGGAGCTTCTCCGGATCGAGGGGCGTCATTCTCCGCTCCACGCAAACGTCTTGGTCCGGGACGGACGGCAACCCCATGCGGAGGGCCATGTAGCGCAGTTCGGCGGCGCGGAAGATGCGTTGCGCCCCGCCTAGCGGCGCAGGCGCCAGCGGCGTGTCCGGGGCCACCGCCGCGAACGCCGGGACCTCCCGCGCCAAGTCGCCGGCCAGCACCCGGTCCGAGCCGGCGCCGATCGTCAGACAGCCGGCCAACGCTATGGAAGCAAGCGGTATCATCGCGACATGTTGTTGACTTGCTGGTACATGCTGTCGGCGGCTTGCACCACCTTGGAGTTGGCCTCATAGCCGCGTTGCGCCTCGATCAGGTTGACGAACTCCTCGACGATCGAGACGTTGGACTGCTCGACGTATCCCTGCAACACCGAGCCCAGACCCTCCTGACCTCCCGGCGGTCCCACGGTGGCATCGCCCGAGGCGTCGGTAGGAGAGTAGAGATTCCCTCCCAGGCTGTTCAAGCCGGCCGGGTTTTGGAAGTTCGCGAGCTGAATCTGGCCGGCCTGCTGCGCGGCGGTCTGGTTGGGCTGGGTGTAACTCACCGTTCCATCCTGGGCGATGGTGATCTGCTGCGCGGCGGCCGGGATGGTGATCTGGGGCTCCAGCGGATCGCCATCGGCGGTCACCACGTTGCCGTCGCGGTCCAGGTGGAACGACCCGGCGCGCGTATAGGCCAGTTCTCCCGAGGGGCGGCGCACCTGGAAGAACCCGCGGCCCTGGATCACTAGGTCGAGCGGGTTGTCGGTCTCGGAGAAGTCGCCTTGACTGAAGACGATGTCGTTGGAGGAAGCCCGCGTCCCCAGGCCGAGTTGCAGGCCCGTGGGGACGACGGTCTGCTGGCCGGCCGGCGCCCCGGGCTGCACCACGGTCTGGTACAGCAGGTCCTGAAACTGGGCCTGACGCGCCTTATAGCCTATGGTGTTGGCATTGGCCAGGTTGTGAGCGATGTTGTCCACGTTCAACTGCTGCGCCGTCATTCCACTGGCGGCGGTGTAGAGCGCTCGAATCATACCGTCTCCTCTTTTACGAACCCACTTTGGCGACTTCCTCGATGGCTTGGCGGTTCATCTCGCTCGCCAAACTGGTGGCCTTCTGCAACATCTCGAACTGGCGCATGACGGCCACCAGCCGCACGGCCGCGTCGGCGTTGCTGGCGTTGGAAGCCTCCAACTTGCCCTGCTCGATCGAGACTCCCGAGGCGGCGGTCGGCGTCGAAGAGGCGCCCGCGTGAAAATAGCTGCCTTCCTGCTTCACCAGCCCGCTCCCATTGGCGAAGTCCACGACGGCGATCTGGCCGGCTGCGGCGCCCGCCTGGGCGACCGTGCCGTCCGGCCGGATCTCGACCCCGCGCGAGGGATCTAGCGCGAGGCTCGCGCCGTCGGATGTTTGCACCGCGTACCCTTCGCCCGTGACCAGTTTGCCGTCCGCCGCCAGGTGAAAATTGCCGTTGCGCGTATACAGCGTTCCGCCCGGGCCGTTGACGGCAAAGAAGCCCTTTCCGGACAACGCCACGTCCAGAGGGTTCCCCGTGTCGTGCACAAGACCCTGCGACATGTCGGTCCAGGGCCGTTCGACCAGCGGCATAGTCACGGGCTGATCTTCGCCGGCCGCCTCGGGCGCGACATACAAGCTGTAGAACTCGCGATCCGCCTTGTAACCGCCGGTGGAGGCATTGGCGATGTTGTTGGCCAGCATGTCGAGCGATTCCATCCGGGCCCGCAGCCCGCTGGCCGCGACGGCGGTCATGGGATCCATAGCGGCGTGAAATAGAGCACGCCGCGGTCCAAGTGGAAAAACAGAGGTAAATCTCTCAAAAAACACGCGCCCCGTCCGATATGCCGGAAAGGGAGGGTTTCGCTCGGCGACAATATTCTGGCGAAGGCTGGCGGTACGGCGACTTTTTGCCGCGTCGTCGCGCCTAAGCCGTTGAAAAAGCGCGGCCGGATCGTTGGCCGCTGATCTGCATCGCTGGGTGGCGTGAACGCCTGCGCTTCCTTGCCGGCCGCTCCAAACGGCGCTGCGGATTCGGCCGCTCTGTTTCCGATACCAGCCGCGAAAGGGAGGGGCGGCGCGAAGGTCGCGACGGTGCGGGCGCAGCGTTTTCACGCGGTGTTCGAACCGCTGGTCGCATCCATCCCAATGCCCGGGACGCCGGCCGCCCCGGAAGCGTCGGCCGCGCCCTTCTCGGCATCCGCCGCGCCTCCGCCGGAGCCGGATGGCTCGCAGCCCTTGTCCGCTTCGGCCGGGGCCGCGGATGGCGGGACCAAAGGCGTTCCCGATTCAGCCAGCGGCGCGGATGCGAAGGCGGGCCAACGCTTCCTTGCGCTACCGGCGCCGCGGGCTGAACGGGATGGCGGGGGATCGCCGGAACCAGCCACTGCTTCCGGCGCTGTCTCCCAGGCAGCTCCTGCTGGCGTGGACTCGCGGGCAGCCAAGCAAGGCGGACCCTCCAACACGCGCGTCCGGTTGGCAGAGAGCCGCGTTGCGCTGGGGGCCTCGGAATTTGTACAGGCGGCGCCGCGGAGCGCTGCGCCGGCTGGCGCGGAAGAGGCGGAGCCAGCCATCGCTGCCGCCGCCACCCCCCAGACGGGCCGCGGCGTGGAGCTGCGGGCAGCGAGCCAGGACCGGCCCTCCGTCCCAAGCGTGCTCCCAGCCGAGAGGCACGATGCGCCGCCGGTTACGGCATCCGCGCCGGAGACGCACTGGGCCGGCGCGGAATCGGCGGAACCCGCCACTGCTTCCGGCACCGCTTCCAAAACAGCCCCCCGCACGGATTGGGGGGCAGCGGACCAGACCCCGCCCTCCGTCCCCAGCGGGCAAGACCAACCTTCCCTTGCAACGCGATTCACGGCCGCGCTTGCCATGCCGGCCGCTGAGGAGCGAACGGCGGTCGGCGGTCGGCGGCCAGCGGCCGGCAGTGAGCGGAAAGAGGTCGGCGGTCCGCGGCCGGCGCGCCCGTTCGCCACTGCGCCCGTTGTACCCACCGGTGAGACAGCGGCGCGTACGCCCGCCCGGGCCGCCGTCTCTTCCCAGGGCGACGACGCCTCGGGAGATCGGGAGGCGCTGTCGGTCGAGGCCGCCAGCGTGCCTGAGACCCTGGGAAGAACGGCGGGACTACCTGCCGCGGTCGCTTCCGTGGGTGGCTCCCGCGCCGCTGCGGCCGGAGGCGAGCTGGCCTTCGCCGCGCGCCTGGTTGCGGCGGCGCCGGATGCGCCGGCGGCCGTGCCCGCGGCCGCGCTTGCATCCCCGCGCGGGACCGGAGAATCCTCGCAGCGAGCGGAGCGCTCGCTCCCGAACGGCCAGCCGGACGCCGAGCCGCGCGCCGCCATGGCGGCAGCCGGGCCAGAGCCTGCCGCCGGCGAGCTGGCCGGCTCCCCAGACGAGGCTTCGCACGCCACTGGCGCGCCCGCCGCCGTGGCCAACGGCAAGGCGCTCAAGAATGCTCCTGCGGAACCGGAGCTTCCCGTCCCTTTGGACTCGGGAGACGCCTTGGGCAGGGCCGGCAGCCTGCTCATTGTACCGGGTCCCGGACCGGAGCCGCGGCGCGCCGCGGTTGCGGGCGGCGCGCTTTCCGGGCGGGCTTCCGAACCGGCCGCGACGCCCGTTGAACGCGGGCCCGAACCGGCCGCCACCCGCGAACCGGCGCGGACCATCACGTTGGAGGTGAACCAAGGGCAGCAGCGTGTCGCGGTCCGCGTGCTCGATCGCGGCGGGGAAATCCACCTCGATGTGCGTACTCCCGACGCCGGCCTGGCCGGCGCTTTGCGCCGCGATTTGCCTTCCCTGGCCGCGCGGCTCGAGCAGACCGGGTTACGCGCCGAAAGTTGGCGCACCGAAGGAACAGGGCGCCATTCCACGGACGCCGGGGGGAACGGCGCGGCGCCGGAACGAAACGGTCAAGGGCGTCCGGACGCTGGGGAACGGCGCGAGCGCCAGCCTCAGCCCGAACAAACCGAACCAACGCCCCATCCCAAAAAGGAAGAGAGGAAGGAATTCGCATGGTTTCTATCGTCACTTGGTTAGCCACCCCGGCGGAATCCGCCCGGGAATGCGTGCGTGCGGGCTTCCCCCGCATAGCCGCGCGGAGGAGCCGGGTATGACCCCCAGCCTGCCAGCCACCAGCGCTGCCGACGCTTCCGGCAGCGCGGCGTCCGGGCAACCGGCCGCGTCCGCCACCACCGCCACCGAGGGCATGTTTCTCCAGCTCCTGGTGGCTCAGATCCAGAATCAGGACCCGCTCAACCCGACCGACGGGACGCAGTTCTTGACCCAGCTCGCGCAGTTTCAACAGGTCGAGCAGGGCATCGCCATGGGCCAGGACATCTCAGCCATTCGTCAGGATGTGGACCAGTTGAGTTCATCCGCCGGCGCAACAACGAACACCCAACCATAAAGGAGGAATGGAATGTTTACGTCTTTATCCGCCGCCGTTTCGGGGTTGCGCGCCGACAGCACCGCGTTCAGCGTGGTCGGCAACAACCTGGCTAACCTGAACACCGCCGGCTACAAAGCCAGCGTGGTGTACTTTCGCGACCTGGTCACCAACGCCATCGGCGAAGGCCTGACCGCCACCGAAGTGGGATTCGGCACGGCGTCGCCCATCACCGAGCGCGAGTTCACGCAGGGGGCCGTTCAATCCAGCACGGGGACGCTCGACGGGGCCATCCAGGGAGAGGGCTTCTTCGTCCTCAAGGACGCTTCGGGCGTGACGTCGTTCACACGCGCCGGCAACTTCACGACGGACTCAAACGGCGTGGTCGTGACCGACACCGGAGAGCACGTGCAGGGCTGGATGGTGGATCCCAAGACCGGCCAGGTGGACACCAACTCTCCGATATCCGACATCACCCTCGCCGTAGGATCTCTGAAGCAGCCCATCGCCACGAAGGATGTGACCCTCGATTTGAACCTGAACTCCGCGGCCGCGGTGACCGGGTCGCCGGCCCTCTCCTACCCCGTCCAGGTGTACGACAGTCTCGGAACGGCTCACGTCCTCACGTTCGACTTTACCAAGAAGGCCGATAACCAATGGACCTACAACGTGTCGCTGCCTGGGGAGGATTTGACTGGCGGCAAGCCTGGGACGCCGTCGGTCCTGACCACCGGGGAACTGGACTTCGACTCGAACGGTCAGTTGACATCGCCGGCCGCGGGAAGCCCGATCGGCATCACCGCCTCCAAGCTGGCGGACGACGCCAGCGATCTGAAGCTGAGCTGGGACCCCTACAACGCCTCGGGCGCGGGCCGGATCACGCAGTTCGCCAATGCCTCCGAGGTTTCCGCCAGCGCCCAGGACGGCTCCGCGGGGGCGCAGTTGTCGCAGGTCGGCCTCAGCGACGGCGGGACGATCGTGGCTCAGTACTCCGACGGGCAACAGATGGTTGTGGCGCAACTGGCCACGGCCTCGATTCGCAATCCCGATTCGCTGGTCGCCGAAGGCAACAACAAATACCAGGTGACGGCCGGAACCGCGACGCCGGTGATCGGCGTCCCCGGCACGGGGGGGCGCGGCAATGTCGTGGGCGCGTCCATCGAGGCGTCGACCGTCGACGTGGCGACCGAGTTCACCAACCTGATCGTCTACCAACGCGCGTATGAGGCCAACGCCAAAGTGGTGACGTCGGCCGATGAGTTGAGCCAGGAAACCATAAACTTGATCCACTAAGCCGTCGATGACTCCTTTGGAAGAAATCGCGCCCCTGGCCGACGTTCCGGTGGAGATCGAAGTCGAGCTGGACCGGCGGATCATGAAGGTGCGCGAGGTGCTCGAACTCGACGAAGGCGCGGTGATCGCCACCTCCCGGTCGGCGGGCGAGAACATCGATATTTATATCGGCGGCTCGCTGTGCGGTTCGGGCGAAATCGTGGTGATCGAGAACGTGCTGGGAGTACGAATCACCGACTTCCGCGATGACGCGTAGAGGAGCGGATCGCCATGGATATCGCGCGACAATTGGCCGCGGCGGCGCTCGTTCTGGGCTTGCTGGCCGCGGCTCTCTGGCGGCTTCGCCGGCGGGGTTTCGCCGGCATGCTAGTTCTGGGAAAGCCTGCCGGGCGCCGGCTGGAGCGGGTGGAACGGCTGGCGCTCGGGCCGCACCACGCGCTCGATCTCGTGCGCATGGGGGACCGCGGGCTGCTGGTGGCGTCCTACCCGTCCGGCTGCGCGCTGATCGAAAGCTTCCCTTGGCGGGAAGTGGAAAGCGCGCGGGAGACGGCGCGATGAAGGGCGTCCTGTGCCTGGCATGGTTGGCGGCGCCGGCCATGGCCGCCGATCCGCTGGCCCAGTTCGGAATATCGGCGGGAAAAGCCGGAAGCGGCCTCAGCGCCCCCATGCAGATCATCCTTCTGATGACGGTGATGACGCTGCTGCCGGCCGCGGTAATGACGATCACGCCTTTCCTGCGCATCGTGGTGGTTCTGCATTTCCTCCGCCAGGCGCTCGGCACGCAGTCCACACCCTCGAACCAGGTGCTTCTGGGGCTGTCTCTATTCCTGGCCATGGTAATCATGCAGCCGGTCGTCGCGGACATGTACCACCAGGGCTGGGAACCGCTGGAAGCCGGGCGGGTGACAGCGCAGCAAGCCTGGGAGCAAGGCTCCCAGCCGCTGCGCCAGTTTCTGGCGCGCTTCGCCCGGGAGAAGGACATTCGCCTGTTCCTGGAAATCGCCCGCGCCCCCGCGCCCCGGACGCCGGCGGACCTGGACCTCGGCGTTCTCATTCCGGCTTACATCCTCTCCGAGTTGAAAGCCGGCTTCCAGATCGGCGCCGTCCTGTTCCTGCCTTTCCTGGTGATCGACTTGGTGGTGGCCTCGGTCACGCTTTCGGTGGGCATGGTGCAGTTGCCGCCGGTGATGATCTCCGCCCCCTTCAAGGTCCTGCTGTTCGTCTTGGTGGACGGATGGAACCTGGTCGTCGGATCGCTCATGAAGAGCTTCTACGGATGACTCCCGAAGCGGTAGTTCAAATCGTGCGTGAGGCCTTGATGGCCACGTTCTGGTTGGCCGCTCCGCTGCTCGCGGTCGGGTTCTTCGCGGGCATCGCGGTCGGGCTGGCGCAGATCGCCACGTCCATGCAGGACAACGCGGTTAGCACGATTCCGCGGTTGGCCGCCTTTCTGGCGGGCCTGTTGCTTTTCATGCCCTGGATGCTGCACAAGAGCATGGCCTACGCCTCGGCGATTCTGGGAAACCTGGCCCGCTATGCCCGTTAGCGCGACGCTGTCGTTTTCGACGCTGTGCGGGTTTCTGCTGACGCTGGCGCGCGTTTCCGGCGCTCTGGTCTTCGTGCCGTTACCCTGCGTGAAGGGCGCTCCGGAGGCGGCGCGCGTGGTCCTGGCCGTGGGATTCACGCTGGCGCTCGCCGCCCGTTGGCCCGCTATCGACGCTTCCGCAGTCGCGCTATCCACGCTAGCGGGCTGGGCCGCGGCGGAGGCGGGCGTGGGAATCGCCATCGGCGCCTCGCTGGCCATCGCGCTGGAAGCGTTCGCGCTGGCGGCGCAGGTGCTGGGGTTGCAGGCCGGCTACGGCTACGCTTCCACGGTCGATCCGAACACGGAAGCCGATTCCGGCGTGCTCCTGGTGTTCGCGCAGTTAATCGCGGGCATGCTGTTCTTCGCGGCGGGGCTCGACCGCGAGGTTCTGAGGCTGTTCGCGCGCAGCCTGGAAACCGTTCCAGTGGGCCGTTGGGCATTCGGCATCCGCTCCGCCGAGCCGCTCATCCGCTTGGGTTCCGGCCTGTTTTCGCTTGGGGCGCGGCTGGCGCTGCCGGTGGTGGCGCTGCTGGTGATGGTGGACGTGGCGCTGGCGCTGCTGGGCCGCCTCAACCAGCAACTGCAATTGCTCTCGCTGGCGTTTCCCGCCAAGATGCTGGTGGCGCTGTGGGCGATGAGCTGGACGGCGGCGCTATTTCCGCGCCTCCTGACGGCGTTCTGGGGCCGGGCCATCGCCGCCGCGCTCCGGGCGATGGGCGTATGAGGCGGGATGCCGGACCGTTCGGGCAAGACCGAGGAACCCACCCAGCGGCGCCTGGAAAAGGCGCGGCGGGAGGGCCAGTTTCCGTCGGCCCGCGAGTTGGTGGCGGCGCTCGAGTTCCTGGTTTTCGTGGCGCTCGTCGGCTGGGCCGGCGCGCGCTGGCTGGAAGGATTCCGCCGGACGGCGCGGGTGTTGCTCCGCCTCGCCTTCGCGCCAACCTTGCGCGCCGAGGACCTGACGGCCGCCGCATGGCGGGTCTTCTGGAGCGATCTGCTGCCGCTGGCCGCGGGAGGGATGGCGGTGGCGGCCGCCGCCATCGGGGTCCGGCTGGCGACCACGCGGTTTGGAATCAGCCTCCAGCGGCTGGCGCCGGACCCCAAGCGTTTCAATCCGATCGCCAGACTGGGGGATCTCCCGCGCCAGAATCTGCCCTCGCTGATCCAAGCCGCAATCCTGCTGCCGCTCTTTCTGTGGGCGGCGTACGCCGTGGCCCGCGAGAAGCTCGACGTATTTCTGACCCTGCCGCTCCAGAGCGCCGAAAACGGCTGCCGCTTGCTGGGCGCTTCGCTAGTCGAGCTGTTCTGGAAATCCGCGGTGGTGTTCCTGGCGTTCGGTTGCGTGGACTTGTTCCGGCAGATGCGCAGTTACAAGCGCGACCTGCGCATGGACCGCCAGGAGATTCGCGACGAGTTCAAGGAACTGGAGGGCAACCCGCAAATCAAGGGGCGCATCCGGCGCCTGCAACGCGACCGGGCGCGCCGCCGCATGATGCAGGAGATTCCCAAGGCCACGGCCGTGGTGGTCAACCCCACGCATTACGCCGTGGCGCTGCGCTACCGGCCGGAGAGCCTGGCCGCCCCGGAGGTAGTCGCCAAGGGGAAGAACTACGTGGCCCGGCGCATCCGCGAAAAGGCCGTGGAACATCTGGTTCCGGTGATCGAAAACCCGCCTCTCGCGCAGGCGCTGTACAAAGCGGTGGAGGTGGGGCAGGAGATTCCGCCTCATCTGTACCGCGCGGTGGCGGAGATTCTCGCCTATATTTTCAAACTCATGAAGGGGAGGTCGCCGGTCTAGCGTGACTCCGTCCAAAACCCCGGCCGCTCCGGGGGCCGGCTGGTGGAAACAGCTTCCTCTGGGCTCGCTGCGCGAGATGGCGGTCCCGGCGGCGGTGCTGGCCATCGTCTTCGCCCTGATCGCGCCGCTGCCCCCCTTCCTGCTGGACCTGCTGATCGCTTCGGACATCATGATGTCGGTCACGGTTCTCATGGTCTCTCTGTACCTGACGCGGCCCGTTGAGTTCACCTCGTTCCCCTCCGCGCTGCTGCTATTGACGCTGTTCCGCCTCTCGCTGAACGTTTCCTCCGCGCGGCTGATCCTGCTCGAAGGCAACACGGGAACCACGGCCGCGGGCGAGATCATCGGCGCCTTCGGCGCCTTCGTGGCGGGCGGGAACTACATTATAGGGGCGGTGATTTTCCTGGTTCTGATCGCCATCCAGTACGTGGTAATCAACCACGGCGCGGTGCGCATTTCGGAAGTAACGGCGCGTTTCACTCTGGACGCGCTGCCCGGCAAGCAGATGTCCATCGACTCGGACCTGAACGGGGGGTTGATCGACGAGACCGAGGCCAAGCGCCGGCGCAAGCAACTCGCCACCGAAGCCGAGTTTTACGGCGCCATGGACGGCGCTTCGCGTTTCACGCAGCGCGACGCCGTGGCGGCCATCCTGATCACGGCTATCAACATCGTCGCGGGATTCCTGATCGGCGTTCTGCAGCACGGCATGGAGTTTCAGAAGGCCCTGGAAACGTACACCGTGCTGACCATCGGCGACGGGCTGGTCACGGTCATTCCGGCGCTCATGATTTCCATTTCCGGGGCCCTGATTGTGGCGCGCGCCGGATCCGACGCGCCGGTGGGAGCGGAATTCCGCCGGCAGGTTTTCGGCCATTCGCAGCCGATTCTGCTGGCGGCCGGGGTCTTGGCGGCGTTGGCGGCGCTGCCCTCGATGCCCAAGATCCCGTTTCTGCTCCTGGGCGGGGGAGCGGGAGCCGCGGGCTGGAGCCTGCGCCGCAAGGAACTGCGCCAGTCGGCGGCGGAGGAGGGGAGCAAGCCGGCGGCCGCCAAGGAGAATCTGGAGTCGTTGCTGAAAGTAGAGCCGCTGGCGATCGAAGTGGGTCTCGGCCTGGTGGGCCTGGTGGAAGGGGGGCAGGATTCGCCGCTGCTGCGCCGCATCTCCGGCATCCGGCGGCAGTTGGCCGCCGATCTCGGGTACCTGCTTCCGCCCGTTCGCGTCACTGACAACCTCGCTTTGCGCAGCCGCGAGTACGCCATTGCCGTCAAGGGCGTGGAAATCGCGCGCTACGAGCTGCCGCAAGGCTGTGAACTGGCGATCCCTTCGGCTTCGGAAGCGGCGGCCCTGGAGGGCCAGCCCACGCGCGAGCCGGCCTTTGGCCTGAATGCGCTGTGGATTCCGAGCGGCCGGGCGGAGAAGGCGCGCAACGAGGGCTACACCGTGGTGGACGGCGTAAACGTGCTGGGCACGCACCTGGCGGAGGTCATCCGCCGCTACGCGCACGAGTTGTTCTCCCGGCAGGACGCCAAGCGGCTGCTGGATCGCGTGGCCGTGGAGCATCCCAAGGCCGTGGAAGATCTGGTTCCCAAACTTCTGCCGCTGGCCACGGTGCAGAGAGTGCTGCAGAACCTGCTCCGCGAGCGCGTTTCCATACGCGATGGCGCATCGATTCTGGAAGCCCTGGGCGAAGCCGCGGCGGCGACGCGCAACCCGGCGCTGCTGACCGAATACGTGCGCCAGTCGGTCCGGCGGGCGGTGGTGAAGCCCTATCTGAACCGCGCGGGCGAATTGCCGGCGTGGTTCATCGACCCGTCGATCGAGCAAACGGTGGAGAGCGGCGCGCAACATAGCGAGCAGAGCAGCCACCTGGCGCTGGCGCCGGAAGCCGTCCGCGGGATCCTGAACCGAATCCTGAGCCGGGCGGGTCAGCCCGAAACGCCGACGGCGGCCGTCACCTCGTCGGCGGCTCGCTGCTTCCTCCGCCAGATCGCCGAAACCGCCATTCCCAACCTGTTCTTCCTGGCGCATAACGAAATCCCGCCCGGGGTGAAGGTCCAGCCGATCGGCAATATCCAGTAGAGCCGAAACCTACAGGAAGGCCCGCAAACTGACGATAGTTTTCACGAACGCAGAAGGCTGAACGGCGGGGCGCGCCGGGGAGCCGGATCCGATGAAGATCAAATCGTATTTCGCGCGGACCGTGGAAGACGCCATGGCGGAGGCCCGGCGGGAAATGGGCCCCGACGCCATGTTGGTAAACAGCCGCAAGGCGCCGCCCGAAGCGCGGGACCTGGGAGAGTATGAGGTCGTGTTCGCCGCCGATACGGTTTCCGCGGCGGCAGGAGCGCCTCCCGCCGCGGGGCAACCCGGCCTCGCCGCGCCGGCGCCGGGCGACCGGTTGTCCCTGGAAGTGGCGGAGCTGAAACGGGAGCTGGAGAACATGCGCCGGGCGCTCGCGCGATCGGCGTTCACGCCGTCGCAGTGGACGTCCCAGACGCCGTATCTCTCGGAGGCTTACGCGACGTTGACCGCCAACGAGGTGGACCCGGAACTGGCCCGCGATATCGTGCAGGGCGCCGCTGCGCGCGCGGCCGAGGATCCCGCGCCGCTCCTGCGGGCGGTCCGGCGCCTGGACCGGGCGGATTTCGAGCGCGCCCTGACCGACGAGATCGGATCGCGCGTCACGGTGGAGCCGCTGTTGGGCAGGGGTGAAACGCGGCCCCGGATCGTGGCGCTGGTCGGGCCGCCCGGGTGCGGCAAGACCACCACCCTGGTGAAACTGGCGGTGAATTACGGCCTGGCTGGCCGGCGCCCGGCGCTGCTGCTCTCGGCGGACACGTACCGGGTGGCGGCGGCGGAACAGTTGCGCTCGTACGCGGCGATTCTCGGGATCGGCTTTCAGGTCCTCGAAACCGTTGCGGCGCTCTCTCAGGCCATTGAAGAGAACCGGGGGAAGGACGTCATTTTCATCGATACCCCCGGCTTCGGGTACGGCGACATGGACCAGGCCTCGTCTCTGGCGCGGTTCCTGGCGTCCAGGGACGACCTGGACGCGCAACTGGTTCTGCCTTCCTCCATGAAATCCGCCGATCTGGCCCGCGTGGTGGATTCGTACCGGAGTTTCCGGCCGCAACGCCTATTGTTCACCAAGCTCGATGAGACCAGTTCTTTCGGCCCCATCCTCAACGAAGCGGCGCGGACCGGCAGGCCGTTGTCGTTTTTCACCGCCGGCCAGCGCATCCCGGAGGATCTGGAAACGGCCAGCCGGGAACGAGTATCGGAGTTGGTGCTTACGGGCCGGATCGCGCGCGCGCAATCCGCTGCGTAACGAAGGGATCCCGGCGATGGTGGCATATGTACGCGCATGCAGCGTCTGAATCGATGAGCGATGGCGAACGGGAGCGTCTGATTCTGGAGCATCTGCCGCAAGTACGGTTGATCGCGCGTCGCATCCAGGAGCGGCTGCCCGATAACGTGGCCCTGGAGGACCTGATCTCCAGCGGCGTGATCGGCCTCATTGCCGCGATCGATCACTTCGACCCCGCCCACAACGTCAAGCTCAAGACGTACGCGGAGTACAAGATCCGTGGGGCCATCCTGGACAACCTCCGCGGCCTGGACTGGGCTCCCCGCCAGAAACGGCGCCGATCGAAGCAGATTGAAGCCGCCATCGCGCGGCTCGAACAACTCCTGCATCGGGCGCCCAGCGAAGAGGAGATCGCCGGCCATCTGCAAATCCGGATCGAGGAGTACCACGAGTGGCTGGTGGAGATTCGCGGGCTCAACGTGGCCAGCCTGGAGCACGCCGGCAGTCAGGGTAAGGATCTGCTGCACTACGTCGCGGACGACGAGGAGAAGCTTCCGTCCTCGATCCTGGAGAGAGCGGAACTGGAGCGCGTCTTGGCGGAAGGAATTGGCGGCATTCCGGAAATCGAACGCACCGTACTCAGTTTCTACTACCACGAGGAACTCACCCTGCGCGAGATTGCGGCCGTCGTCGGGCTGCATGAATCGCGCGTCTCGCAGTTGAAGTCGCAAGCGATCCTGCGCTTGCGGGCGCACCTGAGGGAGCGATGGCCGGTCGCGAGAGGAGGGGTCACCGCATGAACGTGGGGGAAACGGCCGCCACGGGCCGGCCGCCGGCCGAAGAAGCCGCGCGCCGCTTGATCGACGCCTGGGCCGAGGGTCTGGCGCAGGTTTTCGAATTCATGGCGGGGGTAAGGCCCGAAGTCCATTGGCGCCCAGCGGAACCGTTTTCGCCGGAAGGCGGCGCCGAAAACGATGTCCTGTGGTGGGAGCAGCCCTTTCCGCTCGGAGCCGGCGCGGCGGCATGGGTGGGCGCGCCCCGCTCCACCTGGGAGCCTGCGGGCGTTCTGACTTTGAAAGCGGCGGGGCTGGAGACCGTGGACCCGGCGGAGGCCAGGAACACCTGGATCGAGATTCTGGGTCAGTCATTCTCGGCGATGGCCCGCGCGGCCGGCTCTTTCGTAAGTCGGGAAATCGTCCTGGAAGCCGGCGCGGAACGGCCCCCCAGCCCGGGCGCGCGCGATTGCGTCTCCGTGTCGGTGCAGTTCCCCGGGGAGGCCGCCGCTTCGCTGTCGCTGGCCCTCGGGGCGCCGCTGCTGGACGCGATATCCGGGCTGGCGGGCGCGCCGCCTGAACAGCCCGAGACGCGAATCGCGGTCGAGGACCGCCCAGTTCTTGCCCCAGTGCGTTCCCGAACGATGGATCTGCTGCTGGAGATTGAACTGCCGGTCAGCATCTCATTCGGGAAGAAACAACTTGCGCTGCGCGACGTGCTGAAGCTGACGACTGGATCGATCGTCGAATTGGATCGAGACGTCGGCGAACCTGTCGAGATCCTCGTCAACCACTGTTTGATCGCGCGGGGAGAGGTGGTCGTGGTGGAAGGGAACTACGGCGTGCGCATCCAGCAGATCGTCAGCCAGCAGGACCGGCTGAGGAGCTTTCGATGACCCATATTTCCCTGTCCTCGGCCATCGCTTGCAGCTTGGCGCTGGCGGGCTTCGCCGCGAGTCTGATCACGCTGTGGACGGCGCAACGGTTGACCCGCGGGGTGGACCAGCGCGCCGAGGCGCGGCGTTCGCAATGGGAGGCCGCGCTGGCGGTCCTGCGGCAGGAAACGGAGGCCTGTGCAAAGCAACTCCGGCGGATCGAGGAACATCCCTCTGTTCCGGCCGGGGCTGGCCTTCTCAAGCCCGGATTTAACCTAAGCAAGCGTTCCCAAGCGCTGCGCATGCACCGCCGGGGAGATGCTCCGGAGCAGATTGCCTCCGCGCTGGAGGTTTCGATCCAGGAAGTAAACCTATTGCTCAAGGTCCACCGCATCGTGATCGGGTCCGTGTAGCGCGCATTCCGCCCGACGGGCGGCGCGGCCCCCGCCCCCCGATCCGCGAACGCAGTTCCGCGTTACCCTGGTTGAAGATGCCGGAACCAGAGGGGACGCTCGGTTCTCCAGGACTACAGAGTTCGCTGTTCTTCGAGACGCCGGAGGAGATCTGGGCGCGCGTATTTCGCGAGCTGAAACCGCGCACGCCCCTGCCCGAAATGCGGATCGAGTTCTGCCGGTTCGCCAACGCGGACAGCTTTGTCCGTCTGAACAGCGGCCGGCTCGAAGTGCGCATTTCCGATCTCCTGGCGGGCGCCCCGGCCCCCGTGCTGGAGGCGCTGGCGCATATTCTGCTGGGGAAATTGTACCGGAAGCCCATTCCCCGCGCCTATACCCACCGCTATCGGCTCTACCTGAACCGCCGCGATGTGCGGCGGCAGGCGCACCTGGTGCGGCAGGTCCGCGGCCGGAAGTTCATTTCCGGTCCCCGCGGCGAGATCCACGATCTCGAGGCGATTTTCGAGCGGCTGAACGCGCGGTATTTCGATGGCCTGCTAGGAATGCCGCAATTGGGGTGGAGCCGAGGCGCCTCGCGCAGCATGTTGGGGCATTTCGACCCTTCGCATAACGCCATCATCGTCAGCCGCGTTTTCGACCGGCCGCGCGCGCCGCTGCTGGCTTTAGAATACGTGATGTTCCATGAAATGCTGCACCTGCGCTATCCGGCCGACCACACCGGCTCGCGGCGCCGGGTGCATACGCGGGAATTTCGGGAGGCGGAAAGAGAATTTCCGCAATGGAAAGAAGCAAAAGAGGCGCTTAAATCCTTATAAGAAATCGAATTGGCGCCGCCGCGCCATCGCCGCCGCCGATCAAACCGTTGCGCCGGCGGCCGAAGGCGCCAGGGACCTCAGTTCCAGGCGCATGGCGTCGAACGATCTGACCAGTGCGGACACATCCACCCCGCCCCAGCCCCAGCGGTAGAAGAATACGCGAACATTCACCATCGCCAGGGTCAAAACGAACGTCGCCTGGTGACGGACGAGCGCGGCCGCCAAGTCCGGCCTGTCGCGCCGCGATTGCAGCATCAGCGCCTTCACCGCCATGCACACGCGCTGAAAGTCGCCTTCCAGACAATGCAGGTAACCGCGGAAAATCTGGCAGCGTTGAATCCGCAGCCGCGTCGCCATCCGAGGGGTAAATCCAGGTTGGGAGCGCAGAAACTCCAGATCCCGGTCGTCCAGAAGGCGCATCATGGGCCGGTACCGCTCAACCGACAGTTCGTCGATCCAGCCCGCGTCGAGAGGAAGGCCGCCCGGCGCCGAAACCGATCTACGGACCAGTATTGCTAGCGCCAGCAGCATTCCCGCCAACGCCAAAATCGCTATGCCGATGACGATCATCCGGTTGTTCCTTCGCCCTCATCCCAAGAGTACGTGGGAATTTGGGAAAAAGCAACCCTTAGACCTGGTAATATCAGTACTATTTTTGACAATAGAAGAGATTAGATCTTCTGGGATGTCCGCCTTATTTTCTGGCGACTTTCAATAGGGTGGCATTGAGAGCATCCAATTGATGGAGGATCCGCTCTTCCTGCTCGGCGCCGAACCACGGCAGTTTCACGCGGGCTTCCTCGCCCTCCGGCGTCAACAGGAAGAGCCAAGCCAGCACACAGCCGCAGGGCGCCGCTAGCGAGGCGGCATCCGTGGCGGCCACGAACTTCAGGCCAAAAAACGTCCGGAGAATCATTCCCATGGCGCCACTGAGGAAATAAACCGTGTATATCACCACGTGCAGAACGACGTTCCGGCTCAGGGGCACGGTGTACATATTCAGCAACAACAGCATTAAAATCAAGAAGATGGCGAGGCTGAAGTCGAGGCCACGCTCGGTCGACACATAAACTCCCATGGCGAACCGCGAGGCTTGAGGCTTTTGGGGGGTGATTTTCGCAAGCAGCGTCAGCGCGGAGACCGTCACCGAAAACGCCAAGCCAAAGTACATAGCCCACCGGCCGACGGTGTAGAAACCCCTGTGCCTTTCCAGAACCAGCCGGAACAACTCAAACACCACGGCAATGCAAAAGAACCACTCGATGGGCTGCCCTATGACGTAAGCGTAGAAGTAAACAGGAGACTTAGGGCCGAGGAAAAGCATCAGAGCGACATACGGCGCCCGGAAAACCATGTAGACGAAAAACAAATGGTACCGGCTGGCGAGGCCGTTCGAGCGCAACTTCAGCGCCGTTAGACCGGACCCGAGGGCGGAGGCCGCCTGTATATATGTAGAGAGCGCGACACCCGGCATGGGCGAACCTCAACCGATTCTAACCCAAGCGCCGCGTTGTCCGCCCCTCGGAAGACCGATTAACTTAACGGACGAACGGGCAGGGGTCACACTGCGGGAGCGGGACGGAGATCCTGCTGGTGTGGGCCGTAGCCAGGAAAGAGAATGCGACTAGAGTGAGAAGAACCAACTTTTTCATTTGAGTTTTCCTTTCGTACGCTATCTTTTGGATACTATCTAGAGTACTATACTAACCGGGACCGTACTAGTATAAGGGACCTAGCCTAAACTTTTCCGAAAGCAGAACACGATAGAACCAACGGGCTACTAGCGGCGGCCGGAAACTGGAGGGTTGTTGAGCTATAATAGGATGCAGCAATTCGACCGGATAGCAGTTCCAGTACCTAGACACGGTTAGCGTTTGAACCTGGGGGACGGGTGTTCTTGGCTGAGCTTCGCGTCAGATCGCAACCGACGTACTCCGTGGCTGGGGATGTGTGGCGCAGCATGCTGTCGCCCATACCGACGCTGTTCGGACGGCTTACGTACCTCGCCAGCATGCGCGATCCGGGGACGGGCCGATACGCGCATCCCTCACTTTCGCGCACGCTCGGGCCGGATGAGGCCGACCAAACGTTGCGCCAAAGCCATCATCAGGTGTTCGGCAAATGGCTCGCTCTAAGCCTCGAAGAGCAGAAGTCGGACCTGGAGCAGTTTTTGGGAGAAACCCGCGGTTCCCGGGGGCCCCTGCATTATCGCGAGCTGCCGCCGCCGGGAGCGCGCGAAGTGGAACGCCAGCTCTATTTCACAGATCTGGAGACCCTGCTGGAGCTGCTGGATGCCGGGCGTGGCGGCGCTTGGGAGACTCGAGAAGCATAGCCACTCCGGCCACCTGCCCGACCAGTTCGATCTCTTGCGGGTAGCGGAACACCAGCGGCTTCTGCTGCGACGCCGGGTGGGGTTGAATGACAAGCGTGGCGCTGCTCAAATCGCACCAGCCGCAAAGGTAGCCATCGCGACTCTCGAAGAAATAGATCGGCCGGTCGAACTCGTTGATCCACCCTCCCGAGGCGATGCGCGCCCGGTCGTCGATCAATACCAGCGAACCGGGATGCAAAACGGGGTACATCGACCAGTCTTCCAGCCCGATCAAACCGTAGCGATGGCGCCGCGGATCCAGCCCGTGAAGAAAGCGCAGCGGCATCCTGCCCCAGCCGAGGATGGATCGGCTGAGAAAGGATGTTTTGCTGAGATCGATCTCGCGCTCCGCCAGCAGCGGCAGGGGAGCCGTACCGCGCGGCTTGAACTGGACCTCGTGCGTGGCGCGCAAGCCCGTCCGCAGCGCCTCGGCCGGGAGTTGGTCGAAAGGCGCGCCGTACCAATACGCCACTTCCTCGAAGTCCAGCCGGTAGATGGCGCACAAAGCGTAGAGACGGTAGAGGGACGGCACGGTGCCTTTGTTCTCGATATCCGCCAGGCGGCTCAAAGCGATGGCGAATTCGGGGTTTGCCAGCCGGCTGGCGATCCGCTGGCTGGCTTCCTCCACGTCGCGGTAGGTGAGCTTCAACCGCTCGCGGACCCGTTTGAGCTTTTCTCCCGCGCGCTCCATGGTATGATCCTCGCTGTAAGCGGCCCCTCTGGCCCGCCGTCCGGGACGCCAGAGTGGACCGCAAGCGGCATTATATCGCGCAACGGCCCAATTGGGGATTTTTTGTTCCGAAATTAGAACATCGCGATACGGCCGTCCTGAAAATGGGGGAGGCGGGCGATTGAAGATCGTCCTGGGAATCACCGGCGCCAGCGGCGCCATTTACGGTTTGCGCCTGTTGGAGCGCCTGCGCGCCCGCACGCACGTGGAAATTCACCTCATCCTGTCGCGGGCGGGGGAGAAAACGCTGTTCCTGGAGACCGGCAAGACCGCCGCCGACTTGCGGAGTCTGGCCGACTACTGGTATCCGGCGGAAGATATCGGCTGCCGGCTCGCGAGCGGCTCGTACCCCACCGACGCCATGGTGATCGCCCCCTGTTCCATCCACACCATGTCCGCCATCGCCCAAGGCGTCAGCTCCAACCTGATGGTGCGCGCCGCGGACGTCGTTCTAAAAGAAAAAAGAAGATTAATCCTCCTGGTTCGGGAGAGCCCGTTTCATATAGGACATTTGAAAAATATGACTGCGCTGGCGGAAATGGGGGCCGTTATCGCGCCCCCGGTCCCGGGCTTCTACCACCAGCCGCAAACCGTCATGGATATTGTCGACCACAGCGTGGACCGCGCCCTGGACCTGCTTGGTCTGCCGGATCCGGCGGCTCGGCGATGGGAGGGGGGCAACTCGAAATGAGCGCCAGGAAACCCGGCCGGAGTTTGCCCGTCGCCTTCCAGGGCGAGCGCGGCGCGTTCAGCGAGGAAGCGGCGCGCAAGCTGCTGGGAGCCGGCGCGCGCGTTCTGCCGTGCCCGCGTTTCGAGGACATGTTCCGCGCCCTTCAGGAAGGGCGCGCCGAGGGAGCCGTGGTTCCCATTGAGAACACGCTGGCGGGTTCGGTACACGAGAACTACGACCACCTGCTCCACTTCGAGTTCCCCATCGTGGCCGAAACCAGCGTGCGGATCGTGCACAACCTGATCGCGCCGAAGAATGTTTCCTATTCGAAAATCAAGCGTGTATTCTCTCATCCGGTGGCGCTCAATCAATGCCTGGATTTTTTTGCGCACAATCCGCAAATCGAGCGAATTCCTTTCTACGACACCGCCGGAAGCGTAAAGATGCTTGTGGAAGAAGGGCTTACCGACGCCGGCGCGATCGCCTCCGCCGTTGCGGCCGAAGTTTATGGAGCCCGAATTCTGCGAAAATCGGTGGAAGACGACCGCCAGAATTTCACCCGCTTTTTCCTGCTCCGCACGCCCCGCTACGCGCGCCGCCATCGTCCTCCCGAGGATCCACGCGCGCAATGGAAGACCTCGGTGGTCTTCAGCACGCGCAACGTGCCCGGCGCGCTGTTCCGTGCGTTAAGCGCCCTCGCGCTGCGCGACCTGAACCTGACCAAGATCGAGTCGCGTCCGCTGCGTGGAAAACCCTGGGAATATCTCTTTTATGTGGACTTCCTGGGACGGGTGGACGCGCCCAACTCGCGCCATGCGCTGGAACACCTCGGGGAGTTGGCGGATTTCCTTCGGGTCCTGGGCTGTTATCCCCGGGGAGCCTGAAGGCGGGCCGCGGGCGGAGTGCTAGACTGGTGGGCCTGAACGCTTACGGATTGGAGAGATTCGCGGCGTTCGCCATCGTTCCGGAAGATCGAGTTTATGCGGACGCACACGTTCTGGAAGACGCTAGGTCTGACGCTGGCGTTCGCTTGCGCGGCCTGGTCCCAAGCGGCCGGCTCTCCGGTCGGCGTTTTCACGTCGAGCGGCGACGTCGGCGTGACGCCAAAAGCCGGTTCCACCGAGTACAACGCCGCTACCGGCGAATATCGGATTACCGGCGGCGGAGCGAATATCTGGGCTGCGGTGGACGCCTTCCAGTTTGTGTGGAAGACTCTTTCGGGCGATCTCACCCTGACGGCCGACATCCAATTTCTCGGGGCCGGCGCCCAGGAGCACCGCAAAGCCGTCCTGATGGTTCGCCAGGATCTCACGCCCGGCTCCGCGTACGCCGATCTCGCGCTGCACGGGGTCGGCCTCACGTCGCTGCAATACCGCCTGGCGGCAGGCGCGCAGACGCTGGAAACGCAGTCCACGTTTAACGGGTCCACCGCCAATGGGCCGGTGCGCGTCACCCTCCAGCGGCGCGGCGATAACTACACCGTTTCCATCGGCAAGCCGGGCGGCGAGATGACATCCATTGGCCCCCAGACGGTGGCGTTGAAGGACCCCGTTTATGTCGGCATTGGCGTTTGCTCCCATGACGCCAACGTACTCGAAACCGCGGTCTTCTCCAACGTGAAAATCGTACAACCATAGCCGCGCCCCTTCGCTGTTCCGGCGCGCGCCGGCCGCGTGGCGCGGAAATACGTTGACGCGTGCCCGCGCCGCAACGCTCAGACTTGGCAAGGCCAAAGGCCTGCTTGACTTGAATCAGACTCCGTTGTATGAATTAAGGGTCACTGAAAACGAAGCGGGGCGGAGACGTCCGGCGAGCCGGAAGCGGCGCCGCGAGTCATGCGCGCGAAAGGGCCGCTGGGTTTCCGTGGCTCAGTGTCCCAGACGCGTGTCCGGGTGACCCAGGGCATTACGCGGGAGCGATACTAACTCGTTTATCTTGATAGCCTCCGCTGGCAGGGCGATTGCATGGACCCGGGCGGCTTTTCCGCGAGAGCTTGCGCGAAGCGGAGGTGTCGAGATGAGGCCGGTCGCTCTGGCAGTGGGTCTCCTGCCGATGAGGTGGCTCCGCGCAGCTTTGCCCCGTGGTCAGACCCATCGCCATTATCCCGCCTGGCGTGAAGGAGGATTTGTCATGCGCCGGAGCCTTACCATAGTTCTCGCCCTGTTCATCCCGTGCTGCGCATTTGGCCAAGTCGTCGCGTCGCCCACCATTCAGACATTTGCCGGCGGCGGGGTACCGTGGAATGTTCCGGGAACGTCCGCCAACCTGCAGTCACCGAGTTCTGTCGCGGTGGACGGGGCGGGCAACCTCTTCCTCGCGGAGCTAGACCATCTTGTCCTGCGATTGGACGCCACAACGGGCCTCTTGACCGTTGTGGCGGGAAATGGAGCTGCGGGTTTCAGCGGCGATGGCGGACCGGCTGCCGGCGCCCAACTGGCCTATCCCCAAGGCGTCGCCGTGGATGCCGCTGGCAACCTGTACATCGCCGATTCGGGCAATAACCGGATTCGCAAGGTCTCGAGCACGGTGATCACCACGGTGGCGGGAAATGGGACGGCGGGTTTCAGTGGCGACAGCGGCCCAGCGACCAGCGCCGAATTGAACGCGCCCATGGGCGTCGCCGTGGATGCGGCCGGCAACCTGTACATCGCCGACTCGGGCAATAACCGGATTCGCAAGGTCTCGAACGGGGTGATCGCCACTGTGGCGGGGACCGGGACGGCAGGCTACAGCGGCGACACCGGCCCGGCTACCGGCGCCGGGTTGAACGAACCCTCCGCCGTCGCTGTCGATGTCTCCGGAAGCCTGTATATCGCCGACACCGGCAACAACCGCATTCGCAAGGTTTCGAACGGCGTGATCGCGACCGTGGCGGGAAATGGCTCGACAGGCTTCAGCGGCGACAACGGCCCGGCCAGCCTTGCCGCCTTGGACGAACCCTGGGGCATCGCCCTGGATGCCTCTGGCAACCTCTACATCGACGACACCGACAACAACCGCATCCGCAAGGTCTCAAACGGCGTGATCGCGACCGTGGCGGGAAATGGAACGGCAGGTTTCAGCGGCGACAGCGGCCCGGCTACCAGCGCCGAGCTGAACTTGTTTGTCAATGGCTGTCCTATTTTTCAGTCGCTCCCTGCCCCAAACGAAGCGCTAAGCGCCGTCCAAGGATTCGGCTGCCTGTCGAGCGCCGGCGGCGCCGCCGCCGTGGATGGCGCCGGCAACCTGTACATCGCCGATAGCGGAAACAATCGCATCCGCAAGGTCTCGAGTGGGGCCATTACCACCGTGGCGGGTAACGGCGACGACGAAGACAACGGTCCGGCCATTAGCGCCCTGCTGGCCAATCCCCAAGGCGTCGCCGTGGATGCCGCCGGCAACGTGTACATCGCCGACACCGGCAATAACCGAATTCGCAAGGTCTCGAACGGGATCATGACAACCGTGGCGGGGTACGGGCCGCAAGGCTACAACGGCGACAACGGTCCGGCCACCGGCGCCCATTGAACCGGCCCAGTGGCGTGGCCGTGGATTCGGCTGGAAACCTGTACATCGCCGATTACTATAACTTCCGCGTCCGCAAGGTCTCGAATGGGGTGATCACAACGGTGGCGGGAAATGGGGTGTTTGGTTTCAGCGGTGACGGCGGTCTGGCGGCTGGCGCCGAGTTGAGGGAACCCGCCGGCGTCGCCGTAGATTCCTCCGGGAGCCTGTACATCGCCGACACCTGGAACAACCGTATCCGCAAGGTCTCGAACGGGGTGATCAGCACTGTGGCGGGAAAAGGCCCGGAGGGCTGGTGCGGCTCGGGTCTCTCTGGCGGCGGCAGCGGCCAGTTGAACTGTCCCAACGGCGTCGCTGTGGATGCCGCCGGGAGCCTTTACATCGCCGATTCCTATAACAACCGCATCCTCAAGGTCTCGAACGGGGTGATCACCACGGCGGCCGGAAGCGGACCGCAGGGCTTCAGCGGCGACGGCGGTTCGGCCACCAGCGCTCCATTGAGCTTTCCGTCGGGCGTGGCCGTGGATGCCGCCGGCAACCTGTACATCGCCGACACCTCCAACCAGCGCATCCGCGAGGTTTCGAATGGAGTGATCGTGACCGTGGCGGGAAACGGAACGGGTGGTTTTGGCGGCGACAACGGCCCGGCCACCAGCGCCGAGTTGAGCTATCCAAGTGGCATCGCTTTGGACTCGGCCGGCAACTTGTACGTCGCCGACACGGATAACAACCGAGTCCGTGTTGTGACTTCTTCCGGGCCGTTGCCACTCTCCATTACTACGCTACCCACGTTGCCCTCGGGCTTGACCGGCACGGCTTACTCGCTGATCTTGGCCGCCGCGGGCGGCGTTCCGCCTTACACGTGGGCGCTCGCCGTCGGCGCGTTGCCCCCTGGCCTGGTCCTCTCTTCCGCAGGCGTGATCGGCGGGAGCGCCACGGCCGTCGGCGTCGCGACGTTCAGCGTTACAGTCACCGACGCCGACTCCACCACCGCGAGCAAGTCGTTTTCGTTGTCGATCGGTCTCGGCCCGCTCGCCATCACGACGCCTGCGACCTTGCCTTCGGGTTTGGCGGGCGCGGCCTACTCCCAGGCTCTCGCCGCTACCGGCGGCATTCCTCCATACGCCTGGTCGCTCGGCCTTGGCGCATTGCCGCCTGGCCTCTTCCTCTCCTCCGCCGGCACCATCACTGGAACCCCCACCACCGCCGGAACGGCGGTATTCATGGCGACGGTGACTGATGCCAACTCGGCGGCGGCAAGCGGCACGTTCACGCTGACCATCAATTACGCGCCGCTCGTAATCCCCACGGCTTCACCGTTGCCTTCCGGCGTGGCGGGCACGGCCTATTCGCAGACGCTCACCGCCACCGGCGGAGTGCCTCCCTACCGGTGGCAAGTAAGTTCAGGCGCATTGCCTCCGCTCTTGGCTCTCAGCTCCGCCGGCGTGATCGCTGGCGCCCCGATTACCGCCGGCGTCTACAGCTTCACGGTCCAAGTCGTCGATGCGTGGCTCCAGACCGTCAGCGCGCCCTTCTCGCTCACCATCACGCTCGGCCCTCTCGCCATCACTACCCCCGCGACGCTTCCCGCGGGCGTTGTCGGCGCGTCGTATTCACAGACGCTCGCCGCCACCGGCGGCGTTCCTCCCTACACCTGGCAGGTCAAGTCGGGCTCCTGGCCCCCGGGCCTCATCTTTTCCTCGGGCGGCGCGCTAACCGGCGCCCCGTCTCAAGTGGGCTCCTTCAGTTTCACGGTTCAGGTCACGGATGCGTCGGGCGCTGCCGCGAGCAGGGTCTTCAGCTTGCCGGTCTCCGCGCCCGGATGCGCATCGAGCCTCAATTACAGCGGCCAGGCGTTCAGCGCCGCGGGCGGCTCGGGCACGGTGAATGTAACCGCGCCCTCCGGGTGTCAATGGACCGCCTCCAGCCAGTTGAGCTGGGTCGCGATTACCGCTGGCGCCTCGGGAAGCGGGAACGGCGCGGTCGCTTTTCAGGTCGCCGCCAACAGCGGCGCGGCGCGCTCGGGCGCCATCGCCATCGCCGGATTCCCGTTCACGGTCGAGCAATCCGCCGCATCGCCCGCCGGCTTGTCCACCATCGGCTCGATTGCCCAGGTGACCTCGGGCGGTGGCTGGAAGTCCACCCTCACGCTCATCAATACCGGCAGCGCCTCGGAAGATGCCCTGGTGAGCTTCTTCGACGACTTTGGAAACCCGCTGGCGCTGCCGGTGAACTATCCGCAAGCGCCGCTGGCCGCGCCGGCGCTGGCGTCGGTCATCGACCGCACGGTGGACCCAGGGGCGGAGCTTCTGATCGAGACGGCCGGGCC
>JBEKHV010000038.1:0-73191 GCA_050012095.1 Bryobacteraceae bacterium | reverse complement strand
ATCACATGTCCGGATGCGGCGGCTGAATCAGTAGCGCACTTTTCGGTTTGGGGAAGGAGTCTTTCACATGGAAAACCGACGATCATTCTTGACCAGGGCAGCTTTGGGGATGGCCGCTGTCTCTTTGGCTCCGGCCGCCTCCGATCAGTTCATGACCATCACCGCCGCTTCGGGAGCGCGGCAAACCTTGATTGCGATGGGCGCCGGATTTACCGGCTATGGTTCAGGACCACGCAATTATTCAACTCTGCCACGGGAAAGCCGTCTTGACATGGCACAGTTGATATGGGGCAACGATGGGCTCGGTTTTCGGGTCTGCCGCCTCTGGGGCAATCGGGCAGGTACGGCCACAGGGGCCCAGATGTTGTCTGCGTACAAAACGCTCTACGATGACATCAACTCGGTCCAGCCTCGCATGATGTGGCAGTATGCCGCCTGGGGCTATCCGGCAAGAGACGGTCTTGAGGCGTATGCGGCGTATCATGCGCAGGTGATCGCGGACTGCAAAGCGGGCGGTCTCGCATTTCAGTATGTCGGGACATGCAATGAACCGGGTTCGCCTGATCCAGTCAGCGGCGCCCCTAATCTGTATTTGCCCGCACAGGCTGCGGAACTCGTGAAGGAGTTTCGGACGGAACTGGACAAAAGAGGGCTTCAGGATGTGGGAATAGTCTCTCCGGAGTGCGCTAATGTTGATCGCACGGGCATGAGCTACGTTCAAAATATCAAAGACGATCCTGCCGCGCTTGCTGCCTTGGCGGGCTTTGATAGCCATTCGTACAATATGTCCTTCACCCCCGAGTACTACGACCTGTGCAATGTTCCGGGCAAGCAATCCTGGCAGGATGAATCGGCGGCCAACGGTCCAGAAGGACCCAACGATGCGGCGCTGGCGGCGGGTTGTGTCGCGCGCGCCTGCAATGATTTCAATTTCGGGTGCAACATCTGGATGCATTTTGAGGCCTATCTCGCATACGACCCCAACGACAACGCCACGCGCATTATGGGCTATGACCCCGCCAGCGGCGCTCACCAGCCGTTTCTCAAGTATTACTATTATCGGCAGTTGCGGCGCGGTTTCAAAGACGGTTGTGTATTTCGTTCGTCCACCAGCAGTGATACCCGCGAGAGCGTCTATCAGGAGATGTGTATGAGCCATGGTGACCGTCCGGCGATCATCGGGGCTACCGGCCGCAATGTTGACGGCTCCTGGGGCTTGAGCGTTGTCAATCTGACCGGCGAGCCGGACCGGCGGCCCGGAGTAAGTCCGGGCGCCGCCAACTATCAGCCGTCGGCGACCTACAAGATCACGTATCATGTGGCGGAACTTGCGGACGCGGGCAGGGTTCGCTTCAGACTGTGCCGTTCAAGCGCCACTGCGCGGGATGCTGACCAGGGGACGGTATCAATGAGGGGCGGCAATGTGATTGTTACGATAGCGCCTTTGGAACTGGTCACGCTGGTGAGTGCTCCGACCACGAAGATGACTCACCCGCGCAACGTCAAGTAATCGGCAAGCACGGAAGAATCTATGGTCTCGAAGAAAGCGGAGCGAATCCGTCCTGGGGTCTACCGGGTTATCCCGACTGTCGACATGGAAGCCGGGGAATACTGCTTTACGTCTGGCTCAGCGGACGGGGCAGCCGGAGCGGCTGACATCTTTGATTTCACAGTGCTCCCGAACAAATAGCTAATTGATCAGCGACTCGCCATGGCGGCTGAACCCAGATCGGGTACCCGTAGTGCCGCCGTTTTGTGCCTTGATTGGTTGTGGCGAGCGCGGTCGGAGTTCGCGAAAGAGCCGCTCATCCGTCGAAAGCGCCACTACGCTTGGAATGGGCAAGGCACTCCAACTCCTGCTTGGTCTCCTCAGCCAAGGGGACTGAAACCCGTACTTCTGGGTCGCAATGCTGGCGATTTGACGCCACGGAGGTGTCCACCCCCGCATTTTCAGAACTGCGGGAGCTTGCAGTTCTTGGCCGTCACGGCGTTGCGCATGGCGCTGGTCGACCTCACTCCTCGGCTCCGTGACCGTGAGCTTGGCGGCGACGACGACCAGATCGCGAAAGATCTCACCGTCTTGCGGCCACCCGGCATGCGCCAAACGCACTGCCATCTGGCCGCAGAATCACCGCCTCGATGGTGCGGTCAGTGACGTTCACCCGAATCACGGTTCGGCCCTGATCCCGCGGACCTCCACCGCGGACAATCGGATAGCTGTGCCGGCCGGGTTCCGGATCGATGATTGCAGCGGAGTGAACATGCGCTGAGATCATCATGTCGATCCCTGCTTCCTCCAAAGTCGCGCCGAAGCTCTGAAAGTCGTCCTCCATCCCGGTGAAGGCGTTGGGCTGAGTTGTCTGGACACTGCGCCTGCCGCCGGCTGGAAACGGCATATGAGCGAAAACCACTCGGTATTTGGCGCGGTGGAAGGCCTCTGTCTTCACCTCGGCCCTCAGCCACTTCGCCTCCTCGCGCCGGTAGGCTGCAAAATCGACTAACCCGCTATACTCAGGGTGGCTGTCGGCTTTGTCCTCGCCCGTGTCTAGAACAATAAAGTGTGCCAAGCCCTGGTCGAACGAGTAAAAATAGCGGCCGTTCGGCGAACTGAGGTATGCAGGGAACTGGCGCGCGAACCCACCGCGCGTTTCATGATTTCCCCGAACCCAGATCAGCGGGATCCGGGAGGCGAAGGTTGACACGGCGGCATTCAGCATCGAGACAATCTGGTCCTGGCCTTCGATGTCGCTCAGAGTGTCCCCGTTCAGCAGCACGAAATCGTACGGACGGTCGCCAGCCACCTTCAACATGTCGGAGAAGGTTGCGGGCCTGTCGTGCATGTCGTTGAAGACCAAGAAGGAGAAATTCGGCTTCCGCGGGTCGAACGTGCGGAACTCCCGAAATCCGCTGTCAACCGTTTCGCCGAAATCCACCTTCTCCGGAAGGAAGTTCAGGATCTCGCGCGATACGGCGCGATACCGGTAGACCGTTCCGGGGCTGAGATCCGTAAGCACGACTTTGTGGATGCACTCGTTGCTGTCGATGAGCCCGTCATGGCTGCTGAAAGCGGTCTTCAACTCGCCGGCTGGTGTGCTGTATTCGACGCTGCCAGTCGCCTTCCGGATGGTGATCCACATGATCGTCATCGAGTTTTCGGAAGGGTTCTGCAGGTATGGCCCGCTGACAAACCCGACCGGCTTGTTCTCCACCTGATTCTGCGCGGGGACTTGGGTCTGAGCGGCGGCAAAAGCCGCTCCCAAGAGCGCAACACAGAGCCACCTGCGGCGGTTCATTCTACTTGCCACCCTCTCTCACTGCGACCCCAAGCAACTCGTCCGAAGGCTCCACGTAGCGCCGGTTCTGGGAAACGTCAGGCTGCGGCAACCCGCCGGTCACTTTCACCGGGAAGCTCTGCTGGGCGGGCACGCCCTCCAGCCCGTCTACGGTCAATCGCACGGTGAAATCCGCATTCCGAGTGTAGGCATGCGATATCTGGGGGCCGTCTGCCGTGGTGCCGTCGCCCAAGTCCCAATGGTAGGCCAGGGCCGGCACACCTGCCGGTTGGGCCTGGGCCGAGAGCTTGATCGGCACGCCCGGGTTTGCTTCCCCGGGGACCCGCGCCCTAATGGTCGGAGCAGCCGCGGGAATCGCGCTGTCGATGAACTTGATCACCTTCACCGAATGCGCCGGCTGGTTATCCAGCCGGACCGCACCACCCTCGAGTGCAACCGTCTCGCCCTGATTGAGCACGTCCGAAGCCTTGAAAGTGCGGCCCGCGGGCAGACCGAGATCGGCCAGCTTCACGGTGCGCGAGCGAGGCTTCTCCGACCAGTTGTACACCGCCAGCATGGATTGGCGCTGGTCTTCCCGCAGGAAGTAAATGCTGGGCACCAGATCTTCCGTTTCGTACGACAACAGGTCGAGGGGCGTGAACGATTTGCTCAGCCTGGCCACGCCCAGCAGGTCCTGGTTCTCCACCAGCGCCAGCCGGTCCTTCTCGGTTCCCAGGATAAGCATGTCATCCCCGATCTCGTACATGCCGCCGGCAATTGCCGCAAGCACGATGGCCGCCTGCGCGTCCTGAAGCGTGATGCCCGCGCGCGCCTGCGTGCCCGGACGGCGGCGCGGCGGGGGCACGTTCTCGCACACGTTGAAGGCGTCCGGATCGCTGATGAACCAGTTGCGATTCATGTAGAAACGGGCGGCTATCCCCGGGGCCACAGTCCTGGTGTTTTGAAAGCTGTGCGACGTATCCACCGAGATTCGCCCCGTGTCCACAATCCCTACCGGGTTCAGCATGGGGCTGCCGTCTTTATCCAGCACCACGTCGTCCCCCACTGTCTTGCGGATGATTTCGAGGCCGATGCGTTGGGCTTCCAGCGCTGTCGTGTTAGGCTTGTAATAATATCCCTCGATGGCTGTCGTATCCATGAAGTCGAGCTTGATATATCGCACGCCCCAATCGTGGACCAGGGTTCGGTAGGTCTGGCGCAGGTATTCCTGGGCGTCCGGATGCGTCGCGTCCAGCGCGTAGAGGCTATCCCCGTTGGCGCCCCCACCGGCTTTGCCAATTTCAATCGGCTTGCCGTTCGCGGTGTGCACCAGCCAATCCTTGTGGTTTTCGAAAACCCATGCGCGATTGCTCACTTCAAATGGCGCGGTCCATATCCCGAAGGTGAGCCCCAAGCGGCGAACCTCGTCGCCGAGGGGCCGCATACCGCGAGGGAAATTCGTCGCGTTGGCCGTTGTATATTCTCCCCGGGCGTACTGGTAGCCTTCGTCGATGTGAAAGTACTGGTAGCCGAGCTGCTTCAGATGAGCCGCCTCCCACTGGGCGTTCGCAAAAGATACGCCCTCGTTGATCGCCATGTAGTACGAGGTCCAGCTCCACCAGCCGATCAGGTTGTCATGGGAGACGCGTGCATGGTGCCAACGCCGGATGATGTCTCCGTACGCTGCCAGTTGGCCAAGATAATCCGCGCCGGTTTGCATCATCAACCGCTCAGAAGCCATATTCTGGCCGGGCTTCAGCGGAAGGCTGAGCTCCACTTGGTCTTCGGCGGGCGACTGGCGCAGGTTGTTGTCCTTCATGATCTCGGTGGTTCCCGTGGAATCGACCGTGTAGGAAGCGATCCTGGCATCCTCGCCGGTACCCTGGTATCCCAAACGCAGGATGGTCAACATCCGCTCCGACGTGAGCGTGCCTAGGAACAGACTCTGCTTGCTCTCGCGATTGTAAATGAGCTGGCTGCCCACGCCGCGATGCATTTGGCGCGGCCCCCGCGGCAGATCGTAGATCGCCAGGGTCGGCCAGTTCTCGCTGAAGCTATCGGAGAGAACCCGGTCGGCCGGCTCGCGGCCACCCAAGTCCACCACCGGCTGGCCGATGGCCTCCACGCTGCGGATGGCCTGCACGGTCGTCGCGACCGCTGTTTGATTGCGCAGTTCCACCTGGACGGCGGCGAAGGGAAGCCGGTCATACACCTGCAGCACGTAGACCATGTCGGGCTTGCCCTGCAGTCCCGTGCAGGTGACCGTGATCTGGCGGCCGGAGCCGAGCGCGTCGTTGAACGCCAACTCGGCGGCGCGGTGCTGGGGATAATCGCTCGACCGCACCCATTGATGATCGATCTGAGCGCCCACGCGCGCGCTCATCACCGGTCGGTTTGCCGCGGTGCGCGTGCGGAGCTGGTAGGAGCCCTCCTGCGCGTTCACGGTCACCGTCAACCGGTCGTTGGCCAGCTGCTGCGCGCCGCCGAGCGCCGCCAGCATCAGGCCTGCCGCGGTTCCTAGTCCAACTCCGGCCATCCTTCTCATCATCTGCATAAAACTCCTTCGAAAATAGCCCTGAGTGTTGACATTGGGGGACCGGAAGCCCGCTTGCTTCAGCGAGGGCGTGCTGCCGAAACCACCGGCCGGAACCGCGCCTGCCAAAAGTGCGCCCTGGAAAAAGAGCCGCCTGGAAAAGTGATTGCTTGCCATGGGGCGGATTATACGCCAATCCGGCTCCGAATTGAATGCCATCGATTTTTTCCATCCCGAGCGACTTCAGCGGCCCAGGAATGGGCCAACTCGCGTGGCTGGCGGGAGTAAGCAAAACTTGCGCGCACGCTATGACAACGGCCAGAAACTGGGTTAGCAAGGCGCCATCTCGCGCCGACCTCCCGTCACATGGTGATGTTGGCAGGCTGGAACGAGTGCAGTCCCGTGCCGGCTGCCAGGCGGCCCATTATTAGCCATTATCCGTGGCTATTGCGGGTTCAGCTCGGCCCACCGCACTATGAAGTTTGGACCCGTCGAGCGAGCCGTAGCCGGCGCGCTGGCATTCAAGTGTGATCGCTGACAGATGCGCATCCATGGCCTGGCATTCACGTTTGGTTACCGATGTCATAACGGGGCTTGTGAAGCCTTCGCACGCCTTTTCATGCGGGTTTCAACGCTATGGGGCTTTGTAGTCTTACCAGCCGCGCGAGGCCAGCGTAAGTGGCTCGATGCCCTGTTTCAAGACTCCCGAATGAGCGAAGACGAGGGCTTGCGCGCCCCCTTCGTTCGCGAGGCACATGGCCAACCGCCTTAAAGATGCCCGGCCCTGAGTTTGGTCTTTGGAGAACAACCAGGGAGAACCCTTCACATGGCCATCCGAGCCGGCATCGGCGGCGTCGCCTAGCAGGAGGACGCCGTTCACCAGATAGGCGGCGCTGCCCGCCGTATGGCCCGGGACGGCAAAGACCCGCACCTTCGCGGTCCCCAGATCCACGACTTCCCCATCGTGCAGGGCCCGGTTGATCGTGACGCCGGTCGGCCTGACGGGCATCATCCCCATGAGCGGGCCGCCGGGGGACACCCGTCCTTCCGCCACGTCCACCTCCTCGGACAATGCCATGACTTGCGCATTGGGGAACAGCGGCACTCCAGCCATATGGTCCCGATGACCGTGCGTTAGAAATATCGTCTTGACGTTCTCCGGTCCAAGCCCAAGGCGCGAAAGTGCGCCGAGGATCGCCTTCCCCCTTTTGTCGTTGCCCGCATCGAATAGCGCTACGTCGCCACCCGCCAACGGCAGCACGCAAATGCTGACGATGCTGTCTTTAACGATACGGAGACCGTTGACCTCGAGCCCATCAGGAATAGACTGCCGGCCCATGAACGTCGTGACGATGAGGATCCCAACGCCAACGAAGACGAGCACTACGACGAGGGCCAAGTATCCCAGGACTTCCATTTTGGCCTCCTGGCTAGTATCGATTGTACGTCCAGCCGCTGCCCTGGGAGCCTTTTGCCAAATCTTTTCCATCCTGAGCCACTCGGGGCTGAACGAACTCCACGACGGGCGGATGGCGAATGGGAGACGCCGCTACAGCGTTCGCGGCTGGCGCGCGGCAGGAACCGCTGTGCTACGTGGAGTTCCGGCCCCGAGGCGAGGCCGACATCCGCAACGTGGAGCGGATGGGAAGCCACAAAAGCCAGAAGAGCGCGAGGGCGGTTGCCGCCCCTCCTACATCACCCAGGAGCGCGGGGCTCTGTAGTCGGCAATTCTCGCGGGCAGCCAATCCTTGAGCTCCGCAGCCATATAAAAGGTGGGCCGCAACAGATCGTTGTCGGGCGCGATCATGCCTTCGGCCACCGCAGTGGCCGCGAGCTCCGTCTCCGGGTAGATCCGAATACCGACCGTGACCTTCAGGGAGTCGAGATTGAGGGAATCGGCAAAGGCGAGACTCTCCTCGACCGTTTCCTTGGTTTCCCCCGGCCCTCCCAGCATCAGGCAACCGGTGCGCCGGATGCCGGCCTCCCGGAACATTCCCGCGGTGGCTCGCACCTCCCCTGCGCGGAACTTCTTGTGGAACCGCGTCAGCACGCCGTCCGACCCGCTTTCAAACCCGAGACTGACTTCGTGGCAGCCGGCTCGGGCCATCAACTCCGCCAGTTCGCGATCCACCCACTTCGGATACACGATGCACCACAGGTTGACATCCAGGCCCCGCCGGATGATCTCCCGGCAAAGCCCCTTGGCATAAGAAGGCGGAATGTTGAACGTGTTGTCCACCGTGTAGAAATTGCGGAAGCCCGACGCCGCAACTTGCTCCACCCAGTGAGCGATGCTTTCCGTCGGCCGCCGCCGAATATGCGTGCCCTCGATCAGCTTGGTGGCGCAGAAACTGCAGCCCATCGGACAGCCGCGTTTCCCCTGGACCGGTATCCAGCAATCGCCGCTCTGCCGCGCGGCCGAGAGCCAAAGCTCGGGTTCGGGCAGCGGCAGGTCCTCTAGGCTGGCGCTGAAGGTCACACCGGCCGGGGGATGGCCGGGGAGGTAAACGCCGGGCAGGCCATACGGGTCGGAGCCGCTCTCCAACCGCTCCAGCACCGCGGGGAATACGATTTCCCCTTCGCCCCGGATTCCCATGTCGGCGTGGAGGAACCGCAGCACGCTCTCGGGAAACATGCTGTAGCCGGGGCCGCCCAGGACGATCGGGGCATCGCACAGCCTGCGGCAAACTGCCACGACCTCGCGAACCGCCGGCAGCAAGAACTTCGGGCTGGCCATGTTCTGGTCATCGATGTTGCGCACCGAAATGCCAATCACACCGGGCCGGAATTCTTCGATGCGCTGCTGGATCGCCGGTATCGCATCGCGTTCGGACATCAAGTCCAGCAAAACGGTTTCATGGCCGGCCCGCCGACAAGCGGCAGCAACAAACGCCGGCCCAAGCGGTAAGGGGATGATGGCCGTCCTTTCGGTGTTCGCGGAAATCAAAAGAACTCTCATGGCCCAATTGCGCGCCTGCCGAGGTTACGTTCTCTTTCGCCCTCCTCCTTAAGAGTATCAACGGTACGATCACCGGAAGGTCTGTAAGGAACGAAACCCCTGGACCCGATATCGTGTATCACGCGTTGCTCAGCACACCGCAAAAAAGACGCCACCGGCGAGGGTGACGGCTCTTTTCTAATGGCTTGGCCATTGGCCTTTTCATCGGCGGCTGGGTGGAGGGCACGGTGGGGAGTGAAAAGCGTGGCGCGCCGCCAGACCGCTTGCGCGGCCTCATCGGCCAACGATTGACCTTCGGGCCGGACTGGCCGCTTCCCATTTCGGCGGTTTCCGCTGAGCCGCAGTCGCGAGACGGCGGGCGTGATCCGTCACGCAAACCAAGAACATCGGTTGCCGCGCGTCCTTCAGCGCATCGATGATGCGCTCCGGCGCGTCCTCCAGGTAAATCGATTTCCCGTCGGTCAACAGGTGCATTTCCGAATCGGGCGCCAGCACCTCACTCAGCCGCTTCCGCAGCTCCTTTTCTACGAAGCGCAGCACGCGGCGAATGTTTTGCAGCGAAAAGCCTTTCCGCCGCAACTCGGCGATCACCGAAACTTCGATCACCTGGTTCGGCTGGTATAGCCGCTTGTGATTGTCCTGGGCGGGCGAGACGATGCCCCGTTCATCCCACCACTGCAACTGACGAAGGCTGACGCGGGCAATCCGCGCGACCTCGGCGCTGGTGTAGGCCTGGGTTTCGGGAGGCACAAGGGAGTGTTCTCTGGTTCTGAACATTTTCAAAACACTTTCAGTAGGGGGGCTTTGACGCACTCTGATTGTATCTTGAATCTCGGGCGATCTGATTTCCTCAACGTTCCTACGCCGGCTAAATCGCCCGGCAGGATGTCGCGCCGCCGAGCTTCGGGCCGTCCGGCCAACGAAATGGTCGGGGCCCGCGGTGCCGACGTTGGGGCGACGGCTGGACGGTGAGCGGAAAGGGTGGTGGCATGTCGGCAACTGGGCTTCAAGTTGATCGCCGGTCGCGCCTCGTGTTCACCCTCAAGGAGCTGGACGTCAGACTAATGGCAGCCCGAGCGGCATCGGCCCACTTCCCTTTCAATAGGTCCGCGGCAATCTACGCCACGCCCAGAGCCTTAGCTGCTTTGCGCACGTCGGCCGACTCTACAGCAATGAGTGCGCCGAAGCGGCCCGCGCCGGCGCACAGGGCATGCAGCGAGGTTACGTTGATGCCCGCTTCCGCCAGTTTGCACATCAACTCGGCCACTGCGCCGGGACGATCTTCGCCGTTTACCAGAAACGCCCTCTGCTTCTTGCCAAGGGTGAGACCGGCTTTCTTGCCTACTGCGCTGATTCCCGGCCTCTTCTCGTCGACAACAAAGATGATTTCGGCGCTCCGAGCCGTTTTCCGGTAGCCCAGGCAGCCCCTCAGGTTCATGCCTGCTTCTTTGAACGCCGTCAAGACCCGAGCGGCTTCCCCGGCCTTGTGCGGTAGCGCTGCTACTGAATACGCAACTCGTGAAATCTCGTCAGCCATGGTCGTTTCTCCTTCCTCTAGATTACGCCTAGACAAGAAGGACGGCACATTTTTCGGCTCAATCCCGGTCCATCAGGCGCGCGGCGGCCTTGTTCAGGGACACGCGACCATCCAGGCGCCGGCCCCACGACCAGCGTATGCTTGGGGTTCAGCAGGACGTGGGGACAGGCAGGCCCGCCCCAAAGCGACCAGCACCCGGTGTGCCGACAGCAAAGGTCCCAGAGATCTTGGAACTGATCGGGCGGCCACGCGCGCGATCCTGGCCTCATAATGGTACCCGGATCGAGTTGCAGTCCGAGGTGGCCTTCGCCGGCTGCCCGGCGGCCCGATATAACCTGATATCGACCACGGACGCCAATCATTAGCCTGCCATGGTAGCCCGGATCGATCTGCGGACCCGTGGTAGCAATTAAAGGGATTTCGTCTCGATCGCCTATCACGTCCCAGGCTTTTTTCGTTCGCTTTCGCTAGAGAATATCCAGCCTGGCGAGCAACTCCGCAGTTTCGGCGGGCGAGATTAACGTCAGATCAACTTCGCGTTCTTCCGATTCTCCGATCTCGATGCGCACGCCCTTGCTCTCCATGGCGAGCCAGAACTCCGGGTCTTTCCACGCATCCTCCGGTAGATTCTGCCAGGCGAAGAGTCGATATGCCCCCGGGCGGAGATTAAAGAAGGTGAATGAACGGTCGAAATCCACGTCCGCCTCCTGGGCGCCGCGTTCGCGCCGCGCCGGGTCGGATTCGTCGGGCGCCAGCAGCACGGTGATGTCGTGGTTTTCCGTGTCGGCGGCCTGGAGCTTTCCATCGATCTGGCCGGCCCCGGCATGAAGAACCATTTCCAGAGCGTCCTCTTTCAGGCTGGCGGTGTCTACGATTTCATCCGGCAGATCGACGCCCTGCGAGCGCACGCTCTTGAGATAGAGCCTTGGCGGGAGATTACGAACGCCAATAAAGCTCCGTCCCACAGGCGCCTGGGGCCACTCGAAGCTCCCGTCTGCGCGCGGAATTGTGTACAGCAACCCAGAATCGGTTTCCAGATCAACCGCATAGACGGCAAGCTTCGAAAGATCCGCCGCGGGCTGGCCCTCGACTACGACTTTGCCACGCAACGGGCGAGGCGCTGTGAACGGAACGGCGACGCCTTCGACATCACGGTCGCCGACTTCCACCGTGGTTGTACCACAGGGCAGCGTATTGGTCAGGCCTCCAGAAGAGTCCCATACCAAAACGGCGATTTTGAAGCTTCCCGATGGAACGTCCCTTACCTCAAATGAGCCATCGGCCGCCAGCGTCGCGCCGAAAGTCCGCCAGGCCTGGAACCCCGCAGCCGAAATGTCTTCCATATCGATAAATGGAGGGCGCTCCCATTTTCGCTGACCCGCAGGCGGCAAGCCAGTCACTTTCCCATGCACGTGGTAGGTGGCTCGCGACTGAAGCCGAATTTCAAAACCCATCGCTTCCTGTCCCTCTTGCAGCCGAATGGGCAGTGCGGCGCCGACGTCAAGCGCTCCGGGATACCATGTCGGCTGGTACGGGACCATGGGCGGGGCCGAATCTCGCATTGAGGAGGGTTCGGCGGAGAGATAGTAGCGCCCCGCAGCCAGCTTAGGGATGCGGAATCCGCCGCGGTCGTCCAGCTCTTGGTCGGTCACCTGTTCCAATCGGCGCTTGCCGTTCGTCCATTCAAGTTGATAGAGCGCCGCATGGCCCCAAGGCCAGGGGTCGCTATCCGCATCCACCACCCGGCCAGAAATAGCCCCATAGGGTCTCAGCGCGATGCGGAGATCCGTGCGCTTTTGGCCCGCATCGAGAGGGAGATCCGTGTTGAAATCCGCGAAGCCCGGAAGCTGGATCTTGATGGCGTAGTCATTCTCACCTAGTCCAGTGAACATGAAGCTTCCATCCGAGCCGGAGACCTTCGTAGCGCTCTTGTTGGAATCGCCGCCGGTAAGGCTGACATAAGCTTTTCGCAGCGGCGCGCCGGTAACTGAGTTGACCACTACGCCGCTGATGAGGCCCGTCTCCGAGGGAGCGGAGTCCTGAGCCATGGCCGAGGCGACGATAGCGAGCCACAGCGCAAGTAGCCTCATTTCGAGCCTTTTTCAACAGTATAGGTCAGTTACCGGGCTGAGGCGGATGTCTCAACCAGAATTTCCATTTTACCGTCCTGGCCCGAGTCGATTGTACTTCCCACCGCGTTTTCGGGGGCTGTTTTTCTCATTTCCTCCAACCTGAACGACTCCGGCAGCCCAGGACGGGCCAGTTCTGCCTCCTCCGGGTACGAAACAACCTGGAAGTGCATGATTTCAGGCGATTTCTCATACACCCCTCCGGCCCCTCCTTCCTTCGACCTGTTTGAAGTTAGGCTTAATTGCCGGACGGCCTTTCCACATGATCGATCAGGAGGTCGTCGTCCAATCCCTTTTCCGCCTTCAATTGCAGCCCCACTCTCCGGAGCGCCTAGGTCTTTTCCCGGGTGGCTGAACTCGCGTGCAATGGCGAAACAAAAGAAAAAGAGACCGCAATAGATGCTGCGGGGCGTATAATCAATGGCGGCCAGAATGCGAAAGGCAAGATCCGGCGGCGCCGCATTGGCGCCGCCGCGGTTCGGCGTTACCATGCACGCTATGGGCTGGTGGATCATTCCCCTCTTGATTTCTTCCAGCCTTGCTCGCCAGACAATCACCACGCCGGCGTTCGAAGTAGCGTCCATCAAGCCTTCCGACCCGAATCCTGACAATCCGATGTGGATCGGCATGAGGGCCGACCCCGGCACCGTCCAATACACCAACATCACGCTGAAGGACTGCATCCGAGCCGCTTACCGCGTACGAGATTTCCAAATTCAGGGGCCGCCGTGGATCGGCGAGGCCCGTTTCGAGATCACTGCCAAGTTGCCCTCGGGCGCCCCGCTGGACCAGATCCCCGAGATGCTTCAGTCCTTGCTGCTTGAGCGGTTCAAACTAACCCTGCGCCGCGATTCCAAGGAGCAATCCGTGTACGCCTTGCTGGCGGGCGCTGGCGCCCCGCAGTTGAAGCCGGCCGAGACAAGTCCGGATGCCGAGGCGCCCACAGCCGTGGGGCCGGATGGCCAGCCGAGGCCGCCAATGATGTTTGGGCGGGCGGAATCGGGTGTTCGACTTATGGCCAAGTCTACCACTCTGGCCAGCTTTGTGGAGCTGATGTCGCGGTTCACCTCGCGGCCAGTCGTCGATCTAACCGGTATTAAGGGCCGATTCGATATCGAGCTGACGTTCGCGCCCGAGATAACCCCAGCGGTTCTGGCCGCCAACCGACCGATTCCGGAGACCTCCAACACGCCATCGGACACGCCATCGGACCCCGCGCCGTCGATATTCGACGCGGTGAAGCGTCTCGGTCTCAGGCTTGAATCGCGCAAAGCCCCTATGGAGCTGCTCACGGTGACTAACATTGAGAGGATGCCGACGCCGAACTGAGGCTCGTTGCCGGGGGCCGGTGATTCGAATCCCCGTGCGGAGTCTGGCCTGCTAAAGCCTCCGCTCACCAGCGAAGCATGGGGACCAGCGGAACGTTTCCGCCAAGAAAACCGACAAACCCACCCGAACACCTATCAAGGCGTTCACCTGGACGAGAAGTCGCCGATGCTCCCCTTTGCGAATCCGCGTCAATTCGAGCGCAAGAGGAGCGGACGGGCGTTTCTCGTTCAGATGACGTGACGGAAACCTCACAGGAGTGAGCCTTCGCCCCGAACGATACAGCCGGTGTACTCTAAAGTCCCGAGAACGCCGAGGCCGACAGGTACGCTTCGCCTGTCTGCGAGGCATGGCGACGAATACGATTGATGACATCGCCCATACCCATAATTCCACCGAGGACTAAGTACAGGTGGCCATGATCAAGCAGCAGAATTGGTGTCCTCTCTCCCGAGGCCTCTTTTCGCGCGATCGACGAATAGCCGGAGATGGAAACCATGACGCCCATCGTGTTGTCCGCTTTAGAAGCGACCTTCCTGAAGAAGGTGTCTATGTCGGGTGCGCTGGCCTGTTCCGCAGTGAACTTGAGTTCGACAAGATAAGTTGTGCCCGAAAGAGTCAGGGAGCCGTCAATCTGTCGGCCGTCGTGGACGTACGGTCTCCTGTGAGGGATCTCTGAGAACCCAAGGAGGTCGTAAAACCAATCTTGGAATTCGTATCCAGCTTGCTGTTCGCCAAGACGTTTTGCAAGTTCATTCAGCCCGTCGCTGAGCTTCTGGAGAGACTGCTGCGAACGAGTAACCTGCTCCTGCCGTTTTCGAAATTCCTCTCGCACTCGCGTGCTATCCTCCTCCGATTGAAGCTCGTCCTGCTGTCGAGAGTGATAGAGGCGCAGGCGGGACACGGCATCATGAGCGTCTTTGATCTTAGTCGCGGAGTCCTCCCAATTGACCAGGTCTGGAAAACTCTGCTGGTCCATTAGACAAGTTGCGATCCGGAGGAGTCCGGAGCGTCCCTGGTCCGTCTTCGGCAACTCCGAGAAGAGTCTGTCCAGAAAATCTCTCTTGCTCTCCTCCGGGGTCCACGTCGAGATAAACCGTTCGGATACGCCACATTGCCGGAGAAACTTGGATAGCGCCCTTCTCCTCCAAAAGGACTTCAGGCAAGCATCGTAGACAAGGCTGACATAGTACGGTGTGAGTCTCGTCTTCATACTTGAGGCGAGGGCTTGATCGCAAGCTCGCTGCGACGTGAAAAGCGAGCGTCGCCCGGTACCGATCCTATCGCGATTAAACCACCTTTAAATCCCCATGGCAACCCCCGCGGGTGTAGAGTAGTCTTGTAAAACGCCGCTCACGGCAGGCATGTTGACGAGATCTCGCCAAACCGTAGAATGAACCCCGGCCTGGCGTGAACGGTGCCCGCTCCGAGCGAGCGATATCCGCCCATATCGGTAGCCATTCTCGGGCCCCTGAAACGGGTCGCCGTGGCGGGCACTCAGCGCTCGTCGAACCGCCATTCCTGAAACGGGCTCTCTGGAAAATAAGCTCGGCCGATCGCCGGTAGCTGTTCCTCGGCGCTTACCGGCCGGCCCCAGACATGTCATTGCGCAACTTCTTTACGATTGCCTCAGCCGCCCTGCCGGGACCATGGTGCCGACATCGGTCCTCCACTCGGGCTGAGCATCTTAGCGGGATTGGTTCAGGTCGTGTTGAAGGTCTCGATCATAAGCCTGTTATTGAACGCCGAGGCCATTCCCATGTTCTCGGCCCGGCCCCGTGGAAACTTGCCCGGATTGACGCCGCTCACGCCGGGTCACTAAGACTCGCGCTTGCGGGCCCTGACATTCGCTCCGAATGGGAGCGGCCGCTTGGGAGGCGCTACGGCTTTACGCCACACATCTCGGCGAAGCGCAGCTCCGTGGCCTTTACGCGGCCGGCGACTACCTGCAGCGTGCGGCGAAGAATCTCGACCCCGAGTTGAGGATCGGTCTGGAAGGCCGCGGCGAGGGCCGCCCCGTCCAGCCGAAGCGCGGTGGTGCGCTCCCGCGCACGCACCTGGAATACCGTGTCCTGGTGCTCGAGCAACGCCGACCACCCGAATACCTGGCCCGGTCCGAGCGCCTGCACACAGACTGCATAACACGGGGTGCGCAATTCGACTGCAACGCTGCCTTCGACCAGAAGATAGAAGAAAGTCGAGCGTTCGCCCGCCCCCAGGATGACGTCGTTCTCCGCGAAGGCCGCATTGGCGGCCAGCACGGCAAGGCCCGCGACCTGAGATTCCGAGAGTCCGTGCGTGAATGGGTGGGCACGCACAACCTGAGTAATATCGCTCACCTCAGGGTGAGGAGACGCACGCTGAGGGCCGGAGGGCGTTGGAAAACTCGACATGGGCTCGTTCCTGCAAGCAATTCAGGTGCCAGAGGAGAGGGGCCTCCAGAACTGCGCCGTGCGAAATCAGGCGTCCTTCTTTCTTTCTCCCTCACGAACCGACCGCCCCCCGCGGACGGCGAATGATTGCAGGCTTGCCGGGAAGGGCTTATCGCTGAAGGAGTTCAGCACTGGGACCGATCCTCAGGAACAAGCCGGGGCTGAGGCAAAACGGATAGGCTGATAGATTCTCCGGCACGCTGATAATAAAGGATTTCAACATCTGCTTGCCCTGAGGAGAATTTGGAGCAGCGTGTGCTGTGAATCTTTGGCTCGATAAGGTTGTGCGCGGCTGGTTGCTTCCCGACCGTCCGTTTTTTCCAACGAAGTAGATAGGCTTCAGAAATTGGAGATTGATAGTATGCGAACCCCGTCTTCGGTTTTTGCGGCACGCCGTTACGTTCTGGGGCTTGTGGTGGTGGTTGTGTCAGCGCTGCTGGTGAGCGGACAAAAAAGGACCACGTTCGACGTTCACGACCCGGCAGCGTACGCGACCGATGCCATGATTCAGTACGTCAACCCAGGGCTGGTCTTCAGCGTTGTCTCGGCGAAGATCGGGACTGACGGTACGATCAGCGTCGATTACAAGGTGACGGACCCCACCGGGCTCCCTTTGGATGTGCTGGGGGTTCAGACCCCCGGAACCATCTCACGCAGCTTGCTGGCCGCGTATATTCCCAAAGGGGCGGCCCAGCCGGGGCTGGCCCAATACGTGTCTTATATTACTCGCGTTGCGACGGCGACAACCGGGAGCGCCACGGCCATTCAGCCTACGGCGGACTCGGGCGGAACGACGCAGACCGTGGCCCTCGGCGAGTACATCTATACGTTCAACACCAAGGCGCCTTTCGGCTTCGACCCTACCGCCACGCACCGCATCGGCATTTACGGTTCGCGAAACCTGACCACATGGGATCTGGGCACGAATTACGCCTCCACGACGTTCGATTTTGTGCCAGCGGGCGGCACGCCCACGCCCCGAGACATCGTCCGGACGGCGGACTGCAACTTGTGCCACAACTCGCTGTCACACCATGGCGGTTCGCGCCGGGGCGTGGACCTGTGCATCATGTGCCACACGCCGCAGAACAGCGACCCCAACACGGGCAACTCGCTCAACTTTCCGGTGCTGATCCACTCGATCCACATCGGCACCTCATTTCCGAGCATCCAGTCCACCACGCCGTACCAGATCGTCGGCTTCGGGAACGCGCTAAACGAGTGGTCGACGGTGGTATTTCCAGCGGATGTGCGGAACTGCGCCAAGACCTGCCACAATCCCAATAACGGCGCGGCTCAGACTAGCGCATGGCTAACCACCCCCAACCGGGCGGCTTGCGGCGCCTGCCACTCCATCGTCAACTTCGCGACGGGCCTGAACCACGTCAACTTGCCGGAAGTGAGCGACCAGCTATGCGCCGGGTGCCACATCCCGCAAGGCCAGTTGGAATTCGACGCCTCCATCATCGGCGCGCACACGATTCCTGACTACTCGACTACCCTCCCGGGCCTCGTTGTGACGCTGGTCAAGGTGGTGGGCGCCGCCGGGGGGAAGCCGACCGTTTCCTTCACGATGAAGAACAATGCCGGCGCCCCAGTCCCGATGAGCACGCTTACGTCGAATGGCGGCTCGCTGTCGCTGACCATGACAGGCCCGACAACGGACTACGGCAACGTCAGCTTCGGCTCGGCCCTCACCTCCACCCCCGGGTACGACACGGAAAGCGCGACGGGCGCTACGTGCGATAGCAGCGGCAACTGCACGTACACCTTTAATTATGCCATTCCGGCCAACGCCACGGGCACGTACACGATCGGCGTCGAGGCGCGCCTCAACGCCACTCTCCTGCCCGGCACGACCTTGCAGCAGACCGCCACCTACAGCACCCACAATTCGGTCATTAACTTCTCGGTGGACGGCTCGCCGGTGACTCCGCGGCGTACGGTGGTTGCCGAGGCCAACTGCAACAAGTGCCACGTTGACCTGGAGGTTCACGGCTCATTGCGGAACGACGTGACCTATTGCCCGGTCTGCCATAACCCGAGCAATACCGACTTCACCACGCGTCCCACGGCTACCGTGGCGGCCGACAAGGCCCTTCCGCCGCAAGGCATCAACTTCGCCTTGATGGTGCACAAGATCCATAGCGGCGTGCTTGTTGCTGAGAATTACAACGAGAGCTATATCGTAGTGGGGCACGGCGGCAGCCACAACGACTTCACCACCCCCCCTCCGGGTACTGGCGTTCTCTATCCCGCCATGTCCCCGACCGGCGGGGTTTCCGACAACACCATTTGCGAGATGTGCCACGCCTCCGGCACGGAAAACAACGATCCCATCGGCAAACTCGCCGTGACGGATCCGCAAGGGCTGGAGAGTCCGGTTCCGGCCACGACGTCGGCCTGCACTTCTTGCCACCTGGACACGGCTTCCTATGCACACGCGGATGCCAACACCGATCCGAGGTTCGGTGAAAGCTGCAGCGTGTGCCACGGCGCGAACGGCGCATACAGCGCATCGTCCGTTCACGCTGGGCTGTAACCGGAGCGTTATTTGTTGTTATCGGTAGCCGTTCGCTGCCGACCCGAGCGAGCCTCCGCCGAAGCCCTGCATTACAATCAGATTGTCGGTTACGGAAATTACATTCGGCACCGCTTTCGCGCGTGTGCGGACGAGCGCCTCATCGGACTGATTGTCGACCACGCCCTCCAGGGTGACGCGCCCGTTGTCGACAATGATATGAATGGAGGGCAAAGCCTGGTAACCGTAGCGCATGCCGATCTGGGGATCGCCATAAATTGCTTGAGCCTCTGCTCGGCGGATTTGCCAATCCATCTGAGACATCGGAAGGAGCTTGATGTTGTTGATTACCTGGGTGATATCAGGCATTTCTATCACCACCTTGGCCGCCGCATACCGCATATCCCATGGGGGCTCAGGAGGGCACGCGCCGGTTAGCGTAACTACGCTCCCGTTCATTTGAAAAGCGAGGTCGTCAAAAATGGTGTAGTACGGAAGCGTCAAGAGCTTGTGACGGATCTCCATGGCCTTTTCAGATGTCAACGTGCCACTCGGAATAGCGCCCACAGAGACAGCGGCGAAATTCTGGCCGAGTTGCCGAGTCCGAATAACCGTCGTACTGACGATGGCTTTCGGCGACGCGGATACTTCACGACTGGCCCGGAGCGCTTCAAGAGCAGCCGGCCTTTCCGGGGCCGCCTGAACCGATGCCGCCGGCGCGGTCGCGGCCCTGGCTGGTGGTGCGCTATCAGGGCCCGCCGCCGCCACAACGTACGCCAGCGGCGATCCGATCGCCAGAATCGCAGCCGCGCTCCATCCTGTAACTCCGCGCGACAGCGCCGTCCCATCCAGAATGCGATGGATGCGTTCGTCCGGCCGGCCGTAACGCGACATCGGCACTGCCAGCCAGCCCGCTCTGCGCACCAGCCTGCCCCCTGAACCCTGCATGAAGTCCAGCAGCACTTCGGCGTACAAGGCGCGATCGCCGCTTGCGGCCACGGCCGCGTCGTCGCTGGCTTCCTCCGCCACCCGCACGATGCGCCTGTGCAGGAACCAGCTCAGCGGGCTGTACCACAGCAGCGCCCGATGAATCGCCGAGAGCAACTGCACCGCCGGATCGTGGCGGCGGATGTGCGAGCGCTCATGCGCCAGAACCGCATCCAGCTTGGCACCGGCCCACTGGCGCCAATCGCCGGGAAGCACGATGGCCGGGCGCGCGATTCCCAGCGTCACCGGCGCCGCCACGCGGTCCGATTCGCGAATCTCAATCCCGGCGGTTGACCGGCCGGTCGCACGGCTGCTGCGTAGCACACGCAGGCCTATCGCCAGGCCGGCCGACACGCGCAGTACCAGCGCGAGGGCGGCCAAGCCGTATATCGTCACTGCGGCACGCGCCCAGTCGAAGCGCGCGATGCCGGTTTTGCCTGGCTTTGCGGAGCCGGTGTTTTGGCGGGCCATGAGACCGACCGGCTCCGGTGCGGTGCCGGGGACCGCCACTGGCTCTACGACCGGCCGAGCCGCCACGCGCGGCGCCGCCAACCGGACCATCGCCAGGGGCACCTTCGGCAACGCCGCGGTGAGCGCCGGAATTGCCAGAGAGCCGAACAGCATCGCCGTCCACGCCGTGAGACGGATTCCAGGATCTTTCACCCGCAGCGCCCACAGCAGCGCCGCTCCGCTCAGGATCAGGATCGACGAACGGAGCCCCCACTCCGCCAGAAACTGTATCGTGGTCATGCTGTCTTCTCCTTGCGCGATGCAATCTTCTCCGCCAGCCGCCGCAACTGTTTCGGCTGCAATACCTGGTTGTCCACCAATCCCACCAGCAACTCCTCCACGGACCCGCCGCAGAAGCGATCGACGATCTGCCGCGCCGCCTCGGCCGCCACGTTGCGCCTGGTATCCACGGCGCGGTAAACGAAAGTCCGCCCGTCGACTTTATGGGTCACGTAGCCCTTTTCTTCCAGCTTCCGCAGGATCGTGCGGACGGTCGAATCCTTGAGCCTGCGCTGGCTGGCCAGCCCCTCCCGGCACATCTCCGCGGTGCAGTCGGGATGCGCCCACACATAGTCCATGAGGAACTGCTCCAGCGGGGTGGGTGTCTTGCGGTATCGACTGTTAAGCATTGTAGTGCTAATATTTGTAGCACTTGGATGTTCGCGATGTCAAGCCTCTCTGAATCTGGCTGCGAATCGGCGCCGAAGACCACGGCGACAGAATGGCTAGAAATCCGCTAGCCGCACAGAAGGTCGCCAAGGGTCCACCAACGGCGCCGCGCCGAGCTCGGAGCACACTGGGCGGAGTGAATTTTGGCTTGCCTCTCCGGTCCCCGCTCCCCCCCGTTCGTAGCCGACGCGGACGCCGTTATCTATGAATATCGGAAGCCACTGTCGGTCTGAGGTGGGCCGGCTTGGCGGGTTCTCAGCGCGGCAAAACTACCCTTCTGAAACAGCCTGAATTGCCGGAAGCGGAGTGCCCGCGTCCCGGCTGACCAGTCGTTTTTCGGAGAAGCCCACATATCGTTCCCGACGACCAGAGAGTGCTTGTTGCAGAGGATCGCAATTCTCCGAATGCACTCAGATTGACGGTCCGGTGGAGTTGGTTCCAATTGCTGAAGATCGCAGGGTAAGCCGGGGACCGAGGCCCAACCAAACCAGGTGCGGTAACTAATAGCGCGCAATCGGCGTCAATGCCGGTGTGAGTTCTTACCGGCTGGACGCGCTGCTGGTTTTCGGCCTGTTGTTGTCCGCGCACGTCTGGTGCGCCGATCCTCCTCCGGAATTCACCGCCGCTGGGGTCGTGCGCGGCGCCAACCCAACCAAAATCCTTGTGCCAGGCGTTGGCATGTCGATCTACGGCCAACATTTGGGACCGTCCGGGAGCGGGTGCTCCGGTTCCGCCGATCCACAGCGCCGCGAGACGCCGAATCCACGACGACTCGATCAGAGGTTTGTCGATACCTCCATCTACCCGACCGAGCTTTGCGGCACACAAGTGTTCATCGGCGACCAGGCGGCCGGATTGCTTTATGTGTCCGAGAAGCAGATCAACTTCAAAATCCCGCAGGATGCGCCGGAGAACGGCAGCGCGGATATTCGCGTGGTCCGTATGGGGCAGGCAAGCCTGCCGGTGACGATGGAGGCGGGCTTCGAGAAGACCACGGTCTCGCTGGAACAACCGGCTTATACGGGAATGCCGGTCTGGCTGAAGGCCGATCTGCCGTTGGACGAAGGCACGATCAGGTATCCCTACGTTTTAGGGCCGGCAGGTTTCGGGTGCAATGAAGTCGAGGTTCGACGGGAAGGGAAGCTCCTCGCGCCGCAGCCCGGCTCGGACTGGATGCGATATGGAGGGGGTTTCTCCGGGAACGCCTGCGGATCCTATTCTGCCGTTATCCCGTCGAGACGCGTCGGCCGTTTGCCGTTGCATCTCCTGTATCGCTTTGACGCGTCCGGAACGTACGAGGTCCGCCTTTCCGTGTGGGACGCACCTGTCGGGTTTGGACAACGGAGGGAGCTTAGGGCCCGTTCCGAGTGGACACCCATCGAAGTGCTCCCCTCCAAGCCGAATCAACGGCTCGAATGGCTGGGCGCTTTGCGGGCCCGCGCGCCTGCGGAAGCCGCCGAACTTTTGACCGACACGCTGCCCAGCCTGCTCGGGGTGCCGGATGACGCTTCGTTCGAGATCCTGGCCGGCTATCTCTACTATCCGGACGCGTCAGTCCAGCGATATGCGATGAACGGACTGTCGTATTGGCCGGAAGATGCCGCGTCGGAAAAGCTCCTGCGCCTGTTCCACGCGAAGGGGCCAAGCGATTCTCTGATCGGTTTCCTGACGCGTCAGCCGGGTTTCCGCGCGGCGCACTCCGGCGAGATAGTAGAAGCCTCACTGCCGTTCCTGGCAGTGGATTCGCCGGTGCTGCTGGGAGGTGCCGTCGATGCGCTTCGGCTGGCGTCCCCCGACAATCCGGCGATTCGGGACGCCGTGCTTCGGTCGGCTGAGCACGTGGTCTCGCGCGCCGATTCTCAGACTGGAAGCGACCTCGCGCAAATGATAGCCGCTACAAAAGACGATCACGCGCACGCAGTTCTTCGAACTCTTCTGGAAGAGGGCTATAACCAGGTGGCATATGCTCTGCTTTCATTCCGCGACCCGGCGGACTTGCCGGGTCTGTGCGCCTTGCTAGCCGATCCCGGCGGGGCGTCTCTGCCCGAAGAGCTGTATCGGAGTTACGGGGATGCCGCCGTACCATATTTCGAGCGCGCGCTGAGCGGTGCGCCAGGAAGGTTTACGGCGGAGCATATCGCCCGGCAATTGATGGCCATTGGCGATCCTGCCGGCTTTCAGTTTGCGGCGCGGTCCATCGAGCAGAAAGGCGTTTCGCGGTTCGACATGATTCAGACTCTGAAGAGCCAGTTTCCTGAATTGAGTACCGCGAACGACGACGCGATCGCCGCATTTGCTAGGAAGCGCGCCGGACCGGCGCAATAGCAGCACGGCTGTACGCCAAGAGCGCCGGCGTCCGGGGCGGTTGTCGTATTAGAGAAACTTCGGCGGCACAACCTGGCACCCTGACGTCATGAGGAGGGTCAATGGTGTGCAAGTAGCCTGCCGCGCGGACGCTGAGCTGATGATGGCCTATTCCCCTTCCACGGCCTTCCACGTCTTGTCCGGATTGAAACGCAGCATCGCCCGCGCGATCATGGCTGTCGTGGGGCCGAGGTCCTTTTCGTAAACCGTGCTGTCGTGGCTTACCAGGAACGTCTTGATCCCCGAGACGCCATATTCCGCCGGCCACGCCACCAGCGCGAAACCGCCGATCATTTGACCCTTCACCACATAATCCATGGCGCCGCCGGGCGCGTCCGGTCCCTGCGCTTTCAAAATGTGGACATAGTAGCCGTGATAAGGCACGGGCTGCTTGCCCGCCGCCAGCATGACCGCGGCCGCGTCGGCAAAGGATTTCGGGACCAGGTTGTTCGGCTCGCCCTCCCAGTAAAGTCCGTCCTTCTTGCCGGGCGAACTGACGATCTTCTGCGCGTATGCCAGAACTCCAGTGGCGTTGCGGTCGTGCGCGGCGTACTCCATTTGCGCTTCCACATAGCCGCGGCAAATATCGATGGCGGTCAACTCATTGCGCCCGATGCGGCGCGCGAGAATTTCCGTCCGGCCCAGCGCCGCGTCGAAATGCCACTGGCCGTTCTTGCGAACCAGCGGAACCGGGAAAGGCCAGTCGTTGTCGCCCACAATTAGCGTCGCCCGATTGGGGTTGCCTGGCTCGGGCTCGATGCGCATCTTGGCCTGCGCGCGCGCCGTAAAGTCGTCGCGCATGCGCTTGTCCTCGGCCGCGTCGCCGGATTCCACGATGTCCTTGCCCGCCGGCCCGAACAGTTTCAATATGGCGGCGTCGTCGTTTCGCGCCGCGGCGTCGATGAGCGCCTGCGCGGCTTCCTGCGCCGTCCCGAAGGTTGGCTCCTGTGCCGCCTGTGGAGCGGCTACCATCCACCCGGCCGCCCCTGCCAGCGCCAATACGGTTAATATGGCCCTCTTCATGGCTCCTCCTCAATCCAGCGCCAAGCGCAATCCGTCGCGGCGCGGCTCGCCGCCGCGACGCCAGCGTCCGGCCTCTACCTACCGTCTTCCCCCGCCGGCGGGAGCCGCTCTGGGCGCCGCCGGAGCCGCCATCCGGGGCATGGGCGCGCTGCGCGCGGCTCCCAGGCTCGAATACCCATGCTCCGCGTTGGTTTGCGCGGCCCGGCCATTCTCCTGCCCAGCAAAAGCGCCGCGGTTCTGCGCGGGCGTCGGGTTCCGGGGAACTTCGCGATTGCCCAGGCGTTCACCCTGCGCTGGCGCGGATGCGCGCGGAGCCACCACATTGCTGGATACTGGCGGTCCCTGCATTTGCAGCGTTTGGCGCGTTTGCTCCGCGCTAGGCCGCGGTGCAATATTCTCCTTGGTCGGCGCGCGGTACCGCGCGGTCAATTCCGGCCGCGCGTACGGCACGCCTTGCCGGTGCGCCGGATCGTGGACCCAGGTTGCAGTTCCGTGAACGTTGGCAATGCGAGCGGTGTTGAAGTTGTACTGATGGACGAACGTGTTATTGACGATGACAGTATGGGTCCCCCACCCGGGATGCCAGCCCCAACCGCCCCAGCCGCGCCACCCGGAGCCGAAGAAGATGCCCACGTTAATGCCGCCTCCGAAACCGAAACCCAACCCGCCGACAATCACGGTGCGCGGCGGCCACCACCAGTGCGGATACGGATACCAGACCGCCGGTCCCCAAATCCATAACGGATCGTAAACCGGCACATAGATGATGTCCGGATCGGCGGGCGCAATCTCGATCGCCGGTTGTCCGTTGTCCGACCCCGCCACCACGTCTTCTTGCGGGGTGGACGCCAGCTTTCCAGCCTCCTGTGCTTTGGCCCGCATCCGCTGGACCGCGTCCATGACGTCCTGCTGTTGCGCGAGAAACGCGTTGCCGAGATTGATAGTCCAGGTGATATCGTCGTTCAGGCGCTTCACGACGTCGGGAAACATCACCAACGCCTGAACGCTCGCGTCCCAACTCTGCTGTTGCGCGGCCTGCGTGAGGGCCGGACCCTGAAGCCCCGGATTCTTCTGCATCCACTGGTACGCCTGGACCACTTCCAGCGGGTACGTCGATGCCACCAGTACCTGGCTGAGCAGCGGATCGGGATAAAGCGCGACGGGCGCGACCAAGTCGTCAAGCTGGTCAGGCGACAAGGACAGATCCGGAGGCGGCAACGCAGGCTGGTCCTGCGCAGTAGCGATGCCGGGAACGAGTAGCAAACAGGAAAGAACTAGCACCACCGCGCGCATAGCGCGGATGGGAAACGGCTTGAGCGTCATGACGACCTCCTCCGTCAAAACAGCGGGCGAGGCCACCCCCACTGCCGGTACCGCCCGACCACAGCCAGGATTTCCGTCTTAGTTTCCCAGTTACCATCGATTCTACAACCGATCGTCTCGGTTGGAGCCGTTCCTTCATCCCTTCCGTGGTTGCAGGCGATCACGCACGGCGACACCCGTGCCTCGTTGGAGCGGAATCGGTGGCATGATCCCAAACCGCTCTGGCGGCACCCCTCCTTGGACGCGGCCGTCAACGAGGCAACCTGAACCCCGAGATTCCGCACCTGAATCCCCTGGCAGAGCCAAAGGCTATAATCCGCATCGTGGACCTATTCGAGGTAATCAAGAAGCGCAGATCCGTGCGCGCATTCACGCCGCAGCCGGTAGAACCGGAGAAGGTAGCCCAGGTGCTCGCGGCCGCGAACGCGGCTCCGTCAGCGGGAAGCTTACAAGGCTACGAAATCTTCCAGGTCACACGGGAGAAGGAGCGCGCGGCGCTGGCGCGGGCGGCGCTGGATCAGTTCTACGTCGCTCAGGCACCCGTGGTGTTAGTCTTTTGCGCCAATCCGGCGCGGTCGGCCGCGAAGTACCGGGAGCGGGGCGCGAGGTTGTACGCCATCCAAGACGCCACGATCGCGTGCACGTTCGCCATGCTGGCGGCCACGGCCCTGGGCCTCGGCACCGTTTGGGTGGGAGCCTTCGACGACGCTGCGGTGCAGCGCGTGTTGGGCCGGCAGGATCTGTTGCCGGTGGCCATTCTTCCGATGGGATATCCGGCGGAAGAACCGGAGCCGACGCCGCGCCGTTCCCTCGAGGAGCTGGTGCACCAGTAGCGCATTTGCAGGTGCCTGCGAGCGAGAGCGAGTGTCGGGGACGCGCACGGCACCCAACGCCGGCGACCGAGGCGCATTGCCGTCGGCGATGATGGGACTGGGGAGCGCCGATGCAGTCCAAGCCGTTACGCCTGGCGCACGGATGGACGCTGAACGGCGAGGCGGGAATCTCGCGAACGCTGGCGCGCGACTTCATCCGGCCGGCCGTTCGCGCCGTACCTTCCTCCATGGCGCGGCGCTTGGGCCTTTGCCGGGTTTCCGTTCCAGGTGAAACGAAAGCTGACGAGACCTCGCGTTGGACAGTAACCAAGAGCGCGCTGGAAGTGTCGGTAGCTGCAGCGGGGATTGAAGAGCATGATGTCGGCATGGAGTTGCTGCTGTGCCTCGGCCAGGCACTCTGGGAGAAGCTCTCTGGCGCCGAGCTGCGTGCGTACTGGAAGTTGTTGAGCGACGAGATCAGCGTGGGGGTCGAGGGCGAGATCGACGAACAGGCGCTGGAGGAAAAGCGCTCTCTGCTCGGAGACCGATCCCATGGGAACAGCGCCGCGTGGCTCACACGATATGGCCGCGCTTCCTTGGCCGGCACAGCGGCCGAGTACGTTCACTGCCTCTGGCACGAGGTCACCGTTCGGACTGGCCCGGTCTACCTGCCAGCGCCGGCGTTGCGGCGGCGGTTGGAACTGATGGCCCGGTGGTTCCCTCCGGACCGCGGTTATCGTCTGTTCCCTGCGGCGCGGCTTCGGACGGGGCCGTCTCCGTCTTCGCGTGCCTGTTAACGGCTGGAGCTACTGTGGAAATCACCCGGCTTGGGGTCCGTTGCTCTGGGCTGGGGTACGCTACAGTTTCGTCCGCGTGGAATTGGCATCCCTCAGGGTCTTTCTCGTCAAACTTAAGTGGCTGGCTTGCCCGACCAACACGGGGGCGGCTTGCAGACGATGTTCATGGCCGCCAAGGCTCCCCTTGACCTAGAATAAGCAAGGAGGCGGGCTGTGCAGGAGCGTCGGCATGACGTATGCCGTGCGCGCGTTTTCTACGCCATCCTGGTTCTTCGGCTGACGGGTCTCCTGTTCGCGGCTGACCCGTATGCCGCGGATCGGGAACGCATGGTGCGGGAGCAGATTGAGAGCCACGGCATCCGTAACGCGGATCTCTTGCGCGTCCTGCGCGCCGTTCCCCGGCATCTGTTTATACCCAGCGCCAACTGGCCAATGGCCTATGACGACCATCCGGTTCCGATCGGCTATGAGGCCACGATTTCCCAGCCGTATATCGTGGCGCTGATGACAGATCTTCTGGCTCCGCGGAAGACGGATCGCGTGCTGGAGATCGGGACCGGGTCGGGCTACCAAGCCGCGGTCCTCTCGCAACTGGCGCGACAGGTGTACACGATGGAGATTGTTCCGGAACTGGCGAAATCGGCGCAACGCACCCTGAGCGATCTCGGATATCGCAACGTAACCGTGCGTCAAGGGGATGGTTACAAAGGCTGGCCGGAACAGGCGCCATTTGATGAAATCATGGTCACGGCGGCGCCGCCGGAGGTCCCTCAGGCGCTCATCGACCAACTGGCGAATAAAGGGCGCCTCGTGGCGCCGGTCGGCCTCGGGTGGAACCAGGAGTTGGTGCTGATTGAGAAAGACGCGAACGGCCGGATCCGGCGCCGCTCGGTCGGGGGCGTGGTGTTTGTGCCTATGAGGCCAGGCGGGGCGTAGGAACGCGTGGCGTACAGCGCAAGCGTGCCGGGAAAAGGGGGTACGTGCAGTTGTCATGTGGTCTTTCTTCCGAGCATCTCCCAAGAGACGGCCAAGAAGATCGTGCTCAGTCTTGGCCCGGTACCGGAGTAGACGCATCACCTCGCCTGCAATGCGCAAGAAGCGGCGCTCCGGGTTGATGGATGCGGGGCCAGACGTCGCTACGGTTCCAGTTCTAGCATTCCGGCGGTGGCAAGGTGCAAGCCCCTCCCGGCTTGCCCGTAGCCGTCCCGATGTTTCTAGCGCCCGGTCGCAGCGGATGCGTTTTTGCGCTATCTTGTTTTTGGTATTGAGGAGGAATCTAGACATCCCCGGCCCTGCGACGGGTGTGTGGCGGCCAGCCCGTGAGGGCGCGGTCCCAATTTGGAGAAATGCATGAAGTGGAATCCGACACTGATTCTCGCCGTCCTACTGGCCGCGCCCGTTCTTGGGCAGAATGCCGGCAACCCCTTGGTGGGTCGTTGGGATTTCAACATGACGTCGCCGCGCGGCACCAGCGCGGTTTGGCTGGGAGTGACGGAGAAGGCCGGCGCTTTCGATGTGTGGTATCAACCTTCCGGCGGCAACTGCTATCAGGTGCATGATTTCAAGGTGGATGGGTCGCACCTGACCATCACCGTATCTGCGGCCACTGAATACCGGCCAGCGATGACGTGGGAACTCGATGCCGCTGGCGACAAGATTACGGGCGTGCAGAAGCGCGGCGAAACCACGCTCGCGTTGGCTGGGGCGCGCGCGCCAGAATTGAACCGTAGCGTTCCGAGCGCCTGGACGGCTCCGGAGTCTCTCTTCAACGGCAAGAATCTGGACGGTTGGGAGCCGATTGGCAACCCGGCCAACAGCCACTGGGCGGTGAAAGACGGCTTGCTGGTCAACGAGGAGCACGGCGCGAATCTGAAATCGGTCCGCATGTTCGACGACTTCAAGCTGCACTTCGAGGTCAACTGCCCGGACGGGGGCAACAGCGGCTTCTACCTGCGGGGCCGTTATGAACTTCAGATCGAATACGAGCCTCTCAGCGAGAATCCGCCGGAGCGTCGGATCGGATCGATCTACGGGCGGATCGCGCCCAAGGTCGAATCGCCGCGCACGCCAGGCAAATCGGAGACGTTCGATGTCACGCTGGTGGGCCGCACCGTGACGGTGGTGCGCAACGGCGTCACCATCATCGACCGGCAGGAGATCGAGGGCATCACGGGCGGCGCGCTCGATGCGAACGAGGGCGAGCCCGGTCCTTTTTATATACAGGGCGATCACACCGGCGGCCTGTCATATCGCAACATCACCATTTCCGTGGCGAAACGGTGATCCGGCGGACCTGCGGACCTGAATATTTCGGCTGCGGCAGGAATGGCAACTCCGAGTGCCTAACAGGTGAACTGAGTGACCGAAGTTGCCTGCCATACTCGCCGCTAGCCATGTAGCCCTTCGTGCCCTTGTACAAGACTCCGCTGTTGGCGGGAGTATTGAAGGGACGCGTGCGTTCATCGAGCGCAGCCTGATAGGGGTCCACGCTCCTGCCGCCGTCAGCGCCACCCGCAGCGCCAGCGGCTCGGCGCGGGTCCCCGTGCAATCGGCGCCCCCAACGCGAGGAGCGCGAACCGTTCCGCCGCCGCGCCCGCCCGCGCTGGCGGTGCCTGCTAGTACTACTGTGTTACAAATAAGACATTTGGGTGTACAATTGTTTTGTGGGCACAACCTGTGCGCCAGGCCCACAGCAGAAACGCCTTGCGGCATATTTGGACGGCCTGGCGAAAGCCGCGGGGCACTCTGATCGCGCGATTCCGCTGAAGAATTACTGCACCGGTCTGCTGCTGCCTGGCGAGCGCAAGAGCGTGGAGCCCATGGCGGCGCGGTTGGCTCCCGAGAATGTACGGCGCGTGCACCAATCTCTGCATCATCTGGTGGCCGATGCGCCTTGGAGCGATGCGGACGTTTTACGGCAGGTGCGCGCCCATGCCGTGCCGCCGATGCAGGCCCAGGGGCCGGTGGTCGCATGGATCGTGGACGACACCGGTTTTCCCAAGAAGGGCACGCACTCGGTCGGAGTGGCGCGCCAGTATTGCGGGCAGTTGGGCAAGCAGGAGAACTGCCGGGTGGCGGTAAGCCTATCCCTGGCCACAGGGACCTCGAGGCTGCCGATGGCCTACCGGCTGTACCTGCCTCACGACTGGGCCGGCGACGCCGAGCGCAGAGAAAAGGCCGGCGTGCCGGAGAGCGTTCGCTTCCAGACCAAGCCGGAGATCGCGCTGGAGCAAATCCGGTATGCGGTGGAAGCCGACGTTCCGCGCGGAGTGGTGCTGGCCGACGCCGCCTATGGGACCGACAGCGAGTTTCGCGCCGGCCTCACGCAACTCGAACTCCTTTATGTGGTGGGCGTGCAATCGACGACGACAGTATGGGAAGCAGGCGCCAAGCCCTTGCCGGCCAAGCCGTGGAAGGGCCAAGGGCGGCCGCCGAAACTACTGCGCCGGGACGAACGCCATCAGCCCGTTTCCGTGAAGCGATGCGCGCTCGCATTGCCGGCTTCCGCCTGGAAGGATGTCACTTGGCGCGAGGGTACGGAGCGGAAGTTGCATTCGCGGTTTGCCGCTGTGCGAGCCCGGCCCGCGCATCGGGATTATTGGAAAGCGGAACTGCCTCCGGAAGAATGGTTACTCGTCGAGTGGCCGCGCGGAGAAGCGGAACCCACAAAATACTGGATCTCCACGTTGCCTGCCCAGACCAAACTGAAAGAGTTGGTCCGAACGGCCAAACACCGCTGGCTGATTGAACGGGATTACGAGGAACTGAAACAGGAACTGGGCTTAGGACACTACGAAGGCCGCGGCTGGCGGGGGTTCCATCATCACGCCACGCTCTGCATCGCGGCGTACGGGTTCCTGGTAGCGGAGAGGAACCGTTTTCCCCCCTCCGCCCGCGCCGGCCGACTGGAGTTACGCTCCCCGGAAATTCCGCCCGAGTTTCAACCCCGCGGCGCGCCGCGTGCGAGCCGAGCGGCATAATCCCCACTCCATCGCCACGATTCGCATCAGGATCGCCAGAGCGCTACTCCGTCGACTCCCTTATTGCCCGTTTTGTTGCTCAATGCGTTTATAACACAGTAGTACTAGGGCCTCCCAGTGGGTGGACACGAGCTCCACGTTGCCCCGCCCGATGGCGACGCACGCTTTGATCATGGTCTCCAGGTCCGGGCTGGCAACACGGTTGAAACTGCACGTGATGATCCCGAACGGGGCGCCGTCGAATACCGAGCGGCAGCCAACGCTCCTACGTAAAGCTCCAGCCCTTGCGGAAATGCGGCGGCTGGAGGTACTTGTTGGCTTCCTTGTTGTTCGTGAAAATCCCCTTCTCGGCGTCGTATTCCAGCTTGCCTTCGACGTTAAGCGCCACAACCCCCAACAGGACGGTCTCCGCGAGCGGCGCGGCGAAAGCAAAATCCGACATGGTCCTCGGATTGCTGCCCTTGCAGGCCATAATCCACTCCACGTAGTGGCCCGGCGACCGCCACATGCTTTGGCGCGGCAGCGTGTAGTCTTTCATCCGTGCCGCCGGTAACAGCGCGACGCCGCCTTCGGTGCCTTCGCCACCGGCCGCTAAATAGCCCTTATCGCCAACAAAGACCACGCCCTGGTTTTGGCCGCGATTGCCACCGCCGTCTCCGCCTTGGCGACTGCCTCGGCCACCCGCTCCAGCGCCTCGTCCCGCTCCTTGTCCGCCTCCAGCGGCCGGTGCGCCACTCGCAATGTTGGCCCGGCCCGCGCCGCCGACCGGGGCGCCGCCCCCGTCAGCTTCCGGTGGCCTGGGGAACGTATACGCCCGCGGCGGGATCACTGGTTCATCCTCCGGCAGAGCGGGTGGCCGGTACCTGGCACCGGTCGAGGCATCGTACCAGTACAGTGTCACGGGGGGCATCGGTCCGCGAGCCGGGAACTCCCACTTGGTGATCGTGGATTTCGCGTAGCTGTACGGGTTCTTACCCTCCTGCTGGGTCACTTCCACGCTGCTGGGCGCCGTCAGCCGCAGCGCCAGGTTCGGAGCGCCCAACGTGTGGATCAACTCATCGCCAATCGGGCCGGTACCGAAGTCTTTCCAGCCGCGCCAGTTAAACGGCAAGTAAGCCGAACTGTACGGGCGCGGCTCCTGGATGCCCAGCCAGGCATCCCAATCCAGCGTGTCCGGGACCTTTTCCTCGGTTGGAAGCTCCGTCATGCCCTGCGGCCAAATCGGACGATTGGTCCAGGCATGCACCTCGGTCACATTGCCGATCTCGCCCGACCAGATGATCTCGCAAACTTGCCGTGTGCCTTCTTCGGAAACATGCTGATTGCCCATCTGCGTCACGACGCCGTATTTCGCCGCCGCTTCCTTTAGTTGGCGCGCCTCCCAAATCGTCTTGGTGAGCGGTTTCTCGACGTAGGCGTGTTTGCCGCGTTCCATGCACCACATGGCCGCCGTACCGTGCATAAAATCAGGTATCGCGATGATCACCGCGTCGATGGTCTTCTCTTCCTTATCGAGCATCTTGCGGAAATCGGTGTACTTGGGGGCTTTTTCGTACGTCTTGAAGTTCGCCGCGGCGCGCGCGGAATCCGGGTCGGTCAACGCCACGATATTCTCCGACGAACAACCCTGGATATCGTCGGCGGCGCGGCCGCCCGCTCCGATCGAGGCAATATTGAGCTTTTCATTGGGGGACCGGAAGCCCGCTTGCTTCAGTGAGGGCGTGCTGCCGAAACCACCGGCCGGAACCGCGCCTGCCAAAAGTGCGCCCTGGAAAAAGAGCCGCCTGGAAAAGTGATTGCTTGCCATGGGGCGGATTATACGCCAATCTTGCTCCGAATTGAATGCCATTGATTTTTTCCACCCCGAGCGACTTCAGCGGCCCGGGAAGGGGCCAACTCGCGCGGCTGGCGGGAGTAAGCAAAGCTTGCGCGCACGCAATAAGATGACAACGGCCAGGAACTAGCCAGGTGCGATCTCGCGCCGATCTCCTGCCGCATGGTGATGTTGGCACGCGGGAACGAGCGCAGTCCGAAGTGGCCTTCGCCGGCTGCCAAGCGGCCCGATATCTGGCGTTATTTGTTGATATCGGTAGCCATTGGCTGCCGGCCCTGAGCACATCCATGGTTTGGGCGTTACCCATCCGAGTGGCAGCAAGCGATTCGCTGCTCGCGCCCCTTCGTCTCCGGCGCTAAACTGGTAAAAGAAATGGACACACAGGCGCATTGGGAACGCGTGTACGGCACGAAAGCGCCCACCGAAGTGAGTTGGTTTCGTCCCCACCTTGAAACTTCGCTATCCCTAATCGAACGCTTCGCGGGTGATCGTTCGGCGTCGATCATCGACGTGGGCGGCGGCGAATCCACTCTCGTCGACGATTTGATAGGCATAGGGTACCGCAACGTCACGGTGTTGGACATCTCCGGAACGGCCATCGAACACACCAAGAAGCGCCTTGATTCAGCATCGCAGCAGGTTATCTGGCTCATTGCCGACATCACGGAAGCTGGCTTGCCGACGCATTCTTACGACGTCTGGCATGACCGCGCTGTATTTCACTTTCTGACGGAGCCGACCCAGCGTCTCGCCTACGTTCGTCAGGTTTCTTCTGCGGTCAAACCCGGCGGCCATGTCATTGTCGGCGCCTTCGGACCGGCGGGGCCCAGCAAGTGCAGCGGTCTCGACGTCATGCGGTATGACGCCGACTCGCTCTACGCGGAGTTTGGTGCGCGCTTTCGTCTAATGGGAAGCTCTAAGGAACTGCACCGCACACCATTCGGAACTACACAGCAATTCCTTTACTGCTATTGCGTCATGGAATGAAGGTTCTTTCCAAACGAGCGAGACAAGGCTAAGGGCGCAGTGTATGACTGACGATTCTAATCCGCCGATTTTGGACCATGCGCTCGCTCAACCGTCCGCATTCACCGCCAAGAACTTGATCGACGATGTGCGCCGGAACCGGCAGATCCCGAACGGAAACGTTCCCCCGGTGTGCATCCTTGAGTTCGATGGGGATTTGACGGACTGGCTAGTTCGAGAGGGCGTGGCCAAGCCTTTCCGGCCCTGGGCATGCTTTCATACCTCGATGTTCGCGATGGATCTCGAAGGCGTTACGTGCGGGATTATCGCGCGAACAATCGGCGGCCCCTACGCGGTACTGATTGCCGAGCAACTCCAGGCTGCGGGGGCGAAACTCATCATCGGGCTGACGTCCGCGGGCCGCGTGTCTCCCGATCTGCCGCTCCCATGCCTCGTGGTGGCGACGAGCGCGATTCGTGACGAGGGGACCTCCTACCACTACCTGCCACCAGCCAGTGAGGTCGCGTGCAAGTCGGCGGCAACTCTCCTTCTCGCGCGGGAGTTGGTCAGCACCGGATGGGCCATCCGCCCGGGCAAGGTGTGGACGACGGATGCCCCTTACCGCGAGACCAGAGTGGAACTGCAAAAATGGGCCCGTGAGGGCGTACTCGCGGTCGAAATGCAGACGGCATCGCTTTTTGCCTTTGGCATCGCGAGGCAAGCTTCCGTAGCCTCGGTTGCGATGGTCAGCAATGCCGTCGACCATGCGGGAGAGCAGTTCGATACGGGATCACATGATGATGGGCTTCGCATCCTGAAGGGGATCGCGCGAGCAGCCCGATCTTTTCTCGCAGCTACGTGATCTGTTCAACTTTGCTCTGCGCCGGCTTCGGACCTAGGGCCCGCATAAGCTGCGCGGAAGCAAACCACTTCGCAGTATAGTCGCCAAACCGTAGGATGGACCCGGCTCTGGCATGGACACGCCCGCTCTTCGCGGGCATTAACTATGAATATCGGCAGATGATTCGATGCCTCCTCGCGGATGCGGTCCTCCCAGGGAGGTGAACGGCGAGTTTATAGATCATGGCCAGCGTCGTTCTGTCCCAACGCGCGCACTGCGGGTCCACCAAGAGCCTGCCGCCAGAGCGCGAAGCAGGATAACCTGAAGAGGGTTCAAGCTGAATGAACGTCGCATCGGTTCCCAACGGCTTACGGGTCCGTGAAAGAATTGGCCTTTCGGAATCATCAAAAGGACGGCAGGACGCGGATAGAGATCTTCCGGGAAAATTGGGTCGGAGTGGGCCGAATCGCTGTGTTTGGTGATTGTTGCGTAGGCGGGCCAGGGGGGCCCAGGACTGCTGAACGAGGTTGTTTCGCCGCTTTGTCTCTAGGCGGCCGCCGCTTCCGGGTTTCCTAGCTTCCGCAGACGCGCCCATTGCGCGGCGTTGTAGGCCAGCGCTGCCCACAGCGCCTCCATCCCCGCTTTCGTCAGGCCGCGCACGGAAAACCGCCGCCACTTCTTCACCGATTTCATCCACAGATGCGGAAACTCGGCCACCTCACTTCGCTTCTTGTAGAGCGCCTGAATCTCGGGCCGCTTCATCCGCGCCAGATACTCCTGCATGGCCCCGCTCTCCACCACCCGCTCCATGCGCCGCGCGCCGCCGCGTTTGCCGCAGCAGGAGACGTGAAACGCGCATCCGCCGCAGTCTTCCGCGCGTGCTTGGAAGATCTCCCGCTCGACCCCGTGGTGCTGGTTCGCCCCCGTCACTTCCAGCCTCTTCCCCGCCGGACAGATCAGGCATTTGCCATCTTGCCCGGCCCGGAATACCGACGGCTGAAACTCCTCTGTGATCCCGTTCCGCCGGCACGCGCCGCGTTCCCGCGCGCCGTCTTCGGTCCAGGGCGCGATCAGTTCCACGCCCAGGCCGGAGCACCCTTCCACGTTCTCCCGCGTCGCATACCCGCTATCGGCAACCATCTTCGAGGGCAGTCTCGCACCGGACTCCTTCGCGGTTTGCAATCCGGGCAGCAACTCGCCTGAATCATTGGCCGCCTCTGTGACTCGAACCCCCACCACGATCCGTGACTTGGCCTCGGTCAGGACTTGCACGTTGTAACTGGGAGCCCAGCCGCCGTCGGGCTGCTTCATCCTCCGCGCCTCGGCCTCGCTCACGCTCACCCGCACTTCATCGGCCTGAGCGGGACATGGCGTCCCCTGGCGGATGGCCAACTTGGCCAGCGCTGCCTCGGCTCTCTCCAACGCTTCGCGCGCCGCCCGCCGCCGCGCCGCCTCGCGCCGCGCATCCTGCGCTTCGCCTGCGTTCTCCGCCGCGGCCCGGTCGAGCCGCTGCACGGCTTCTCGCGCCTGGTGCAGCCTGCCCTCCAGCGTCTGGCGGCGGTGGAACGATCCCTTGCCCGCCACCGTCCTCACCTTGGTTCCGTCCTGGAGCAGCGTGTTCACATCCACGATATTGGCCGCTTCGAGCAGTACCAGAAACTGGGCCAGCACGTCTTCGAGGGCTTCTTTGTGACCCACCCGAAAATCGGCCAGCGTGTGGTGATTGACGATCTGATCGGCCGCCAGCCAGCGCAAACCCGGCTCGTGCTGCATCATGCGTTCCAGCGCGCGCGCCGAGGCTACGCCCTGCCAATAGCCATAGATCCAAATACTGAGTAGCAAGCGCGCGGGCCAGCAGGGACGCCCCGCCGCTCCCTCACGCGTGAGAATGCCTTCTTCGAAGCGCGACAGATCGAAGCGCCCGGCCAGTTCCCAAATCGTGCGTGCCGGATGATCGCTGGCGATCAACGCTTCCAGATCCACCACATCCCAGCGCGTTTGCGCCCGGTCCAGCGGGACCAACTTGACTCGTGAGCCTGCTTCTACAGTGCTTTCCACAATAGGAAAGGCGTTTCCGGTATGCTCTGCGGCACCCGGTGGCAGGATTATTTCACAGACCCTTACGCCGTGGGCTACGATCTATCGCCTCCGGGCTCTGCTTCGGAGCGGGCTGGGGTCTTCGCGGGTTCCAGGCTCCGAGGCGATAGCCCAGCAGCAGCGCCACCAGAACGCCGTACAGCGCCGGGAGGCGGATGTCGGACTTGACTAGCCAGTAGTAGTGGATCACTCCGGCAACCGCGGTCACATAGATCAGACGGTGCAGGCGTTGCCAGCCCTTGCCGCCCAGCCGGCGGATCCAACCGGCGGTCGAGGTCACGGCCAGGGGAACCAGGCAGACGAAGGCCGTGAAGCCCACGGTGATGAACGGGCGCTTGCCGATGTCTTTGGCGATAGCGTGAAAATCGAAGAACTTATCCACGCACAGGTAGGTCAGGAAGTGCAGGCAGCCGTAGAAAAACGCGAATAGCCCGATCATGCGGCGGTAACGGATCCATCCGGGCCGGTTCAGCAGCTTCCGTAAGGGCGTCACGGCCAGCGTCGCCACAATCAGCCGGATGGTCCAATCGCCCGTGAAATGGGTAATGTACTCGATGGGGTTCGGGGTGAGGTCCTGGTTCCACGCGCGCCGAGCCAACCAGGCGAACGGCGCAAGGCACACGGCGAAGAGCAGGATCTTGCCCCACCGGATCTTGGGCATCGGTTAGAAGTTCTTCTTGAGATCCATTCCAGTGTAGAGCTTGGCTACCTGGTCGCCATAGCCGTTGAACATCAGAGTCTTGCGCCTAAGGAATTCGCCGAGGCGGCGCTCGGTCGCCTGGCTCCAGCGAGGGTGGTCCACATTGGGGTTCACGTTGGAGTAAAAGCCGTACTCGTTCGGAGCCTGCTTGTTCCAGGTGGTCATCGGCTGGCTGTCCGTCAGCCGGACTTTCACGATGGACTTGATGCTCTTGAACCCGTATTTCCACGGGACCACCAGGCGCACGGGAGCGCCATCCTGCGGCGGGAGAGTTTCTCCGTACATTCCCACGCACAACAGCGCCAGCGGGTTCATGGCTTCATCGAGGCGCAGCCCCTCCACGTAGGGCAACTCGATGCCGGCGTCGACCGCGTGCGGCATCTGCTTGACGTCGTAGTAGCTCTGGAAAGCCACGTACTTCGCCTTGGAGGTCGGCTGGACGGCGTTGAGCAGGGCGCTCAGAGAATACCCGACCCAGGGCACAACGATGGACCACGCCTCCACGCAGCGGTGCCGGTAGACGCGCTCCTCCAGCGGCGCTAGCTTCAGGATTTCGTCCATGCTGAACTTGCGCGGCTTGGCGACTTCGCCATCCACGGTCACGGTCCACGGCGAGGTCTTGAAATTCTGAGCCCACTGGGAGGGTTCGTCCTTCTGCGTGCCGAACTCGTAGTAGTTGTTGTAGTGGGTGACGTCCTCTTCGGAAGTGACCTTTTCACCAGTGGTGGTGTATGGACTCTTCCCGACGTTAGGAAGCCTGGTTCCCGCCCGCGCTCCGCGCGCCGTTAGAAACGCGGCAGGGACTCCGGCCAGGAATGCGCGGCGGTTGAGGTAAACCGATTGAGGCGTTACCTCGGAGTAAGGGATCCCGGAGTGCGTACGGATCGGCATCTTGCCTATATTTTGGACGTTCGGGCTGGGGTTTGGATTCCAGGATTGTGAGCCAGGATTTCCTTTTTGGCTTCCTGGCCAGGAAGGATTATACACCCAACCGCTTCCATCGGAGCCGTCTGTCTCATTATCTTCCATCATCTTCCATCCCGAGTGACTCCGGCCGCCCAGGAAGGGGCCGCCCCTGGCTCCTCCAGATGCGCGGAAGACTGAAAGCGCCTCGTTTGAACTAGAGTTCCCACCCCTTCCGGTACTCAGCGTGTATGAACTGATCAGCCTCTGGCAGGCCTTTTGCGCGCATGTTCTTTGCGTCCCATTCGATCGGCTTGCCCGTGCGGACCGCGACATTGCCCAGCAGCCCAATCTCAAAGATGCGCCTCGCGTAACTATCAAACGCGCAACTAGCCGGCGGACCGCCCTTGATGGCGTCAAGCCATTCGTTGAGGTGCTCCTGGTTTTTCACGCGGGGCAGGGTCTGCGGCGGCGGCTGGAAGTCTTTCATCCTGGATCGCGGTAAAAGCCATCCGTGGTCGGATTCGAGGTACGATGTGCGGCCTACTGCCACGAGCTTTCCCTTGCTTCCAACCAACAGGTAGCCGCCACTCGGGAGTTCCTCGCCGGGATCCATCTCCGCCCACGCAACCTCCGAGATGTCGCTGCCGTCCCATTGCGGCTCGATCAATGTGGGCGCGTCCAAATCCAGGCTCCAGACCGCGCAATCGAACTTGTGCCCGCACCCGTCGCCGAGGACGCCAGTGCCAAAATCCCACCAGCCGCGCCAGCTCCCCGGATGCAGCCCCGCGTGATACGGCTGCTCGCGGGCCGGTCCGAGCCACAAGTCCCAGTTCAAATACTCCGGCACCGGCAGCGGGGCCTTGATGGCGGGATAGTTTCGCGGCCGGCCGCCGCTATCCCAGATATGGACCTCCCGCACCTCGCCGATGACGCCCGCTTTGACCCACTCCACCATGCCGCGCAGCTCGTCAAAAGCGTGGCCTTCCATGTCGCACGCCGTCGCCACTTTGTACTTCTTGGCGGCGGCAGCCAGAGCGCGGAGTTCGGAGACGGTCCGCGCCAACGGCTTCTCCGTGGTGACGTGCTTGCCCATTTGCATCGCATGCATGGAGATCGCCGCGTGCGTGTGATCGGGCGTGGATATGAACACCGCCTCGATATCCTTCTGCTTATCGAGCATCTCGCGGTAATCCGTCCAGAATCGCGCCTTGTAGGGGAATTCGGGGAAGGTCTTCCGCGGGTTCCGTTGGATGGGATCCCGGTTGTCCACATCGCACATAGCGACGAGGTTGATGGGGAGCGGCTGGACAGGGATGCCGGCTACATGCTGCTTGGGATCAAGGGAAATCATGCGCCCTATATTCCCGGCTCCCATGGCGCCCACGCCGATCGAGGCGACGTTGATTCTCTCATTGGCCGCATAGGTCCTCGCGGAAATGGCGGGGATAATCGTAAACGCTGATTTCAGGCAATCACGCCGTGACACCTTACTCATTGGCTTCCTCCTCATAATCCGGAATTTCCGTTCTGCCATCCTGACCCGCACCCAGTATCCAGGATTTCCTTCTTGGCTCCCTCGTCACCAACGATTGTACTCCCCACCGCTTCCATGGGAGCCGTTTTCTCATTCCGTGGAGACCGTCACGCTACTGGCCGAGGCGCCGCATCCAGATATTCCGGAATTTCATTATCGTGTACGGGGCGGGGCCGTTGACTCCAGGCGATAAGGCGACTCTCCGGCCGACGGAACGGCTGTGGTCCTGGAGCACTAAGGGTCCTTCGGAGACACAACCGCGTCCCTGCACCGGCACATGGTCCTGGACCAGCACGCCATTCTGCAGAACCGTGAGGCTTCCGGGCGTCTGCACGCTGCCATCGGGAGCGCAGGCGGGGGCGTGGAAGATAATGTCGTAGCTCTGCCACTCCCCGGGCGGGCGGCAAGCGTTCACCAACGGTCCAAATGAAGCAAACCCGCCGCAGGCCTCGCTGCCGGGCCCCGTATCGTTGTGGTAGGAGTCCACGATCTGAACCTCGTACCGGCCCTGGAGTATCGCGCCGCTGTTCCCGCGCGCCCAGCCTTGCCCGTCGGGCGGATTCGGCTCGCTGAATTCCAGATGGATCTGCGCGTTGTGGAACTTCTCGGTAGTCTGGACATCGCCATCCCCAGTGCGGCAGGTCATCACGCCGTCCGCGACCGTGCACTTCGACGGCTTCCCTTCATCCTTGTAGCTGCCGGGGCGCGCCGGCACGGGGGAATCGTCCAGTATGGTCCAGCCGGTATTGTCCCGGCCGTTAAACAGGATAATGGCATCCGACGGCGGCTTGCCCGGACCGCCGGGATCCACCACCGGTGGCTGCGGCCCAATCTCCCTCGGCTGCGCGCCCTGTCGACCGCCCTGCTGCGCGCTTTGCTGAGCGCCGCCTTGCTGAGCGAGTGCGACTCCTACGGCAAGAAGGCATATCGCCAATGCACGTTCTGTCTTCATTCTGATTTCCCTCCCTTCACGTTTTACTGCGGTTCAACCTATTGTCCAGGATTTCCTTTTTGGCTTCCTGGCCGGTAGGGATTATACACCCAACCGCTTCCATCGGAGCCGTCTGTCTCATTATCTTCCATCATCTTCCATCCCAAGCGACTTCAGCGGCCCAGGAAGGGGCCAACTCGCGCGGCTGGCGGGAGTAAGCAAAGCTTGCGCGCACGCTATGACAACTGCCAGAAACTGGGTTAGCAAGGTGCGATCTCGCGCTGACCTCCCGTCACATGGTGATGTTGGCAGGCTGGAACGAGTGCAGTCCGTGCCGGCTGCCAGGCGGCCCATTATTAGCCATTATCGGTAGCTCCGCGGGCTCGTGGCTGAGGCTATGGCGCATCAACACAAACCCTTGGTTCCTCCTTCATTGCAAAGCCTCGGTTCCTTCCGGGGAGTCAAGCTCCGCTGTTCGCGCGGAGTCAAGTTCCGCGATTTGCGCCTGGGCAAATAGCATGACCTCGGCAACGTTCAACAGGCCCGCGCTACCGGTACCCGCCGCCACCCTTCGCTTAAGCTCGGTGCGGGCGGTACCGTCGTTAATGCGAGAAATCAGGTCGAGGAGTTCCCGGTCCGGGTCCTGGCGAAAGGCCATCTCAAGGGCTTCCAAACGCTTTACCAAATTCATGGTGTTCCTTTCCGCCGCCTCCGCGGCACGGGATTGACTCCCCCCTTCAAACTGCGTTGCGCTTCGAGCCTTCGGACTCGTTTGGGCAAGTTCGACAGGCCGCCTTCCCTGCGATCTCACCGCCCCTGCCTGGACTGTCCTGTGGCGCATTTCAACTCCGCCACGTGTTCCTTAGTTCGTCCGGCGTCTCGCTACGCCTTCTGGAACTCCGGCAGCTTGCTCGTCGTTCCTCCTGTGCCGATCAACCACAGTCCGGTGGCCCTGGAGTGGGACTGGTTTGACCCGGCTCACTCCGGACGAGGCGCGAGGTCTGGCTCGTCCCGTGCGGAAGCGATGATGTGCCGATACACCTCGACCGATATTCGGCTGCCATCCGGGAAACACAGCTTTCCCGTCTCGCGCCAATGGCGCACAGCTTCCCGTGCTTGATCGGCCACCGGCGCTTCTAATACGGATGCGGTCTCAAGCTTTCCAATGCGCCGCTTGATCCCTGTGCAGTTCATAGCTTGTGCTCTCCTGCCCGAACGGGTCAAAAATTCATCTCATCCTCGGACACATACACCCTCGGGATACCATCGTCGGAGCCAGGAGGCGGCCCCGGCCGCTCTTCGAACTCGCACCATCCGGTATCAGAGGAAGATGTCCCCTCTTTCTCGACGATCACGATATGGCGCTCGCCAACATAATCCTCGAGGAGTCGCTTCAGCAAGCCGATGCGGTAGGCGCAAGACGGGCACAACCCCGGCAGCTTTTCGAGCCGATTCAAGCGGGACGACAAGCGAGCATTCATTGATCACCTCCGTGAAGACTCCGCCAGCTCCGCCGCGCACGCCAATGCCGACACGCGGGTCTCCATATCCAGATCCAACGCCTCCCGCGCCAGACCAAAAATACCCAACGCGGCGCGGATCCGACCGCTCGCTGGGGTCGCGGGATCTGCCGTCAGCTTCAGGAGAACCGCCGCCGCGGCACCGGTATTCTGCTGGGCGCGAGCATAAGCTTGCTCGGTGACTTCCCTCGGCGCGCGGGAAATCCATCCAATATGAGGGATCGTGCCCGAAGCAGATACCCACCTCAATCGATTCCCCAGTGTTCTTCCAGCTTCAAAAGCCGCTTCTGTTACTTGGGAACGCGATCCGTCAATCCAGCCGTCATGCGTGGCGGCACCTTCATTATTGATTTGTAATAGAAGCCCCAAACATCTTAAACTGGCTTGCCGCCTACCAGTGGGTGAGCGAGCCGTCGGGGCGATTGTAGATCGGCCAGTGGCGGACGGGCTGAGTCACCTCTCCGATCAGAGTGAGCGGCTTCATCTCCAGGGTGACGCCCAGGCCCGGGCGGTCATTGGGATAGAGCTTGCCGGCCTTGAAGTCCGTGTACTCGGGAAGATAGGGGATCTGGCGGTCGCCGTAGTTGTACTCGAACAGCACCGTGCCTGGGTAGGTAGCCAGGCAATTCACGAGGGCGGCGGTGGCCACGGGTCCGGTGTAGTGCGGGACCATGCCCACGGCGTGCGTTTCGCACATGGCCATGATCTTGAGCATCTCCGTGATGCCACCGACGTTGGGAAGGGTGCAACGGTTGAAGTCGATGTCGTGGTTCTCGACCAGCTTGTTGAAGTCCCAGCGCCAGCCCCACTCCTCGCCCGCCGCAATCGGCAGGGGGGTCATCTGGCGGAGCTTGGGGAGGTCTTCCAGGAAATGCTCGTCGCGAACGGGATCTTCCACCAGGTAGGGCGCGTACTCCTCAATCAGCCGGCAGCCGCGGAGGGCATCGGCGTACTCGAAGCGCTGATGGAAGTCGATGCTCCAGTCGCCGCTGGAGCCGAGAGCTTCGCGGATTTCCTTGGCCTCCCTGGCGATCTGAAGGAGACGAGACCGCACATCCCAGGCTCCGACGCCGGAATCGGCCGCGCCAACCCGATAGAGCTTGTAGCCCGCGTCCAGAGTCGCCTTCACCCGGTCCTTCACAGTGGGCTGCGCGCCTCCCGGAGCCGCCGGCGGACGAACATTGCTGGTGTAGTAACACTCGCAGTAGCTGCGCACGGCTCCGCCCAGTATCTGGTGGATGGGCAGGCCGAGGGCTTTGCCTTTGATATCCCACAGGGCCAGATCGAGGGCACCCATGGCGTCTTGCTTCTCCCGGCCGGGAGGGTAGAACCACGCCATGTACTCTTCCTGCCAGATGGCTTCCGTCTGGAACGGGTTCTTGCCGAGGAGAGAGCCGGCGCACTGCTCCAAAGTATCCTTGGCGCCGCCCTCGCCGATGCCCGTGATGCCAGCTTCGGTCTCCACCGTCACGAGCATGTTGCTCTGGTTGAAAAGTTGACTGAGATCGGGCGGTTTGTAAATGCGGACCCGCGTGATGCTGGTTTTCGGCAGGGCGGCTTCGGCGAGCCGCGGAAACGCCAGACAAGCGGCGGGCGCCGCCGCGAGCGACTTCAGAAACGACCTTCGCTTCATAGACGAATCCTTCCGTGGCGACGAACTGGGAATTTCAGAATCAGGATACTCCCCTTGGCGCGTGCGGGCAAACGCGCGCAACGTGCGCAACGAGGGTGCCGCTTCGACCTGCTTCGCGCAGGCCCTCGGGCGCTGTGCGCATCGCCGGGCGATACCATGCGGGCATGAAGAGCGCGCCGCCGGACGACTCACCGTTTTCGGATCGCCATGACGTGGTGAGAACGGCGACGGAAGATGACCGCGCGATGTTCTGTTAGGCTCGCGCCTCTTCCTTCATGCGCTGAACGAGCCGGATCAGTTGTCGGTCACGCGCGTTGCTGCAAGGCGCGTCGCACGCTTCCAGGTCCTCCAAGCGGCGGCAGGGCCTTCGGCATTGGTCCATGCCAAGAGCCTGGCTGCAGGAGCGCCCGGCTCCAGTTCGGGCAACAGGTGGCGCAATCGCCTGGAGAGAATCGAGACGGTGCTGCCGCAACTGTGCTCGAAGACCAGTAGGTTGATATCCGGGTTGGCAACTACCGACTGGAAGCCGAGCAGACGCACGGCCGGATTCCCCCAGAACGACGCGCGCTACCAGGCGATGGTGACGAAGATTCACGATGACACGCTGCGCGCCGGCAAGGTCTTCGGCCAGGCGAACGCGATTTACGCCACCGGTCATCCGTTGAGCAAGGATGCCAAGTTCTTCCAGAACGGTCCCTCGAACGATGGTTGGACGCCTCCGCGCCGCGGAGGCCGCGGCGCGAACCCGAACGCTCCGCCGCCGGGTGAGGAAGAGGGCGGCCGTAGCGGTCGGTGACAGGGCGGCCCATAGACTCGGTGAATAAGCTCGCGGCGTACAACTCCCTGCTCCGGAAAGTCGCCCGCGTATTCGACAAACGCATCCCACGTTTTCGTCAACTGCCGGTCCATCAAGCACGTGGTCTCGCCCGTCACATTGCGGCGACCCTGCTCGGTCGGCCCATACACCGATAGCATCCCTGCGGCCGTCAAGTTCGATGACAGCGCCCGCGACCAGGGCAACTGCACGGATGGATCGTAGCCGTGACTTGAACTGGCTGGCGTTCAAATCGCCCCGCCCCGACCAATAAATTCCGGGGATTCCGAGAGAAAAAGGAAACTAGCTGGGACCCATGCGAAAGCCATCCGAAGGCAACGCGGCAACAATCGCCAGGCGGTCTTCTTTATCTCCCGCCGACTACTGTGCGGCGGACGAAACGAGCGAGCAGGCGTGGCTCCACGGCAACTGGGCGATTGCCATGGCCTTGCGGAAGCGCTGACTACCGCCAGCTAGCCTTGCCGCACGACATCGTTGAGCCAATCGAGTTGCTGCTGCACACGGTCATGCAGCTTGAATTTGCGCTGCACGGCTTCCGGCTTTTCGCCGCGGATATCGATCTTCGCGATGTCAAACTGGCCGATTCCGAGTTCCCCGGCATATTGCAGGTACCCGACCGCATGGTGCGGAATCTCCATCACATCGAGCCCGACGCGGTCGGCGGCCACCAAGTCGGGGGAAGCCAGCGCCACGTGCATGGGAACGGCGGAGCCGCCGGTGGGGCCATTGCCCTCCATCCCTTCAAATCCGTCGATCAGGCCGCAACCCCAGAACGTGCTGAGCTTCTTGGAGACCACGGCCAGGTTGTTATTCATGGCGTGGAAACTAGCTCCACGGCTCGACGGCGCGCCGCCTCTTCCAGCGGCAGGAGCGCCGCTCCGCGCACCTTGCCGCACAGCGACTAACGCGTGCATCAGACGTTTATGATGCCATGCAGGGGTTTCGCCCGCGAGGCTGTGAAGCGGCGCGCCCATCGTCATGTTCTTCACCGTCATAGTGGCGACCACGTAGTCGTGCGTCTTCAGCATCGCGGAGCTGATGATATAGGCGTCCGGGTCAAACAGGCGCGCAGCGAGCCGGACCGGGATCGGGCGGACGTTGGCGTCGAGGATGGGGAAGATCTCGTATTTCGCCTCGCGGTTCAGGTCGATCAGCTTGATGTTGAACTTCTTGTACTCCGGGATGACTTGCGCGTACTTGTAGTACTCGAATCCCTCCAAACTGTCGAACTGGCTGGATTCCACGATCACCACCTGGCCCTTGAACCGAGGCGCCAGGTAGTCAAGGATGCCGCGCAGAGCGTCCACGTGGGTGGCGGCCAGCTGGTTGTCCACCGCGACGTTGTTGACCTTAATCGCGACGTACTTCTTGCGCTTCAGGGCCGGCCCGATCTCCCGGTCGACGGCGAGGAGGGCCTGCGTCACATTCTTGCGGCGGTCCTCACCCTTGACCAGCGAGACGGGCGAGCGCGCATCGAAGGGATAGATCTGGGTGGTGGGCACGGCGGGCGGGAACTCCTGCCCGTGCATGCCTCGCGGCAAAGCCATACCGCCGAGCGCCGCAGCTCCGCCCATCTGAAAGAACGTTCTTCGGGAACACTCGTTCATAAGCCAAGACCTCCGGCTAAACAACCACACTTTACCAGGAAGTTGGGATTGTGGGATCTTCTCAGTCGCAGCAGCGTGGGGGGCTGCGGCAGGCCGGCAGGGATCGGCCGTAGCCGCAGTTTTCGGGACCTTTCATGGCGTGATCCGGCAGAGCCCGGGAGGCGTATGAGGAATCGCTTGAAATGAGGTACTTCTAAGCTTCCCGTACCGGGAGGTGGGCGCGCGCGCCCTTTTCACGAAGACGGGTCGGTGGCCGAGCGGTGAGCGAACGCACGCGCGGCTAAAATGGAGACCGGATCGATTCGACGATCGGGAGGCGGTGATGGCGGGTTTTTCGAGACGGGATTTTCTGTACCTAGCCGGGGCGGGAGCCCTGGCCCGTACGGCCGGAGGGGGCCTTTTCGGGCAGCAGTTGTACCCGCCGGCGGTACCGGTCCCAACCATTTACCCTTATGCCAAGCGCGCCACAGTGTCCCTGGTGCAGGGCCAGGAGCGGCGCAAGAACGTGTACAACGCGCTGCTGGCCATCGACGACCAGATCAGGCCCCTGCTGCGAGCGAAGAAACATGTCGTGATCAAACCCAACATCGTGGAGCCCAAGGTGCCCCTGGCGGGGACCCACGCCGACGCGCTGCTGGGCTGCTGGGGATCATGGACTACCTGGCGCCGCGCTTCAAGGGGCCGGTGGCGATCGCCGAGGCCTCCGCGCAAGACAGCCTGGAGGGTTTCGAGAACAACCATTACAGCCGCGTGGCGGCAGAGTTCAAGTCCCGCCAGGTCAGCCTGGTGGATCTGAACCGGGAGGGGAAATACGAGGTCTTCTCGATCATCGATGCGAACATCCGGCCGATCCCCGTCCGGCTGGCTGCCAGGCTCCTGGATCCGGATGCCTTCGTGGTGTGCTCGGCCGTGCTGAAGACGCACGATGACGTGGTGGCAACGCTTTCGGTGAAGAACATGGTGATCGGGACGCCGCTGCACAGCGCGCCGGGCGACGCGCAGGCCTGGCACGACAAGCGCAAATATCACGCCGGGCCGCACCAGATGAACTACAACATGGCGATCACCGCCGCCCGTCTAAGGCCGTACTGGGGCGTGGCGGTGATTGACGGATATGAGGGAATGGAGGGCAACGGTCCCACGAGTGGGACTCCGGTACCCTCGCGCATAGCCCTGGCCTCAACCGACTTCTTGGCCGCCGACCGCGTGGGCCTGGAAGTCATGGGGATTCCGGCTTACGCGGTGGGTTACCTGCAATACTCGTCGCAGTTGGGACTGGGCCAATACGACCTGGCGAAGATCGACGTGCTGGGAAGCAAGCCGGAAGCAGTGAAGCGAACCTACCGTTTGCACGACCAAGTGGACCAGCAGTTGAAGTGGTTGCGCGCGCTCCCCACGGCGTAGCACAAGTCGTTTGGGCGCGTAAAGTTGGTCTTTTTGCACCGACCCTCCTGGCTGATCAATGTGGCGGCTCAGAATCCGAACCTCGCCTGATGAGCAGGTTTATGCTATGGGGGAGGACACTATGTCGCGACGCACAATATTTCCTGGCAGGCTCATCGGACTCTACTGCATCCTTGTGGCGCTAGCCATGCTCACGCACAAGCAAGCCGCCGTGGAGGCGGTGACAGCACTCCTTCACAACGCGCCGCTGCTTTTCTCCGTCGGGGCGATCACGGTCATCCCTGGACTGGCGATGGTTCTCGGCCACAATGTCTGGTCGGGCGGAGCTATGCCGGTCATCGTCACCCTCGTCGGCTGGACCACGCTGATCAAGGGCGCGCTCTTATTGTTTCTATCGCCGGAGACGGAATCGAGGCTCTTCCTCGATGCGCTTCACTACCAACAGCTTTTCTATTTGTACGCCTGCATTGCGCTTCTTCTCGGCGTCTACCTGACCGTTGCAGCGCGGAGCCAACAGCGCGCTAACCAATAGATCGGTTAGCGGTCGCGGCTCACGATTCTTTATCGGACTCCTTGCCGGAAGCGCAAAGCTCCTCCCACAGGCTGCCATCGTGGGCGGTCCATTCCGGCATCCGGATGCCGGAGATCCGCAGCTCCTCTTCCGTCAGCGTACCGTGGCCGTACGGGCAAATGTACTCGATGCGAGGCCGCCCGGAGAGCAGCATGCTTCCCCACGAACCGGTCTCCACTGGCGGCGCAGGCATGCGCGGCAGCGGCAGTATTGATCGAAGACAATCGCCGCTAGAGCGCCCGCGCATAGAAGGAACCAGCCAAGGAGCACGATGCTGTACAGCAGAATTTCGGGAGCATCGCGCAAAGGGGCAAGGAGGGGAGGGTGCACTTCCGCGGGCCAGATACCGTCGATCACCCACAACAGCGCGTACAGCGCCGCGGCAGCCGCAGCCACTTTCGCTGCGAAGTAGGCCCAGTAACGCATACTCGTGGGAATCGCGTTTTCTCCTTTTAGTTTCGGCGGTTGGCCGGGCGAGCGCAACGGGGACCCCGAGTGAGGGCCAAGAGGCTGCTCCCGGCACCACGCGCCTTGCACCGAGTGAGATCGTGTCGCGCCTCGGCAGGGGAGGTGAGGCGATAGGGAATGGATGGTCGGGCACTCGGAGAGTGGCGCCTGTGCGGCCATCTGTCCGCAGGAAATTGGTTTTGAAGGCGGCGTTAAGACCTGATATCGGTATCCTGCCGGCCTCTCATAACGCGCCTCACTGGCAATCGGCGAGGAAGGGCGCGCGGGTTCCCTCATCCAACGAGGCCGGCGTCGGGGTGTAGACGTGCTGCCGCTCGACCTCCTCTTTGATGGTGCACAGGGCATGATTCCACACCACGTCGTGCAAGAATCCCGGAAACAACACCCTGGCAACTCCCCACAGAACCCTGCCCGCAAAGCCCTGGCCTTTCTTGTAGTCGAACGCCGCGTAAATGGACAGCCTGCTGTTTCCGTCCTTGGTCGGTGCGACATTGAAGATGAGTTTCCCATGGTCCGCGAACCGCCCGTCGAGTTGGTATAGCAAGGTCTCCAAGCCGACCCTCTTGGTCAAGCGCAGCTCTGCACCAAATCCGGCGAGCTGCGCCCTGTATCGAACCACCGATCCGACCTGGTTGGACTCCCCCTGGGTCCGCCGTACCTCCACGAATCGCAGGTCGAGGAACCGCGCACCGGGGTGGCCGAACCTGGCCAACTCGTCCATGATCTCTTGTTCGGAACCCCGGATCTTGATCACGTACATTCGTTCGAAGTCGGGCGTGGTGCCGAGTTCCATCCCCAGGCTCAACGATAGGCGCCGCTTCAGCGCTTCGCGCTTCTCCTTCAGGACCACCGTCGGGTACCGTCCGTACTTCCCCCATTTCAGACCGAAGAGCGATTCGAACGCCACGTTCCTCAGCGTGACCGCCGCACCCACGAGAAGGGATCGCAGAACGCCGTAGCCGCACATTTCCCGCAACACTTCCCGATAGTCGGCCGTCCCGCTGGCGATCTTCCATAATACGGCGCTCAGGGGCCGGCTGCCCTCGTCTCGCACCTTGCACTCGGTGGCATACGCCTGGTAGGTGATGCGCCCGACCACCGGTCTGGTGAACGCCACCCGGCTCAGGCCAAATACCATCCGCCCGAAGCGATTGTCTGCTGCCAGCCACTGGATGGCCTTCCCGTATTCCTTCGCCAGAGCCTGCTGGTCGATTCCGTCCTGGAGCACGGTGTGCGCCAGCCGGTTCGCCGTCACGTGGGCCGAGAACAACCCGTCTTTGTTCAACCGCGAGCCGACCGCGTCGCCGATGATGGCGAACCGGTCGCCAAAAGGGGATCTGGCGGTGGTCACGGCCATTCTCGGAGCACAGGCACAGGCGAGGGGAGCCGCCTCGATGCCTGGCAGGATGCGCTCGATCTGAGGCAGCGTCAGAAAATCGTGGACGATCCGCCGGCTGTCTCGCGGCAGGACCGCCTCGTCGATACACTTGCCGAGCATGGCGACGGTCAGGAACCTGCCCTTGGGAACCAGAGCGGTATGCTCCAAAGCGAGGTGTTTCGAACCGTATTCGATGAAGTATATCTCCCGGTGCAGATTGTGTTCGAGATAATCCTCGCCTACGTCGAGCTCGAAAATGAAGGCCTTTCGGGACCTGCCCGGAACGAACGCCGGATTCAACCGCTTGACAGAGGCGATCAGGGGATCGTCACGATAATCCAGGCCGCAGTGGCCATTGATTCCGGTAGCGATGGTCACGAAGCTGGCATCCAGTGGTACGCTTTCTCCGGATTCTGTTCTAACCGTCAGCCTGGGCAACCCGGACGCCCCATAGGCCATGGCCTCGACTTTGCCGTATAGGATGTGTGCGCCTTCTTTGACCGCTTCACCCAGCAGAAATCCATCGAAGCCTGCGGGTCTCCCGCTCCGCCTGCCGGGTAACGAGCCCCGGAATACGGAGTACATCCGCATATCTTTGGGAACTCGCAGCCGGAAGTTCTTCCATTGGCCTTGTATCCAGACGTAATCGAAGCGCCCCTGGACAATCTCGTCGGGAACGCTGAGGCGTTGCTCCTCAAGGATCGCGTCCAATCTGGGTGAGATGCCGCCCGCACAGAAGCTGCATCCCCTGCACTCAAGGGCGGCGGTGCCCACGTCGATCGGACCACGCTTCTCAACGATGACGGCGTCAATGCGTCGATTGAGACGCCGGGCTTCCCGCAGAAGATGAATGGCAAAGAACGAACCGGCAGGTCCACCGCCGACGACGGCAACGCAGTCGTTGTTCTGGAGGCTCTCCCCTTGAGAAGATGCGCGGCGCATGGCGTGAGCCCGTTCGGCAAGGACGTCAGATCAGTCCCGGCGGCCGACAGAAGGCCGTTGCGCGACAAGCACAGCATCCTTGTTGAGGAGATTATACCAGGGATTTTCCAGCATGGTCGCGGCAGGTGCGGACATAGAAAGGTGAAATGGCCAATCAAAAGCGGGGCATGGTGGAGGAAGATCGGAGTGAACCCCTGGAATGAGACACGAAGTTAAGGGGGTCAAAAAACCAGGGTACTCGCTCCGCAGCTTTGGCAGCTCGCGCGAGTTCTCCGCGACTGGAAACAGTCTTTTCCGGGGCTCGCGAGCGTGGGCTGCGGTGACCTCAAAGGAGCACTCCCCGCGTGATGCCAGCTCTTTTTCAAACGATCACTCCTTCCCCGGCTTCTGATTGCCGCCGCTGCACGCCGGGCAACACTTCTGGCAGTAGTAGCCTACTTGCATCGTGGGAATGTGAACGACCGCCGGGTACTCCCCACATTTCGCACACGCTCGCCGCGCGAATACAGTTTGAAAGCAGGGCTTCGGGTAGGACACGTCTTACTCCCTCTTCTGGGCGCGGCCTGACGCCGCTCTCGTCGGCCTTCTCGACACTGCGACGCCTTCCTCGGTAGACGCATGGGGCGGGTAACGCCACCGCGAGCCCATCAGGTTCATGCCTGCGTCTTTGAAAGCCGTCAAAACCCGAGCGGCTTCCCAGGCCTTGTGAGGTATCGCTGCTACGGAATACGCAACTCGCGAAATCTCGTCAGCCATGGTCGTTCTCCTGCCACCAGCTTACGCCAAGACAAAAAGCAGGGCACGCTTTCTCTCCACACCGCGCCAAGAAGCACGATTCGCCTTTTTATCGGCGGCTGTGTGGCCGGGCTGGACGTGGGCGGAATGCGCGGCGATAACCGCCCATATCGGTAGCTTTGCCAATGCCCGCTTTCTGCTGTGGCCGCGTTCGCCGGGCTGGATCGACTAGCGACGCTACCCGCGGCGCGCCTAGTTTCCAGAAATCCCGTTCGTCCACAACGGTCGTTATCTTGCCCCGACGCCCTGAGCGGGAACCCAATTAGCGAGGGATTACTGCCTTGGCCCGGCCGGAGTCGACGCGTCCAGACGCACCTCGCGATTGTCGCCCACCCCGCCGGCGGATGCGCCATAGACCCTCAGGTTGGCCGAAAGGCCCGCGGGGCCTGTTACGTAGCCCAGCAGGAGCCGCTCTCCCGCCGGGACGCTCACTCCATTCACCCAGGCCGCGGCTACCACGCCTAATTGGCTGTCCTCCGCCAGCGATGGTGGGGTCTCCGGCGTCGCCACAAACCGCAGTTGTGACTGCTGGTCGCCCAGCCCGAACGTCACCGCAACCCGCAATAGGTCTTGCTTCGCCTCCAGGTACACGGGAACGCGTTCCCCCCCGCCGCTGGATTGCTCCGGAAATCCCAGTACTAGCGTGCCCTGAGCGCTAACCTGGGGCCTCGGCAACGCTACGGAGTTTCGGCTCACTTTGGTTGCGCTGATGGAGTTCCCGCTCGATTCGCCGGCGCATGCTGTCCACGGGAGTGCCCCGCCCAGCGACGTCCGCACCGGCCGCGCCGGGTCTAGGTTATTCACGCGGAACAACTCGAGAATCAGGTCGCGGATATCCAGCGCGCCGTCGCCGCCGCGTGTGGATGTCGCGTCCGCGGGGTAGAGATCCATCGCATCGAAGCGGTCCGAACACGCCGCCGGCCGGAACCCGGGAATATTGTTGACCGCGAACAATTCCTGAATGAGATCCAGGATGTTCAGAATCCCATCGCCGAAACCCGGCGCCGTGTCGGAGGCGTATGGCGCCACGTCGCCAACCAGGTAAGTGGTGGCCAGGTTGAGAACGATGGTAGTGGAGTCCGTGGCACTAGCGTTGGCCGAGCCGCCGCCCGACACGCTGACCGCATTCACCTGCGGCGTGCTCGCATTGGTCGCCACGTTCACCGTCGCGGTGATGGCCGGATAGCTTGCGCCTGCGGCCAGCGCGTCACTCCGCGTACAAGTGGTCCCCGTGCTGGGGCACGTCCATCCGGTTCCGGCCATGGAGACCAGGGTCAAGCTCTGCGGCGCGGTTTCGGTAACCGTGACGGTTCCGCTGGTAGCGCCGGCGCCGGCGACGTTGGACACGGTCACCGTGTAGGCCGCCCCGGTTTGCCCCTGCACGAAGCTCCCCGCGTGGGTCTTGGTGATGCTCAATATCGCCAAAGTCACGGTGAAGCTCCGCGTTACCGGCGTAGCAGCCGTGTATCCGAGGTTCCCCGCCTGGCTCGCCGTGATAGAACAGATTCCCGTGGCGACAATCGTCACCGTGTTGCCGGATACCGTGCAGACCGAAGCCGTGGTCGAAGCGAAGGTCACGGTAAGACCGGAACTGGCCGTGGCGCCGACGGGGAACGGCGAGACGCCATAGGTCACATTGCTCAGGGCCCCGAAGGTGATAGCCTGGGGCTGCACCTGCGCGAGCGCAACCAGAAATACCTCCCCTGTCTGCAACGCGGGAAGGCTGATCTGAGCTGTGCCTCCGCTGATCGGAGCGTCCATCTCCGCGGCCAGTGTCAGTTGGCTGACCGCGGCTTCGCCCGTGTTTGGGATCAGTTCGACTCGGACGTCCATGGTCGTTGCGGCACCGATTGATGTCGTTTGCAGGCCGGCCAGCGATAGAACGACATTCAGGGGACTCGACGTGCCCGCAACCGTATTATTGAAGTTGTAGTTGCCGATAAGAATCTGCGGAGTGGACGCACTCGTAATGGAACTGCTCGCGAGCGCCACAAGATTGGAGCCCGATGTCGCCGACTGCACTCTCCCGCCAACGCCGGCCGCGTAGGATTCATACAGCCACCAGGCCGCGCGCGACTGGAATGTGTCGGAGGTAAGAAGACCGCCGATCGTCCCGTTGAAGCACTCGCTCACGCCGTTGCTGAGGGTCCAGCAGGAGCGATCGGCGTTGGCCCCGCTTGCCTCAAGAGCCCCGTAGTATGCCAGGCTGCCGGCAGGCTCGTGGGTGAATACGTTCCCGACAATTTCGTTGACGTCGATGCGCTGGATCTTGAGCGGCGCATAGCGCGGATTTTGCAGAAAAGACGAGAGGGCATCCTGAACATGCGGCCCCAAGGCCACCGGGGAAACAGAGTCGTCCTCGTCGTGCCAAGTGAGCGAATTCACCTCGCAACCATTGGCGAGGCAATATTCCAGAAAATCCTGTATGCCTGCGTGACTGTAGGTGGTGAAGGTCGGGCCGGATACCGGAGCATTGGGGCCAAGCACACTGCGTATGGTCTGAAACGCCAGCAGGTAGGTCTCGTAGAACTGCTCGGCCGTACCACTCCAGAATCCCTGATAAGCGGGCGAACCGGGAGCAGCCGCCCATCCATCGTCCGGCTCGTTCCAGGGCTCAAACCACGTATTGGCCGGAAGCGGCGCAAATGGGCTCAGGCTGGCCGTCAGTTCGCTCTGGTAGGCCGTCCAGTCAAGCCACGGCGGACCCAGCCCGTTGTAGTTGTTCGGAGGCCAGCCAGTCTCCATAATCAACTCAACCGGAATCGCTGGCTCAACCGCTCGGATCTGTTGATAATCGTAGGGCCCTGCGCGCCAGGACTGCGGCTGCAGAGGCAAGACAAGGTTACTGGGCGGATTCCCGGTATTATTGGAATCGTCGAAGCCGTTCAGGATACCCAGGGTGGATTTCACGCTGACCGGCGTGCCGAAATTGACGCTCACAGGGCTCGAAGGGGATCAGATCGTCGCGGAGAATTCCGTGGAATCGTTGGAATCCGAGCCATTCGGTGCGACCGCGAAATCGAGAACGTCGCCGGCGTGCAGCGTCACCGGGATGGAATAGCTTACGCCGACGCCGTCTGCGCCGGCAATGAACTGATTCCAGATTTGTGAGTGGTTCAGATAGATGCTGCCGAAGACTCCGGTGCTGGCGGGGTTCGATGTGTCCAACTTGAAAAGCCGGTCGCTGATGACCGCCGATCCGGCGAACGTGCTCACCCATTCGCGGACCGCCCACTGTACGGTGCCGCTGTCGGCTCCATTTGGGCTCGTTTCCGAGCCCGCCCCCACCAGAGTCCACGGCAGCCCAAAAGTCGTCTGCTGCCAGAAATTCTGCGTAGAGTTGAGCGTATATACCGGGAGTTGGGTAAAGGAATTGACGCTGCCCCCCGGAAAGTAGCCGTAGTACCAGCTTTTCGCCCCTTGGAAGCCGGAAAAGTCGGACGTGGAGTCCGCCAGAATGTCTGCAAAAGCGGGCGCGCCGAGGGTGGCAACAAAACAGATCAAGACGGCGCGGACGGCGCGCACTTTCGTGAACATATGGATTTTCGGTAAAATTACCCAGTGTAGCCGAAGAGCCACCTTGCTCAAGCCAGGAATTCCCCTTTGGTTCCCGGCTTCGGTCAGAATATCACAGTTCTCCAACTCTTGATCTTCCGAATGATCTTCCGAAGTGCGAACGGCTCTCGCCTCGTTTTGGCGGGATGCCTCGGGGCACTCTTGGCGGGGCGGCTTTTGCCCGCTCTCGAAATTGCGTCACAAGGACCGACCCGCGGCGCTCGGCGAAGGTGAGCACCGCAGGTTCCGGTAGTGGTCTTGAAGTGGATTCTATTCCATTGACGGTCGCCCCGCTGGCTGTGGTGTTTTTCGACAAGCGCGAATATGCCGGCCAAATACTCTAGTTCATTCCATTCTGAAGGAGGGCATGTCGGTCTCACGGACAAACTCTTCATACTTTTCCCAGAGATCCTCCAGCCGGCAACGCATCAGCACAAGGTCTTTCCTGGTTCCCTTCATGTCCTTGACGTAGTCGCGAAGCACAACTTCGTGGCGGAATCCCAACTTTTGGAAGATCCGAAGGGCGGCAGTTTGAGAGGCCATCATCTTTACGACAATGTCTTCGATGCCAGCGGACGCCGCAAGATCGTAAAGGGCACCCGCCATCAACGTGCCGAGCCCCTTGCGCTGATAAGGAGTCGCAACAAACAATCTCAGCTCAGCTATGTGCCGTTCCCATCCGAAGTGGGAGAACTCGAGCGCACCATCGGCTACGATCGTTTCGTCCGCAACCGCCACCAGCCTCTTCACGGCGCCCTCTTCCATCTCGCGAATGCGCTCCTCGACGACCTCGCGAACGCTCAAGTCCCTTCGAAGACTGAGCCGGTTCTCCTCGGGAAGCGCACGGAAGAAAGCGAAGGATCCTTCAAGATCCTCTCTCTTCATCGCCCGGATGAGCACCTCTTGGTTATCCTTCAGCTTCACGGTTCTTGGCTCAAACACATTGAATCTCCTGAGCTGAATCGGGAATGGACACGACTCCGCTCCCGGAACGACGCCCGGTTCCCCGTCCCTATTCATCAAGCGGGACCTCCCGGCCTTCGCCATCCGGCTATCGACGTTAGTCCAGGAGCTCCCTTGAAGCAGCTACTGTAGGCAGGTCAGATTATACACCAGCGGCTTCTGCTGTGTCGTTACCATCTGGTTTCGTGGCAGCTGAGAACCACGCGGGGCTCCGGTTCTAAGGGTTAATGCAGCATTCCGCATGGCTTCCTTCAGGATGGGGCCATGCGGTCCATCCGATGAGCCTCGGCTCATCGGAAACCTTCCACCAGTACTAGCGGAGCTCCAACACTGACGGTTTGCGGGATTCCACTCCTCGCGTAACGCGTGGTAGCCTGCCAGACCTGCGTCGCCGGGGTGCCGAGTCCGCCAGCAGAGACGGCAGACGGCTCACCGCCGTACCCGCGGAAACGCAGGCCGGCTATTGGCCGCATGAGTGGCAGAGTTGAAAACGTTGCCTTCGACGATCGCCTTGGCGGCGGTCTGCCCGCGGGCGCGCGTCGGAAGGAGAAGCAGCAAAAGGGCCGGCGCAACCCAGAAGAACCAGTGGCGCATTTCGGCGCTCCCTATCCGACAAGATACCACTCGCGACTTTCGGGCATGAAAAAAGGGGATTTCCGGAAAATGAGCTTGGCCGCCTCCCAAAGCCCCGTTCCGGGCACTGCCGCTGCTTCCACGTTCCGTGGCGTCGCACCGCCGCGGGGCAATGGTCCCGTGGCCAGCAGGAGGGCACCATGGGTAGTCTTCGGGCCGGCGTTATTTGTTGTTATCGGTAGCCCTTCGCTGCCGGTCCCGGCCACATCCGCAGTTTGGGCGTTTTACCGACAAGTGCCTTCGGTACCTCTGCTGCGTGATTTCACATTGTCGAGTCCGGCGCTGGTTTGACGCTGACGCACGCCCGCGAAGCCCGTTGACGGCCTTTCTGCCTACGGAGCAGCACCCGACTCGCGGTTTCGTCGGTCCAGGTAACATCGCGCCAACAATCAATACAATAAGCCCTTATCGGAGTTCCCCGCGCGTGAAGGGGCTCAACAGTCCCATGGAAGGCCCTCCTCAAGCATATGGCCAATCGGCGGCGTGGCGCGAGTCCCGTTCGCTGCCACGCCGGAGGTGTTATCCCAGGAAGCCCAAGTTCTGGACGCTAAAGGCGGGTAAGTTGGGGAAAACGGTGTACAACTGCGCCGCCGGGGCACCGAACCATTCGGCCATCGTGGCGCCGTACTGATCGACCGAGAAGCCAGGTATCCACCGGCCCTCGCCTACGTCGTCGGGTCCTCCGATGGCGAACTCGGGGAACGTTCCGTAAATATCGCCGCCCTTGACCGCGCCGCCCATCACCAGATGATGGCTGCCCCAGGCGTGGTCCGAGCCGCCGTTGGTGTTGGGCATGAAGGTGCGGCTGAAATCGGATTCGGTGAAGGTTACCACGCTCCCTTCCACGCCCAACTCTTGGGTGGCCTCGTCGAAGGCGCTCATCGCCGCCGCGACTTGCGTAAACAACGCGCCCTGATCGCTGATCTGGCTGGAGTGCGTGTCGAAGCTGGAAATGGAGCAGAAGAATATCTGTCGATTCATGCCGAGCGCGGCGCGCACTTGAATGATCTTCGCGACCTGCTGGAGTTGCGCGGCAAGGTTGTTGCCAGAGGGAAACGCGGTCTTGAGCGGAGCCGCGCCAGCGAGTGCCTTGGAAAGCGTGGCGTCGTTGGCGATGCCCTGTTGGAGCGTAGCGCTGGCCTGCTGAATCAACGTTGCGCCGGTATCGAACGTCAGCAGTTCTTGCATGGAATTGAGCCGCGCCTGGGAAGCCGCGGAGGAATTGAAACCTTGCAGGCCGAGAGCGGCGCCGGGCACGACGGTTGCGGGCGAAGTCTGCCCGCCGGAACCTTGGATGATGTTTCCGGCGATGGAGATGAACGTCGGCAGCGAGCCGGAAGGATTGGCGCCGGCCATGGCGTCGGCTAGCCTGCCCCCCCAACCTGTGTTCGAGACGCCGCGCGACGTGGTGGTCTGCCACTGCATCTGCTGGTCCGCGTGCGAAAAAAGGTTAGCGGGCGCGAGGGACTGGTTGTTCAAGTACAGGCTGCGAGTGAGCGGCTGAACGAGGGTGCCCACGTTCGCCACCACGGCCAGCTTTTGCGCCTGAAACAGTTTCTGCAAGCCGCCAAGATTCGGGTGAAAGCCATAGATCGCCTGAGAAGGCGTCTGAACCTGGAGCAGCGAGCTTCCGGAAAGCGCCAAGCCCTTTCGCACGTTTGTGTAGGCATTGAAGGACTGCGAGTCCATGGGCACGATCATGTTGTTCGAGTCGTTGCCGCCGAACAGGAACACGCATACCAGCGCGCGGTAATCGGAAGCGGCGGGGGTGAGGGCGTTGAGCAACCCGAAGCGGCCGAGACCGCCGGCCCAAGCCGCCGTGCCCAGCCCGGCGCCCACCCGCAAAAACGATCTCCTGGAGATAAAGTTCACGGCCACCCTCCTATCGTTCCACCTGATACTGGGAAGAAGTTGCTACCAGATAAGCCGCCGTCTGAGCGCGGGCCCGGGCGGTAGTCTGCGCGTTGACGGCCTTCACCACCGACGCCGTCGCCCCGCTGGACAAGCGCCCGCCGAGCAGCGCCAGATCAAATGCGGCCACCATTTGTGCGGGCGTCATGGACTCGTACCGGGTCCAATCCAGGCTGACGCCCGTAATTGACCCGTAGACCAGGGTGTTGAGAAAACCGGTGCGAAGTAGGGCCGTCGCGCCGCTCAGAAGCTGGAACTCCGGCGCATTTACGAAGTTCTCGGCAGGCGCCTCTACTACAGCCCGCGAGCTGGCGGCTAAATCCAGCACGTTCGCCGGGGCCGCTGTGGGCGCGCGCTGAAACGTGAAGCCATATTGCGGCGAGAAGTAATTGAACACGGTGGGAGAATAAAAAACGTTTTGGCCGAGATTCGAAGACTGCGGAGCCAGGGAGTTCGCCGAGACGACGCTGGCGTTCAATCCGCGCAGCAGGGCGTTGATATAGAGGACTGGCTCGCGTAGATGACCAAAGCCAGGGGCGGGATCGGCGTCGTCTCCGGCGCGCGCTTCGGAATCGAGAAGAATGGCGCGAATCACGGTCTTCATGTCGCCGCCCGATTGGCTGAATGCAGCCGCCACGCGCGCCACGTACTGGGCGCTGGGACTGCTGGTGACCAGGTGTTGGATAAGCTGGCGCGAGACGAACGGCGCGACGTTAGGGTGGTGCAGGATGATCTGTAAGGCGCCACCGAGGTCCTCTTCCGCAGTCTGCTTGGCGGGCAATGTGGAGCCCAGGAAGGTCTTGCCGCCGGTATCGTGGTTGCTCTCGACGGCAACCATCTGGCCATCGAACCACGCTGGATTGTGGGAAGCCTGCTTCGCCCCGGGCTGGAGCGGATAAGTCCAGCCGGTGAAGACGCGGGCCAGGTCCTCGATCGTGTCCTGATCGTAAGTGGGGACCGGTTGGCCGCCGGCGAGTTGCAGCGTGCCGTCGCCGTTCAGCGCCTCGAGGCCGATCGTGAACAATTGAAGAACCTCGCGCGCGTAGTTCTCGTCCGCGGAGTGTCCCGTGGCGGCGTTGGGCTTATCGTTGTTCACCATGTCCAGATAGTGGCCCATGGAGGGACTGAGGGTCACATCGCGAGCGATGGTTGGATAAGTAGTAAAAGCGTCCTGGGAAAGCAGCTTCAGATACGGCACGACCTCGTCGGCGGTGGTCAGCTTGACGGCCGAAACCACCCAAATCTCACTTAGGGCGAAGGCCACGCGCTGGCGGAGCTGGTCCGCGCCATTCACGGCGTTGAAGAAGAACTGTTGCTGGACTGGCCCCATCGGCTCCTTGCCGCTGGAGTTGGGGGCGACGTCGGGTATATCCGAAGGCGCAATCAGGAACTGCTCGTTGAGCCAGGTCGAATATCCGACCTCCTGGACGTTGGCCACGCTGGCTGCGGTCGGGCCCCAACTGGCCTGTTGGAGAAAGCGCGTGGCGGCCGCCGTGGAGACGCTCTGCGCGGCAGCCGCGGCGGCGCATCCGAGCAAGCCCACTATCAGGGCAAAATGTTTGCAGGCGGTCATCTAGGCGCCATTCCTCTTCCTCCGCGATTGGACTGGAATCGCAATGGTTTATAGATTTCCCATGGGAGCGAAAAGTCGCCGCCGGGTTGGAGGTATTTATCTGGGATTTCCGTTTTGGACTTCCCGGCACGGTTCAGCAGATACCAACCGCCATCCTCTTGGTCCCGCGAGTTGCATTCTTTCCGCGGGCAGCCGCCTTCACCACCGCCACAGGCCACTTTCGTCCTGCCTCAATACATCAAAAATAGCAAGTTCCATATTTTCAGTAAGTTCCATGCACGCCCCTCCGTCTCCCGCCTCCTTTCCCCTTTGATTTGCTCCCGAAATAGTTTCCTATTTCCATGGGCGGGGGTGCGCCGCCACGGCCCATGAGGGTTTCGTTTACAAACAACCGCCGGCCACCCCGTCCCCACCGGCTAGGCAGCAATCCTTCCCACCATCGTCCGGGACAGCCGTCGCGTCAGATGGTTCTCTGCCAACAGCCGCCCGTAGTACCGCACATGCTTCACCATCCGCCCACCGTCCTTCGCCAGCCGTTATGCAAACTGGTCAGCGGCCAGCGACGACGCCCATTCCGTCGAAGTGAACTCCCAAAACTCCCCAGAAATCCAGCCCCAGGGAACTGGCGGCTCCGCGTTGATTCCGGAGGCGTGGCGCATTCGGAAGCTGTGCTAATGGTCAGTAAACGGACTCTGGAAAATGAGCTTGGCCGCCTCCCAAGGCCCTGTTCCGGACCCTGCCGCCATTCAGGTACCGGCCACCACAATTACCCTATGCTGGCGTTCAGCAGGACCTGGGGACAAGCAGTCCCGCGCCAAAGCGACCAGCACCCCGCGTGCCGACAGCAAGGGCCCTAAAGATCCTGGAGCGGATCGGGCGGCCAAGCGCGCGATCCTGGCCGAGACCATTGCCAAGAACCACGATTCGCCTTTTCATCGGCGGCTGGGTGCACGGCCGGACGTTGAGCGGAAGGCGCGGCGATATCTCGACATATCGGTAGTCAACCGGTCATTGGGTGCGTTCTTCCTGCGCCGGGCAACTACAGCCCGGTAGGACTGGAGTGGGATTGGTTTGGCCGGCTCGCCACAGACGAGGCTCTGGATCTGGTCGGTCAAGTGCGCAACCCACTCCTCTGTTCCGGGGGTGCCGCGGGAGCGATGATGTGCTGATACACCGCAATCGGCACTGGCCTGCCATCCGGGTAGCTGAACTCACCCGTCTCGCGCCAATGGCGCAGGGCTTCCTCTGCCTGACAGGCCACCGATGCTTCCGACGGCGCGGCTGCCAGCTTCTGAATGCGCCGCTGGATCCCTTTGAAGTTCATGGCTGTGGTCGCCTCCCGAAGGCGTGAGAACCTCACCCGGCGGTGCAGGCCCGGGCCGTTCTTCGAACTCGCACTGTCAGGTATTGGATGAAGAGGGCGGTTCTCTCTCGACAATCACCGCGTGGCGCTCGCCGACGTAATCATTAGGAAGCCGCTGAGCACGCGTCCGACGGAGAGCGTTGGGCGGGCGCAACAGCACCCCAGACGATCCCCCCTTTCCAGGATGGCTGCATTCGCCGGTTTTGACCGGCTCAGGTCTCACGCCACCTCCACGGGCGATCACAGCCGCCGGCCGCCGGAACCAACCCCGCCATACCTCCCATCCCAGTCGGGATGGTCTTCCAGCTCCTGGTTCAGCAACTCGCAAGAGCCGTGATCCATCCAGAGCGTCGACTCCATTAACGCGAGGATCGTAGCCACGCTGCGTCGAGGCGGAGCTTCTGCCACAGCACCGTTCTTTCCTGCCACACAACCTCCTTTCCAGTACCTCCAAAAGCATGGGTTATCCGCAACAAATCCACATGGACCCGCCGGTCCAGTGCAAAGCCATACTGCGATTCGATGTACCCCGGGTCAACACGCAACCCTATCTCGGAGGGTACGTTTTCTAGCTCCCTCCCTCTCCGCTGCCATGTTGCAATCAATTTGTCCGGAGAAAAGCCCATTTGGGACTCACCGGAATCAAAGGGCGAGACAGGAGCTTTTCCACACGGAAAAGTGGCTCCAGGCGGATCCGGCGTCCCAAGGAGAAAAGACGCCTTCTTGCGGAGAGCCTGCCCCAATGGCGGGAATAGGCCGGATGTCGATAGATACCCGTCGGTTCAGCCGCCGGCAACTGATTACGGCGCGTAGCCGCTGGCCGCCCCTTACCCTCGAATGGCGGGCCTGCCTCTCGGTCCGCGGCCGTCTGTGATCATGCTGCGGCCAGCATGGCTGGCTCTTCCTTCTCGACGCGTCCGACGCCTATTCGCGTCTCTTGCCGCCCCTGCCAATCACGGATACGTTCCAGCACCCGGTTGGGCCAGATCAGTTCCCGGACGGCCTTGCTGAGAACCTCCCAGGGGATCGCCTGCAAGTCGCCACCTGTCTCCCGATACACCAGTCGCAACGTCTCCACGCTGAGCAGAACGGCCTTGTGTATAGAGAAATGGCCCCATCGATCCTCGAAGCAGATGTTCCGGTACACTGCCGCAAGGTCCCCAATCAGCGACATGCTCTCCGCTTTTGTGCGCGCGAAGGCATTCTTGACGGCGTTCAGCAAGGTCCGCTTCGCTTTTCTCGGACACGCCGCCGCAGCAGCGGCGATGATGCTGACATCGGTTGTGATCTTCAGCGTCTGGCAGTATTCTCGAATACCTGCCGCGACGGATTCGGCCGTCTCCGGCTGTATCTTATGCCCCCTTCGCCTCCGGCCTTCGATGACGGCAAGCGCGACCGCGCTGGGCAGATCGGAAGACGGGACGTCAATTCCGGTTTCTTGAGCGCGAATGGCCTCGACGGCCTGTTGAAAGTCGTCCCTGTCCTGATACTTGCGTGCGCGGCGTAGGGCGTCTTTGATGGCGCCTTCGGTCGTATTCAGCTCGTCCGCGATTTCGCGAACTGTGAAGCCCTGCTGCCGCAGCACCCAAGATCGAGGGGCAAGTCGTCCGAAGACCCGCCGACTCTGTTGCGGGTGCAATGCACGCTTGAGCGAGTCCGCGTAGGCGCCCTCGATCGTTTTGCGGGTCTTGGAGCCTGTCTTCGCCACCTGGCGACCGGCCAACTCCCAGAACAGCCAGAAATGACCGCGCCGGATCTTCATTTCGATGCGATTTGAGCGCAGGAACTCCAGGATCGGCAAGAAGTTTTCGGCCATCGTGGGATTCGAGACGGCGGAAGACGCCAAGAAAGCGGCCCTATTGATCAAGAAAGCAGCCGCGCCGAAGCGGCGCTGACCGTGCGCGGGGCTATCGAAAAAGCAAGCAAATAACTGGAGCGGCGATGCTTGCAGGGCAGACGCCTGGTCTGCTGCTTTTGTCGGCACGCCTTCCCCTCGATCTAAACGGGCTCACGACAGCCATCGCGAATTAGAGCGCGGCGCGGCGCGCTGCCCTTGCGACCGAGAACCTTCCGGCCACTGGGTTCCTATGTGCTCGGAAGCGCCAAGGTTGGCCCCTTCTGGGCCGCCGGAGTCGTCCGGGATGGGAAGAATAGGAGAAACAGAAGAATAGGAGAAACGGCTCCCACAAATCCGGTTGGATGTATACTCAACTCCGGGCCAGGATGGCAGAATGGAATCGCTGGTTGATATGAGATCCCCCCTTATCGTTGCGCTTGTTCTTTTATCGGCGGCGCTGGTGGCTCAGGGGCAAACCGCCGTGAGCCCCGCCCAACGGACAGCTAGTCCCGTTCAGGCCGCTACTCTTCCACGCGTCGCGCAAGACGGCGCTGTCAAACACATGTTCGTAGACGGCAAGCCGTTTCTCATGCTCGCAGGAGAACTGCATAACTCCAGCGCTTCCAGTGTGGAGTACATGAAGCCGATCTGGGACAAGCTGGCGGCGATGAACCTCAACACGGTGATCGGGACCGTGAGTTGGGAGCTGGTGGAACCGGAGGAAGGGAAATTCGATTTTTCTCTGGTGGATGCGCAGATCGCCGCAGCGCGAAAGCACAACCTGCGTCTGGCCCTCATTTGGTTCGCGACGTGGAAGAACGCCAACGCAGACTATGCGCCGCTGTGGGTCAAGAAGAATCCGAAGCGGTTTCCCGTGGCGCAGACCCGACCGAGCGCAGGCGGGACAGCCCCCGCCGGAGCCGGCGCGGCCGCGATTGACCGTTACAACGCGTCGTTGAGTCCGTTGGGGGAAGAGACGATGTCGGCGGACGCTCGGGCGTACCGCGCGCTGATGCGCCACATCCGCCAGGCCGATCCCCAGCACACAGTAATTCTGATGCAGGTGGAGAACGAGCCGGGCCTTCTGGGAGACAGCCGCGACCGCTCGCCGCTGGCCGAAACGGCGTGGGCCAAGCCGGTACCCGCCGACCTGATGGATTACCTGGTCAAGAACAGGGAGAAGCTGCTGCCCGAGACGCAGAAGATCTGGGCTCGAAACGGGTATAAGGGTTCGGGCACATGGGCGCAGGTTTTCGGCGAAGATCAATGGGCCGATGAAGTCTTCATGGCGTACTACGTGGGTCGCTACATCGACAAGGTGACGCAAGAAGGGAAGGCGGAGCTGAACATCCCGATGTACGTGAACGCATGGCAGGATGCGGAGCCAGGAGTGACCAGCCCCGGCGTGTACCCGAGTGGCGGCCCGGTGGCGCGGATGATCGATGTCTATCACGCTGTGGGCCCGGCATTGGATTTCATCAGCCCGGATATTTACTCGCAGGACTTCAGGGCGAGGTGCGCATCCTACGCGCGTGCGGGCAACCCGCTGTTCTTCCCGGAATCGCGGGCGGCGGCGGCCAATTATCTGTACGCATTGGGAGCACAGGCGGCCATGGGCGTATCTCCGTTCGCGGTGGAGGACGTTGCCGTAGATAGCCAGTTCGCGCAACTCTACAAGATGCTGGCCGGCGTGATCCCGCAGTTAGCGGGATGGCAGGCTGCGGGAAAAGTCGCGGGGGCTCTGGTGGAGGGCTATCAACCCGAGACGGTTTCGCTGGGCGGATACAGGATCACGATCGGGCGCAGCCCGGCGGGCCGGGGCCGCGGAGCGGCGGCTCCGCCGGCGGTGGCGGGCACAGCAACGGCGGGGCAGGCAGCCGCGGCGGGAGGGAGAGGAACTCCGGCGCCGGACACACGGCCGTTCGCGTTAATCGCCAATGTAGCTCCGGATGAGTTTCTGTTCATCGGTTCCAACTTCACGCCGCGCTTTGAGGCCGAGACAGGGGGCGGACGCGCGCTGATCGCCTCCAAGGACGAGGGCCGCTACGAGAACGGCAAGTGGATAGCCGGTCGCCGGCTGAATGGAGACGAGGCGGGCCGGGGGCTGCCGGGCAACGGCGCTCTCGGAATGATGCGGATCAAACTGTTCCGGCTGGCGAACTGACTGCTGCGACAGGCGGCATTTGGCAAACTGGGGTATCGAACGGTTGGGGAGGGCTGTGTGTTCGCTCCCGCTCCAAACGCGTGATCACGCCCGTCACGATAACTCTCCGTACAGCGCTCATGGCCATTGCGCGGGGCAAGCTCCAGAACCTCATTGTCGACAACTAGGCGCACTGGAACCACCGGGCAATGGCCGCCATCCTGGGCGCGATTCTCAAGCTTCCGCCCGTCAAACAGATCATGGCCAGCCGGCAGGTGAAGTCGATCTATTTGGACGGGTTGCTGCGTTCGACGGGCTCCGCGCCACCGCACCATTGAGCTTGAGTCGGCGTCCCGGGACAATCGGCCGGATCGGCCGTGTTGGCGCATAACTCCGTTCGTTGACGGCATTATCTCGACCAGGTGGATCCATCCGGTGGGTCTTTTCCTGATTCCGCGTCCGGCCGACAGCTTCGCATCGCCGCGCAAACTCGGTGTGGCTTGTCCCGCTGCACCGGAATTGGTGATAGGCGGTAGCCCGCCTTCCTGGCCGACCGGCGGTTGAACCAGCCGATAGCTCTCGACAAAGTCCGCAAGCAACATGAAGACGACGTCTCCGCCGCGGCATGCGCCCTGGGAAACGTTGATGGCACCGACAAAGCTACCGAGAGCGGTCTCGGCTCGGATGTGGGATCCCGCAACGATACGATCGCCTGGGATAAGACCTGGTACTACGAAGACAAGTTCATCGACGAAATCGCTAGTCTGACGCTCGACTACGACGAATCTCTGGCCCCTGCCGCAGCCGGCAATCGCTGGCATGGCGAGCCACGCACTGGGTGGATCGCCCTGGAACCGTCGCCCAAGATAGGCTAGCGCCCCCACAGTATGGCTCACGGAGCGACGGGAGGCTATCCCGTTCGGCGTGGCGATGACGGCCCGTGTGGCCCGCCCCCGCCATCATCGGCGCGCAGGATAGCGATATTAACCTTTTAGAACCTGTTTTCCCCAAGCTCTTCTGGATATCCTGTCTCTTTGCCGGAGCAAGCCTCACATTAGGTTTTGCGGGACACCACAAGTTCCACGATCATCTTCTCCAAGGCGGCAAGGGCCCGGCAATCTGCCGCTACTTCAAGGAAAGGCAAAATGGAAAAGCAGATAGGCAAGAAGCAACCGTCAAAACGCGCGTCCGCGCGTTTGGGGGACCTGGTCGCCGCGCTCCGTTACCTCCACGCGACCCCCATCACTAAGAGGGACCTCCTGGCGACGGCCATCGGCGTGGAAAAATACACGGCGTCCAGAGTCTTGGCGTACCTGACCGATGAGGGGCACGTTGAGAAGCGCGGACGGTGGTACACCTCACGCTCTGGAACGTGCACCTCACGTAAGAACGGATCCAATGGTGCGAAACTCGGAGTTCTGTCTTCAGGCGAGGCTCTTAAGAACGGCAATAAGGGAAGACACGGGCCGGGTAGAGATGATTCAAACCCTACCTTGGCCAGTTCTCCCGCGTCCGAGGTCGCCGCTGACGCCGGCGACCATCGACCGATAGAGTACGAGAACCAAGATGTACCTCTCGAGATGCGAGCGATCGAGTTTCTACTGTATAAGGCCGTGAGAGCCTGGAAGGCTCAGAATGCCCAGGAGGCTCGCGAGGGGCTGAAGGACGCCGTGGAAGCACGTAGAGCCAATGACGCGACGGCGGCTCGTCGGGCGCTGAAGAAGCTGAAGTTTCGGCCGAGCTACCGGCGATGGAACGACCTCCAGTGGCTTCTGCTGTATCTTGTGAGGATGGAACCCTTGGCCTACTTGCTGTGGGACGGCTACCGCCAGAAGGCGGTCGACATACTCGACGAGCGTATCCCCGACTGGCAGAACTCCATGGCATGGGCTACCCGCAACGTCATTGGTATTCCCGGCGATGATGACGAAGAAAAAGAACCGGAGAATGCTGGGAAGGTACCAGACTGGGTAGCGGGATACGAGGACGATGAGATCAGAGAACCGGTAACAATACGAGAAGAAGATTTACCGTTCTGATCGACGGCGCCTGGGGCGCCGCGTCTGGATGCCCAGAACAACGCAACGGGGCTGTCAGAGAGCCCCTCAGCGGAATGCGAGAATCTGACTACCCAGCCCGCAGAGGAAGCGCCCCAGGTTGCCTCCGCGGCGCAGGAATCCATGGGGGGACACCAATCCCACTGGCGGTGCCTAACTAATGCGCCGCCTTTCGAGGACCAGTTGCTCGGATGTTTTTTGTCCGCCCCAGGACCTTGACTGCGGGTGAAGAAGAACTGGCGGCCAGGGAAGCGGTTGCCGCGACGGTTATATCTGCGCTTTGTCGAGAGCTGTGATCGGCGCCGGAACGGCGCGAATCGGCGGCGCATGAGCACTGAGCGGAAGCGCTGAACGCGCGAACTCCCCCTTTTGGCAGTTCGGCCGCTCGTCGCGGTCACACCGGCGCCGCCATTGATTGACTATCGTGAGCCGGAGCCGTCAGGGCGAACATTTGCTTATCGATATCATGCGGCGACCCGGTCGGGTCCAGCGTCAGGACGCGGAGCCGGTGGCCGTGAAGAACGTACTCTTGGCTGAAGGTTGCCCCGGTGCTCGGGTACAGCAGGATGCCGTCGGCGGTTCCCCAAGACGGCGTTTCACTGATTGCCACCTGGCTCTTTGACCTGTTCGGTTCCCGTCGCCGCGTCAGGAAGGAGGCGCAGCAAGAGGGGAAAGACCAACGCCACAATGAAATAAGCGACCGTTACAGCGAGCGCGAGCAGTATGAGACCAGCCGCGCATGCCATGCCGACTGCTGTAACAAGCCAGACCGTGGCGGCAGTTGTGAGACCCTGGACCCGATCCTCCCGGTGCAAGATAAGACCTGCGCCGATAAAGCCGATGCCGGTGACGATCTGCGCAGCGACGCGGGATGGGTCAAGAACAATACGGCCCTCCGCAAGAACGTTCGTGAAGCCGTACTTGGAGATCAGCATAAAAAGAGCGGCGGCAGTCCCGACTACCGTTTCGGTACGCATCCCGGCGCTCTTATGACGAATTTCGCGTTCCAGCCCGATGGCCGCGGGAAACAAGAACGCGGCGCCAAGCTCGAGGAACTGCTTGACGCCCTGCCCATCTGTACCTGGGATCATCATACTGCTGACCTTAGCACTGTACGCCTGTGCTTGAAACCCGACGTGCGATCCAAGCCGGACGTGCCACCCGGTCGCTGAAGGCGACTGGCATTAGTCATCGTCGTCGGCCCGATACTTCTTGGCGGCTTTGACGAATGGCCCGGGCATCAGCACTTTGTTCTCTCCCGGATAGGGACGTTCCCAATTCGTCGCCGAGTACCAGATCACATGGTTCAGGAAGTTCGGGTCGACCGCATCGGCCTTCTCGTACTTACCTTTCATCACGTCCGCCGTGGCCTGTAGCCAGGCTTTCTGCAATGGGCTGTACGCAACGGTTTTGTCGGCCGGCAGGTTTGGTCCCTGGTCGAGAGGGATGACCGCCGCCAGGCAATCGTACGGCGTCAGATTGGGCGTGTTTTGAAACGCGTCGAACATCGGAGACGCCACTAGATCGAACTGGGTCAGGGGTTGCATACCCAGGATGTTCTCGATCGTGCGATTGATGTTCTCGGCCGTGTAAGTTGTATGGATCGCCCTGCCCTGGTCCGGCGCCTGCGGAGCCACCGTATACGGGCTGATCACAAAGACCGGCTGGCGGTGGCCATCCACATGATCCGCGCCGTCCTGGGAATCGTCTTCCTCGACGAAGATAGCCGATTGCGCCCATACCTTGCTGTGGCTGATGGCTTCCACCATGCGGCCCAGAGCAAGATCGTTGTCCGCCTCGTAGTTGATTGGATAGGGTTGGCCTTTTGTGGTTCCCGCAGTGTGGTCGTCCGGAAGCCAAAGAATCGTCAAATTGGGAACCTGATTGGCTGCAACCAGGCGCTGGAACTGGGGTATCCAGTAATCGACACGGTACTGGTCGGGAATCGTGAGATTGAACGGCGGATAATGCGGGTCCATGATCCTGGCCGCCGAAAGAATCGTGGAGGTTACGCTGATCGCGTCGTCTGGAACGATGCAACTGGAGCCGGGCGCTTTGCCTTCCTTGCATAGCGCGGTACTGTAGAAATCGCTCCAAGTGTAGTTTGCGCCATCCGGCTTCTTGGCGATCTTCGCGCCATTACTCCATTCGCCGTACAGCCTGGCGGTAAGTCCCTTAGCTTCCGCCGCGGTCCATAGAAAGCCTTTCGGAGTATAAGTCAGAGGATCGTCGGAATCGCCGCCAGGATAGGAACGAATCCAATCCGGCGACAGGATGTCATTGGAGTAGAAGGACCCTGACATGCCGATCCAGGGATGGCCATCCGCCGACTGGCGGCTGGGAGCGTAGACATTGTCGAGGAGCGGGAAGCGCTTGACGAGCGCATGCTGGTTTGGAACGGCAGACGCAAAGACCGCAAGCGACGGGTCGCCGTTGCCCCATGACACGTCTCCCAGCATCTGGTCGTAGGTGCGGTTCTCCTTGATAATCAGAAAGACATGCTTGATGAGCGACGGCTCGCCGATGCGCGCGGGAACAGCCACCGGCGCGGCGTGCGCGTCGATGTATTCCGGTCCCACCTCGATGTTCGTGGTCAGGTTCCAGTGGTTATTGTCGAAAACCTGCTTACTGAACCGTGCCAGTTGGTTTGCGTTAGGCAGCGGAATTAAATTGACGGTTCCGGTATCCTGATGGGTGACAAAGCCGGAAACGCCGTGCCGATTGGCTACGCCGCCTTGTGAGCCCAATCCCTTGTCGTCGGCGACGGCCAGTTGTTTCCGTGCTTTGTCATAGGCGATGGAGGTCGGGAAATAGCCGGTCGGAATATAACCGATGACCGGATGGGCATCCCGGCCCTGGAGGTTGACGACGGCGACGGCATTGGCTTGGCCCAGCGTGACATAAGCCTGCCCATCATCGGTCACGGCGACGCCATTCGGTCCGGAACCGAAGACGCCACCGGCGATGGGAACGCTGAGATCGATCGTGCGCACTACCGCGCCGGTCTTCAGGTCGATGACCGAGAGGCTGTCGCCATAGGCGTTGGCCACATAAAGACGGGAGCCGGAGATGGTCATGCCGGCCGGGTGCAGGCCGACATTGACCGTCTTCACCTCCTTGCCCGCCGCGAGATCGACGACGGACACCGTACCCGTGATGGCGAAAGCATCTTTCCGGTCTACGACGATCGGCGTGCCGTCGGAGTAATTCGTGAAGTCTTCGCTGGCGGCGGGACGTCCCCCTTCGTTGCTGACATAGGCATATTGGCCCTGGATGACCACGCTATTCGGCGCATTGCCGACGGGAGTCTGGGCGATGAGCCCGGCCGGAGAGGCGGCCAGGTCGATCACGCCGAGCGTGTTGGCCGCGTTCAGCACGACATAGGCGCGCTTGCCGTCGCCGGAAATCGCGATGCCGCCCGGGTTGATGGCGTTCGCTTTACGATAGGGCCGGCCATCCGCCGGCGGCGCGGGAAGCGTCACGCTTTCCCCGTTTGTCAAAAGGCCGGTGTTCGCGTCCACATTCGCTATGACGAAATGGTTGTCGTCCTGGCTGAAGAATAGCCTTTTGCCGTCGGGGGAATAAGTGATTCCGGTAAAGGACCCTGCACGGCTGGATGTAGATTCCGTGCCTTTCATAAAGGCTGGAATGAAGCGCTGGAGAACCTGCCCGGTGGCGGTATTGAACACGATAATCGGCTGGGGTGAACCCATGAGCAGGACGGCGCCGGTATTGGCGTTACGATTCGGGTTCAGCGCGATGGACTTGGCGCGCACGGGCGAACCGAGCTCAATGATCCTGCCGGCGGGTGTCAGGGTCTGGTTGTCCGACACGACAATGGACCCATCATTTTGCGGGCCAACGGTGCGATTAGGATTGGTGGTTTGCAAGTTTTGACCCTGACCCAAAACTGCGGCTGAGCCGACTAACAAGAGAATCCTCACAGCGCTCGACCCGAACCTGCATATCTTATTCACTTGATGCTTCTCCTTCCCGCAGTTTCTGCCCTCATTCTGTAAGTAAAACCGCCTCTCGTGAGGTTTGAAATTCATCATGGCGACGTCGAATCCGCACTTGTGTACGAAGCCGCCACCGCTTTGGGGATGGTCGGCTTCGGCGATACCCTTGTACCGTTTCATCCACGCCGTATTGAAGAAGATCATCGGTTCGGTTGCCATGTTTGCTCCCTACGCCTGCTTGAAACTCACGTGCTCCGTGGTTCGAGTTTAGCGGAATGCGCGACGCGGGGGTCGGCGGGCGGCGGGTCGAGGCGGGTTTGGTACGGAATGCCCGTCCGCTCGGCTTCGGCCATTTCGTCGTAGATTTCCAGAATCACGCGCTTGGTGCGGTACTCGCCATAGGCCGTTTCGTCTTTGCGACGCACAATCGGGAAGGCATCGAGGACATAGGCTAGCTCCTCCCGGGTAAGCCCGTAAAGAGAACGAGCAACAAGGGCTTCGATTTCTGCAAGTGCCATGCACCGCTCTGACTCAAGAACAAGGCCAGGAGGCGAACCTCCCACTTCAATCGCCTGAATCGACTCGAACATGCCAAGCCCGGCGATTAAATTCCAGTACGAGTTCATCTCGGCGCTGGTGCAAGTGAGCCGCAGTGCAAGCTCAACGATTCTCCGGACCGAAGGGTCGTCCGGCACCAGGACCCGCGGGAAGGGCAGACTGTCGAGAATCGTATAGGTCATGCTCAGACTGACCTTTTTCCTTGCGATGAAATCCATCGTGAACGAGTCGGCGACGCCAAGCCAGAGCAGGTATGCCCAGTCGAACCCAGCATCGAAGGTAATTGTCGGCACCTTGTGGCCACAGACGCAGTTCGGTGGAATTAGCGCTGCAACAAGTGACCTCTCGTTTGTTGGGCTTGCCACGTCACAGAATCCAATGCGGTAACTCTGAACTCTGTTTCCAAGCTTGATCGGAAGCCGTGTCGGTTCTATGTGCCATTGGGGGCAAATGCTCTTCCGTGCATCACAAAACTCGAACTCAACCCAATCGGCGGCACGTCC
>JBEKHV010000037.1:0-40026 GCA_050012095.1 Bryobacteraceae bacterium | reverse complement strand
TCGCCTACGGCGGGTTCATCCTGTTATGCGGCTTCACGGCGTTTCGCTCGGGCAGCGCGCCGCCGTTGGAACTGGAGGCCGAAACCGAGGACGCGGAGCGGCCGGGACTGAAGCTCTATGCCATGTGGCTGCTGCTGCCCGCCTGCGCGTCGGCGCTGCTGCTAGCCGTCACGAGCCATCTTTCGCAGAACGTGGCGGCGATTCCCTTCCTCTGGGTATTGCCGTTGAGCGTCTATCTGCTCTCCTTCATCCTGTGCTTCGAGAGCGCGAGCTGGTATCGCCGCAACCCGTACATCCAATTGCTGGCCGTGGCCGTGGCCGCCATGGCGTATGCGATGTTCACCGAGAACAGCGGCAGCCTGCCGATTAAGGTCGGGGTTCCCCTGTTCCTGATGGGATGATTTCGGCGGGCGGCGCGGCGGGCGGATTACTGGTCGGACTGGCGGCGCCGCTATTATTCAACGCTTACTACGAGCTGGCGATCGGGCTGGTAGCCACCGCGGCTTTGGCAGTGGCCGCGCTACGGGCGCATCCGGACGCGAGCTGGCAGCGCAACCTGCTTCCCGCCTCGAGATACCTGCCCGCCGTGGCGGCGCTGGCCGCGGCCGGGTACGCCGCCTATCACTGGCAGGATGCGATGGTAAGCCCGGCGCACGCCTTGGCCGGGTGGTTGCGAAAAGGCTGGGAGGCGACGGAAGCGTTTGACCGTTACGTTTTGGAGGGAGCGCTGCTGGTGGGCGCGGCTCTGGCGCTGGCCCTCCTGCGGGGCGACCCGAAGTTCCGCTGGGCGCGCCGCATCACGCAGTGGGCGGCGTTCCTCACCGAGTTGGCGGCGCTGCTGCTGGCCGGCTACGTGGGCTTCGAAACACGCGCGAGCACGTCTGGAAACCGGCTGATGGTCCGCAATTTCTATGGCGGCCTGAAGGTGCACGACTCGGGCTCCACGGACTGGTCCGCCACGCGCGGCTTGACGCACGGCACCATCAATCATGGCGAGCAGTTTTTGAACCCCGAGCGGCGCGATTTGCCGACCACGTATTATGGCCCCAATACGGGCGTGGGGCTGGCCATCCGCGCCAAGCAGAAGACCGGCCCCATCCGCGTGGGCGTCATCGGGCTCGGTACGGGCACCATCGCGGCCTACGGACGCACGGGCGACTATTACCGCTACTACGAAATCAACCCCCTGGTGCTGCGCCTGAGCATTCCCGAATCGGCCGGCGCGATCCCGCAATTCACGTTCCTGCGCGACTGCAAGGCCCGGCATGACGTGGCCATGGGCGATGCGCGGCTCTCGCTGGAACGGGAGGCCCCGGAGAACTTCGACGTTCTGGCGGTGGACGCATTCTCGAGCGATTCCATCCCCGTTCACCTGCTCACGCGCGAAGCCATGGAATTGTACTTCCGGCACCTGAAGCCGGACGGCATTCTGGCCGTGCACATCTCGAACCGTTTCCTCGATCTGGAGCCGCCGGTGGACGGCGAGTGCCGGGCGCTCGGCAAGACAGACCGCCTGGTGGACACCGAAGACGACGACATGCAGGACGTATTCGCCGCCACGTGGGTGCTGGCAACGCCGCCGGCCAGCGGCTTCGACCAGCTCATCCTGGATGGGTCGACCGAGATCAAGCCCGAGCGGAAAATCAGGCTCTGGACGGACGACTACAGTAACCTGTTCCAGATACTGAAGTAGTCGCAAAACCCACCGCCGGCAAGACCGGCGGCGCCACTAGAAATGCAGCCCGCCGCCGCAGAGCAGCGCTTCTCCCGTGACGTAATCGGAAAGCGGGGAGCAGAAGAATAACACCGCGCTGGCGGCTTCTTCCGGCGTGCCCAGGCGTCCCAGCGGGCAAGCGCTCTTCGCCCATTCGAGCGTCTTCGGCTGCGCTCCCACCGGAACCTTGCGGCCGTGCACTTCCACGACCGGCGCGCCTTCCGGCGTGATGGGCAGGACCAGCCGCGTTTCGACGATGCCGAATCCCACCACGTTCACGTTGACGTTGTACCGCCCCCACTCCTTCGCCATGGTTTTCGTGAGGCCGATGACCCCCGCCTTGGCGGAAGCGTAGGCGGCCTGGCCCGCGCCGCCATCCATGCCCGCGATGGAGGTGATGTTCACCACTTTGCGCATCACGCGCCGGCCTTCGGCGATCTCGCGTTTGGCCGTCTCCCGGATCCAGCCGGACGCAGCCCGCAGAATGCGGAAGGGGGCCACCAGGTGGACGTTCAGCATAGTCTGGAACTGCTCATCCGTCATCTTCTGGATGACGTTGTCCCAGGTGTACCCGGCGTTGTTCACGATGATATCGAGAGAGCCGAAGCGCTCGATGGCGGCGTCCACCAGGAGTTGCGGAAAAGCCGGATCGGTGATGTCGCCGGGGAACGCCGCGGCGCTCCCGCCGGCCTGCGCGATGCCCTCTACAGTCTCGGTTGCGGGCCCGGCGTCCAGGTCGTTGACCAGCACCGAGGCACCGTACTCGGCGAGTGCGCGGGCGATGGCGCGCCCGATGCCGCGACCGGCGCCAGTGACTAAGGCGGTCTTCGAAGCAAGAGTAAAAGGCATTGAAGGACTCCAGTTCCAACGGGAAAATGGCGCGCCACAAAAACGATGCCCCACCTCATAGTAGTAGATCCTCCCGGCGATGGGATAGGCAATTGACACCGGGGCGGGAGCGTCCAATAATGAAATCGGATTAATTCATCCGAATCGAGGCGTTGACATGCGAACGCACCTCTCTCCTCTCGTACGCCGCGCCGCCGGCGTGTTGATTCTCCTGGCGCTCTCCGGGTCGCCCTGCCGCGCCCAGGAACTGAAGCCCATCGCGCTTCCGAAGCCCCAGACTACGGGCGGCAAGCCGCTGATGGAGGCGCTGAACCTGCGACAAACCACGCGTGAGTTCAGCTCCGAGAAACTCTCGCCACAGACGCTCTCGAACCTGCTCTGGGCCGCGTTCGGCGTGAATCGTGCGCAGGGGCCGATGGGCAGGCCGGGCAGGACCGCGCCTTCGGCAGTCAACGCGCAGGAGATCGACATCTACGTCGCCCTGCCCGAGGGCCTCTACGTGTACGACGGCGCCGCGCAACTGAAGCCCGCGCTGGCCGGGGACTTCCGTGCGCAGGCCGGAAGGGGTGAGGCGCAAGCCGCGGCCAAGCTCATCTATGTGTCGGACTACAGCAAGTTGAGCATGGCGCAGGGGGAGATGTTGACCTCATTCACCAACGCCGACGTGGGCTTTATCGGACAAAACGTTTACCTGTTCTGCGCCTCCGAAGGCTTAGCCGCGCACTTCCAGACCCCCGACCGGGAGGCCCTGGGCAAGGCGTTGCATCTCAAGCCGCAACAGCACGCGCTATACGTGCAGACCGTCGGCTATCCGGTGAAGAGGTAGCGCTACACGGCCGCCGGACCATCGCTTTCCGAGGCGGAAACCGCGACGCGGTTCCGGCCCAGACTCTTGGCTGCGTACAAAGCGAGATCGGCGGCGTGGATCAGCTCATCGACGCGCGCCGGTCCGGGGTTCAGGTGGCAGGCGACGCCCACGCTGCACGTGACGCGAAGAGACAAGCCGAGGGTTTCGAACGGTTCCGACGAAACGGCCTCGCGGAGCCGCTCGGCTTGCGCCCGCGCGGCGGCGCAATCGGCTCCCGGCAGCGTCATCAGGAACTCTTCGCCGCCGTACCGGCCCAGGGCGTCGTAGCAGCGGACCACGGCCTTCATGCGCCGCGCGCCTTCGCGCAGAATGGCGTCCCCGGTCAAATGGCCGTGGGTATCGTTGATGAGCTTGAAGTGGTCGAAATCCGCGATGAGCAGAGACAGCGGTTGGCCCTCCCGGCCGGCGCGGCCGGCATCGTTGCTCAATTGCTCCAGAATCGTCCCACGATTCAGCAGACCCGTCAGCGCGTCGTGCGTGGCTTGTTCGCGCAACGCTTCGCGGGTGTGCAGCAATTCCGCCTGCAGGTCGAGAATGCGGCGCCCGGCCCGGAGCCGCACCCGCAGTTCCTGAGCGTTGAACGGCTTGGTGAGGTAATCGTCGGCCCCGGCTTCCATGCCTTCCACCAGGTCCTGCGAATCGGTGCGCGCCGTCAGGAGCAGGATGTACTGGTACGGCTCGCGGCCCAGAGCGCGCACCCTGCGGCAAAGCTCGACGCCGTCGGCGCCGGGCATGACCCAGTCCAGTATCGCCAGCCGCGGCGCGTCGTCGGGTTGCAGAATGCGCCACGCCTCGTCGCCGTCGGACGCCATCACGACGTCGTAGCCCCACTTCGTCACCAGGTTGCGCAACATCGACCGGAAAATGGGATTGTCCTCGGCGGCTAGAATCTTGATGTTCCGTCCCTCTTGGGCGGGGTCCGCCTGTCGGGTCTCCGGCGACAGCTCATTCTCCCAATCCAACTTCGGTCCTCGGAGTTCTTATCGGCAGCCGCGATGCTTTTTGCGGGGGGAGAACCATCGTTACAGGGTGGAACCTTGGACTGGGCGCAGTTCGCGATCGAGTTCCGACGCGGAGCTTTGCTCCTCCGGCTCCGGAAGGCCGCCGGTCCAGTCGCGCCATGCCCAGGCGAGCGCCGTCGCCAGCCCGAGAGCGCCGGCGACTAGCCCGATCGTCCGGGGACCGTAGTACCTGGAGGCGATTCCCGCGGCCGCCATGGAGAAGATCATCATCGACCACCGCAGGGATTCCATGGTGGCGAACACCCGTCCCAGGTAGCGGTCGGGAGTATGGCGCAGCATTTGGGAATTGTTCAGCACCGACGTGACCGCCATGCCCACGCGCGAGCCCATCATGGCCATAAGTGCGCCCCAGAAAGAGCCCGCCTGGCTGAAAACCATGTACATGGCGCCATGCGCGATGTAAGAAAGGGTGACCGTGCGCTTGTACCCGGTGAACCCTACCCTGCGTCCGGCGAGGTGGCCGATGACGCCCCCCGCGAGCAAACCGACGCCGGCGAATCCCCAGATAGCGCCGATGCCCGCGGCTCCGCGGTGAAACACCTGCTCGCCGAACAGCGCGAACAGAATCTGGGCCGCTCCGCCGCCCATGGCCCAGCCCACCGAGATCGTGGCGATACCGATCATGAGGGGCACGGACCGCATGTAGCGCAGCCCCTCGCGATATTCGCGCCACGGCCGGACCACGTCGCCGCCGGTCCCGTGCCGTCTGGCCCGAAATCCTCCGGGGGTGGCGATGTGCGAGATGGTCCACGCGGAGAACAGGAAGGAGGCGGAATTGATGACAAAGGCCCACCGGTACCCCAGCTTGGCCGCGCTGAGACCCGCCGCCAGCGCGCCGGCCGTGAGGGTGGCCGATTGCGTGGTCTGCGTAAGGGAATTGGCCGTGTGCAGCTCGTCCGCGCTGGCGATGGCCGGAAGAATGGACGCGCGCCCGCTGGTAAAGAACGGGGAAGCGAACATGAGGCCCGCGCTGAGCACGTAAAGCAGCCAGGGACGCGGCTGGCTCACGCTCAGCACGAACGCCAGCGCCAGGATGGCCCGAACCAGGTCGCTCGCAATCATGATCCGCTTGCGGTCCCAGCGGTCCAGCAGGACGCCCGCGATGGGACCGGCGAGCATGGCGGGAATGGCGCGCGCCAGGAGCACCCCGCTGACCACCAGCCCCGAGCCGGATTTCTCCATGACCAGCGCGAACACGGCGATGTTGTTGAAGTAGTCGCCGATTTCGCTAACCACCTGGCCCATCCAGGTATAGCGGTAATTACGGTTTTGGCGCAGCAGGCCCCAGAAGCTGGTCATCGCGACTTATGGTAACAAAGGAGCCGAGGCGCTTCGAACTTGCGGGGGCGGCGCCGCATCACTCTCCGGCCCGGACCAGCTCCACCAACTGCGCTTCGGTCAGGATCGCCACGCCCAGTTCCCGCGCTTTGGCCAGTTTGGATCCCGCCTCCTCGCCGGCCACGACGTAGTTGGTCTTCTTGCTGACCGCCGCCGTCACCTTTCCACCCGCGGCTTCGATCAGCTTCCTGGCTTCGTCGCGCGTCAGCGTGGGGAGCGCGCCGGTCAGCACGAAAGTCAGGCCCTCGGCGGCGCCGCTCCGCGGGCGGCGCGTGGCATATTCGAACGGCAGTCCGGCGGCGCGCAGCCGGTCCACCAGTTCCCGGTTGCGCGGCTCGCGGAAGAATTGGAACACGCTCTGGGCCACCTTCGGCCCCACTTCCGGCGAGCGCTGCAATTCCTCGATCCCGGCGGCCGCGATGGCGTCCAGGCCGCCGAACGACTCGGCCATCAGTTCCGCCGTGCGTTCGCCCACGAACCGGATGCCCAACGCGGTGAGTATCCGCGGCAGCAGGTTCGTTTTGGATCTCGCGATGTTGCGGATCACGTTGGCCGCCGATTTCGGCCCCATGCGCTCCAGCGCCGCCAATCGATCGGCGGTCAGGTCGTAGACGTCCGCCACGCTCTTCACCAGCCCGCGGTCCACCAGTTGGTCCACCAGCGCCTCGCCCAGGCCGTCGATGTTCATGACCCCGCGCGAGGAGAAGTGCAGAATCGATTCCTTCAGGCGCGCCGAACAGTCGGTGTTGATGCAGCGGCTGGCGGCCTCGCCCTCCTCGCGCGTCACCGCGCCGCCGCACACCGGGCACTCGGAGGGCATGCGAAACTTCTTGCGGTACGATCCCTGGGCGTGGACGCGAACCACCTTGGGAATCACGTCGCCGGAGCGCTCGATCACCACCTCGTCGCCGATCTCCAGGCCCAGCCGCTCGATTTCGTCCTCGTTGTGCAGCGTGGCGCGCGCCACCGTGACGCCTCCCACCGTCACCGGCTGGAGCTGCGCCACGGGCGTGAGCGCGCCCGTGCGGCCCACCTGGACCTCGATGTTTTCCACGGTGGTCACGGCCTGCCGCGCGGCGTACTTGTACGCAATAGCCCAGCGCGGAGCTTTGGCGGTGAACGCCAGGGCGCGCTGCTGCTCCACCGAATCCACCTTCACCACCACGCCGTCGATTTCGTAGGGCAGCTCGCCGCGCCGCGATTCCCACTCGGAGCAAAACGCCAGGATTTCCTCGACGTCCCGGCACAGCGCGCGGTGGGGGTTCACCTTGAATCCCATGCGCGCCAGCTCGTCGAGCGAGCGCCAGTGGCTGTCGAACACCGGGCGTCCGTCCGCGAGCAGGAAGTAGGTGTAATATTCCAGCCGCCGCGAAGCCGTAATCCGCGGCTCCAGCACGCGCAGCGATCCGGCAGCGGCGTTGCGCGGATTGGCGAAGCGGGGCAGGCCGCGCTCCTCCCGCTCGGCGTTCAGCCGTTCGAAGGCGCGCCGGTTCATGACGGTCTCGCCGCGCGCCTCGAACGCCTCCAGGCCGCCCTCCACGCGCAGCGGCAGCGAGCGGATGGTGCGCGCGTTCTCGGTGACGTCCTCGCCCACGGAGCCGTCGCCCCGCGTCACCGCCTGCGTGAACCGGCCGCCGCGGTAGAGCGCCGCCATGGAAAGCCCGTCCAGTTTCAATTCGGCCACGTAGCGGTAATCCACGCCGCCCAGCAACTCGCGCACGCGCCGGTCGAAATCGCGCAGCTCGCCTTCGTCCAGCGCGTTGTCCAGGCTCAGCATGGGAGAGCTGTGCGCCACTTTAATGAAGCCCTCGCGCGGCTTTCCGCCCACCCTTACGGTGGGAGAATCCGGCGCCGCCAACTCTGGATGCCGCTCTTCCAGCTCGCGCAGCTCCCGCATCAGGATGTCGTACTCGGCGTCGGAAATCTCGGGCCGATCCAGAACGTAGTAGAGGCGCTCGTGGCGGCGCAGCTCTTCGCGGAGTTTTTCGACCTCTTCGGCCGGATCCTTCATCGGTCTCTCCTCTATAATCTAACGAGGAAGCGGGGGAACGCGCTATCGTACCTTACAAGAACGCCGTCCTGCTCTACAATCCCCAGGCGGGCAGATTCAAGCGGAACACCGACGGTCTGGTCGGGCGGGCCGCCGACATTCTGAGGAAGACCGGTCTCGCTGTGACCGTGGTCCCCACCACGGGACCGGGAACCGCGGGTGCCATTGCGCGCGAGCGCATCGCCGGCGGGGCCGATTTAGTGGTGGTGGCCGGCGGCGACGGCGCCATCAACGAAGCCATCGAGGGCCTGGCGCATTCCGCGGTTCCGCTGGCCATTCTGCCCGCGGGCACAGCCAACGTGCTGGCGACGGAACTGAAGCTGGGCGTAAATTTCGAGCGCGCCGCCGCGCGCCTGGCCGAGTGCCGGCCGCGCCGCGTTTCCCTGGGCCACGTGACGTGCGACGGCGGGCGCGTGGCGCGGCATTTTCTGCTGATGGCCGGCGCCGGCTTCGACGCCCACATCGTCTATCACCTGAGCGCGCCCCTGAAGGCGCGCGCCGGCAAGCTGGCCTACTGGGCGGCGGCCTGGAGCCAGGTAGGCCGGAGCCTGCCGCAGATCCACATCGAGGCGGCCGGGCATCGGCACGACTGTTCCTTCGCCCTGCTGAGCAAGGTGCGCAACTACGGCGGCGATTTCGAGATCGCGCGCGAAGCGACCCTGTTCGACGGCCGGTTCGAGGTGGCGCTCTTCGAAGGCCACTCCGCGGCGCAATACGTGAAGTACTTCTTGGGAATCGCGCTGCGCCGCCTGGATAAGACGCCAGGCGTGACCTCCTTCAAGGCCGACCGCGTAACCCTCACCTGCGCCGGCGACCCTTCCGTCTACGTGCAGATCGACGGCGAGTACGCCGGCCGCCTCCCCGCCGAAATCAAGACCGTCCCCGACGCCCTGACGCTGCTGGTTCCCCCGGAGTATGGGTCGCGGCGGGAGAATAGAGGGGACCATGCTCACGCTTGAGAACCTGAGGCGCGACAAGAAGGCAGCGGTATTGGAACTGGCGCACCGGCACGGGGCCAGGAGCATCCGGGTATACGGCTCGGTGGCGCGGGGCCAAGCCACGGAGAAGAGCGACCTCGACCTGCTTGTGGAGTGGGAGCCGGATCGCAGCCTGCTCGATGTCGTGGGTCTCAAGCAGGATCTTGAGGACCTGTTAGGGGTCGCCGTGGACATCGGCTCCGAACGGGGCCTCCATTGGTACATCCGCGATGAGGTGTTGCGGGAAGCCGTACCGCTGCTATGAAGAGCGAACTTCTGTACCTCCATCACATCCGGGAGCGGTGCGTTCGGGTAGGCAACTGCATCCAGGCGGGCCGGGAGGCATTCTTCGGCGACGGCATCCTTCAAGACGCGGTGATGCGTAATCTCGAAATTATCGGCGAGGCGGCCAAACGGGTCTCGCCCGAGCTGCGGGACCAGTTGCCGGCACTGCCTTGGCGTCAAATCGCCGGCCTCCGCGACGTGCTGATCCACGACTATCCCAATCTGGACCTGGAGCGCGTCTGGCTCGTGGCGAGCCGCGACGTGCCGGATCTGCTTCGGGCGATTGATGAGTTTTTGGCGAAGCAGGGCCAGCCCTGAGGGCTTCGGCGCGGCCTGCCCTGGGGCTCGCTTTTACTTCCGCTCCGCCGCGGCGAGGCGGGCTTCGGCGCGTTCCACGGCTTCGGAGGCTTCGACGGCGTCTTCCGGCGTCGCGGCGTTCGCCGCCGCTTGCCGGGCTCGTTCGAGGGCGGCGCGCGCGCGGTCCACGTCGATTTCCTCGGGCCGCTCGGCCACGTCCGCCAGGACGCGCACGCGGCCGGGCAACACTTCGATAAAGCCGCCGGAAACCGCGAGGTAACGCGGGCGGCCGCCTACGGAATAGCTGAGGAGACCGGCGCCGAGCTGGTCCGCCAGAGGGGCGTGGCCGGGCAGAATGCCGAGGCTGCCGTTGCTGCCCGGCAGTTGCGCGGATTCCACGTTCGCGCGCACCAGCAGGCGCTCGGGCGTGGCCACCTCCAATTCGAACCAGTCGGGCATCGTCAGCCTTTCGCCAGAGCCTCGGCGCGTTCCAATACCTCTTCAATCGTTCCCTGCATGTAGAACGCCTGCTCGGGAATTTCGTCGTGCTTGCCTTCGGCGATTTCCTTGAAGCCCCGAATCGTGTCCGCCAGACTCACGTACTTGCCCTTGTAGCCGGTGAATTGCTCGGCCACATGGAAAGGCTGCGAGAGGAAGCGCTGGATCTTGCGCGCGCGCGCCACCACCAGCTTGTCCTCGTCGGAAAGCTCGTCGATGCCCAGGATGGCGATGATGTCCTGCAGGTCCTTATAGCGCTGCAGGATGCCCTTCACCTGCTGGGCCACGTCGTAGTGCTCCTGGCCGACGATGAGCGGATCGAGGATGCGCGAGGTGGAAGCCAGCGGGTCGACCGCCGGGTAAATGCCGATGGCCACGATGTCGCGGGACAGGTTGGTGGTGGCGTCGAGGTGCGCGAAGGCGGTGGCCGGGGCGGGGTCGGTGTAGTCGTCGGCGGGTACGTAGATGGCCTGCACGGAAGTGATGGACCCCTTCTTGGTGGAGGTGATGCGCTCCTGCAGCTCGCCCATTTCGGAGGCCAGGTTGGGCTGGTATCCCACGGCCGAAGGCATGCGGCCCAGCAGCGCGGACACCTCCGAACCGGCCTGGGTAAAACGGAAAATGTTGTCGATGAACAGCAGCACGTCCTGGCCTTCCTCGTCGCGGAAGTACTCGGCCACGGTCAAGCCGGTCAGGCCCACCCGCAGGCGCGCGCCGGGCGGCTCGGTCATCTGTCCGTAGATCATGGCGCACTTGGACTTGGTGTAATCGTGCGGATCGATGACGCCGGATTCCTGCATCTCGAGCCACAGGTCGTTGCCCTCGCGGGTGCGCTCGCCCACGCCGGAAAAGACCGACACGCCGCCGTGCTTCTGGGCGATGTTGTTGATCAGCTCCATGATGATGACGGTCTTGCCCACGCCCGCGCCTCCGAACAATCCGATCTTGCCGCCGCGGAGGTACGGCTCCAGCAGGTCGATCACCTTGATGCCCGTCTCGAACATCTCCAGGCGCGTGGACTGGTCCTCGAAGGAAGGCGAAGGCCGGTGAATGGGGTAGAACGTTTTCGCGTTCACCGGGCCCATTTCGTCCACCGGCTGGCCGATCACGTTCAGGATGCGCCCCAGCGTTTCCGGACCGACCGGCACTTCGACGGGCTTTCCGAGGCTGATGGCTTTCATGCCGCGCACCAGTCCCTCGGTGGGCTGAAGTGCGATGGTGCGGACGCGTCCCTCGCCGATGTGCTGTTCCACTTCACAGATGATGTCGATCGGCTGGGGCGCGTCGAACCCCTCGCTGATCACCCGGATGGCGGTATAAATCAGAGGAATCTGGCCTTCGGGGAACTCGCAGTCCACGGCCGGCCCAGCCACCTGGACCACTTTGCCGACTATCACTCCGGTACTCATTGACATAAGAATCCTTATTCCGCGGCGGACGCGCCGCTCACCACTTCAATGATTTCCTTGGTAATGCTGGCCTGGCGCACGCGGTTCATATGTAAAGTCAGCTTGTCGATCATCTCGGCGGCGTTGGAAGTGGCCGCATCCATGGCGGTCATGCGCGCGGCGTGTTCGGCGGCGGCGGATTCGAGCAGCGCGCGGAAGAACGCCGTTTCCACGTACTTGGGCAACAGCGCGCCGATCAAAGCGGCGGGCGGCTGCTCGTAGATGTAATCGATAGGCGCGGCGCCCTCCGGCAGCTCGGCCGGCAGCACCCGCGTCAGCGTGAGCTTCTGCGCCATGACGCTCTTGAATTCGTTGTACAGGAGGTAGACGGCGTCGATCTCCCGGTTCCGAAACATCTCCATCGCCTGGCGCGCAATGGCGGCCGTATCGCCGTACGCCGGCTTCTTCGCCAGATACAGGTGCTCGCCGGAGATCGCGGCGCCGCGCTTGCGGAAGAAGTCGCGGCCCTTGCGGCCGATCAGTTCCAACCTCACCGAGCCGCCGTCGCGTTCCGCGATAAAGCGCTGCGCGCCTTTGATCAGGTTGGCGTTGAAGGCGCCGGCCAGGCCCTTGTCGCCGGTGATGAGAACCAGCAGCATATTCCGCTCCGGACGCGACGCCAGAAGCGGGTCCTCCACCGTGGTCGCGCCGGCCGCTACGGCGGCGGCGACGTTAGCCAGCGCCTGCCCCAGCAGCGCCACGTAGGGACGCGCCGCGATCACGCGGTCCTGGGCCCGCCGCAACTTCGCCGCCGAGACCATCTTCATAGCCTTGGTGATCTGCTGCGTGTTCTTGACGGAGCGGATGCGCCGCCGGATGTCAATCAGGCTAGGCATGCGTCGATACCGCGGCCGTTACGCCTTCCGGGCCAGCCACGAAGCGGGCCTTGAACTCTTCCACCACGGCCTTCACCTTGGCTCGCAGGTCGCCGTCCAGCGCTTTCTTGACGCGGATCTCTTCCCACAAGCCGCGATGGGCGTTGTCCACGAAGCGGTACAGCTCCTCTTCGAACCTGCGGCACCGCTCCACCGGGAGATCGTCGAGGTACCCTTCGACGCCGGCGAAAATGATCACAATCTGCTTCTCCACGGGCAGCGGCTCATACTGGCGCTGCTTCAGTATCTCCACCAGGCGCTGGCCGCGGTTGAGCTGCGCGAGCGACGCCTTGTCGAGGTCCGAGCCGAACTGCGCGAAGGCCGCTAGCGCGCGGTACTGCGCTAGGTCCAGGCGCAAGCCGCCGGCGATCTGCTTCATGGCCTTGGTCTGCGCGTTGCCGCCCACGCGGCTCACGGAGATGCCCACGTTGATGGCGGGGCGGACGTCGGAATTGAAGAGGTCGGATTCCAGGAAGATCTGGCCGTCGGTGATGGAAATGACGTTGGTGGGAATATAGGCGGAAATATCGCCCGCCTGGGTTTCGATGAACGGCAGCGCGGTGAGCGAACCGCCGCCATGGGCATCGCTCAACTTGGCGGCCCGCTCCAGCAGACGGCTGTGCAGGTAAAAGATGTCGCCCGGAAACGCCTCGCGCCCCGGCGGGCGGCGCAGCAGCAGCGAGATCTCGCGATAGGCCGCGGCGTGCTTGGAAAGGTCGTCGTAGACGCACAGCGCGTGCCGCTTGGTATCGCGGAAGTACTCGCCCATGGCGCAACCGGCGAACGGCGCGATGTACTGCATGGGGGCCGGATCGGAAGCCGACGCCGAGACCACGATGGAGTACTCCATGGCGCCGTAGTCTTCCAGCGTCTTCACCACCTGCGCGACCGTGGAGCGCTTCTGCCCGATGGCGACATAGATGCAGATCATGTCGCCGCCCTTCTGGTTGATGATGGTATCGAGCGCGATGGCGGTCTTGCCGGTCTGCCGGTCGCCGATGACCAGCTCGCGCTGGCCGCGCCCGATGGGGATCATGGCGTCGATGGCCTTGAGGCCGGTCTGCATCGGCTCCTTCACCTTCTGCCGGGCGATGACGCCGGGCGCCAGCCGCTCCACGGGGCTGAACTGCGCGGCCTGAATCGGGCCTTTGCCGTCGATCGGATCGCCCAGCGCATTCACCACGCGGCCGATGAGCGCTTCGCCCACCGGCACGGACATGATGCGCTTGGTGCGGCGCACTTCGTCGCCTTCCTTGATCTCGGTATAGTCCCCGAGCAGCACGGCGCCCACCTGGTCTTCTTCCAGGTTCATGGCGATTCCGGATACGTCGTGCGGGAACTCGATCAGTTCGCCCGCCATGACCTTCTCCAGGCCGTGGATGCGGGCGATGCCATCGCCCACGGAGATCACGGAGCCGACTTCCGAGACGTCGATGGCGCGCTCGTAGTTCTCGATCTCCTGGCGGAGAATACTGGTAATTTCGTCCGCTCGAATTTGAGCCATAGTTCCTTCCGATTACGTTTCCGCGCCAAGCCGCCGCTCCAGCGATTGAAGCTCGCCGCGCACCGATCCATCGTAGATCGTGGAACCGATTCGGGCCACGACCCCGCCGATGAGCGATTCGTCGATAGCAAACCGCGCGTGGATGCGCTTGCCCGTGAGCCGTTCCAGCGCCGCGTTCAGCGAGGCGCGCTGCGCCTCGCTCAACTCACGCGGCGCGGAAACATCCGCGCGGGCGAAGCCCAGGCGTTCATCGACGACCAACTCGAAACTCTGAACGATCTCGGAAAGCGCGGCGATGCGGCGGCGGTCCACCAGCACGAACAGGAAATTCCGCGCGATGCGCGAAAGCTGCAACACATCGGCGATGCGTCCCACCACGGCCCTTTTGCGGGAGACCGAAACCGCCGGGGTGGCGAGGACCTCGCGCAACTCGGGCGAGGACTGGAGCGCGGCGTCGAAAGCGCGCAACTCCGCCAACGCATCCTGCGGGGCAAGCGCGGACCCGCTCCGGGTGACGACATCCGCGAGGGCGTCGGCGTATCGCGTGGCTATAGCGGAAAGCGTCATGTCAAGTGGCCCGGGAGCGCGGGGAAGGGCGGTCGAGATCGCGCGCGAAACCCGCGACCAGCGCCTGCTGGGAAGACGGCGTCATCCGGCCGCGGACCTTGCCTTCTGCGAGTTCCACCGCCAGGTGAGCGGCGTATCGTCTCAGCTCCAGACGGGCCGCCCTGCCGGCGGACTCGATTTCCCGCTCCGCCTGGGCCCGGATTTTGGCAATCTCAGCCTCCGTCTGCAAGGCGGCGCGCTGCGCCTCCTCTTCCGCCTCTTTCAGCGATTCCGCGCGCAGAGAGGCGAGATCCGCTTCGAGACCCGCCAGGCGGCGCTCCACCTCGGCGGCGCGCGCCTCGGCTTCCTGGAGCAGGCCGCCCGCTTCGGCCATATCGTCGCGAATCCGCTGGCCGCGGGCGGCAAAGAATGGGCCGGCGTTCTTGCCCGCCAGGTATCCCAATCCCCCGGCCAACACCACGAAATTAGCCCAATTCCAGGCCGAGAGATGGCCCTTTCCCTCTTCGCCGGAAGACGCGGTTCCCTTCTCGCCGGACTTGGTCTCCTGCGCAAACGCCATCGGAACGGCCGCCAATCCAAAAGCCAGCGCCAAAAGGCCGACGACCTTCATGCGGCGCTCCGCCCCAGGAGGGACGCGGCAATCTGGTCGGAGAGAGACTCGGCGTCGCGAGCGAGCGCGCTTCTTGCGGCTTCCGCGTCGCCGGCCAACAGGGCCTTGGCCTCCTCCACCGCGGCATCGGCGCGCACGCGCGCCGCCGCCAGATCCGCCGCCCGCCTCTCCGATAACTGCTGGCGCTGCCGCCCCTGGGCTTGGTAAGCCTCCGCGCGCGCGGCGCGCACCGTGGCTTCGTACTCCGCCGCCCTCGCAGCGGCCCGGGCCGCGCTTTCGCCGGCGAGTTTGCGCGCGCCGCCGGTGGCGTCATATCGCTGGCGCAGGGTCTTTTCGAGCGGCCTGAAGAAGACGTACTTCAGGTAGAAGTTCAGCGCAATGACCAGGAGAAACGTAGGCGCCGCCCGTAGCAGGAGTCCGCCCAGCGAGTGCAGCATATCACCCATGAAATGAAAAGGAAGAACCGGAGGTAAGACTTCTTAAAGCACAGCCTAACACCGTGCGAAAAGGGCCGTCAACAGGCCGGTAGCGCCTGAAACGCGCCGATCCGCAGCGGCCGCCATATTCGATGACACCGACTTCGAATTTTCTATCCAATTGCATCCAAACGACTTGCTATCCGCCAGCTCCCTTTTCCGGCGGGCCCACCTGCTACCTTTAGAGTCGGAGGAGAGGAGAAGCCATGCGTTTCGTATTGTCGATCCGCGGCGGAGGCATTCGGGGGATTATTCCGTGCTGCTGCCTGATGAAACTGGAGGAGCAACTGGGCGGCGTCGCGCGCGACCACATTCAGTATTGCGCGGGCACGTCCACGGGCGCGCTGCTGACCGCCGCGGTCGCCGCCGGCGTCCCGGCCAAGGATCTCCTGGCGGTCTACACCGACCGGTCCCGCGAGATCTTCACCCCGTCCGGCGCGATTGCCAAGGCGAAGCGCGCTCTGAAAGGCTACATGTACGATCCGCGGAATCTGCGCGCTGTTCTGGCCAGCGTCCTCGGCCCGGCCGTGGCGTGGACCATGAACGATTGCCCCATCCGCGTGATGATTTCGGCTACCGCGGTGAATGGGCACAACTGGTTCTTCGTCCGGGATCATCCGAACAACGCGCAGACCACCGGATCGGTGATGTTAATAGACGCCGCCGTCGCTTCCGCGTGCGCCCCCACCTATTTCGACTGCTGGCGCATCGACGGCATCATGGGCCAAGCGCTCTACCTGTTCGACGGCGGCGCCGGCGGGACCGCCAACCCCGTTTACCAGGCCTCGGTGGAAGCGTTCGTGCACGACGATTTCAAGCCGGAAAGCACGAAGGTGGTGTCCCTCGGAACCGGCCACTTCCCGGCGTCGAACGATCCGCCCAGCGGCCTTTTGGAGACGATCGGGTGGGCCACCAGCGCGTTGGTCGATACCTCGGAGGATTGGGTCGATCAGGCGGTGAACCTCCAGTGGCCGGGCGTGATGCAGAGCTTCAACCCGCTCTTGCCCAGCGACATCGACGAGGCCGACCTATCCGCCATTCCCGCGCTGCTGGAAGTCGGGCAAAAGATGGCGGACGGGATGGACTGGCTAAGCATTCTACAGACGCCGGCCAAGTAGCGCCGGGCCCAGAGGGCGCTACCCGAGGCGGAACCGGTTCTCCGGCTGTCCCGCCACTTCGGTCCGCATGGCGAAAAGTCCGCCAGCGAAGCGGCTGCCGGGAGAGTCGCCCAAGGCCGCGCTGGTCGCGTAGAGCGTTTTGAAATCCGCGCCGCCGAAGGTGCAACTGGTGATGTTCGCCGCCGGCATCTCGATCACGCGGTCGATGGTCCCATCGGGGGCCACGCGCACGATGCACGCGCCGCCATACCGGCAGTTCCACAGGCAGCCTTCGCTATCCATCGTCGAACCGTCGGGGCGGCCGCGCGCAAAGCCGGCGAAGAAGGACCGCTCGCCGGCGATCGCTCCCGTGGCGGCGTCGTAATCGTAGACGAACACCGTGTTCGCTAGCGTATCGGCGAAGTAGAACCGCGTCCGGTCGGGACTCCAGGCCAGCGTATTGGAAATGCCAATCCCGCGCTTCCACTCGCTCACCGAGCCGTCCGGATCCACGCGGAACAGGACGCCGTCGGCGCCGCCGGACTTTTCCGCCGATCCGTCGGCCCGCACGTTATTGCGCATCGAGCCGACCCAGAGGGAGCCTCGCGGATCGGGGCGTCCGTCGTTCAACCGCACGGCCGGCCACCCTTCCAAGCGAAACCCCTGATCGCGGCGCTCGTCCGATTGCGGCTTCCAGAACACCACACGCGAGCCGAGCGCGACGGCCAGCGTATCCGCGCGGTCCGTGAGCGCCAGCGTGGTCACGGGTTCGTCGAAGAACCAGGATTTCACCGAGGCGCCGGCGGGATCGAAGCGATGAATCAGAAACCGGTTGATGTCGGTCCAGTAGAGGGCCTGCTCGCCGGAATGCCATACCGGCGCCTCGCCGCACCAGTCGCCCGACGGCGCGACGCAGACTGGCTTACCGATGGTCATGGTCGGCGCCTCCCGAACTCCTCATTCTAACCGCGCAGCCCGTTGCGGAGCGCAAGTGCGAGAATCGGAAACATGGCCATCGACCTTTCGGGGAAAACCGCTCTGGTTACAGGAGCGGGCAAGGGAATCGGGAGGTGCATCGCGTTGGAGCTGGCGCGCGCCGGCTGCGATGTGGCGGTGAACGACCGCTCGGACGGCGAAGGGGCCGAAGGCACAGTGGCGCAGATCGAAGCCCTCGGCCGCCGCGCGTTCTCCGTCTGCGCCGATGTCGGCCTGGCCCGCGACGTCGGCGCCATGTTCGACGAGGTTTTCCGCCGGTTCGAGCGCCTGCACATCCACGTCAACAACGCCGGCGTGCAAACGTTCCGGCCGCTGCTCGACCTCGAAGAGGAAGAATGGGACCGCGTTATCGATACCAACCTCAAAGGCTGCTTCCTGTGCACGCAGCGGGCGGCGCGGCACATGCGGGAGCGCGGCGGCGGCCGCATCGTCAACATCGGCTCGGGCTGCAACAAGATTGCCTTCCCCAACCTGGGAAGCTACACCGCCAGCAAGGGCGGCATCGAGATGCTCACCAAAGTGGCGGCGGTGGAGCTCGGCCCGTACGGCATCACCGTGAATTGCGTCGCGCCGGGGGCCATCTTAATCGAGCGAACCAGCAAGGAGTTGTCCGATTATGCGGGGACTTTCGCGCGCCGGACGCCGATGGGCCGCGTCGGCGCGCCGGAAGACGTGGCCCAACTGGTGGCTTTTCTGGCTTCCGACGGAGCGGGTTTCATCACCGGCCAAACGGTCTTTGTGGACGGCGGATTGTTCAGCAAACCGCAGTGGCCCTATGACTAACCAGGCCGCGTCATGCGGAGCGCGGCCCGCTTGTCGGGGTGCTACCATGAGGGACTATTTCGAAGCGAATCCGTATGGATCATATCCTCTCGATAGTCCTGCTGACCCCGCTGGCTGGCCTCCTGGCGCTGTTGTTCATTCCCGCTTCCCACGTTCGCGCCATCAAGTGGTGGGCCAACATCGCCTCCTTCGCGGGCTTCCTGGTCTCCCTGCCGCTGGTCTTCAATTTCGATAGTTCCAAGGATTTCCAGTTCGTGGAAAAGGCGCGGTGGATTCCCTCCATCGGCGCGACGTATCACCTGGGCATCGACGGGCTCGGGCTGTTGCTGGTCATGCTCACCACGCTGCTCGGCTTCATCTCCATTCTCGCGAGCTGGAACGCCATCACCGAACGGCTGAAGGAATACTACGCGCTCTTCCTGCTGCTCGAGACCGCCATGCTGGGCGTCTTCATGGCGCTCGATCTCCTGCTGTTCTTCGTGTTTTGGGAGACCGTGCTGGTCCCCATGTACTTCATCATCGCCATCTGGGGCGGGCCGCGCCGGACGTACGCCGCCATCAAGTTCGTGATTTACACGCTGATCGGAAGCGTGCTGATGTTCCTGGGAATCCTGGTTCTTTACTACCAATATTCCGTCCAGTTCCAGACCTACAGCTTCGATATGGCGGACCTGATGCGCTTGCAGCTTTCCGGGACCATCCAGTGGTGGGTCTTCTGGGCGTTTTTCGCCGGATTCGCGGTGAAAGTGCCCATGTGGCCGTTCCATACGTGGCTGCCGGACGCCCACGTGGAAGCGCCCACGGCCGGCTCCGTGATCCTGGCCAGCGTCCTGCTGAAGATGGGAACGTACGGGTTTCTGCGGTTCTCCCTGCCGCTGCTGCCGGATGCGGCCAAGAACCACGCCATCGTCACGGCGATGGCCGTGCTTTCCATGATCGCCATCGTGTACGGCGCGCTCACCTCCCTGATGCAGAAGGACTGGAAGAAGCTGGTGGCGTACTCCTCGGTGAGCCACTTGGGATTCTGCACGCTGGGAATCTTCGCGCTGAACCCGGCGGGCCTCTCCGGTTCGATCATCCAGCAGATCAACCACGGGATCTCCACCGGCATGCTGTTCCTGATCGTGGGCGTGGTGTACGAGCGCAGGCACACGCGCGATATCGCCGAGTACGGCGGGCTGCTGAAGGTCATGCCGGTTTTCACCATCGTGTTCGGCCTGGCGGCGCTCAGCTCGATGGGGATGCCGCCGCTCAACGGCTTCATCGGCGAGATCACCATTCTGGGCGGCGTTTACCAGGTTTCGCTGGTGTGGGCGATCTGGGTGGTGGTGGGCATCGCGCTAGGCGCGGCCTACCTGCTGTGGCTCTTCCAGCGCACCATGCTGGGCGAGACGCAAGAGAAGAACCGGGGGTTGAAGGATCTATCGTGGCGGGAAATCGCCGTATTCGCGCCCCTGGTGGCGTGGGCCTTCTGGATCGGCCTGAACCCGCAGCCCTACTTCCGCATTCTGGACCGTCCGGTGGCGCAGATTGTCGAGCGGGTTCACCCCGGCTATTACGCCGAGCGGCGTTTGCCGAATCCGCTGGCGCCGGCGGCGGTATTGCGGTAGGGCGAGGGCGGCGGCGGGCGACAAAAAACAATGGCCCGAAGGAGAGTCTGGCCGGTGCGGCGGTTTCGGCAATGGGGTAATTCGTCCTGGTTCCCCCGGTTTCGCGGTTAAGACCCATGAAGACACACTCTGAGAAACTCGCCCTAGCGTGCTATTCCGCCGTCCTCGCGTGGGCGGGCTGCTGCCCAGCGGTAGCTTATGGAATTCAGTTTTCGCGCGTCGCCGCTCTCCCATCACAGTGCCAGGACGGATGCTCCCTGCAAATGATGGATCTAAGATTCGGTTGGCTATCGAAACATTCGGTTTTGTGGGAAACCCGTGATGCTGGAACCAATTGGCAGGAGCGGTCTCTTCCGCAACTAAGGCCGGGCGACTACGCCGATACCCACTTTGTGGATCGAGAGGTTGGCTGGCTGCTCACAGCATCCCAGCGACTCTATGAAACTGTCGATGCGGGTATCCAGTGGAGCCCCATAGATCTCCCGAGATTCGACGGTGTGATCTACGCAGCTTGGGCCTCCCCGGGAACTGGGGCCGTCTGGTTGGCCGGGGGCGCATATCGGCCGAGTGCTAGCCCTGACGCTCCGAATTATGCTCTGAAGAAGTATGATTCCGGAGGCTGGGGAATTCTAAGCCCGATCATCTACTCAAGGAGTCGCCCTAGTGAGCCATGGGTGGAGCATGCAATCCGTCCATACTCTTGCGCCATTGTTGACCTCTTGTTCTGGGACGACAAACAAGGCTTCGCTGTTGGAGATGGCGCCACGTATGTTACCAATGACGGCGGCAACAGTTGGACCACGAGCGTGTTCGGTACCGGTCGGCGCGTGGTCCGCGGCTATCCGAACGAAGCTGGAAGCCCGACCTTCTGTTTCCTTGATCGAGACAACGGATGGCTAAGTCTCGATGATCGCTCGCTTTATCGGACACGGGACGGAGGCAAGAACTGGAACCGACTTGTGGCCTCAGGAATTCGGCACTTCGATTCACTACTCTTTGTGAACCCAACGCACGGGCTGGCCATCGCGGGGTGGTCTGAACTCTACGAGACTCTCGACGGCGGCATTACGTGGAGACTCATCAAGACGGGCTTCTGGCCGCGGTCCCTGTGTTCTTTGGACGCACTGCATGTCTGGGTCCTGTCTGACACAGAGCTTTATCGAGTGTCGTTCGATTAGGGCGCGCCCTACGCCCCCTCAGGTCCACTTCCGCAGCATCATCTCCAGCGCCTGCTTCCGTACCGGTTTGGTGAGGAAATCGTGCATGCCGGCGTCCAGAGCGTCCTGGCGGTCGTGTTCGCCGGCATCGGCAGTCAGGGCGATGATCGGCAGGCGCGGGCCGCGCAAGGCCCGGATGTGGCGGGCGGCTTCGTGGCCGTCCATGCGAGGCATGCGGCAATCCATCAAAACGGCCGCATAGTCCCCACAGGCGCACTTTTCGACGGCCTCTACGCCGTCCTTGGCCAACTCCGCGCGCGCGCCGAGGCTGTGCAGCAGCGCCAGGACGATTCTCTGGTTCACGGGGTTGTCTTCCGCCACGAGGATGGGCAGCTTCCCCTGGGGTTCGGGCGCCGCCTCATCCGGGCCATCCGGCTCGACGGGCGTATACGGCAGCCAGAACCAGAACTTGCTGCCCAGGCCGGGCTCGCTTTCCACGTCAACCGAGCCCCCCATCAGGGCGACCAGGTTGCGGCAAATGCCCAGACCCAGGCCGATGCCCTCGTACCGGCGCGCCTTGGAGCCATCGGCCTGGGTGAAGTTCTCGAAGATGCGAGCGTGCATCTCCGGTGCGATGCCGATGCCGGTATCCGTCACCGAGAAGGTGAGGTGCGCGGTGGGCCCATCCCCGGCCGCGCCGGCCTCAATGATCACGCTCCCGGCGGACGTGAATTTGATGGCGTTACCCACCAGATTCACCAGCGCCTGCCGAATTCGCGCCGGGTCGCCCAAGGCGCGTTTGGGCAGGCCGTGCAGCCGCAATTCAAACCGCAAGCCCTTCTCCGCGGCGGCTTTTCGAAAAGCAAAGTGGACGTGGGACGCCAGCTCGGCGGGCGAAAAAGGCCGGGACTCGATGACCAGCTTGCCGGCCTCGATTTGCGCGGCGTCGAGGATATCGCTCAGTATCGCCAATTGCAGGGTGGCGGATTCCCGGATGGTGATCGCGTAATCGCGTTGGCGCGGCGAGAGCTCCGTTTCGAGCAACAGGTCCGCCATCCCCAGCACGCCGTTCATGGGCGTGCGGATCTCATGGCTCACGTTGGCCAGAAACTCGGCCTTGGCGCGGTGCGCCCGTTGGGCCGCGATCCGGTCGCGCCGCGCCCGGCGGTACAAGCGAGCCAGCAACCCGATCAGCAGGCAGGCCGCAAGTTGGAGTCCGGCCGCGTATGTACGCACCGCCACGCTTTCCTTATCGGCCGGCGAAGCGGCTTCCACCCTCTCGGACACTTTCCCATGGAAACGGGACCTCGCCGTCTGATAACCTGCTGAGAGACGAAGGGATACACGGGCGCCCAGGTCTGCCGCGCGGCCCGCCGTCCCCGTGTTCCCGAGGACCGTTTCCCATGCCCGGTGGTTCGAGACAGAACGGCAAGTTCCCCCTTTCCCCGCGAGCCCCCTACGAATTGGTGGCGTTGTTTTTGGTCCTGGTGGCGGCGATTTCCGCGATCACCTACCGCTATCACCTGTCGGGGACCGAGGCGATCGAGCGCGAAGTCCGCAACCAGCTCGCGACCGTCGCCGATATGAAAGTGAAGCAGATCACCAAGATCCTGGAGGATCGGACCGGCGATCTGCGTGTCATCCTGGCGGACCGCATGAGCTTGAACGTCATGCAGCGCTTCCTTGCCGGGCAGGGCAGTCCATCCGACCGCGCCGCTATCGCGGATTGGCTGGAGGCCTTGCGCAAGAACGGGCCTTACGCAAACGCCGTTCTCTCGGACATACGCGGGCAAACCATGCTCTCCGTGGGACGCGTGTTGAGCAAAGCGGAGCGCATCCGGGAAGTCGTTCAGGAGACCGCGCGCCAGGATGGAATCCGGCTGCGGGATTTTCACCGGGACGACGCTACCGGGATCATCCGCCTGGGGTTGACCACCCCGTTGCGGATGGCGCCGGGGTCTCCGCCGTTCGGCGTTCTGCTACTCGGCATGGACCCCGCCGACGAGCTCTACCCCATGCTCGAGTCGTGGCCGACGCCGAGCGCCAGCGGGGAAACGCTGCTGATCCGCCGGGAAGGCGACAGCGCGCTGATCCTCAGCCGGCTCCGGCGCCGGCGCGATGCCGCGCTGAGTTTGCGGGTTCCGCTCAGCCAAACCGCTGTGCCGGCGGCGCAAGCGGTGAACGGCGCCGAGGGAATCCTGGAAGGCTCCGATTACAGCGGTATTCCGGTGTTCGCCGCGGCGCGCCGGGTACCCGGTACGCCTTGGGTGCTGGTGGCGAAGCTCGACCAGAAAGAAGTGCTTGCTCCGATTGCCCGGCGCGCCGTTCTGGCGGCGATCGCCGCGTTCAGCCTGATTCTGGCGGCGGCGGCGGGCGTGGCTCTGCTGTGGCGGCGCCAGCAGGCTGGTTTCTACCGCGAGCGCTATCAAGCCGAGCTCGAGCGCCGCGCCCTGGCCGGCCACTATGATTTCCTGAGCCGCTTCGCCAACGACATCATTCTCCTGATCGACTCCGACGGGCGTGTTGTCGAAGCTAACGATCGCGCTCTGGACGCTTACGGCTACAGCCGCGAGGAACTGCTGCGCCTGACGATCGACGATTTGCGCGCTCCTTCGGAACGGGGAAGGCTGAGGCGGCGGTGGGACGAGCTGGCGGACGGAGCTTCCCTGGTGTTCGAGACGCTTCACGCGCGCCGGGACGGCGGCGTTTTTCCGGTGGAGGTGAGCGCCCGCGGCATCGAGGTCGAAGGCCGCCTGTTCCGGCAGGGCATCATTCGCGATATCACGGAACGCAAGGCCATGGACGCGGAGCTGCTGCAGAGCCAGGAGAGGTTCCGCAAAGTGGTGGAGAATGCGCCGGAAGGAATCATGGTCGAGAGCGGCCTCGCCATCCGCTACCTGAACCCCGTGGCCGTGACGATGCTGGGCGCGCAATCCGCCGCCGAGCTGCTGGGCCGGCCGGTTCTGGATTTCATTCATCCGGACGAGCGCGCCCAGGTAAGCGAGCGGCTAGCCGGGGCGGCCCAAGGCGTCGCCGCCCCAGTGGCGGAGCACCGCATCCTGCGCGTGGACGGGAAGATTCTCACCGTGGAGGCCTCCAAGGCGTCGATCGAATACGACCGGAAAGCCGCCGCGCTGGTGTTCTTCCGCGACATCGCCGAACGCAAACGAAGCGAGGCCGAGAGGGCCGGGCTCGAGGCGCAGTTGCAGCAGGCGCAGAAAATGGAAAGCATCGGCCGGCTGACGGGAGGCATCGCCCACGACTTCAACAACTATCTGACGGTGATCAACGGCTACTGCGAAAAGCTAAGCGGCGATCTGGATGGGCAGTCTTCCATTCGGGAATCCCTGGATGAGATCCGCGCCGCCGGCGAGCGGGCCGCGGCGCTGACCCGCCAGTTGCTGGCGATCAGCCGCAAGCAGATCGCCGAGCTGGCGCCGATCTCGCTCAACGACGTGGTAGCGGACGCCGGCAAGATGCTGGGCCGGCTCATCGGAGAGGATGTCGAGATCGACACGCGCCTGGATGCGAACCGGGCGCTCGTCATGGCGGACCGCGGCCAAATGAACCAAGTGCTCATGAACCTGGCCGTCAACGCACGGGACGCGATGCCGGATGGAGGCAGGCTCACGATTGAAACCGGCTCGGCGGAGATCGATGCGGCGTACGCCGCGCTTCACCCGGAAGCGAGGCCAGGCAGCTACGCCGTGCTGAGCGTGGCCGATACCGGCGTGGGGATGAGCCCGGAGACCATGCGGAAGATCTTCGAGCCTTTCTTCACCACCAAAGAAATGGGCCAAGGCACCGGTTTGGGCCTGGCCACGGCGTATGGGATTGTGCGCCAGGGCGGCGGCTGGATTCGCGCGCAAAGCCAACTCGGCCAAGGCGCACGGTTCGACATCTACCTTCCGCGAATCGCAGGCGCGGTCCCGGCGCCGGCGTCGTCCGCCCCGAAGGCCGGGGAAGGCCGCGGAAATGAGACGGTTCTGGTGGTGGAAGACCGGGACGACGTGAGGCGGCTGGCGGTCGCGATTCTGCGGCAATACGGCTACCGGTTGCTGGAGGCCGGCAGTGGAGCCGAAGCCCTGGAAATCGCGGCGGGGTTCTCCGAGCCGATCGATCTGCTGGTGAGCGACGTGGTCATGCCCGGCATGTCCGGCCACGAGTTGGCGGCGCGCCTGGCGGCTTTGCGGCCTTCGGTGAAAGTGCTGTACATTTCCGGGTACGCGGCTGCCGCCGTCATCACCCAGGGAACGCTCGATCCGGAGGCGGCCTACCTGGCGAAGCCGTTCACGGCGCGCCAGCTCACATCCAAGGTGCGGGAGGTTTTGCAGGTTGCGGGTTCCTGAGTATGCTTGTTATGGCTCATTCGGCAACCACCGTACGCCAGACCCCGGCGGCTCTCGGCTTTTCCATGCCCGCCGAATGGGAACGGCATGAAGCCACTTGGCTGGGCTGGCCCCACAACCCCACCGACTGGCCGGACAAACTGGACAGCATCCGCTGGGTATACGGCGAGATCGTAAGGAAGATCGCTCCGGGCGAAACCGTTCGCATGCTGGTGAACTCGCGCGCCGAGCGGGAATCGGCGTTGCGCTGCCTCGCGCGCGCCGGCGCCGGCGTGGAGCGCGTCGAATTCATTTTGCATCCCACCAATCGCGGCTGGACGCGCGACAGCGGCCCGCTGTTCGTGCGGCGGGCCGGCGGCGGAAAATCCGAGACGGCCATCGTGCATTTCCATTTCAACGCGTGGGCCAAGTACCGGGACTGGCGGAAGGACCGCCGCGTTCCCGAAACGGCCGCGAGGCGGCTCGGCAAGCGGCTGTTCGACGCGCAATCGAATGGACGCCCGTTGGTCCTCGAAGGCGGCGGGATCGACGTCAACGGGCGAGGCACGCTGGTCGCCACCGAGGAATGCTATCTGGATCGAAAAACTCAGGTACGCAACCCGGGCCTCTCCCGCCGGGCCTTCGAGACGGCCATGCGCGATTACCTGGGCGCGCCCAACGTCCTATGGCTCAGTGGAGGCGTCGCGGGAGACGACACGCACGGGCACGTTGACGACATCTGCCGCTTCGTGAATCCGACGACCATGGTTTTGGTCGGGGAAGATAACCCCAACGACGTCAATTGCCGCCCGCTAGCGGAGAACTGGGAGAGGGTCCGCGACTTCCGGCTGGAAGACGGATCGAAGCCGGAGGTGGTCCCGCTGCCGATGCCGGCGCCGCTGATCTTCGATGGCGGCCGCCTCCCGGCCAGCTACGCCAACTTCTACATCGCCAACGACGCCGTACTCGCGCCGACCTTCAACGACCCCAAGGACCGGCTGGCGCTGGGCCTGCTGGGCGAGTTGTTCCCGGACCGCCCGGTGGTGGGTATTCACGCCGTGGACCTGATCCTGGGCTTCGGCGCGTTGCATTGCCTGACCCAACAGCAGCCGGAGTAGAGCCGACTGCTTTCCACTGGCCGCTTACCGCTTCGCCGCCAAGTCGCGTCGGGGATCGAGGATGCGTTACTCTGGATTCTTCAGAGGACGACAACCACATTGGCTAAGGCAAAAGTCACCGCGCTCGGGTGTTACGTACCGCCCCGTATTCTCACCAACCAGGATCTCGAAAAGATGGTCGCCACCAACGACCAATGGATATTGGAACGCACCGGAATTCGCGAGCGCCACATTGCGGACCCCGAGATGGCCACTTCCGATATGGCCGTGGAGGCCGCCCAGGCCGCCCTCGCGCAGCGCGGCGTAGCCGCCTCCGAGCTGAACGCCATCGTCGTCTGCACGGTCACGCCGGACCATATGTTTCCCTCCACGGCCTGCCTGGTGCAGCACCGCATCGGCGCGCGCGGCGCCTGGGGCTTCGACCTCATCGCGGCCTGTTCGAGTTTCGTGTATGGGCTTACCGTCGGCGCGCACCTGGTGGCCGCCGGGACCCACAAAAAGGTCCTGGTTATCGGCGCCGATACCATGAGCCGGATCATCGACTACACCGACCGCGCCACCTGCATCCTCTTTGGCGACGGGGCCGGCGCCATGCTGCTGGAGCCTGCCGAAGACGGCGAAGACGCCGGATTCGTCGATTTCCTCGGCGAAATAGACGGTTCGGGCGGCGATTTCCTGAAGATGCGGGCCGGAGGCAGCCGCCTGCCCCCCTCCCACGAGACGGTGGACCAACGCCTGCACTACGTCTACCAGGACGGGCAGCAGGTATTCAAATACGCCGTTCGCAAGATGTACGAATCGTGCCGCGACGTGCTCAAGCGCAACGGCCTGACCGGCGACGACGTGGCGGTCATGATTCCGCACCAGGCCAACATCCGGATCATCAATGCCGCCGCCGACCGGCTGGGCATCGCGCCCCAAAAGGTGGTCATCGATATTGACCGCTACGGCAACACGACCGCCGGAACCATTCCGCTAGCCACGCGCGACGCCATCAGCGAAGGCCGGCTCAAGAAAGGCGATTTGGTCCTGTTCGCCGCCGTAGGCGCCGGCTACACCGTAGGCGCGACCCTCTGGCGCTGGGCGTATTGAGGGAGCAGAAAATGGTCGAATCCCAGTTTTTGCGTTCTTTGTGCCTTTGCGAGCGAGGTATGGGGAAGCCCGCTCGCGCAACGTCTCGTCGGTTTGAGATCGAAGATCTCGCTAGCAATGACGGGCGATCTGGTCCAGCCGCGTCACCGTCAGATCGGGTGCGTACTCCGCGAACTCCATCTCAGCCGCAGACCGATTGCACCAGCAAACCCGGTAACCGAACAGCTTAGCTCCAGCCGCATCCCACCAGTTCGAGGAGATGAAGAGAACCTCGGCTGCGGGAAGGTTCAGAACTTCAGCACCGAGCGCGTAGACTCTGGAGGAGGGCTTGTAGGTCCTCACTCGGTCCGCGGAAATGATCTTCGCAATAATGGATTCCAGACCATTGTGGCGCACCGCCGCCTCCAGCATTTTCGGCGAACCGTTGGAGAGAATAGCCAGCGGAACTCCCCGCAGGGCTTCCAGAGCCGGTCTTGCGTCCGGAAACGCAGAGGGGGACAGATAGGCTTGCATGAGACGGCCGAGCTGCGTCTCATCCGCTTCGATGCCGAGCTGCCGGACAGCCGAACGCAACGCGGCTTCGGTGACATCCCCAAAATCCTGGTAGCGCCCCATAAGCGATCGCAGCCAGGTATATGCCAGTTGCTTCTGCCTCCAGAGCGCCGAGAAAGCATGCGGATCGCCGGTAATGCTGTTGCCGTCCCGCAAGACGACCGAGTGGACATCGAACAGAGTGCCGTAGGCGTCGAACACAAATGCTTTGGGTTTCATGTGATTTCGATCATATACCGGTTTCGAGGCCGAGCCGCGCGCCACACCCGAGAAAGACCGCTCGCTGACGCTCGGGGTTCCATGCGCCCTGACCGCACGGCGACCGCCAGGGAGCGGCTTGTCATCGCTTTCGGCGGGCTGCTGGCCCAGGGCACTCCGGTGAAGTACCCTAACAGAATGAAGATCTACTTCGGCTTCACCGTGGCGGGCGATCGCTCCTCGATCACCGTCGCGCGCGCAGTGGTGCGGTTGTTGGAGGACCTGGGGCACGAGGTGTTGACGCGCCATCTGGTGAGCGATGACGCCTGGGCCGCCGACCGGTCGATCCGGCCTCAAGACGTGTACCGGCGCGACATGGCTTGGCTCGAGCAATGTGAGCTCTTCGTCGCCGAAGTTTCCGGTTCTTCCTTTGGCTTGGGATTCGAGACCGGTTTCCTGCTGGGCGCAACGGACAAGAAGGCCATATTGCTCTACCGGCGTGAGCTGGAGCCGAAAGTGTCCCTCCTGATTAGCGGAAACACGCACCCAAGGTGCACACTCCTGCCCTACACCAGCTTCGCCGAGGTCGAAAAGTTCATCCTCGGCCGCGTAGCTAGAGCTGCCGCATACGCCGGTGAGGCCTGATCCTTCGGCCGGCTCAGAAGGAACCAGACCCGCCCGGAGCGAAGCGTTTTCCCACTAGGACAGCGACTTTGGGGCTGACCCAGACCACACTGGGCCAACCTCCATGCGCTGCCAGAAAGCGCGACGATTGCAGGTAGCTCAGGGCCGCTCCGGTGAAGCCCGGCGCTTGCTTGCCGCCCAAGGCGTAGTGGAGGTCGCGCCAAGTCCGGCCGTCCGGGGCCTGTCCCTTGTATCCGCGCTCCATAATCCCGATCCCCGGTCTGGGCCGGTCCGTTTTGAATAAGATGAGCTGGAAGCAGCCGCATCCGGTGTGGGGCGCCGCATCCAGCGAGTGCAATTGGACGCGGGTGGTCCGCCCTCCCGTCAAATAGGCCGCGGCCTGATTGGCGCCGGACCACTCGCCGGCAGTGGCGTCCAGAAGCTCGCCTTTGGAGCACGTGCCGAACGAGTTCATGCCGCAGTGCAATTGACGGTGGTGGATGTTGGTCATGTCATCGTATCCGTAGTGCGCGCCGGTCTTGATGAACTCGTAAGCGCGCCCGCACTGCGGCCGCCGCTCAGGGGTGATAATGCAAACGTGATCCGGTGCGAACGCCGAGCATCCCACGCAGGTGAGGAACTCGGGCATGCTCGCTTCGGTAGCCGACGCGATCGCCCGCGCCCGCTGGCCTCGCTCCGCGGCAATCCCGGCGGACATCGCTTGCAGCCGGTCCCGATCGAAAATGATCTGGGCCCGCACCTTGCTGATTCGGGGAAATTCATTGCGGATGGCCGCAATCAGGCATTCGCCGATGCGCGCGGGAGGCAGGCTCGTCGTCGTTCTGAGCCGCAAGGTCAGCCGGCCGGAACTGCGCTGAGCCGAAACACCGGGAATTCGGGCCAGGATCAGCGCCGCCCGCGCCTCGATATAGCGCCGGTCGAAGTCATCCATCGGCTCTGCATCCACCGTAAGGAGCACACCCATGGGGCCGGAGGGCGATCCGATAACCTCGACACTGCATCCGTCCAACGGGCCTTTCCGTAACAGGTAGAAGCTCTCCGGAGTACCGCCCCAGGTCGCTGCGTCCTCAAAATCGGCCTCCGGGGCAGGCGCGTCCACGTACTCCGGCAGCGGCGGAATATCCGGGAGCTCCAATCGCCGCCGTATGCTGGAGAACTCGGTGACGGCTTCCACGATTTCGCCCAATGAGCTGGCGCGGACCTGGCGTCCGAGGCGGAACGGGTAATCTGGCGGTGTGATGGCGGGCACCCCGATGCGCATGGCGGCCAGAGACAACACCAGGTCCAGAGGGCCGAGCCTTCCCCGGCACACCAACAGACCGGATGTGAAATCCTCGATGAAGTGCCCCAGAAGGTGACTATCGCCCAAAGGTACGCGTCCATAGACGAACGCGTAGCGCGCCAGCATGTTCAGCAGGGTATATAACCCCGCCAGCCCCGTGCCGGCGCCTATGAACTGGAACTGCCAGCGGCTCCACAGCGCGGCTTGTGTTTCCGGGAGATGCGCATCGCCCAGGAACGAGATCCAGCCGTTCAACCGTTTGCTGTCGAAAGCATGACTGAGGAACGCATCGTCGTCCGGGACGAGCTCCGCCGTGGCCGCATCATTGCAGGCGAAGAGTTCGAGCAATACGATGGCGGTCCCCAGCAGATGGATGGGGTCCTCCGCCACGCGCGCTACGGCCTCATCACGCACTCGCTCCGGCGCGGGGATCTCCCCGTATACCGCCAACGCTAGAGGCAGTGGGTACCGTGCGGAGGCCAGAGGCCGAAACGCGAGCCCCTCGGTCAGCCGCAAAAGCTCGCCAAACCCCTGTTGCAGGGCCCCCCGGGCAGAAGACGGGAGGCTGATGTCCCCCTCGTGGGTGTGAGTCTGCATGGAACCTTCGGCAACCGCAGGGCCGCTTGCAAGCGCCTATCATAGCACTAGCCGCTCCTCAGTTCCCCACGCCGGCACCGCTGTCACCGCTGTGCGGGACACAGCTAGTCGCCGTCAGCGGCGCAGCGACCGCGGCGCCGAACCTCGCGCTTGCTTGGCATGCATCCGAAACCTCAAGAACCGCTTGCGCCATCGAGCGGCCCTTTGGTTGGTAATCCGCAGAGCGGCGGCGATTTCCAGATCGGTCCGCCCCGCCGCCGCCAATAGCACAACCTTTGCCCGTTCGACCTGTCGGGCAGAAAGCGAGCGAGACTCGGGTAGTGGGCTACTTTGGTTTTCCGCAGGCTTGACGCGAAGTTCCCGAATGTGCCAAACTGGAAGCGTATGCGAAAGCCGTCAGGCAGAGAACCAGAAGACGAAGTACAGGCCGGTTTTATGGCCGTGCATAGATTGTTGGGAGACCTTCCTTCCTTTGAGCCAGAACCGGAACAGCCAGCAAGGTCTCTTAGATCCCAAATCCTATCGGAGCTTGGGCGTGAAGGGGGCAAGATCGGGGGCAAGCGCCGCGCTGAGAGTATGACGCCAGAACAGCGCCGTCGAAGCGCTCGGAAGGCAGCTAAGGCACGTTGGGCGCGGCGAAAGGTGGCATGACACCAAAACAGACCAGCCAACCGATATGCCCGCACTGCAAGGCCGTAATTGCCAGCGCGGAAAGAAACAGAATCAAGATTCATTGGAAGCCCCAGGGCCAGTGGTTCGGATTCGCCTACTCCTGCCCTTCGTGCCACTCCGTTTTGAGCGTTGAGTATGATCCGGCGGACGGCCAGAAGCCGACAATCGACGCAGTGCAGAAATCTGTCGCCGCAGTTCACAAAGCGCTTGACGGATTGTCCGTCCAGCTTGACGCCATTGGGCGGAAGACGCGAGGGTAGGCCCAGATTTTTTCTTCATTTTGTTTCAAAAGTCTTGACAATGCGTGAGCCGTCTGGCATACTAGAAGTATGAACAGGCTCACTTCCGAACAACGCGCCAAGGTCATCAGTTGCCTGATTGAAGGCAACTCCGTCCGTTCCACCGTCCGCATGACCGGCGTAGCCAAGAAAACCGTAATGCGGCTGGTCTTTGAAGCTGGCACCTTCTGCGCCCAATACCAGGACAGGGTTTTCCAAAACCTCAAATGCGAACGGATGCAGGTTGATGAATGCTGGTCGTTCTGCTACTGCAAGGATAAGAACGTCACGCCAGATATTGCAGCTAAGAATCCCGGTGCCGGGGATGCATGGCTGTGGGCTGCGATTGATGCCGATACCAAACTGGTACCCTGTTGGCTGATTGGCAAGCGTGACCCGAACAGCGCTCGTGATTTTATCGAAGACCTTGCTGGCCGTCTCGCGAATCGTATCCAACTTACCAGCGATGGCCTTAAGATGTACGTGAAGGCAGTGGATAGGGCCTTTGGTGAGGACATCGACTACGCTATGCTGGTAAAGGTTTACGGTGCGCCGGAAGAGCCTGAGAAGCGCTATAGCCCCGCTATCTGTTTGGGATGCGAGAGCCACACTGTTACCGGGACACCCGACCCCAAGCACATCAGCACGAGTTACGTGGAACGCCACAATCTCAGCGTGCGGATGACTGCACGTCGGTTCACCAGACTGACTAATACCTTCTCTAAAAAGATCGAGAACCATATCGCGGCCGTTGCCTTGACTTACTTCGCGTACAACTTTATCAAGATTCACCGGACCCTCCGCACGACTCCCGCGATGGCCGCTGGCGTGACGGATCGGCTGTGGGATGTTGCTGATTTGGTTGCCGCGTGGGAGGCGGAGGAACAGCGCGGAGAGATCGCCGCATGAATATTTCGATTGTGATTAATATGACAGCAGCCACTACAAACAGGGCACTCACAGCGATTAGTTGCAAAGTCGCAGCGCGGTACGCGTAATTATAGAACCTGCCTATGGATGCATCTGCTCTAGCCAGCACGCTTGACAATCTTGAAAAATCCTGGTCATCGCTTGATTGGTGGCTAAATTTTTGGACAATTCTCGTTGTGGCCGGCGTTGCCTTAGAATTGGTCGTGCTTATCATCGAATATAGACATGACTGGCGCGATTTCAGGCGCGGAGTAATCCACTCTCCCGAGAGACCGAGTATTTTGATGTTCGGCTTGGGATTCCTTGGTGCTGGGTTGGTAGCAATTGGCGTTGCGGGTGAATTTCGTGTCCATATCGAGGCAGGCAAAACTGAGAGTGACATGCGAGACGCAACTCGCCGGTTGGTAGCATTGGCAAATGGAGAGGCAGTCAAAGCCAACGAGCGCGCCGAGCATGAGTCACTAGAACGTGCAAAACTTGAGCGCGAACTAGGCCCGCGAACGTTTTCCCAAGAACAAATTGAAAGGCTTGTTGCTAAACTCAGGCCGTTTGCCGGAATGTCAGTTTGGGTAATGGCGTATGGCAATGAAACCCCGGACGAGAAGGATGAGTCAATCGAATTTGCCAAATCTATTTGGTCGGCACTTAGGAGAGCGGGAATCAGGAGCGAAGTCGCATGGTCTTCTCTCGCTTGGCCGATCCAAGGTGTGTGGCTCGCGTATGGAAGTACAAATACTACGAAAGCGCCTGGGTTGTTCTCAGCGCTGCTAAAAGCAATGAACGATGAAGGGCTTGAAATAGCGCCGTTTGCCTTAGGAGACGCTGACCTACCGAAAGATGTTCTCTTGGGGCTTTCAGAAACGCACAGCGAAGGCGTAGCGCTCCAGCCCATAGACATCAGAATTATTGTGGGCAAGAAACCGCCAACGATCCTCAAAAAAAAGAATTGACGCAGCAGCCAAAGTAGCCCACTACCGAGACTCGGACCACTGTTTCAGGGTCCTTCGAAACTCCTTCCGCCTAAGCCATGAGTTATGAGTAAGTTAGATCCAGGTATCCCTTTGGCGAGGGCGTGACCACGTTCACAGGCGGGCACGAAGCGCCAATCGGTGACCGGCCTCCTGTCACGCCCGCGACAAGAGGTAGCATACGCCAATGCGCGCTCGTTTCATACCTCGTTGTGGCAATCCGCAATGGGGCGGTCACAAGCGTTCGCGGATTTGTTGAATCTCTGTAATTCCTTAAAAATCAGTTAATTAGAATTGCGCCGCCCCGGTTAAACGGGGTCCCGGCGCGCACCCTCCAGCTAAACTGAAGTCGGCAGAGAGGTTTCGCCTTTCCCCGCGCCCTTCCGGGCGCGGACGTTCTTCTTCCGTGGAGGTATCATGACAATCCGCTCGCTCTTGGCGGCGGCGCTGCTGGCTTCGTGCGCCTTCGCCGACCCGCAGCTCACCACCGTACAGGATGTGCTCTACAAGGCCGATGGGACCCGCTTCAACGGAACCGTTACGGTTACCTGGACCAGCTTCGTAGCGGCCGACGGCTCCCAGATCGCCACGCAGAGCACGACGGTAAAGGTAGTGGATGGCAACTTGCGCGTGCAATTGGTCCCCACCACCAGCGGCACGCCGGCCGTGTACTACAGCGTCACCTACAACAGCGATGGGCGCGTCCAGTTCCAGGAGACATGGTCGGTGCCTTCCAGCGCCCAGCCCGTGCGCGTGCGCGATGTGCGCGTCGCTACCTTGGACGCGGGAGCGGTGGCGGCGGATACCGGCGGCTCGGGAGGCGGCACGGGCGGCCCCGTCGCCGAAACCGGCGTAGTAGGGCTGATCGCCGACCTCGGCGCGCGGCCGCTGAAGGGTCCCGGCTACGCCGCGGGCCGCGTGGCGGTGGTCAACGCCCTGGGAGCGCTGGAATCGGCGACCGGCAGCCCCACCGACTGTCTGCGAGTGGACGGTTCTTCGGGTCCCTGCGGCTCGAACGCGCCCTCGTTCGTCGATGGCGATACGCTGGCGGGCATCGTGGACGGCGCCAACACGGCATTCAGCCTCACGGCCGCGCCCACGCCCGCTTCGAGCCTCGCGGTGTACCGCAACGGCATGTTGCAGAAGGCGGGCGTCGATTACACCGCGACGGGCCTCGGCGTCCAGTTCCTCGCGGCGTCGACTCCCCAGCCGGGCGACACCCTGCTGGCCTCCTACCGCATCGCCGGCGCGGGGAGCGGCGGCGTCGCGCAGCTCTACCCCAACCCGCAAGTGCTGTGCAGCGGCACAGGGGCGGCCACCAACGGCGCGGCCTACGCCAGCATCGGAACCTGCTCGATACCGGGGGGACTCCTCGCGCCCGGCGACCGCGTGGAGATCCGCCTCGACCTGGAGCACCAAGGCGCGCAGGCGGGCTTCTCGTTCAACGTCGTGTGGGGATCCACCAGCATCGTCCAGCGCGCCGCGGCGACCGCGGATGCGCTGGTGAGCGTCCGCGCGGAAGCGTCCATCACCGTGGCTGGCGCGCAATGGAGCCACCAATCCTGGGGCAGCGTCCTGCCGTTCAGCGCCGGGGTGGCCAGCGCCGCGGACAGTTACACCGGCGGCCTGTCCATCGACTTTCGTGGAATGCTGGCGCAAGCCGGCGACACCCTCACGCTGCGGGGCTTCTCCGTGGTGAGGCTGCCGTAGCGCGGTGGGGCGCCTCCCTACACGACCGGTTCCCGCGCCATCCCCAGCCGCGTCAGATCTCTCTCAGCAGCCATTTGGCGGCGTTCTTCTGAATCTTCACGTACTCCGGATTCCACAGCGCGGCGATCGTATGCCCTGGCGCCAGGTAGCACACCCGGCCCTTGCCGTAGTCATAGGCCCATCCCGCTATCGAGGAAGTCCCCAGGTCCCGCCACGTCAGGCCATCTTCATTGACGCTCTGCATCAGGACGTACTTCGGATCCTTCTCGTATTTCACGAAGTGCTGCTCGTCGGTCACCACGAAATCGTTGACGCCCCGCGTGATGGGGTGGTCGTGGTTCACAATCTTCACCTTGAACGGCCGGAGCGGCGGATGCTCCAGCGTGACCGCGCCGAGCGCGTCGCGGAAGTCCTGATTGTGCGGGCTGATGTACGTGCAGTTATGGAAGAACAGAGCGGCCCGTCCACCCTGCACAAAATCCTTCACGGCCTTGCCCTGTTCGGGCGTCATCCAGTAGACCGCCTTCACTTCGATCGGCGGCACTGGCGGATCGCTCACGTTCCCGCGGCCGCCACGGCCCTCCAGGGAATCGTAGCCCGTTGGAAACATCATGCCGTCCCGCAGCATGATCAGCATCTTGTAATCCTTGAGAAACCGCGTGGCCAGCAGCTTCACCTCGTCGCTGAAATCCATGGTGAGGCCCAGGTCCGTGCCCAGCGTCTTCCCCAGCGCCGTCCGGATGTAGTCCATGTTGTGGTAGCGGTCGCCCCCAATCACCAGCGCCGTCACTTTCTGGTTGCCGTACACCGATGCCGGCAGCGCCCGCAAGCCCGCCAGCGCCGCGCCGATGCCGCGCATCGCCGCGCGCCGCGATATGCCATTGGTCATGGATGTCTGTCCTCCTCGTCCTCACGCCGCCGTGGCGTCATCGTACAGCAGCACCGTATAATTCTTGGATTTCAGGGTGTTCTCCACCGTCGGCCAGACCTTCTGATGAACGTCCGAGGCCACCCACTTCTGCCGCAGTTCCTCCGATTCATACGTCAGCATGAAACGGTAATTGGCCGCCGGCGCCGCGCCCTGGATCGCCGTGCGTAACTTCAGCATCTTCACGTCGATGTAGCCCGGCTGCTTGGCCGCCGCGGGCCGAAAAATCGTGCGGAAATTCTTGAGCATCTCCTGCTCCCGCGCCGGATCCACCTCCAAGTCCACGTACAGCGCAACCGGATGCGTCGCGGCCGCCGGCGCCGCCAGAACGGCCGTACTCGCCAGCATCGCCTTCAGGCATGTTCTGCGCTTCATCTTCGTCCTCCCACTTTATTGATACAAAGCTTTCTCTCCGCTCACCGCCAGCTTGATGCGATACACGCCCGTGGTCGCCGTGATGTACAGCGACTTGCCGTCGTCGCCCCAGTTGCAGTTCGCTGGGCTTTCGGGCGGCTTGATCGTGCCCAGGTGTTTTCCATCGGGAGCGAATACCCACACGCCGCCCGGGCCGGCGGCGTAAATGTTGCCCTGCGAATCCACCTTCATCCCGTCGGGCACGCCGGTTTCTTTTCCGGCGGTGACGTCGGCCAACACACGGCCGTTCGAGACCGAGCCGTCCGCCGCCACGTCGTAGCGCATCCAAACCTTTTGCGGCTCGGAGTTGGCCACGTAGAGGGTCTTCTCATCGGGCGAAAAGGCCAGGCCGTTGGGCCGGGTCAGATCCTTGATCACCACCTGCACTTTGCCCCCCGCATACCGGAAAACGCCGTTGAATTTCAGTTCTTTCGCCGGATCGTCGTCCTGCTTCACCAACCCGTAGGGCGGATCCGTGAAGTAGAGCGCGCCGTCGGATTTGTACACCAGGTCGTTGGGGCTGTTGAAACGCTTGCCTTGGAATCTCTCCAGCAACGGGGTCGTCTTCAGGTCCTTGCCCACGCGCACAATGCGGCGATTGGTGTGCTGGCACAGGATCACCTCGCCGTCCTTTCCCGCGACCATGCCATTCGATCCGATGAACGATCCCGCCGGCGCGTCGCTGTGCCCGCCGGATTCCTGAATCAGGACCTCGACCTGCCCCGCCGGCGTCACGGCGCGAACCACGTTGCCGACCACGTCGCTGAACCACAGGCGCCCATCGGGCCGCCAGAGCGGGCCTTCGGTGAACTGGAACCCGCCGGCGACTTTCTCGATCCGCGCATCCCGCGGAACCAGGACGTCGAACGCCGGATCGAGGCGTACGATGCTCCCCACGCCGTGCGATTCCGCCACGGGCGCGGGGGTTTTGGAGCAGCCAACCAGTAGGATGGCGAGGAACGGAATTAAAGCAGCTTTCATTTCCATACTCTTTTCTCCATTCGGCGGCGGAACGCTATTGCACGTTTGCCACGCCGGGTCTGCCGTAAACTTCCGTCGCGATGCCCACCGGGCGGCCTACGCCAGCGGCGCGGCGCCGTGGCCGTTCCACGCGATGGCCTTGCCGCCGCTCCGAATCGACACGCCACCCATCAGGGTTGGAATGGTGGAAAACGCGCCAATCTCAATATCGCACACCGGCCGCTCCCGGCTCTTGATGCACGCCAGTAAGTTCACGATATGCCTGCCGGAGTCGGACTCGAAGGACGCTTGGCCCTGCGGTAATTCATCGTGCAACGCAACCTTTTTCGCTTCAAGGGCGGCGCCGCCGCGGCCGCCGCCCGCCGGCCGCACCTCGTAGCCGTTCCGGTTGACGAACAGCATGCCTTGGTCGCCCCACAGATAGGTGCCTTGCGCGTCCGAGCGCGAGCTGTAGTTGGCGACGAAGTCCGGATACTGCCAGGAGACTTCGGTTGTGTCCGGGACGCGGTCGTCCTGCGGCCGGCTGAACCATCCATACGCCGCCGACGCCCGGCTCGCCGGCGCCGTAACGCCCTGGTACCAATGCGCGATGTCGAGCAGATGCACGCCCCAGTCGGAGAGCGGGCCGCCGCCGTACTCCCAATAGTTGCGCCAACTCTGCTGGCGCATGGAGCTGTATGGCCGGCGCGGCGCCGGCCCCTGGAACATCTCCCAGTCGAGGCCGGGGGGAGGGGCGGAGGGCGCGGCCGACATCGCCGCCTGGCCGCCGGCCGGCGCGCCGCGCCCCGCCGCGCCCGGGCCGACTCTGGGCGCGCCGCCGCCCGGGTTTACCACTACGACATGACGGACCTTGCCGAGAATGCCGCTCTGGACCACCTTGTAAGCCTCCATGAATGGCGCGCTGCTGCGCTGCATCAACCCCACCTGCACCACGCGCTTGTACTGCCGGGCGGCCGCTACCGCCTTGAGGCACATGTCGATGTCGTTGGACACCGGCTTCTCCAGATAAATGTCCTTGCCCGCCTCGCAGGCCTGGATGACGATGGGGCAGTGCCAGTGGTCGGGCGTCGCGATCACCACCACGTCGATATCCTTGCGGTCGATGATCCGCCGGTAGTCGCCGTAGGCGTCTACGTTACCGCCCACGAGAGCGGCGGCCTTGTCCAAGCTCGGTTTATAAACGTCGCACACCGCGGCAATGCGGAAGCCGGGATTGAACTTGAATTGCGGAATCAGGCACCCATAGGCGCGTTCGCCAACGCCGATAAACCCGACCGTGAACTGGTCGGAGGCGGCCGGAGCCGAAGAGGCTCCCGCCGCGGCCATTCCCAGGGCTGCCCTGGTCAAGAACGATCGTCGATTTTCCATCTTACATCACACCTCCTGAAAAATAGATTGGTTAGTGTTTCAGCGCAGTTTTCCCGTGACCAAGGGATCAATGGGAGAACACGAGGACTGCCCTTGGCTAACGGCTCCGAAATGCGACCAACAAAACGGATCGGCGTCACTTCGGAATCGCGACCCCCGCCGGCCGCACTGTCCACAATTGAACGCCGTATGGCGGCAGATCGAGAGGCAAGCTTGCCAGTTCCTTTCCTTTGGCGGTGCGGACCGCGCCCGAGAATTCCTCGCGCACCGCGTACTCCGTTTCAGGCTTGAGGCGCAGCGCCTCCAGCGGCAGTTCCGTTTTGACGGCCTCGGTGGAGAACGAGAGCACCGGGATGGCCTGCAACTCGCCGGAGCGCCGCAGGGGCGCAAAAACACGGTCGTTCCCCGGACGGATCGCCAGATAATCGCAGTCGCCATCCTTGATTGCGGGAATCGATTCCCGCAGCGCCAGAACCTTGCGGTAGAAGTCCTCCGATCCCTTTTCGGCCCCCACATAGTTCATCACGCCGCCGTCCAAAAAGGAGGACCAGGCGAACAGGAGCCGGGCGCCATCGGCGCCGAAGGCGTCCCGGCCGTACATGCGCGAATCGTGCGAGTCCAGATGATGCACGCGTATGAGGCCGGCCGGCATCACGCGGCGGCGCATCTCCAGCCACTCGGCCATGTCGTGCGCAGTGGTCTTGGCCACAAACTGCGCCACGGGAAGCGTTGGCAGCAATCCCCCGTACAGCCAATGCTCGTCGTAGTTGTAGGTGAGATCGTACGAGATGCGGGGCAGCGGGCCCAGGGATTCGCTGTAAAAGACGACATCCGGCTTGATCTTGCGGGTTTCCTCGCGGAAGCGCCGGAGAAGCGCCACGCAGCCATAGATGCTGGAGTAGGCGGGGCGGTTCAGCCCCACGGCCCAGTTCGGGAAGATGTTC
>JBEKHV010000036.1:0-39799 GCA_050012095.1 Bryobacteraceae bacterium | reverse complement strand
GCTCGCAAGACGGCGGTATCGAAATACTTGGCCGAGATCGGCCGCAAGGGTGGGAAAGCCAGCGGCAAGGCCCGTATGGAAAAGCTAACGCCAGAGCAACGCGTGGCAGTCGCCAAGACGGCCGCCGCCGCCAGATGGGCGAAACCGGTTACCCAAAAAGATCTTAAGCGGCAATCAGTGCTTCAGGTCGCTGAATGGACCGCGGACCGCGCTGCACAGATGGGCGCGGAGGATATCAACGCGAGGATAGCGGGCGGGGCCCCAGTGAAGCCCGGGAAGCTGACGTTTGACAAGAAGCTAAAGATGGCGACGGCGAAGAAGAAGGCCACCGCGCGCCCCTCCGTACCTGTGGTATCCGCAAAGAAAGATACCGGCTAGCGACTTCACGGGCTGCGGCCAATGAGAAGTACGCCACCGACTGCCCGGCCCGCGGTGGGTAACCCGCCATCGCTCGACCAGCCGACGTTGTTAAATCGAGCGCCTCGGTCAGCGAGACGAACCCGACGCCGAGATGCTCCAGTTCCTGAAGGCAAGTGAATTTTACAGTCTGAAGCGGCTACCAAGGGCTGGTTCAAAAGGCCGCCCCATGGCGTCCACCGGCGTCCAAATCGCGTCGTGCTAAGTCTTTTGTTTTCGGTCAAAATGCCTGCAAGTGATTGATATTTCTTAAATGGCATGGAAGAGGTCGTGAGTTCGAATCTCACCAGGTCCACCATTTTCGGGCCTTGCAGTACGCCGCTGCATCTTAGCCGGGAGTGGGCGCGCCTCCTGGCGTGCGGCGGCCACAAGCGCAAGACCAGGGAACCACGCGCGATGAAGCCGAAGACGATCCGCAACATCGCCGGGCTAATCTCCTCGGCTTTCGTCCGCGCCATCCGGTGGGGCTTGGTCACCACGAACCCGGCGACCAACAGCGAACCGCCTAAGGTGCGGAAGCACATCGGAATGGCGCTGATGCCGGCAGAGCAGGACCGCCTGGTCCAGAGCGCGGCGGGCCCGTGGCGCCTCGGGGCGTTCCTGGAGATCTGCACCGCGACCGGCGCGCGGCGCGGCGAGATCCTGGCGCTCCGCTGGTCGGACATCCAAGACGGGAGGGCGCTCATTGATCGGTCGCTCTGTCAGACCGACGATGGGCTGACGTTCAAGTGCACCAAGACGGAGCGCCCGCGCGATGTGAAGTTGCCGGCCTCGGCGCTGCCCGTCCTGGAGCGCCACCGGGAACGCCAGGATGAATTCCGCGCGCAGTTTGGCCCCAGCTACCGCGCCGATCTCGACCTGATCTTCGCCAACCCAAATGGAACGCCGCTGAAACCGGATTCAATTCCCTCGACGGTGTCGCGGCTCTGCCGGAAGCTGGGCCGACCAGGGGCGCGTCGCTTCACGTCCTGCGCCACAGCCACGCGAGCCGCTTGCTGCACGAAGGCGTGGACCTCCCGACGGTCTCCGAACGTCTCGGGCACTCCTCGGTGCGCACGACCGCCGAGATTTACGCCACGCGATTCGCGGCAAAGACGACGACGCCGCCCTAGCCCGGGCTAAAGCCGGTTCTGTTCTACCAATCGACCACAGAACCGTCATCGGGGTCGAACCGCGGCCTGTACTCTCTCGGTTCGCCAACCTGCGCTTTGAGCTTCTCTTCGTCGATCGTGATCCCGAGACCCGGATCGGTCAACAGCGGGCGGTATCCGTTCTTCACCGGCGGCAGCGGCTTGGCCAGAAGATCCTCGTAATTCAAATCGCCGTTTTCCTGAATCAGGAAATTGGGGATGGACGCGGCGACCTGGTAGCTGGCCGCCAGCGAACACGGCCCCTGTGGATTGTGCGGCGCGATGGGCGAGTAGTACGCCTCCGCCATGCCCGCGATCAGCCTGAGCTCGGTGATCCCACCCGCGTAGCATACGTCTGGCTGCAGTATCGTAGCCGCCCGCTTCTCGATAACCTCCCGGAACCCCCACTTCGTGAAGATGCGTTCTCCGGTGGCGAACGGGATGTGGGTCTTGCGGGCGAGCTCGGCCATGACGTCCACGTTGAGGCACTGCACTACCTCTTCATAGAAGAAAGGTTGGTACGGTTCGAGAGCCTTGATGAGAAGCGACGCAGTCTGGGGCTGCACGGCGCCGTGAAAATCGATGGCGATATCGACGCCGCTGCCGTACCTCTGGCGGACAGCCTTGAAGTTGTCTACGACTGCATCGACGTACTTCTGGCCTTCGACGTACTTGATGGGGCTCCGCCCCAGACCCGACGGCCCGATCTTGGTGGCGTTCACGCCCGTTTCCTCGCTGACCCTCCCGTACACCCGGATCCTATCGCGGGTCGGGCCGCCGAGCAGCTTGTATACCGGAACGCCGTATACCTTACCCTTGATATCCCAGAGCGCCTGGTCGATGCCGCTGGATATCGCGGTTTTGATAGGGCCGCCGCGATAAAACGCGCCGCGGTGGATCGCCTGCCAGTGGAACACCACCCGGCAGGGGTCCTGGCCGACCAGATAGCGCCCGACTTCCTGCGCGCCGGCGGCGCATGCCTTGGCATCGTCTTTGAGCATTTCGCCCCAACCGACGATGCCCGCGTCCGTGGAGATTTTCACGAAGACCCACGAGTTCCTCAGAACGAACGTTTCCACCTGAGTGACCTTGATGGCGTCGTTCGGGCCGATTGGAGCGGCCGGGTTGGGCTCGGCGGTTAAGGCCGAATCCAGGCCAAGCAGCGCGCCGGAACCCATCAATCCACGAATTGTGGAGCGGCGATTGATTTCAGACATAACGGAACACCTCGTTGTTTATTCATTTGACCCATTCCTTACGGGATCGTGCAGCGCGGCCCGAAGTTCCGCGTATGCGTCAGCGAATATGCCCACGTCAACCGAATAGGCGATGTACTTGACCCCAAGAGAACGGTATTTCCGCGCCGCCGCGATGCTATCCACGAACACGCCGGCGTGACGCCCGCGCGCGCGGCACGTGACGGCGATCGATTCCACGGTCGAGGCAACGCGCGGATCGCCCACCTGCCCTGGTACGCCCAGGGACTGCGAGAGGTCGCAAGGCCCCACGAAAACGACGTCGTCACGGCCCGAACTCCGTCCGCGAACGCTACCATCGCCGGCGAGGCGTTCGCGAAAGGTCGGCAAGGTCTGCCGCATCACGGACATGTTAATCGGTTTCGCCGCCCGAGTTGAAGCTGGAAGGCCAGATTGTTCAAGCCCCGAGCGCCGCCTGCCGGCAACCGGGCCGCCGGGCGTGCCGCAAATGGCGTTGCACGGACCGTAAGCCCGCCGCCTATTTATTCGCCGTATCCCGTCGGTCCGGCGCCTCGTGCGAAGCCCACTCCTCGGCGGTTTGGTCATACAATCTCTTGAAGCGATACAAAGAACGGTCGGCGGCGGTATGAGCCGGACAAGATCCGGATTGCGGGCTGAGGCGCTCAGAACAGGAAGACGAATAGCATGTTGACGAGAAGAGAGTCGATTGCTTTGGCCGGTTGCGCATCGGCCTGGTTTGGAGATTCGCTGGCGCCAGCCCAGTCGCCCGGCAACCGTACCGCTGAACTGACCCCCAGCCAGATGGTCCCGTTTCGCTGGAACCCGGGCTGGACAGACCCGACGCTGATCGCTTTGTTCGAAGGCGGACCCGTGAACCGCCTGGTAGTGGAGGGATCTCTTGCTCCGCCGGTCGTCGAAGCGGCTCGCAAGGCCGGCCTTGCCGTGCTCGAATGGAGCGCGCTTGCCCCCACCCCGCTGGCCCAAGCGAATTGGACCTCTTTCGACAAGAGCAGGGTCTGCGCCGGCGACGATGCCGCCGCATCTCTTCCCCAGGCGGAGGGTCTCATCCACGCCACGCCGACGGGAATGCTCGGACATCCCGGCCTTCCCTTGCCCGCGGAACTGATCAGGTGCGAGCTTTGGGTCGCCGAGGTCGTCTACTTTCCGCTGGAAACAGAGCTGCTGCGCGCCGCCGGGCGTCTGGGCTGCCACACTCTGAACGGCGGCGGGATGGCGGTAAGGCAGGCAGTCGAGGCATTCCGCCTCTTTACGGGGATCGAGGCCGATCCGGACCGCATGCGGCGGCGCTCTAACTCGATGGTTCAGGCGGCATGAACGGAGCGCCGCAGTCCGCCCAACCGCAGCCGGCCGTTTGCCCGGCAGTCTGCCGCGCGCGCTTCCGGATGCTCGCGCTCCTTGCAACTGGGACCATGATCAACTATCTCGACCGCACGGTTTTGGGCGTCGCGGCTCCAAAGATGACTGCGGAGCTTCACCTTTCGCCGACAGTTGTGGGCTTGGTTTTTTCGGCTTTTTCCTGGAGTTATGCGGCGGCTCAGATTCCCGGAGGCTGGCTGCTCGACCGCATCGGCAGCCGGCTGACCTACTTCCTGGCCGTGACTCTCTGGTCGGGCTTTACACTGGCGCAAAGCTTCGCCAGAGGATTGGCTTCTCTACTCTGCTTTCGCTTGTGCCTTGGCGTCAGTGAAGCGCCCTGCTTTCCGGTCAACAGCCGGGTGGTCGCCACTTGGTTCCCAGAAAGAGAGCGGGCCCGCGCCACAGCCGTATACACGGTCGGCGAATATCTGGGCCTGGCCTGTTGCGGTCCACTTCTTTTTTGGGTGGCCGGCCGGTTCGGCTGGCGTACGCTTTTCATCGTCGTTGGCACGGTCGGCATCGCTTTCGGGCTGGTTTGGTGGGTGTTCTTTCGCGAACCGGAAGAAAGCGTGGCGGCTGCCCCATGGGCCCGCTCCGCGCCTGTCACCTGGGCGCAAGCCCGCCGTCTGCTAGGCTTCCGCCAGATATGGGGCGCGAGCCTCGGCCAATTCGGCGGAAACTCGACGCTGATCTTCTTCCTGACGTGGTTCCCCACCTATCTGGCCACCGAGCGCCATATGGCTTGGATTCGGGCCGGGTTCTACTCCGTCCTGCCTTTTCTGGCCGCCGCTTGCGGCGTCCTGTTCGGCGGATGGGGGTCCGATATGCTGCTCAAGCGGACGGGCTCGCTGAATCTCGCCCGCAAGCTGCCGATCATCGCGGGCCTTGTGGGAGCTTCTACAATAATCCTAGCCAACTACGTCGACAGCGACCGATTGGTGGTTGCGGTGCTGTCGTTTGCCTTCTTCTCCCAAGGCATGACGGGACTGGGTTGGGCCGTGATCTCCGATGTGGCTCCCGAGCGAATGATGGGGCTGACGGGCGGGATCTTCAACTTCGCCACCAACTTGGCAGGGGTGATCACGCCTTTGGTGATTGGTGCGATCGTCGCTGCCACCGGATCGTTCTTCTATGCTCTTGCCTACGTGGGCGCGTTCGCGCTACTGGGGGCCTTGTCCTACGTGTTCCTGCTAGGCGACGTCAAGCGCATCGCGCTCGAATGAATTGTCGTGGTCACATTGGGGCCCCTTTTCGGCGCACTGTGCCGCGCGGCGGAAGGAGCGCCCAACCGGCAGCCGTCGGATTTGATCCATGGCTTCCAGGCTGTATTCGCCGCGGGTGAGCGGCTCGTATTCGTAGACGTGGATTTCAAATGGATCCTGGGCGCGCACAAGCGGCGCGCAGACGGGCAAGAACATGAGCGCAAGACTGGCTCGCACGTGGCTTTCCTCCTATGTTTCCGGTTGCCGCTCGAAATGGGGTGAAGTGGAGGTTAGGCGCGGGGAGGCTTGGGGATGGGACCGATGGCCGGTTCCGGCGGCAGCGGATTCCCACTTGGAAGAACCAGCCCGGCGAGCGCCAGAACCGTGCGCGGCAAGGGACAACCCAGGGCGCCCGCCACGTGGCAGCAGAAGCAGTAGCCGCAGCAATCGGCATCGCCATCCGCACCGCCGGCGCCGGACTGAAGAGTGGCCGCCGAGGCCGGCGCCAGGGAGTCGAAGCACTTTGCGGAGACCGAGAGCGCTTGCAACAGAATGGCGATGACGGCGAAGACCCGGACGGGCCGCTGCATTTTCACATGGTACACGAGGGAAGGGTTGGCGGTTTGCTCGCGCCCGATAACGGTAGCTGTCCTGTCGTCCTGCCCCTAATCGGTAGCGGGAACCGATTCCGCCGCCATCGCCGAGACGCCGGGAAAACGATGGTTGGTTGGGCCTGTCCCTATAGCTTTTGTTCCGAAACCCAGCGCAAAATCGCGTGTTCGGCCCAGAACCGGCAGGGCGCCCGGCCGATGAAGCCCAGGTGGCCTCCGTGCGCGGCCGCCAGGAGATGGATCCACGGATTGGAACGCACCGCTTCCGACTCGAACACCTGAAACGGGACCAACGGATCGTCTTTCGCCTGAACCAGCAGAACGGGGACGCGCACGCCCGCCAGATAGCCGAGCGCGGACTGGGTCCGGTAGTAATGGGCGGCATCGCCGAAGCCGAACGAGGGAGCCGTAATGCGGTCGTCGATGTCGCGGACCGTGCGGATCCCCGCGAAATCGACTTTCCGGTAGCGGCCCGTGCTGCACAGACGGGCGCGCATGCCACGGACGAAACGGCGATTGTACAGGCGGTTTTCCGGTGCGGCGAGGCGTCGCGCGGCGGCCTCCAAGTCGAGCGGTGTGGAAACCGCGCACACGCTCCGGATCAACGGGCGGGCGGCTTCTCCGAGTTCGCCCGCAAGCTTCAAAACGACGTTGCCGCCCAGCGAGAACCCCACCAAAACCGCGGGTGCGCGCCCTTCGGATTGGAACTGGCGCAGCACGGCCAGCAGGTCGCTAGTGAGGCCGGCGTGGTAGAGCGTGTGGCACAGCCGCTGAGAGCCGCCGCAGGTACGCATGTGGAAGCTGTACGCCGCAAAACCAGCCCGCACCGCCGCCGCGGCCATGCCGCGCATATAGCCGGCCGCGCCGGAGCCTTCGAGGCCATGTACCATCACGATCTCGCCCGCCGTCTTCCCCGCCGGGCGCTGCGACGCCACCAGGACCTGAACGCCGGGTTCCGTGCGGTACAGGCGGTGTTCGAGCGGAACGCCGGCGGGGGGCCGCGGCCAGCAGGAGCCCGCAATGGTCTGCAGGTGCGGGTTCCGGAAGAGGGGGTCGAAGGGCGGCATGGAAGCCGAGGCAGATTGTATTATATAGGGTACCCATTATGTGCTCTCCGATTGCGGTTGTGGTTGCGCTTTGTATGAGCTTCGCCGCGTGGGGAGAAGGGCCGCGGCTCTCGCCTCCGCTTACGGTCCAGCGCGCGGGCGCCGCGCCGCTGACCCTCGCCAGCTTCCGCGGCAAGATTGTGGCGCTGGCGTTCATCTTCACCACATGCCCGCACTGCCAGGACTTGACCCGGGAATTAGTCCCGATCGCCAGGGAATACCAGCCGCGGGGCGTGCAGTTTCTGGAGTGCGCTTTCGACGACGAAGCGCCGGCCTCGCTGGCGGGGTTCGTCGAGCAGTTCCGGCCTCCCTTCCCCGTGGGCTACACCAACCGCGCCGCCGTGGATTCGTACCTGGGGCGCACGATCATCGATTTGCGCCCCCTTTACATGCCGCACCTGGTGTTTCTGGATCGGAAGGGATTCATTCAGGGAGATTTTCCGGGAGAGAGCGATTTCATGCTCCACCCGGCCGCCAACGTGCGCGCGGAACTGGACAGACTGTTGAGCGTCAGGCCGGCGGAGCCGAAGGAATCGTCCGGAAACGCGGACGCGGCCGGCAAGGGGCGCCCCGCGGCGCCCGACGCTACTCGACCGTTACATCCGTGACGTAGTAGTTGTCGCCGGCGACTACCACCTTGGCCCGGATATGGGCGCCGGCGCGCAGTTTCGCAAACTCGGAATCGGGCTTGACGGGGTACTCCATGGCCATGGCCTCCATCCAGTCGCCGATCTTGCCGGCCTCAATGGTGGCCGTCTTGGTGGCGGGGTCGAGCGCTTTGACCTCGCCCTGCATATCGTAATACTTGGCGGGGGTCTTCTTACGACAACCGGCCAGTGAGGCGGCCATGAGGAATAACCAAGCGTTTCGTCGGGTCATCGCTTTCCATCATCGGCAGACCAGCGCCACGCGCCGGCATGAGCGCCGGCGCGGCGCGCTGAGAGCGTGCGCCACGGGAGCTAAACACGCATACGGCCGGAGCGCGGCCGCGAGGAACTTCGTTACGCAAACAGCTCTTGCGCGCGGGACAATTGTTCCACCACTTTCACCCCGTGCGGGCAGTGGACCGGGCAATCGGCGCAGTCGCCGCAGCGCACTTGCTGATGGGCGGCGGGCATCTGCTGGAAATGGTCCCGGCCCAGGGCAAACTGGCCGTAACCATCGGCGTACATCGTGAAGCGCACCATGTCGGAGACCTGAAGGCCCTTGGGACACTGTCCCGCGCACTCGCCGCACATGCGGCAGAAGTACGGGCCGATCTCTTCCAGGCGCGCGGAGAGAATCTTGGCGTCGTCGTCGCTGAATTTCTCCGCCATGACCTTGAAGTTCTGGTCCAGTTGATCCATATCGGTCATGCTGGGGACGGTCGTGGCGATGGCGGAGTTCTTGATGGCCCACTTGAGCGCGGCCGGGGCGAAATTGGCGGGCCGTTGCGGGGCGCTTTGGCCGCGCCCGCCCGCGCGGGCCATCACCTTCATGGCGACCAGCCCCACGCCGGCTTGGTTCAACTTCTCGAGGGCCGGACCCCAGGTGGCGGCGGAGGCGAAGTTGTACTGCGGCTGAACCACGTCCAGCTTGGCTTCGAGGATGCGGTCGACCACTTCCGGAAGGTTGTGCGTGCTCAGGCCGATGAACCGCGTTTTGCCCTGCTGCTTGGCCTTGCGCTGCGCTTCCACAAGCTCGTCGGGGACCTGCGACGGGCTGTCTTTCATGTGCAGCAGCCAAACGTCCAGGTGGTCGGTGTTGAGTTCCTTCAGGCTGGTGTCCAGCTCCGCCAGGATGCCGTCGGCGGTCCGGGAATCGCACTTGCTGGAAAGAAAGACGTCCTTCCGTTTCGCTCCCAACGCCGCGCCCACCATACGCTCGTTCTGTCCGTGCTGGTAGCTGCGGCAGGTATCGAAGTAATTGATGCCCATGTCGGCGGCCCTTGTAATCACCGACGCATCGGAGGTGATCATGCAGCCGAAGCCCACCGTGGTGACCTTCAGACCGGTCTTGCCCAGCGTCCGATACTGGAGCGCCGGACTGCTGGAAGCCGCCCGAGCCGGCGGCGCTGGTTGTTGTTGCGGGCCCGCCGAGCGGGACGCGGTAGCGGCGACAGGAAGAGCCAAGCCGGCCGCCAGGAAGTTCCGACGAGACGAGGTAGGGTTCATGCGTTCCTCCAAATAAGGATCAAAAGATGATACTATCTCATTTTAGACCGGGCGGGGGCGGGCGCGATAAGAATTTCGGAGTCTAGCCTCTCCCGGCCGGGGTGGAAAGCCATAGAGGGAGGAAAATCGAGTATGTCCGGACAACAGTCACGGCGAAGTCTCTTCCAGGCGGCTAGCGCGGCTGCCGCCGCTATTCTCACGGCGCGGCGCGGGAACGCCCAGGCCCCGGCTCAGGGGCAGGGGCAGGCCCAGCCGCCCATCGATTTAAACAAGGCCCAGCCCAATCTGGCAGGCGAGGCGCGCAACCGGCCCCGCATGATCCTCCCCAACCCAACCCCTTGGCAGGGCTCCGACAAACGGGCGGTAGTGGGCCTGGTGCAGGGCGATGCCCGGCGCAAGATGACGTGCGACGCCTTGGTCGCCATCGACGATCAGATCAAGCCCGTACTGGCCAGGAAGAAGTCCGTCCTCATCAAGCCCAACAACGTGGGGACCTCCGGCGGCATGGGCCTGACCAACGTCGACACGATCAAGGGAATCCTCGATTACCTGGCGCCCCGGTTCAAGGGTCCGATCGTAATTGGCGAATCCTCCTCGGGCGATACCATGACGGGCTTTGAGAACTTCAAGTACACGGCCCTCCCCGCCGAATTCAAGGATCAGAAAATCAGCCTCGTGGACTTCAACACCGAAGGCAAGTACATTCTGATGCCGCTTCTGGACTTCGACCTGCACGTCGTCCCGGCCCGGCTGGCGCAACGGGTATTCGACCCCGACACTTTCATCATCTCGTCGGCGGTGATGAAGGTCCACAACATCGCGGTGGTCAGCCTGGCGGTGAAGAATATGGTGCTGGGCGCGCCGCTGCATCAGGCGCCCGGCGAGACCACCCGCTGGAGCGACAAGCGCCGGTATCACGCCGGGATTCGCCAGAGCCTCTACAACATCTACCTGACCGCCCAGAGAATGCAGCCGTTCTGGGGGGCCGCGGTGATCGACGGCTACGAGGGAGTGGAAGGCAATTTCGGCGCGGGCGCCACTCCGGTGCCCACCCGGGCCGTGGTAGCTTCCACGGATTTCATCGCCGCGGACCGGGTGGGAGCCGAGGTGATGGGCGTGGACCCGGAATACCTCGGCTGGATGAAGTACTGCGGCGATGTCGGCGTCGGCCAATGGGATCTTTCCAAGATCGACGTCCGCGGCGCGCAGATTTCGGCGGTGAAGAAGACGTACAAGCTGCACCCCGATATCGAGCTCCAGTTGCAGTGGCGCGGCCCGATGACGGAACTGCCTCCGAACCTCGGCTGGGTGCGGCCGGTCACCGACTACATCAACGTCAACGCGTAGGCATTGCCCCAAGACCGACCCGGGCCCAGGAGTGGTTCACGTGGTAGCGAGGCTAATCTCAATCGCCGTGTTCCTTAGCGGGCTGGCGTTCGCCCTCAGTCCTTCATGCAGCCTCGTTCCGGGCTGGACGCAGAAAGGCGCTCCGCGCAGTTACACGGCCGGCGACCTGTTCGAGTACATGGACGGGAATTCCGAAGGATATTTCCTTTACGGCTTCGACAACATGCACGGCGTCACCTGCGCCAAAGACGACGTCTCCATTCTGATCGATATCTCCGACTTTCTCGATCCGGAGTCCGCGTTCGGCATGTTCACGTCGGACCGCGACTGGCGTCAGCCGCTGCTGCCCATCGGTACGGGCGGCCAGATTTCGGAACGCCGCGGGATGTTCGCCAAGGGGCAGTACTTCGTGGAGATCACCGTTAACGAGGAAGGCGACCACGCCGCGATTTTGAAGCAGTGGGTCGCGGCGCTCGATAAAGTCGTCCAGGGTTCCATCAAGCTTCCCGAGGCCCTCTCCTGGTTTCCGGTGGAGAACCAGCAGTCGCTGCGCCTGGTGCCGGAAAGCGTGCTGGGGATCAGCATGCTCGAGCGCGGCTACGTCGGCCAGTATCCAGCCGGCAAGGCTTTCGTCGTGACGGAGGAGTCTCCGGCCGCGGCCGGCGCGCTGATGAAGAAGCTCCAGGCGCATTTCGGCGAGACCTCCGCGGCGCAGGTCGCCGACGAGGCATTCCTGGCCACCGACCACTACCTGGGCCGCCTGTGCGTATTCCGCAAGGGCCGCTACATCGGCGGCTACGCCAACGTGGCCGAGGGGCAGGACCCTGTCGCGCTGGCCAAGGCGCTGGCGGCCAGAGTCCCCTAAGGAAGCGCAGGGTTACCTCTCAAATCGCCGCCGGCAAGACCGGCGGCGCTATTGCTTCCGCATGAAGAAGCGTTCCTTGTCCATGGCCGCGGGCACGGCCACGTCGAAGAAGCCCACCATCATTTCGTCATACGTCTGGTCGCCCCAGGTGACATAGGCAGTTGGATCGGGGTTGTGCGGGTTGTGGCGTGAGTTGTCGAAAATGGCGATGGCTTGCAAAATGGTTCCCGCCTTCAGGACGCGCGGCTCCGCCAGCCGGTAGGACAACTGCCAATGAAAATCGTAATTGACCCGCAATAGCGGCTCGACCTGTTCCGGCGGGCTTTTGTCCAGGTGGAGAATGTTGTACTCGAACTCCTTTCCGCGCAGGTGCAGGTGCGGGAAGAAGCTCAGCAGGGTGGCGTCATTGGGCAGCGAACCGCGCGCCTCCACGCGATAGGCCGGATCGCCGGGCGGGATCGTGAAATGGTCGTTGGTCAACTGGAGCGTCAGCACGCGCTGCTTCGGAGAAGCCTTGGCGAACACCATGCCGATGCTGGACCGGTCGGAGTAGGCGCGCCCGTTCGCGGTGTAGTGCATCTGGAAGACCAGGTCGGAGCCTCGCGGAACCAGCTTGGCCATGCCGTCCGGCCACTGGTCGGGCGAGCTGCCGGGGGCGTACACCAGCAGCATGTCGGCGGTAGTGAACATGGCGTCCCGGCGGTCGCGTGCGTTGGTGAGCGTCTTGGCCGTAAACGGCTGGCCCACGGGCGCGCCCCGCAGCCAGTCCGAGCCCGGCGGGCGGATGTAAACCACGGCGTGATGGACGTTGGCCCGGCGCTCGGGGCGGACCTCCGACATCTGCACCCACTTATCTTCCGTGAAACCGGTGGGCACGATTTCATAGGTGTAGTCGATATCGCCGCGCGCCGGAAGGGCCACCGGCTGGGGCATCGTCACGACGCAATCCGGCTGCGGAATGGTCCATCCCTCGGCCCATTGGCGCGGCGGCGGAGCGTCGCGTGAGTCGCCCGCGGGGGCGCCGGCTGCGGCCCAGGCCGCCAGCGTCGCGATCTGCTGCGGCGTGAGGGAGGGATCGTTGGAAAAGCGGCCGTAGCGCGGGTCCGCAAACCACGGCGGCATCTGCTTCAGACCGGTCAGGCTCCGGATCTGCGCGCTCCAGGGGCGGGCATCGCGGTAAGTCGCCAGCGGCATCGGCGCGATCTCGCCCGTCCGGTGGCATACCTGGCAGCGCTGCTGCAAAATGGGCAGCACGTCCTTGTAGAAGGTGGGAGCCGCGGGTGGTTTGGGCTGCGGAGCCGCCGACGCAGACAACACCAGGAGAATGGGCAGAGCGACGCGGTGATTTTGGAAGCGCCCCCTCGGCGGCATCCGTGTTCCCTCCGATTTCGATTATCCCGCAGCTCTCGGACGGCAAGAGCCGCGGGCAAGGGGGCGCCCTCCGGGCCCCGCGCTACATCGGCTCGCTGAACGTGACGGGAGAATAGCCGGGGACGGGACGCGGCGGGTAGACGTGCTCCGTCTTGCGCCATTCAATGGTCCGGCGGCGCAGGCGCGCGGCGATGAACTGCGCCAGGGCGGAGACGGTGGCGGCGCAATTCACGGCGTTGGCCCACACCATGCGCACGGGCACGCCGGAGGCGAATCGCCAACCGTAGACGCGCGCGCTGGATCGCACTCGCGCCGCCGCCTGCACCACCGATATCGCCAGCGTGGCCGAGTAAACCGCGCCCAGCCCCGCCGGAATCCGGCTGCCCAGATACCATACGTGCCCGCTTCCGGCCGCCACGAGGTAACTTGCCAGACCATAGGCGAACACCAAGTTCGCGGCGGGCGTCAGCAGGTTGCCGGCCAAACCCTTGCGGTCCCGCCAGAACCAGTAGGCCTGGGGCCAGGGGACCCGCCAGCCATGCCGTTCCCAGCCCTGGAGCGCGATGCCCGCCACCCACCGGCTGCGCTGGCGCACCGCGGCCCGGAAGTCGCGCGGGAAATACTCGCGGGTGGCCACGGGACCGGCCGCGTCCATCCGCAGGGGCACGAACGCCTGCCGGCAGCCCATGGCGTGCAGGCAGTAGCCGGTCTCGTAATCCTCGGTCAAGGATTCCGGTTCGAAGACGCGGCCATGGCGCTGTTCCGCGAGACGGTCCAGCGAAACCCGGTCGAAGCCGGTTCCCACGCCGTTGGAAGGCAGAAAACCACCCAGGAACTGGCGCACGGGAATGTCTTTCGATTGATACTCCGCGAACTCGTCGCAGTAGACGCCGTGGGTGAGATCGCCGGGACGGGTCGGAAGGGGCAGAACCGGGATCTGCACCATTTCGTAGTCTTGGGAAATGCAATTGATGAGCCGCAACTCCTCCGGATGGACCAAGTCCTCGGCGTCGTGCAGCACCACCAGATCGAAGCGGAAGACATGGGCGCTTTCGAAGCTCCGCATCCGGCGCCAGGCGTAGTTCAGACAGTCGGCCTTCGAGGTAGGCCCGTCTTGGGAACACACGGCCAGGTGGACGCGCGAATCGCGGCGCGCCACCTGGTAGACGGCGCGCACGGTGGGGGCGTCATTGGCGTAGACGCCCGCGAAGATTTCATAATCCCGGTAGCGGATGGCGGCCAGGTTTCGGTCGAGCATGCGCTCGATGACGCCGTCCTCGCGCCAGAGCGGCAAGAGGACGGCGATCCGGCGTTCGGGGGCGGAATCCAGATCCGAAGCCGCCGGCCAACGGAACCGCCTGCGCCAGGAGAACAGGCACGCGAAATTGATGAATACGTCGTCGAGGCCGCTCAGCAGAATCCACACTGCCAGGGGGGCCAGGCACGCTGCCACCAAACGGTCGAGCACGGAATGAACGCGTCAACCGGGATTTCGCACACCCCACCGCCCGCGGCGCGCCGGGAGCGGCGTGCGCGCTGGCGCTACGGCTGTCTGGCTGTAAGGTAGTTAGAAAGCCCGATTAGAAATAAGAAGTGCCCGTGCCCGCTGCAATTTCTCAGGATTATTTCGGGCGGCCCGAAACCGTGCGCCGCACGTTACGGGTTGCTGGCTCGGCGCGCTCCACGGCGCCTGAAACGCGAGGGTCTGCCGGTGACAACCGGCGGGATGGCGCATCATATAAGTATGGCTACCCAAACCATTTATATGATGGTCCGCGGCATGACCTGTGGAAATTGCGCGCGGGGAGTGGAGCGGAAGCTCGCCTCGACTCCCGGCGTCGTGAAGGCCACCGTGGATCTCACGGGCGGCCGCGCCGCGGTGGAGTATGAGGCGGGCGTGGCAAGCCCGGAGTCGCTGGCCAGCGCCGTACGCCAGCTCGGCTACGAAGTGGCCGTATGAGCGCTCCGGCGGTCGAGCGGGTGGATCTCCCTATTTCGGGCATGACGTGCGCCGCCTGCGCCCGCTCCATCGAGCACGCGCTGGCAGGCACGCCGGGAGTGGAGCGCGCCCGCGTCAATCTGGCCACCAACACCGCGACGGTGGAGTACGACCCGGCGCAGGCGCGGCTGGGCGAGTTGGTGGGCGCGATCGAGGGGCTGGGATACGGCGTGCCGAAGCCGGAACCGGGCTTGGGGGCCGCGCCGGATGCGGCGGAGCCGGGATATCGGCGGCGCTTCGTGGCGGCGGCGGCGCTGGCGGCGCCGGTGCTGGTTCTCGGCATGTCCCACGGCGCGCTGCGCGTTCCCTATTCGCCGTGGATCCAACTGGCGCTGACGTTGCCGGTGATGCTCTACTCGGGTGCGCCGTTCTACGTGGCGGCATGGGCCGCTTTGCGCCACGGCTCGGCGAACATGAACTCCCTGATCGCGCTGGGGACCGGCGCGGCGTTCCTCTACTCGCTCTACGAGACGGTGCGCGGCGGCCACGAGGTCTACTACGAAGCCGCGGCGGTGATTATCGCGCTGATCCTGTGCGGCCGCCTGCTGGAAGCGCGCGCGCGGGGGAAGGCTTCCTCCGCCATTCGCGGCCTGATGGATCTTCAGCCGCAGACCGCGTGCGTGCTGCGAAACGGCGCGGAAACCCAGATCGCGGCGGAAGAACTGCTGGCGCGCGACGTGGTGGTGGTGCGGCCCGGCGAGCGCCTCCCCGCGGACGGCACGGTGCTGGAAGGCGAATCGGCGGTGGACGAATCCATGCTCACCGGCGAGAGCATGCCGGTTGAGAAGCGCCCCGGCGCGCCAGTGTATGCGGGGACCATCAACCGCGCCGGCGGCTTCCGGTTTCAAGCCAGCCAGACGGGCCGCGGCTCCGTTTTGCGGCAGATGATCGAGATGGTGAAGCAGGCGCAAGGCTCGCGCGCGCCCGTGGCGCGCCTGGCCGACGTGGTGAGCGGCTATTTTACGGCTGGGGTGCTGGCGGCGGCGCTGGTTACCCTGGCCGCCTGGCTGTTCTTCGCGCCGTTCGCCACGGCCATGGTGAACGCGGTGGCCGTGCTGATCATCGCCTGCCCGTGCGCGCTGGGCCTGGCGACGCCCGCCGCCATCATGGTGGGGACGGGGCGCGGAGCGGAGCGCGGCATTCTCATCAAGGGCGGCGAGGCGCTGGAAACGGCGGGCAAGATCGACACGATCCTGCTGGACAAGACCGGCACCATCACCGAGGGGAAGCCGCGCGTGACGCGGATCGCGCCGGCGCCCGGCTTTTCCGAAACGGAATTGCTGACGCTGGCGGCGTCGGCCGAGCGTTTTTCCGAACATCCCGTGGGAAAAGCGATTATGGAAGCGGCCGCTAGGCGCGGAATCGCCGGCGAGGGAACCACCGGCTTTTCAGCGATAGCCGGACAGGGTGTGCGCGCCACGGTAGCCGGCCGCGAGGTGAGCGTGGGCCGCGTGGAAGGACGCCCGGGCGTGGGCGTAACGGTGAACGGCGTGGAAGCCGGAGCCATCGAAATCGCCGATACGATCAAGCCCGGAGCGGCTGCGGCCGTGCGCCGTCTGCGGGAGATGGGCCTCGAAGTCTGGATGATCACGGGCGACCGCCGCGCGACGGCCGAGAGCGTGGCGCGCGAAGCCGGAATCGATCGCGTGCTGGCCGAGATCGCGCCGGCGGGCAAGGTGGCGCAAGTAAAACTCGCGCAGGCCGCGGGAAAACGCGTCGCCATGGTGGGAGATGGCATCAACGACGCCCCCGCGCTGGCCCAGGCGGACCTGGGCATCGCCATGGGCGCTGGCACGGATATCGCCATGGAGGCCAGCGACATCACGCTGATGCGCGGCGACCTGAACCGCGTCGCCGACGCCATCGAGCTTTCGCGGCGCACCATGCGGGTGATCCGCCAGAACCTGTTCTGGGCGTTCGCCTACAACGCGCTGGGGATCCCGGCCGCGGCCCTGGGCTGGCTTTCTCCCATGCTGGCCGCGGCGGCCATGGCGCTTTCGAGCGTCACGGTGGTGACCAACAGCCTGCGGTTGAAGTAGCGCCGCGCCGATCCGGGAACGCGGAAAGTAGTCTCCGTGTTCAAGGCCCCTGCCGGACAAAGCTCGCTGAGGCGATGTTGTATCATAAGGTGTTTCCATGCGAGCCCTGTTGGAAGCGATTCAGCCGGGGGAGAGGGATTGGGAGCTGGCGCGGTCCATCGATCCCACCCGCCTGCCCGCGCATATCGCCATCATCATGGACGGCAACGGCCGCTGGGCCGGCCGCCGGCGCCTGCCCAGGGTGGCTGGCCACCGGGCGGGCGTGAGTGCGGTGCGCACCACGGTGGAAACCTGCGCGCAATTGGGCGTGAAGGCGCTCACGCTCTACGCGTTTTCCATGGAGAACTGGAAGCGCCCCAAGGCGGAAGTCGAAACCCTCTGGAGGCTGCTGCGGTATTACCTCCGCAAGGAGTTGCCGGAGCTTCAGAAGAACGACGTCCGGTTGCAGGCCATCGGCAGGCTGGACGTCCTGGCCGGCGATGTGCGCCGCGAGCTGGAGGCCGTGGTGGAAGCTACCTCCGAGAATCGCGGGCTGGTCCTGAACCTGGCGATCAACTACGGCGGGCGCGCGGAGATCGTGGACGCCGTAAACGCCATCCTGGACATGGCGCGCCTGGAGGGCAGCATCGCGGACCTGAAGCTCGACGAGGAACTGATAGCCACCAGCCTGTACACCGCAGATTGTCCCGATCCCGACCTGCTGATCCGCACCTCCGGCGAGATGCGCATCAGCAACTTCCTGTTGTGGCAAATCGCATACGCGGAGTTCTATGTAACCGACACGCTCTGGCCCGACTTTACGCGCACCGACCTGCTGCTGGCTGTGCTCGAATTCCAGAAGCGCGACCGCCGCTATGGCGGATTGAGCGGCGCGCGCGCCACGCGGGCCGTCGACGAGCCTGGCCGTCCGGCGCTGGTCGAATCGCTTCGCCCGTCATGAAGCGGGTACTGACGGCCGCCGCGCTGATCCCGGTCATCGTCTACGTGGTTCTGTTCGCCAACAGTTGGATTTTCCTGGGCGTGCTGATCGCGGCGGCGATTCTTTCTTACCGCGAATACGATGGCATCGCCGAGGCATACGGCTTCGGCGCGCCCGGCCCCCTGGGCTACGGGTTCGGCCTGCTGCTGCTGGCGTCGAAAGGCGAAGCTTGGCTGGTCCTGGTGGCCGCGGCGGCCGCCGCCCTGGCGCTGGCCATGCGCGCGGACGATCTGGCCCGCACGTTGCCCCGCGCCGCGCTGCTGGTGATGGGCGTCGCGTACGTCTTCGGATGCTGGAAATGCGCCGCGTTGCTGCGCGAGAGCAACCCGCACTGGCTCATGTTCGCACTGATGGTCAACTGGGTGGGCGATGCGGGAGCCTATTATGTGGGCCGGCCGTTTGGCAAACACAAGATGGCGCCGCGCGTGAGTCCCAACAAGTCATGGGAAGGCGCCGCGGCCTCGGTGGCGGTCTCCATTCTGGCCGGAGGCGGATACTTGGTCTACTTCACCGGAATCGGCGCGCCGGCGGCGGCCGCAGTGGCGGCGGCGGCCAATGTCGCCGGACAACTAGGCGACCTGGCTGAATCCGCCATGAAACGCGGCGCCGGGCTGAAGGACAGCGGTACGATCCTGCCGGGGCATGGAGGATTCCTCGACCGTGTGGATAGCACGCTGTTCGCGCTGCCGGTGGTCTACGCGTGTTTCAAGCTGATGTGAGGAGGCTAACCGCTTACCACGGAAGATCGATTCCAGGTCCATCGCTGGCTGGCCGAGTCCCATAGATCGAACGGCTTGCGCTTTCAACCTAACAGGCTCTTCCAGCCGACGTTACGATTTCCCTCCGTGCCAAGAGCTGGCGAGGGCGTCTTGCCCGGAGGACGCACATTTCAGGCACTACCGAGCGGCGGATCGCGCCTGTCGATTGTATACTTTACGATATGATCCAAGCGCTCCGGGCGGGCGGCGGGCCGGCAGATGGTCCCAGATGAGCGCACACGCCACGTCACGGCCGGTTTCCCTGGTCCTGGTTTCACACTCCTATCCGCCCGTTCTGGGCGGATCGGAAATCGAGGCGCAACGCGTCTGTGCGGCGCTGCTCAAGCGCGGCCATCGCGTGATGGTTCTGTGCGCCGGCGGCCCTCCCATGCCCGACTCGGCCCGCTGGATCGACCCGGCCGGCGTTCCCGTCCGCATCTTCGCTCGCGGGATGACGGGTCCGCTCGGAGACTATGCTTTCGCTCTCGGGGTGGCGTGGACGCTCCTGAAAGAGCGCCGCACGTACCAGCTCGTGTATTTCCTCATGCAAGGAGTGCATCTGGCCGTGGGATTGCCCGTGGCTCGCTGGCTTGGCAAGGCCATTGTCGTGAAGATCTCCGGCAGCGGCATTCCTACCCTGATGCGGCGCTCCTGGATGGGGCGCCGGGAGTTGAGGTGGATGCGGAAATGGGCCTACCGGGTCATGATCCTGAACGAGGGGTTGGCTGGGGAAGCGCTGGCGGCCGGTCTTACGCCCGATGGCTTGCTGTGGATGCCTAACCCGGTGGACACCGATGAGTTCGCTCCCTGCGATTCGGGCCGCCGGCAAGAACTCCGGGCGCGGTTGGAAATCCCCGCGGAGGCGGAGGCCGCGGTTTTTGTCGGCAGGCTGGCTCCGGAGAAGGAACTCGCCTCGTTGATCGGAGCTTTCGCGGCGGTCGTGGAACGCAGGCCCCAGGCCGCTCTGATTCTGGTGGGCGAAGGGCCCAGCCGGGCGAGTCTCGAAGCGCGCGCCGCGCAACTGGGTCTGGCGGCGCACGTTCGATTCGCCGGGAGACAACCGGCCGGCGCGATCCGCGATTGGCTTCAGGCCTGCGACCTCTTTGTTCTTGTCTCTTCCAACGAAGGGTTTCCTTGCTCGCTGGCGGAGGCCATGTCGGCCGGCTTGGCTTCCGTCGTCAGCGATATCCCGGGGAACACGCAGTTGGTCGACGCGGGCGTGCATGGGCTGCGCGTTCCCGCGGGCGACGAAGCGCGCATCGCGGAGGCCGTCGGGCGCCTGTTGGGCGATGCCGATGCCCGCGCCCGCATGGGGCTTGCGGCGCGCCGGCGCGTCGTGGACAATTACTCGACGGAACGGGTGGCGGACCGTTACGAGAAACTTTTTGCGGAAGCGCTCTCCCCTGCGGATGGATGTAGCGGCGGTCCGGTTTACTATTGAGGTGGCATGTTGAAGCGAGCGGTGAAGTCCTTGCTGCATGGAATCTGCCTGTTGCTGGCCGTTCCACCCGCGGCGGCGTCCGCATTCGGGAGATGGGAGCCGCCCTTCGCGTTCTTCGCCCAGGCCTATGCCGCCATCCCCGGGATCGTCGGCGACTACCTGCGGATCGCTTTTTACCGGCTCACGCTGGAGGAATGCTCCCTCACCAGCCGCATCTCGTTTGGATCGTTTTTCGCACACGCCGAGGCGAAGCTGGGCGCCCATGTGTACATCGGGAGTTATTGCATCATCGGAAAGACCGCCATCGGCGCGCGCGCGCAAATTGCATCCGCGGTTCAGATTCTGAGCGGGAGCCGCCAACACTCGCGAGATGAAGCGGGCCGCATCTCCGGTTCCGAACAAGGCCAATTCACCACCGTCGCCATCGGAGCCGATTGCTGGATCGGCGCGGCGGCCATCGTGATGGCGGACGTGGGGCAGGGCGCGACCATAGGGGCGGGCTCGGTGGTCACCCGCCCGATTCCGGCGGGCGCGGTAGCGGCCGGCAGTCCCGCCCGGGTGATTCGGACCGCCGGGGATCAGCCGGAAGATCGCACCGGAATCGGCGCGGGCGGCGCCACATAACGCTCCGGAGAGCGGCCCGCCGTTTGCAGCCAATGTTCCAGCACCAACAGACGCCACAACTGCGCGGGAACCCAGCCGCGTTGCGCGGCGCCGCGCAGAGGCTCGGTCAGCGCGCCGCGCCGTACCCACCCGCCGCTTTCCAAAGCCGTGCCTCCCTGAAGCTCATCGAGCAGGCCGCTCCAGCGGGTCGCCAGCCACTTTTCCATGGGAACAATGAATCCCTGTTTCGCGCGGGTCGCCACCTCCGGGCCAACCCGCCGCCGCGCGATCTCGCGCAGCACCGCCTTCAGCCTTCCTCCGTGGAAGCGAATCTCCGGCGGCAGCGCCGCCGCGAACTCCCATAGCTTGTGATCGAGGAACGGAGCGCGCGCCTCCAGGGAGTAGTACATTGTGCCTCCATCCACCTTGGGCATGAACTCGCTGGTGAAGTGCATCCGGCGATGATAGGCGAACACGTCGTACAAGAGCCGGCGGGCGGAGGGCAGGGACTCAGCGATCTCCCGCTGCGGCAGCTTCCGGCCGGACAGCCGCTCGCCGAGCAGGGATCGCCGCTCGTAATAAGGGAGCCCATCGTGCGCTCGGGCGTGCGCGCCCAAGCCGCCCGTCGCATAATCCAGGAAACTGGCTGCGCGTTTCGCCGGCCCGCGGCGCGGGATCAGCTTGCGGAGCGCTCTCCACGCGGGCGGAGCCGCCGCCGGCAGCCGCCGCGCCAGGCGCTGCGCCAGCCAGGCGTTGTAAAAAAACGGATATCCCAGAAACACGTCGTCTCCGCCGTCCCCGGTCAGCAACACGGTCGCCAGGCGCTTGACCGACCGCGACACCCACAGCATGGCTTGCGCCGACTCGCAAGCGAAGGGTTCGCTATAGGCGTTCACCAGGTCGTCGAGGGAAAATTCCGCGCCGGGCATGTCCGCGATTTCGTGCGCGATCCCCAGCCGCTCGGCGGTTCGCGCGGCCGCCGCGCTTTCGTCGGAAGGGTCGCCCGGCGCACGCACGGTGAACGCCTTGATGTTGGCGTGGAGTTCGCGCATGGCCCAACAAACCAGCGAGGAATCCACCCCACCGCTCAACAGCGCGCCGATCGGCACGTCCGAGATCAGCCGTAGCCTCACAGACTCCACCAGCAGCCGCTCCGTTTCCTCCACGGCCTCTTCAAACGTGACGGCGGAGGATTCGTCCGTCTCCGGAAGCGACCAGTACTGCCGCTGGGCAACCTGGCCGCCGCGCCACTCCAGGATGGTGGCCGGCGGCAGCTTCGTTATGCCTTCGTAGATTGCGCCGGCGTCGGTGACGTAGCCGTATTCGAGAAAATCGAGCACGGCCTGCGGGTCGATCTCCCCGCCGAAACCGGCGGCTCGCAGCGCCGGGATGGTGGAAGCGAAGGCGATCTCGCCGTTGCGGGCGCAAGAAACCAGCGGCTTAACGCCCAACCGGTCCCGCGCCAGCGTAAGCGACCCGTGCGCGTGATCCCAGACGCCGAACGCGAACATCCCGTGCAGCCGCGGCGCCAGGCGATCGATTCCCCACTCCTGGTACCCGCGCAGCAGGACCTCGGTATCGCACTGGGAACGGAAGCGATGCCCAAGCTTCTCGAGGTCCGCGCGCAGTTCCAGAAAGTTATAGATACAGCCGTTGAACACCAGGCCGATTTGGCCGTCCTCGGAGAGCATCGGCTGATGGCCGGCCGCGCTGAGGTCCAGGATCGCCAGCCGCCGGTGTCCCAGCGCGGCGCCGGGCCACTGCGCGAGCCCTTCGGAATCCGGCCCGCGCCGCGCCAGCGCGTTCATCATAATCGCTACGGAGCGCTCGACGCTCTCGGGACGCTGCGGCGCGATGTGCCCTGCGATCCCACACATAATGTCACCATTATTCCAGATCCCGCAAGGCTCCCACTGGCTCGGGGCATGTCCTTCGGCGCCCTTTGGAATATCAGTTCTGGTATTGGGAAAAGAGCCGGGTGTTGTGGCGCAACCAGTCGAAACTACTCGACTGGTAGGGCGGCGTCGAGTATTCGAGCCGGCGATTGTGGTCCGTGTTGATCGCGGGGTGGAAGTCGTTTATCAACCGGGTCAGGCCGCTTGGGGAGACCAGCGCCGATCCGTAAAGCTCATCCACCAGCGGAGCGGATCGAAAGCGTCGGGCCAACTCCGGACGCCGCGCTTCATTCAACGCCAGGGGCTGAGCGGAGGCGACCATCATGCCCTGGGTGCCATAGAGCCACAGTCCCACGTAGGGGAAGACGGAGCGCGCCGTCGCCAGCGCGCAGGCCACCTCGTGGGGGCCGATATGGTGCAACTGAATCCACTGCTGCAGCACGCCATCCGGCTTTAACCGCTTACGCGCCAGTTCGTAGAACTCCTGCGAGTAGAGATTCGTGGCGCCGGCAAACCAGATGCTGGTTATTTCGATGGTGATCAGATCGTAAGCGCGCTGCCGGCCGGTCAGTAGCACGTTGCGGCCGTCCTCCAGGAACAGGCGCGTGTGGGGATCGTCCAGAATGCCCTCGTTGAGAGAGGCAAACGACTGGCGCGCCGCCGCCACGATTCCGGGGGCAAACTCGGCGATATCGATTTCGCGGTAGCCCAGATGTCTGAGCGCCGCGGCGCTGTGGCCCGTCCCCAGGCCGATCAGCAAGGCGCGATCGAAGTGGTTCACGAAGAGCGAGGGAATGGCCGAGAATCCGAACTGCGCGTTCATCTGGCCCGCGGCGTCGTCGTCGCCTTCAAATTTGCCGTTGGTGTATAGGGTGTGGACGGTGGTGGCGCCGCGCGGAGTCTGGATGGTCCGGCGCACTACCGTGGTCAACCCGCCTTGCACGCTTTCGTCGTGGAAGTTGAAGCGGAAAAAGTACTTCACGCCGGGCGGCGCGGGGCGCGCTTCCGCCGCCTTCTGGCCATAGTAGTTGCCGCTGCCAGCGGTCAAGGTCGCCCAGTTCCAGTGGAGCGAAACCAGGATTGCGGCTATGCACGTCGCCGTTGCGGCGGCCAAGCGAAGCCGGCGTGGCGTGGGCCGCTCCTGGAGCAGGAACAGCAGCCAGAGCGCGGCCAGCGCCAGACTAATGAGTTTGAGGGAAAGCTCGGAACCGAGCGATGGGATCAGTACGAACACGCCCAATAGCGCGCCCGTCAGGCAGCCCAGCGAGTTTGCGGCGCTCAGGTAACCCGAGAGGTGCGAGTTGCCTTCGCCCTCGAGCCGCGGGCTAGCCAGCAGCGTTGGGTAGATCAGTCCGAGAATGGTTGACGCCGGCGCCAGCAGCAGGCATGTGACCGCCAGTTTGCACAGCTCCGCGAAGTAGAAGGACCCCTGAAGAGCGGCCGGCGGCCCCATGCTGAAGAGAATCGGAACACGGTCCCAGAGGCAAAGCTGAAGCAGCAGCAGCAGGGTGCCGCCCTGGAACAGGAACGCAAGGTTGATCGTGCGGCCACGCCGCTGCCTGCGGTTCACCAGCCATGCGCCGATCAACAGGCCCAGAAGGACAGCCGTGAGCATCCAGGAAAATGCGTAGATGCTGCAGCCGATGACGATGCCCACCAGGTGCGTCCAGATGACTTCGAGCGCGAAGAACACCGCGCCCGAGGCGAAGGCGGCGGCCAGCAGCAGGCGTATGCCCCGGACGCCGCGCGGCTTGCCCGCGGTTTCGCCGGCGGCGGTATGGCGCAGGGGCGCGGACTGCAACGCGGCGGCGGCCGCGCACACGAAGGCCGTGATGGCGAAGCAGAGCCACAGACTGCCGCGCAGCCCCAGAACCGGCATGATGATCAGCGGCGCGGTTCCGGCAGCGAGCAGCGCGCCCGCCAGGTTGGCGGTGTACGCCTGGGTCCAGCGCCTTTTGCCGGCGGGATCTCCGCTATCGAGCGCGCTGGCGATCAGGGGAAACGACGCGCCCATCAGTGCGGCCGTGGGCAGCGCCAGAATGCAGCCACAGAGAAACCGCGCTTGAAATCGCAGCGCCGCGCCGCCGAACAGATTCTGCAATGGCGCCAACGTCTCGATCAGGCCGTGGAACGAATAGGCGAACACCACGCATGAGATACCCACCAGCAACTCGATGATTCCGTATGCCAACAACGGGCGCGCGATGCGCCTGCCCTTGATGAGCCGCCCGGCCGCGGCGCCGCCCAGCGCGAATCCCAGAAAGTAAGTGAACAGCACCACCGCGGAAGCCGATGCCGTTGCGCCCACCAGGAGCGCGATATATTTCTCGAGCCCCTGCTCTGCCAGTAATCCTGTAAAGCCAGTCAGCGCATAAAGAAGGAAGGGCGTGCGGTCGCGCCAGGGATGGCGATTAGCCGGCTGCGGCAAAGTGGTTTCCAACGGCCTGTCGTTCAGGAGGGTAATCGGCATTTTAGGACGATCTGCTAATCCACAGTGACGCGGCGGTGAGGAATGAACAAGATGGGATATGGATAACAGCGGGCTGCTGGCGAGAGTTAACTAGACTGAGCGGGCATTTCGATTGGGACTTTACCCGCCAGCGTGTGCGCGATGCGCTCCGAGGCGTGGCCGTCGCCGTAGGGGTTATGGATGCGGGTCATGCGCCCATACTCGGCTGCATCGTCCAGCAACCTGGCCGCTTCGGCGACGATGCGGTCCTCGCCGGTTCCCACCAGTTTCACCGTCCCGGCCTCCACGGCTTCGGGGCGCTCGGTCTTCTCCCTCATGACCAGGACGGGCTTGCCCAGGGATGGGGCTTCCTCCTGAATGCCGCCGGAATCGGTGACGATCAGATGGCAGCGGCGCATCAGGTCCACAAAAGCTACGTAGGGCAGAGGATCCAGCAGCACGATATTCGGGATGGCGGAGAGCAGCGCATGAGCCGGGCCGGTCACGTTCGGATTGCGGTGAACCGGGTAGACGATCTGCGCGTCACCGCGCGCCGCCAGCCGCGCCAGGGCGCGCATGGCGCTTTCAAACCCCGGCCCGAAGTTCTCCCGGCGGTGGCTGGTCACCAAAATGACGCGCTTGTCCGGGTCCAGCCACGGCCAATCGGGGGCCCGCAAAGCGCCCGAAGCGAGCGCGTCCCGAACGTACAGCATTGCGTCGATACCCGTGTTTCCCGTCACCACGATCCGCTCGCGGGCCACGCCCTCACCGCGCAGCGCTTCGGCGGCGCGGGCCGTGGGGGCGAAGTGCCAGGCGGCGATTCGGGAAGTCACCACGCGGTTCATCTCTTCCGGGAACGGCTGCGTCATATCGCCGGTGCGCAGGCCGGCTTCGACGTGGGCCACGGGGATGCGGCGATGGAAAGCCGCCAGCGCTCCGGCCAGCGTAGTGGTGGTATCGCCCTGGACCACGAGCAGATCCGGGCGCTCGGCCTCCAGAATGGGGTCGATGCCGAGGAGGATGCGCGCCGCCAGCCCGGAGAGCGTTTGGCCGGGTTGCATCAGGTCCAAATCGTAGTCCGGAGCGACGGAAAACGCGCCGAGCGCGTGGTCGAGCATCTCGCGATGCTGCGCCGTCACGCAGACTCGTACCGCGAAGTCGTCCGCTTCGAGGCGCAAGCGGCGCACCAACGGACAGAGCTTAATGGCTTCCGGCCGCGTGCCGAAGACGATCAGAATGCGCTTCAAGTTGGGCTTCTCTTTAAGCTGAAGATCGCGGTCTCCATGCCGGCTAGGCTCCGGCGCCGGCTGAGCGCGTCCCCCGGGCGGCGGAAGCGCGCCGTTTCCGTGCGAGCCTCCATGTAAACACGCTTGCGGCGCCGAAATTCCACACCGAGCCGATCACCACGCCGGTCAGGCCCGCAAACAGCCAGAATACTCCATAGCCGGTGAGCAGCTCGAACACGCCGAGGTTCGCGAAGACTCCGATGCCGCAAGCGGCCGCATAGACCGCGTAGCCTCGCGCGATCCGCGCCCAGCCCTTCAGTCTGGCGTCCCGGTAGGTAATGGAGTTGTTCAGGAAGAAATTGCAGGTCATCGCCAGAACGGTCGCCACGGCTTGGGACGTCAGCAGCCCAGCGGCGAAGATGGCGTGCAGAATCCAGAGCGCGCTCATATGAACGATCACGCCCAGGAGCCCGACCAGCGAGTAGAGAATATACCGCACCGGAACGATGCGGCCGACCAGCTTATCGGCCAGGAGCAACAGGAATTCGATGCCGACGTTGGTATCGAGCTTGCTTTCCCCGAACTGGCGCAGCCGGAACGTGAAGGGAACTTCGGTCGCGCGGATCGGCCGGGACGCGGACATCGCGAGATCCACCAGGAGCTTGAACCCCAACTGGGAAAGGTCGTGAACGACCTCGTCCAGATATCCCCGGCTGACCAGAAAATAGCCGCTCATGGGATCGCTCAGCGGGCAAGTCGTCACCAGGCGGGTGAGAGAGCGGCCGAGATTGCTGAGCCTCACCCGGCTTGCGGAAAACTGGCCCATGCTGCCGCCGGCGATATGGCGGCTGGCGACAACCAGGTCCAGATCGCCCGACTGCGCCGCTTCCAACATGCGCGGCAGAACCGACTCATCGTGTTGCAGGTCCCCGTCCATTACCGCCAGCCAGGGTGAAGAGGTCGCCAGCATGCCCTCGATGACCGCCGACGCCAGACCCTGTCGCCCGATCCGCTGAATGATCCGGATGCGTGGATTCACCGCAGCGATCGCACGCGCCACCGCGGCGCTGCCATCGGGCGAATCGTCGTCCACGAAGACAGCCTCCCAATCGACGCCCGCCAGGGCGCGCGTCAGCCGTTCCACCATGAGCGGTATGTTCCGCGATTCGTTCAGGACGGGAATGATAACGGATATCTCGGGCATCGCAGCGTCTCACGGTGCATCTTACGGCAAGACGGCTCGCCAGTCCAGCGGCGGCTCAAATTACGGACGGATGCGCGCTGGCGCTTTGGCGTTCAGCCGGAAGGGCCGGAAGCTCCAGACAGGGCGCACGATGAGATTGCGGATACGTCCGCCCTCTCTCCGCAACCATCCTCTTCTTTGGCTAAAGACCGGATAGGGACAAAAGGGACGATGACCGTGCCGATGCTCAGAACCCATACAATCGGCGTCGAGAGTTGTAGCGCCCAACCTTGGCGTAATGCAATTTCCCAGAACAACACCGCGTTCAAACACCCGTATACGCGCACCCTCTGGCCGCGGTCTCGCACCACATCGGGCAGCTTATCGATCGCCACAATGAACGGCACGGCGACGATCAGATCGATGAAGTAATGCTCTCCAAGGCCGAGCGTGGAAAGCATGGTCAGAACAAGGAAGATCCCGGCTCCGACTTGAAAGCGCTTGGCGCAATGCCTGGCATACATGAGCGTCAGCACGGCCAGCGCCATATGTAAGCTCGGCATGGCATTCAGAAATGCATGAGGCAAGATTCTGGCTTGCGGCGCACTCAGAAGGGGAATGTACCGAGGAAAGGATTCCGGAAATCGGTAGATCGGCCCCGCGGCGGGACAAACCTGGTAGAACACAACCCCGCTCAGGCCCATGACCGCGAACGACGTCCACAGCCTGCGCCGGATCTTGATGTCTGGCGGCAAAGCCAGATAAACGACCGCCAGCGGCAGGATCGAAGAAAGATACACCCATTTGCCGGCCAGGTGCAAAATAGGCGACTGGTGAAACCAGCGGCCCACCATGAACGCGAGAGAGCCATAATTCCGGTCGAATGTGAATAGCAATTCATCGACGGATGGATAGGCGCGGGATCTCTGGAGCATCCAGCCCTGCCATGCGCCGGAACTCAACATGAAAAGAGGCAGCAAGAGCTCGAGGCATGGCGCTTGCCCGGTGTGCCTTCCCCAAAACCGGCCTAGCGCAATAAGAAGCGCGCTGAGCCAACCGAACCACACAAACGGACTTCCCCATGCGAACACGAAAGCGAAGTTGCTTCGGCCAAAAATGGTGAAACACGCTAGCCACGCGGAGAATGAGGCTACTACCAGCATCGAAAAGAAAGCGCCTCGCTCCTGCGCGATGTCTCGTTGTCCCATGTTCGATGTAGAGTATAGCGTCACGCGCGCCCATCGCGGAATCCCCCGTTGGTAAACGCCGGAGGACTATCGAGAGCTAATAGGGGCGATCCCCAAGGAATGAGAAGGTAGTTCACTTTGGTCAATATGCGGCGCAGTCGGGTGCCACCGGCCGCGGCGGCTCACGACCGCCGGAATGGACGGAGGATCCGGCGCACGGGCTATGGTAACATGTGCATAGAGACCCGTCGCGACATGCCAGACTCCTTTCTCCGCTTATACAAAGCCTCGCTCTTCGAAGCCATCGAGACCATCGACCTGGAGAAGGTCGCGCAGGCGGTCCGGATCCTTCGCCAGGCGCGCGACGAGGAGCGAAGCATCTTCGTTTGCGGCAACGGCGGGAGCGCCTCGACCGCTTCCCATTTCGTCTGCGACATGGTGAAAGGGGCCAGTTATGGCCGGTCCGCGCGCTTCCGCGTGATGGCGCTCGGCGATAACCAGCCCACCCTGACCGCGTACTCCAACGACGTCAGCTACGAATGCGCGTTCGTGGAACAACTGAAGAACTTTGCCCGGCCCGAGGACGTAGTCATGGCGATCAGCGGCTCCGGAAACTCGCCCAACGTGCTGCGCGCGGTGGAATACGGCAACGCCATCGGGTGCCGCACGATTGCGCTCACCGGCCGGGACGGCGGCCAACTCGGGCGCATCGCGCAGCTCAACGTTCAGGCGGCGCATCCTCACATGGGGCGCATCGAAGACTCCCACCTGATCGTGATGCACATGATTGGGTACTACTTCATGGAAGAGGCGTAGCCGCGGCCAGAATCTCGCCGCAGAAACGCCGGACCTGAGAGACTGCCGCACTACGCTGCTCCGTTACCATACACGCACCCGGTCCGGCGGCGCCAGGTATAGCTTCTGGCCGGGATGCGCTGAGAAGGCGTCGTACCAGGCGTCCAGGTTCCGCACTGTGTCGGCGCGGTACGGATCGGGAGCATGCCCGTCGGTGGCGATCCGTCTCCGCATTTCTTCCTCGCGTACCTTGGCCCGCCAGCTTTGCCCGAAGCTGATGAAGAACCGCTGATCGCCGCTGAGGCCGTCTTTCACCACATCCGGCTTCCCGTGGAGCGAGAGCCGGTACGCGTTGTAAGCGGCCAGGAGACCGGCCACATCGGCGATGTTTTCGCTGAGCGTTTGATGACCATTCACCGCAAGGTCCGGGAAAGGCTTGTAGGCGTCGAACTGCGCGGCGAGCGCTTCGCCAGCGGCCTTGAAGTGGTCGAAGTCTTCCTTGGTCCACCAGTTGGCGAGCCGGCCGGCGGCATCGAACTGGCTGCCCTGGTCGTCGAAGCTATGGCTGATCTCATGCCCGATAATCGCGCCCATGGAGCCGTAATTATGGGCCGCGTCGGCTTCCGGATCGAAATACGGCGGCTGGATGATCGCAGCCGGGAAGTTCAGCGCGTTCTGCAGGGGAAGATTGACGGCGTTCACGGTCTGCGGAGTCATCCACCACTCGCCGCGGTCGACGGGCTGGTGGAGTTTGTCGAGCTGATGGCGGTATGCGAAAAGCTCGGCGCGCTGCTCGTTCCCGAGCGTATCGCCTTTGACGATCCCCAGGCCCGAGTAATCCTCCCACCGGTCGGGATAGCCGACGCCAACTCTTAGCGTGTCCAACTTCTGTTTCGCCTTGATTTTGGTCGCGGGCGACATCCAAGCGAGCGCGTCGATCATCTTGGCGAACGCCTGCGCCAAATCGGCAACCATGGCCTGCGCCTTGGCTTTGGTCGCAGCCGGGAAGTAGCGTTGCACGTACAGCTTGCCGACCGCCTCTCCCAGAGCCGCGCTCGTGAAATCCATTCCCCGCTGCCAGCGCGGGCGCAACTCCGGGATTCCGCTGAGAGCTTTGCCATCGAAGTGGAAGCGCTCGTCGGCGAAGGCTTTCGGGAGGAAACCAGCGGCCTGTTCGATGGCATGAAACGCGAGCCAGTCTTTCCATGCGTCCAGAGACTCCGTTGCGGCCAGAGCGGAGAGTCCGGGAACTGCTTTGGGATGCCAGATAAGGAAGACGGACGCGTCCTGTAGTCCGGCCGCGTCGAGCAGCGCCGGCCAGTCGATCCCGGGCGCCTTGGCGGCCAGTTCCTCGCGCTTCCACGAAACCGCGGACTTTACGTCTTCCGACTCCACGCGTGTGGCGTGCGCCCGCGCTATCTTCGTTTCGAGCGCGAATACGCGGCCGGCGCGTGCGGAGGGGTCCTCGAAGCCCGCCAGCTTGAACAGGGCCGCGATATGCGCTTGGTACTCGTTGCGCAGCTCAGCCATGTGCGCAGCCGTGGAGAGATAGTAGTCGCGATCCGGCATTCCGAGACCGCCTTGCAGCAGGTACGGATAGTTGTGCGATGGGTCTGTGAGGCCCTGGGCGACCCAGACTCCGAAGAGGTTCCCGGTCTCGAAATTCGTGTTGTTCAGCGGATCCACATCCGCGCGGAGCCGCCCGCCCAGGGCGCGGGCGAGAGCGGGGCGATCCGCGATGGCCGCGATGGCGTCGAGTTGGGGCTGCAGCGGCGCGATTCCCTTCGCCTCGATGGCCGCCTCATCCATGAAGCTCGCGTAGAAGTCGCCGATTTTCCGGGTATCCTCGCTGGCGGCCGATCCCGCGTTGGCCGATTCCTGAATAAGCGCCAGCAAGCGCTTCCGCGTCTCGTCGGCGAGCATGGTAAAGACGCCATAACTCGACTTGTCGGCGGGAATGGGCGTGGCCTTGATCCATCCGCCGTTGGCATAGGCGTTGAAATCGTCACCGGGAGCGACGGACTTGTCCATGCCTGCCAGATCGATGCCCGCCGCGGGCGATGATGGCGTCGTCCTGCATGCCGGCGCCACGGCGAGAGCAGCGGCGAGAAGGATAGCGGCAACGGGCGGGAACGACGCGCGTCCTCTCACATACGTCATGCCACGAGATTAGCGCACAACGTCAGGTTATATTCGGCCATCTTGACGCCGCCCTACAATCCAGAGCCGACGCCGACCTGGGTCTTCATGGGACGGCGTCTCGCACGTGTACGTGATCTCACCAAGGCCTTGTCAGGCTGGTCGTCGAGTTCTGCCAGGCGAGAGCCGGAAAACCGTGCTCGGTTAGAACCGCGTCACTTCCGTGAAGTTGAAATCGCGAACTTTCATGGCGGGGACCACCATGTCGAAGGTCTCTTCACCCGAGGCGCGAACGGGCTTCGAGAGGGCTTCCACGCCCGAAAGCATTTCGAGCAGGCTCTGGTTGAAGCGGAAATTGCGCAGGCCCGCCGTGACGCGGCCGTCCTCTACCAGGAATGTGCCGTCGCGGGTCATGCCGGTGAAGATCTTCTCGTAGGGGTCCACCTCGCGGATGTACCACAGGCGCGTCACCAGGATGCCGCGCCCGGTGGATGCGATCATCTCGTCCACGGACGTCTCTCCGCCCGCGATCACGATATTCGCCGGCATCTCGCCCATCTCGTTGGGGAGAGGGAAACCATGGCCTGTAGGCTCGACGCCGGCCAGCGCCGCGGCCTGGCGGCAGTAGGCGATCTCGCGCGCCACGCCGCCTTCCACCAGCGCGAGGCGCCGCCGCGGGACGCCCTCGCCGTCGAACGGCGCGCCCGCCTGGAGCGGATGCCAGGCGTTGTCGTCGATGCGGATGTTTTCGCCGAAGATTTTCCGCCCGATACGGTCGTTAAGAAAGCTGCGGCCGTCACGCACCGCGGTGGCGCTGAAATCCCCGAACATCTGGCCGGCGAGATCGAGCACGGCGGCCGGTTCGAGAATCGTGGTGTAGCGGCCCGGAGGCAGCTCGCGAGGCTCGCGGGAAGCGGCGGCTTTCGAGGACGCCGCGGCGGCCAACCGCAGCGGGTCCAGCTCGCTATGATCGCAGGCGCCGGCTTTGGCCCAACCGGAGCCGGCGGGCGCCATGGCCGTGATCGAGAAGCGCGCCATGGTCTCGCGGTGCCACGCGGAAAGCCCGCGCGAGTTCAGCACGGCGAAGAACGAGTGGCCGGTGGAATAGGCGCCGGCTGCGGTCTGGCCCCCGCCTTCCACCACGCGGATAGCCCCGGCCGCTGCCCGCGCGCGTTCTTCGGGCGTCACCTGCGCCGTGGCTTGGCACCAGCGGTCCACGGGTTCATACGCGGCGGGACCAGCCAAAGGGAGCAGATCCGGATCGGGCGCGGTAAGCCGCGTAATCGCGACGGCTTCGGCCACCGCCGCGCCGATGGAATTCCGGTCCAGCTTGTTGGTGGTGGCGCGCGCCGTGCGCCCGCCGATCACCGGCCGAATGGAAAGTTGCGCGCCGCGCTCCGCCACGTTCTGGTGAATCGCGTTGTTGGCGAAACGCGTGAGCGCGCTCTCTTCGCCGGCGATGATGGCTTCCACCTCGGTCACGCCCAGCGCGCGGGCGGCGTCCGCGACCTGCTCGAAGATTCGCTCGCAATCCTGGCGGGTCATATGCGATGGCCCCTGGATTCGGCGCTATTCGGCAACCGCTCGCTAACGCGCACGGCTCCGTTCCGAGCCACGACCGTAAGGGAGTGGTTTCCACGAAGAGCGTACCGCCACCCTGTTAGAGACCTACCCCGCATAGGCGCTCCCAATCTTGATCCCGCGGAACTGTGCGGGGCTGGCGCCGTGGCTGGTACCCATCACCTGTTCGGGCTGGCCCTTGCCGCAATTGGGGACGCCCCACAACGTCCAGTGCTCCGGCCCGGCGATGGCCGCGCACCGGTTCCAGAATTCCGTGGTAATGCCGCTGTAGCTCGGGTTCTTCAACATGCGCACGCGCTTGCCGTTGCGGATCTCCCACCCGATCTCGCAGCCAAACTGGAAGTGGAAGCGCTTGTCGTCAATCGACCAGCTCCGGTTGGTCTCCATGTAAATGCCGTGGTCGGCGCCGAAGACTTCTTCGAGCGATTGCGCCCCCGGCGCCAGGCTGACATTGGTCATGCGGATGAGCGGCTGCCGGTTCCAGCCATCGGCGCGCATGCAGCCGTTCGAGCGCGCGGCGCCCACGGCCGGAGCAGTCTCGCGGGAGGTCATGTAACCCACGAACCGGCCGCCGCGGATGATCTCGGTCCGCTGCGCCGGCACGCCTTCGTCGTCGAAGGCGAACGTGCCCAATCCCGGGCCGTGTTCCAAGCGCGCGTCGCACGCCACGTTGACCATCTCGGACCCATACTCGAGCCGTCCCAACTGGTCGAGCGTCAGGAAGCTCATGCCCGCGTAATTGGCTTCGCTGCCCAGGACGCGGTCCAGCTCGATGGGATGGCCGATCGATTCGTGAATCTGAAGCCCGAGCTGCGAGCTATCGAGGATCAAATCGAACGCCCCTTCGGGACAGCGGTCGGCGGCGTGCAGCGCCACCGCCTCTTCCGCCACGCGGGGCGCGTTCTCGAGCAGCCGCAACTCCTCGACCAACTCGTAGCCCTTCAACTGGTATTGGCCTCCGAACGAGTTGGGATAGGAGCGCTTCTGGATTTCGCCATCCTTGTAGCTGAGGGCGGAAAACCCGGCGCCGCTGGTGTAACGCGTTTGATCGATCAGGCTGCCTAGCGTGGAAGCGAACACCTGTCGCCGCCGCTCGAAGCGCATCGAGGCTTCCGCCAGGTTCACCCCCGGTTGGCGGCGCAGCTCCGTATCGACGGCCAGGAGCGCGCCGAGGTTCTGGTCCACCGGAATGGCGAAGGGGTCGATGTGGCAGGGCGACGACCAAGTGGCCTCGTATTTCTCCTCTGGCGCGAGCCGCACATCGCTTTTCCGCGCCGCGGCGCCGGCGCGGGCGATCTCGATCGCCAGAGCGGCGGCGGACTCGATGCCTTCCTTCCCGAGATCGTCCGTGGCCGCGAAGCCCCAGCATCCCGAGGCCACCACCCGCACGCCGAGTCCCAGCGATTCGGAGCTGGAGACATGCCCGGCCCGGCCGTTCTTGGTGGCGATGTCGCGCTCGCGGATCTCCACCACGCGCGCGTCGGCGTAGGAGACGCCGCGGCGCGCGACGGCGTCGAGCGCGGCCAGGGCAAGGGTTTTCATCGCGGGGTGATCAGTCCTCCCAGCTTATCCTGCTCGCCGGAGGCGGCTCGCGGGAAGCGCGTGGCATAGGCCTCCGGATACTTCAGGCCCGAGCCGGTGTTGTAAAGCACAATGCGATCCGCGCCGGTCAGAAAGCCCGAGGCCAGCAGCTTCTCCAGTGCGGCCACGCACGCCGCGCCCTCCGGAGCCGCGTAGATTCCTTCCTCGGAAGCCAGGGCCACGCCTGCGTCCAGCAGCTCCTGGTCGCTGACCGCCACCGCCGTGCCCCGGCTGGCGCGCACCGCCTCCAGGATGAGGAAATCGCCGAAGGGCTTGGGAACGCGCAACCCGGCCGCGAGCGTGCGTGCGCCCTCCCAGAAGCGGCTCCGCGGCTCGTTCTCCTCGAAAGCGCGCACCACCGGCTGGCAGCCATCGGCCTGCACGGCGATCATCCTGGGCCGGCGCGAACCAATCCAACCCAGCTTCTCCATCTCGTCGAAAGCCTTCCACATGCCGATCAACCCGACGCCGCCGCCGGTAGGGTAGAAGATGGCGTCCGGCAATTCCCAACCCATCTGCTCCGCCACCTCGTAGCCCATGGTTTTCTTGCCCTCGACGCGGTAGGGTTCGCGCATCGTGCCGACGTCGAACCAGCCTTCGGCGGGAGCGCGCTCCGCCACCGCGCGGGCGCAGTCGCCGATGAGGCCATCCACCAGCGTGACGGATGCGCCGTACGCTTTGCACTCCAGGTAGTTGGCCTGCGGGACGTCGCGAGGGAGGAAGATGTGGGCTTCGATTCCGGCGGCGGCGGCGTAGGCCGCCAGGGCGCTGGCCGCGTTCCCGGCCGAGGGAATCGCCACTTTGCGGATTCCCAGCTCCACGCACATGGAAATCGCGCAGGCTAGGCCGCGCGCCTTGAAAGACCCGGTGGGGTTGACGCCTTCGTCCTTCACCCAGAGCGAATCGGTGCCCAGCCGCGATCCCAGGCGGCGCGTCCGGAGAAGCGGCGTCCAACCCTCCCCGAGCGAGACGATGGATTCATCGCCCGGCGGCAGGATCGGCGCGTAGCGCCACATGCTGGAGGGCCCGCCCGCCACGTCCCGCCTCCGCCAACGCTGCCGGATCCGATCCAGATCGAACCGCACGGCGAGGGGACCGCCGCAGGCGCAGAGGTTGGCGATCTGCCCCGCTTCCAGCCTCGCGCCGCACAGGCAGCATTCCAAATGGGTGGCCTTGGGCACTTAAGTAAAGAGTCTAGCATCGCGATACTGGTAGGATGGCGATGGATCCCGGCGAATGAAGCGATCTCTGGTCGTACTTTACGAAGACGATGCCGTTGTGGCCATCGATAAGCCTGCCGGACTTCCGGCTGTGCCTGTGCCAGGCTCCGATACTTCGTCCGCTTTTTCTCTCCTTTCCGCCGAACGGAGACGGAAGAGACAACGAGTTTTCGTCGTCCATCGCATCGACCGGTTTACGTCCGGGGTTCTGCTCTTTGCCAAGACCGAGGCGGATCGAGACGCGCTGGTCCGCCAGTTTCTCGCCCATACTCCGGTGAGGCAGTATCTCGCGGTGGTTCGCGGGCAGCCCGGCGCCAAGGAAGGGACGCTGGTTCACTACTTGCGACGGGAAGGAATGTTTCAAAGATTGACCACGGAGAGCGGCTCCCAGGCGGCTCGCGCGGAACTTCGCTATTCCGTGGAACGCCCTCTTCGGGCCGCTTCGCTGGTCCGGGTTACGCTGGTGACGGGATTGCAGAACCAGATCCGAGTGCAGTTTTCGGCGATCGGCCATCCGGTCGTCGGCGACCGAAAGTACCACCCGGCGGAAGCGTCGGAGCGCCGAATCGCGCGCGTCGCCCTTCACGCCGCGCATCTTCAGTTCATTCATCCCCGCTCCGGAGCGAGCGTCTCGATTGACTGCGAACTCCCTCCGGACTTTCAGTCGCTTCTTCGGGCCTTATCGCCGCCCACGCGCGCGCGCCGGTGAGTGTTCCAGCAGTGCAGTTCGACTGGACCTGAGCAACATTCGGTAGAGCCAGGCGGCGGACGCGGCGATCGCGAACGCGAGACCCGGCCAGACGAGATCCCGGACAGACCAGACATAATGAGCCTTCGGAGTCAGTACCCGCACAATGATGTACGGCAGTTCAATTACCAGGGTGCCGCCCGCTCCGGCTGCCATCGTCAGCGAAACTGCGCTCATCCGAAGAACCCTGTCGCCCAGAGCGACAAGGGTGAGGCCTACGAGCATCCAGCCGGCCATGAAAACAACTGTGCCCCAGATTAACCATGCACTGACGGAGCCTGGTCCTTTAGTGACCAAGGTGAAGACAATTCCGGAGACTAGCCATGCGACGCCGGTTGCCGTCAGCGAGCGGGATAGCCGATGCCGCATTGTCGCCATATCTTAGGCTACCGCGATAACAGACGGCTCCCTACCGAGCCACGGCTTGCTTCGAGCAACCGCCGGAGGATAGCATCGTTTCCATGCATGGCCGAGAGCGGAGTATCGCCTCGAACTGGCTGGCTTACGGCGTCGGGTTCCTCCTTCTGGCGGCTCTCGTGGCCGGGGGCATCGCGGTGATGCGCAGGCCCAAAGGCGCGCTGCCCAAGGTCGCCATCGGGACCAAGGATGCGGTCTACTATTCCCATGCGGCTACCGCACAAGACGCCGCCGTGCTGGGCCAAGCACTGCAAAACACCGGCTTCTTTGGCGATCGGGGCACGAGCGTTCTGCTATCGAAAAGCAGGGCCGGCACGGTGGTTTCGTTCGTCCTCAAGGATGGTGCCTGGGACCGCCCGGACGCGGAGGCGAACTTCGAGGAAATCGGACGGCGCATCGCCACCTCGATCGGCGGATTCCCCATACAGGTTCACCTGGTGGACCCGTCATGGGCCGTCCGAAAGTCGCTGGAGGTGGGCAAAACCATCATCGGTGCCAGGGATGCCATCTACTACTTCGGTTCCGCGACCGAAGGCGATGCCGAGGCCCTCGGCAAGGCGCTCCGGGAGGCCGGGTACCTGGAGGATCTGGGTGTCAGCGTGGTGGTATCGAAAGACAGCGGCGCGGCGATTGGGTTCGTTGTCGGCGACGGCGTCTGGGAACGGCCCGAAGCCGTAGCTGGTTTTGAAAGTCTCGCGCGGCGGGTCGCGCCATCCATCGGCGGGCTGCCCATCCAGGTCCGGCTGCTCAACGCGGAGATGGAAGTCAAGAAAGCAGTGGCGGTCCAGTGAGTGCAATTCGGGCGCTGCGGAGGATTCCGGGATTCACCGCCATAGCAAATGAGGGCGATGGCCTTCAGGAGTATTGCCCGGAAGCCGATACATGACTCGGGGCCGGCCTTTTTCCGGTAAGCCCGTCTGAACGAAGCCGCAAAGCGGCGGACGCTTGCGCGTGCTATGATTTGGCAGGGCAACTGCGATGCGTCTCCCGAGAACGGCCCCAACCCGGCCATCCAATTCGCGCGTAGCGACATTCTCTCGTCGCGTATTACGATCTCGATTCAATACCCAATAAGCAATTGCCCTGCCAAATCCAGGGCGGCTTCCTTCAAACGGCTGTATCGAAAGCGGCCCGGCGGTCGGCTTCCACGACTGCCATCGGCCTCTGCCTCGCCGGGTCGCTCCCGATACAACTCTAACGTCTTTCGTCCACAACGCCCGGTTTTCTGGCGGAACGCCTCTTCTCCGAGTCGCCAGCAGGAGGTGTAAGTGGACTACCCGAGCGGACGGTCCGTCGCTTTGGCAGAACTGAAATGATATTACCGCCAACCGGGCAGGGTCCCCGGCTTTTAGCCCCGTCGAGCTAGGCGGCCAATTCGATTTTATACTGAAATCACGTCGTCCAGCGAGGAGAACTTGACCCGTTGTAGGCCGGGACTACATTCGATCATGGCTCCGGAAACCAGCCCCAGGCCCTCAACCCCGCAAAGTTAAGCTGTCCGCTTACGGCGCCAGGCGAGCAAACCCAGCAGGCCGCCGCCGAGCAGGGCGCAGGCTGAGGGTTCGGGGACGGGCGATGACCCAAGCTGAATATCGATGACGAACGCCGCGCTTCCAACTCCTCCAGGAGTGATCTGGATTTCGTCAAAACTCTCGCCCGTGAAGCCGTAATAAGCCGGGGCCCCGGTCGAAGTGGCGAAGGAGTCCACGGGAGCGGCGTCCAGCAGGGCTGCGAAAGTTGAGGTTCCCGGGTTACTAACGAACCGCAAGGCGGCGCTGGATTGAACCGAGGTGAAATAGATCGCAAAGGGTGCGGTAATAACTGGATTCGGACCGGCTGGGAAGTTCTGAGCGTCTGAATCGCCCTGATACATACCAGCCGAAAACGTCACGCCCAAACTGGCGTACTGATCGGTCAGGGCTGAGTTTTGAGGGATGCCAAGCTCCGTGAAGTTAATTGTCAGGGCCGGACTCGCCAAACCAGTGAGATCGGCAACGATCTGGCCGCCGAACAGTGGGTGGGCCCCCAAGAAACAACCGATAAGAATCGTCCACGCGTACACTCTCGCCGTCAAGGTCTAACCTCCAAGCCGGAATCTCCATTTGGGACCTACAAGTCCCATTCAGTATAGCCCAAACCGCCAGGCGTCGGACACACGCCCACGCGAAGCGTCTGCCGAAAGGCTTCGTTCAAGTGGGGTTACCGGAAAATGACCGTACCTTTGCTATATAGTGTAGTGTCCAGCAAATAACTGGATAAACGAGCCGAATTGGGATATGCTCGGAGCATGTCCCGCTTCGTTGCGCCGGTTTTTCTCGCGGCCGCCGATGAGTCGCAGATTCAACAGTGGCTCTCGGCCTTCGGCACGCCGCAACAAGTGGTTCTGCGGAGTCGGATAGTGTTGGCCGCGGCGGCCGGCGAATCCGACAGCGCGATTGCCGAGCGCCTGGATACGAACCGCAAGACCGTGATGCTGTGGCGGACACGCTTTGCGCGGGAGGGACTGGAGAGTCTGTGGGAAGTGGCGCCGGGCCGTGGACGCAAGCCGACCTATGGGAGCGACAAGATTCAGGCGATCATCGATACGACCCTACAGACCAAACCCGAAGGCATGACCCAGTGGAGTTGCCGATTGTTGGCTGCGCAGTTGGGTGTCAGCAAATCCACTGTCAGTACGGTGTGGCGGAGTCATAATCTCAAGCCGCATCGCGTCAAGGGATTCAAGCTCTCCCGCGACCCGCGCTTCCTGGAGAAGCTGACCGA
>JBEKHV010000035.1:0-40019 GCA_050012095.1 Bryobacteraceae bacterium | reverse complement strand
TTCGACAGGCGAGACGCCGCCCAGACCGCCACCCATCTGGTCAGACGCCTGGGAAAACTCGGCTACGAGGTCACGCTCAAACCAAAAGCGGCATAGCCCGCGCGGGTGAATTTTCGAGAGAGTTACGTCACGCTCGGCGGCGGACAGTCTCCTCCCGGTCGAGACCGGCGCGCAGGAGCATCTTAATGTAGGTCTGGTATCCGATGCCTCTGTCGGCCGCCAAGTGGCGCGCGCGGGAGATGTCGTCGCTGGGGATGCGCAGCATGACCTTTTGCGAAGGCGCCTTCCTCACGGTCTCCGTCTTTTTCGATAGCGTGATTCCAACGCTCTTTCCGCCGACGCGCAGTGCGCCGTCCTTTTCGGCCTGCTCGAACAACCGCAACAGCCGATCTTGATTGTCTTCGAACCAGCGGGCCTCTTCCGCCTCCGCCTTCATTTCCATCAGCTTCTTCTTAGCCATCGTGCGCTCTCCGGACGCGCCTCCAAAAAGCGCGCCATTTCCGATTCGCGGAGAACGAAGTCACCACGCGAATCCTCCGCCGTCTCCAAGTCCAGACGACCAGCAGCAGGCGCCCTGTCGTCGTTTCGCCCAGCTCGGTGTACCGGTCCTCCCCGCTGCGATCCTCGGTTTCCAGAGGGATCGAGGCGCCCCGGACAATTTCCTCCGCCTCCGCTTGGGTGACGCCGTGCCGGGCGATGTGAGCCGTGTTGGCTTCATCCCAATCGAAGTCCGGGAAGTCGTCTCGCGGCATCCTTCTTAAGTGTATACCCGTTGTCCATACACAGCCAGGCACAGGTTTTGGACTTTTCAGGAAACCAAGGGACATGAGCGTACTCGCCCACCAGTACCGCGCCGCCGAGCCGGGCGATCAGGCTGAGCGCCGCCCACTGGCAGGCGGCGAATACCGTATTTCCCGCGAAGGTCGCCGCGAAATCTCCCCGCAAAGATGCGCTGGGGGGCAGGCCTCGGCCTGGTAGCGGGTTGCGGGCATCGGTCCCTTCTATTGTAGCCACGGCCCGAGAAGCTGCTTGCCGATGCCTGACCCCGTTCGGAGGCGGGCCCATAGGGCGCCCCGTGAGGCAGCGATCGGGATCGAATACGAAACCGCATGCTACCGGCAGGTAGCCGGAAGGAGGTAACCTTGCCCGACTCGCCTACGTATATTAAATGGGATTCTGGCCAAGAGACTGGTCGGGGGCGAAGCGGCAAAGGGGTCCTGCTCGTCTCCACTCTATGCCGGGGGGCGTTCGTGAGCCCTCACGGACTCGGCGGTTAGAGGAGGGATCGTGTTGAGACTGAGAACCATAGGTTTGACGGGAATTCTGCTGCTCCCGCATCTGGCTTCCGCCGCGGCCCGGGATCTGTGCTACCTGCGCGACGCCGCGGCGCCTACGGCTACTACGGCGTACGTGCTCTGTGAACAGGGCATGATCTACGGCACTAAGGACGGCGGCGCCACTTGGACGACCTACAAGACCGGAGCGAAAGAGATTGTGCACTCCGTGGCGTTCAGCGACGCCAATAACGGTTTCGTGGTAGGGGACGCTGGTACTCTACTGGCCACCGAAGACGGGGCCAAGACGTGGCAGGCCCGAACAACCGGCACTACCGAAAACCTCCTGACGGTGTATGCGATCGGCCACGAGGTCTGGGCCGCCGGATTCGACGGGGTGATGCTGTACTCCGCCAACGGCGGGCGCTCGTGGAAAGCGCAGGACGGCGGCACAACGCAGGGCATCGAGGATATTTACTTCGCGGACCCGCAACATGGCTGGGCGTCGGGCTGGTGCGGCGCCATACTCCGGACGGTCGATGGCGGAGCGAAGTGGCAGGCGATCGCCACACAGGCGACGTGGACGCTCGGCTCGGTGTACTTCCGCGACCTGAACAACGGCTGGGCCGTCGGGTTCAGCGGGGAAATACTCCGCAGCAGGGACGGAGGCGTCACGTGGGCGGTCGAGAAGAGCCCGGTGAACTCGATCCTATCTTCGGTGGCGGTGGATCGCTCCAACCGTATTTGGATCGCGGCCGACGACAAGCTCCTGGTCAGCGAAGATGGCGGCGACACGTGGAGGGCGGTACCGATCCAATACAATTTGTTTCTGGCCAAACTCCTTCCCGTGGGTAACTCGCTGTGGGCCATGGGCGAACTCGGCGTGCTGAAACAGGAAGCCTCCGGGATGGAATGGAAACGCCTGGACAGCCTCGTACCAGCCAGCTCGCAGATTGCGGACTCCCTCGACACGTCCGTTTTCAAGGGCGCGGACACCGTCGAAGGGAAGTGACGCGGACCGATGGAAGGTCTGGTCCGCCATGCGGACCAGACTCTCTTTACGCGTTGAGGACGCGGTTCATCCGCTCGATGGCCTCGTCGATTTCCGCGATGCTCTTGTAGCCGATTGGCACCGAGTCCACCACCCCCAACCCCATGGCGAACTTCAGCGATTTCTCGCGGTCTTCCGGATCCGTGAACTGGCCTTCGCCCGCCAGCTTCATGCTGATCACCCCGATGCCCTGCGAGTGAACCTTGGTGGTGTGTTCCACCACCTGCGGGACATCGCCGAGGTCGGCGGTGTCGCGCAGCGAGGGAGTGTCCATCCTGACTCCCTTGTGGTTCATGCGAATCATGGCGACATCCAGCCACTGATTGCCGGGGAAGGCGGCCAGAGCTTGCAGGCCGTGGACCGAGGCCCCGTGCGCCAGGATGATCTTCTTGGCCTTGACTTCGGAAAGCCCGTCCTGAGCGCGCTTGGTTTCTTCCGGCCATTGCGGACTGCGCATGCAGTGCATGAGCAGGATGTCGATGTATTCGGTGTTGAGCGTCTTCCGCGCGGCGTCAATCTTGGGCTGCGGATCTTCATTGGGCCGCACGGTGAACTTGGTCATCAGCCGGTAGCTACCCCGCGGAAGGCCCTTGAGCGCCTCGCCCAGCATCGCCGGGGTGGTGTAGGACTCGGCGGTCTCAAAGAACCGGATCCCATTGTCGTAGGCGTGGCGAACCATGCGGGTGAACGCATCCTGCCCCAACTCCGATTGCGTACGGCCGCTTACGGTCCCGGTTCCAAAGGCGAGCCGCGTCACCTGCACGCCCGATTTGCCCAAGGGAACCCAGTCGGTGGCCGACCTTTTGGCCGCCGCCCTGGCGGGAAGTCCGCCGCCGGCCTTGACGAGAGCCGCCACGGCCAAGCTGGACTTAAAGAAACTGCGTCGAGTCAAATCACCCATAACCCCTCCGTGAGAACAAAATACCATAAACGGGGGCCGATTGCAGCCCAAATAAGGGGGCAGTGGCGCCGCCATCTTGCCGGCGGCGGGGTTGATATATACTCCTCTTATGTCTACCTCATGCGGCCGCGCCGCCGCCGTTGCCCTGCTCCTCGCTTCCGCCGTCTTCGCCGCCCCCCGAACGCCCACCCAGGACGGCCTGGTTTACGGTGAAGCCGATCACGTGAAGCTCACCATGGATTATTACGCGCCCCAAGGGCCCGGCCCGCACCCCATCGCCATCATTATTCACGGCGGCGGCTACCAGCGCGGCGATAGCAAGAGCGAAAGCGAAGCCTATTGCGCGGACTTCCTCTGGCCCGCCGGCTACGCGGTATTCTCCGTGAATTACCGGCTCGCGCCCAAGTATCCCTATCCCGATATGGTCTACGACGTCGAGCGCGCGGTCCGCTACCTGCGCCACAACGCCAAGACCTGGGACGCCGACCCCAACAAGATCGCCCTGGTGGGCGGTTCGGCGGGGGGATTCCTCAGTAATATGGTGGGCCTTCGCGGCGCCATCGGCGATCCCCAAGCCATCGATCCGGTGGATCGCGAAAGCGCGCGGGTGCAGGCCGTGGTCACGCTCTACGCACAAAGCAGCTTCGCCACGGTCCCGTTGAACGCCGACGTCCTTGCGCTGCTTGGACCCCTGATCCGGCACGAGGGCGAACCGGAAGCGCTCCGCGAGGCGTCCCCCATCACATGGGTCACCAAGAATGCGCCTCCGTTCCTTCAAATCCTGGGCGATCAGGATGAGTACATCCCCTTCACCGAGGCCACCAATTTGCAAGCGGCGCTGGCCAAGGAGGGAGTGCGCTGCGAGATCGTCCGGATTCCCAACGGCCGCCACGGAACCGGAGGCTGGGAAGCGCTGCCGGACGTCCCGGATTGGGAGCGCCAGATGGTGGCGTGGCTCAACGCCACGCTGGGCCACGAAGGTCCCATCGGCGAAGGCATCCGCGCCCGCACGGCGCCGCGCCCTTAGGTAAAGCGCCCGGCGCCCTACGCTCGGCTGCCCGGTCCTGGAGTTGCTCGGCCCCGGCCCCCGTTTTACCGCCCGGCGCGCGCCGGAATCGTCCATAAGAACAGATGGTGGCTCAGCCAAGCCTCCTGATCCCGATCTCCGACGTAGACATCCTTGTCGGGCTTCCAGTCGCCCATATCGAACGTGTTGGAAACCACCCTCGTGCCGGGCTTCAGATCCTGGAGGAGCTTGGGCCGGAGCTTGAGGTTGACGCTCGACAGCAGAAACAAGGTGACGACGCTGGCCTCGTGAATATCGGCCTGGAACAGATCGTTCTCTTCGAACCGCACCAGGTTCTCGACCCCGGCTTTCTTGGCGTTATCTTTCGCTTCGGCGATGCGGACGGGGTTGATGTCGATTCCTACGGCGTGCGCCCCGAAGGTCTTGGCCGCGGCAATGACGATCCGGCCGTCGCCGCAGCCGAGATCGTACACCACGTCCGTGCTTTTCACGTCCGCGAGTTTCAGCATGGCCTGAACCGCTTCGTCCGTGGTCGGCACGAAGGGCACGTCCGGCTCCCGAACCGGCTGGGCCGTTTGGGCCGCGGCGAACGTGACGGAAAGCATCGCGGCCAGGCAGGAATAAAGGAGCGACTTTCGTATGCGCATCGGGTCACCTCACGCCTTCGAGAATATCGCACGGCAGGCCCCATCGGGTCAAAGCCGGATCAGCCGCGAGCCGGGCCCGGGAGATTGGCGATGAGGTGAACGCCCAGGTAGGCCAAGGCCGCGATGCAGGCGGCCGCCGGGATGGTGAGCACCCAGGCCCAGACGATATTGCCCGCAAGCCCCCACCGGACCGCCTTGAGACGCTGAATGCTCCCCACTCCGGCGATGGCGCCGGCGATCACGTGCGTGGTCGATACCGGCTGTTTCAGAAAGGTCGCGAAAAGGATGGAGATCGCCGCGGCGGTCTCCGCGCAGAACCCGCCGCGCGGCTTCAGGCGCGTGAGCCGCGTTCCCATGGTGTGCACGATACGCCACCCGCCGCTCAGGGTTCCCAGCGCGATGGCCGCGCCGGCGGCGAAAATCACCCAGAGCGGAACCTTGAATCCGCTCTGGAACCCGGATGCCACCAGTACGCCGGTGATGATGCCCATGGTCTTTTGCGCGTCGTTGGTCCCGTGCGCGAAACTGTACGTCGCCGCCGAGCAGAGCTGAAATTTCCGGAAGTGCTTGTCCATCTTGGACGGCGAGGATTTTCGAAACAGCCAGTACACGGCGACCATCAGCGCGTAGGCCAGCGCCAGCCCGAGCAGCGGCGCGACCACGATGAAGGCCAGCGTCTTGGGCCACTGGCCGACCACCAGGCCATGGAAAGCGCGGCGCACGCCCAATTGGAACGCCGCGTGGGCGACCGCCGCCCCGGCGTAGCCGCCGATGAGCGCGTGCGAAGAACTTGTCGGCAGCCCCATCCACCACGTAATCAGATCCCACGCGATGGCCCCCATCAAGCCCGCCATGATGACGTAGGGCGTCACCAGGGTGAGGTTGACGAACCCCTGGCCCACCGTGCCCGCCACGCCGGTGCCGAACGTGAATACGGAAACGAAGTTAAAGAACGACGCCCAGACCACCGCTTGAAAGGGCGTCAGGACCCGTGTGGCCACCACCGTCGCCACGGAATTGGCCGCATCGTGGAACCCGTTGAGGAAATCGAAGGTGAGCGCGACGGCGATGATGAGGGCAACAAGCGAGAACGTTGACATAGGGAAGCGCGATCTTCACTCCGAGCGCCCCGCACAACCCCTCGGCGCGCCGGTTTCCGGACCGGAGCATCCATATTAACTTGGATCGTGACAATTCTGTTACAGCCGCAAGCGGCGGGGTGACGCCCGGCCTACGGACGGATTGCGGGGCCGCGCCATGCGTCCTGGATCCATTCGATGCGCGGCCGCTTCTCCAAAACGACGCTTACGATGTCGAAGCGCGTCTTCTCCCAATCCGCGCCCGCGCGCCGCGCGTAATCGCGAGCGGCGCGTTCCACGCGGACGCGCTTCTCCCTGTCCACCGCTCGGTCCGGCGTCCCGAAATCGGTGACGGTCCGGGTTTTGACCTCGACGAAGACCAGGGTTGCGCCCTGCCAAGCCACCAGGTCGAGCTCCCCGCCGCCGGCGGGCGGCTGGTAATTGCGGGCCACGATGGCGCACCCGCGGCGGCGCAGGTAGCGGTGCGCCAGGTCCTCGCCGACGCGCCCGTGGTCGTCCCGGATCGCGCGCCGCCGCAGGACCGCGGCGGCGCGATAGAGCAGGCCCATCATACGCGGCCCCTCATTTCAGAACCTCGAACTCGAACTCCATGGCCTTCCCGCGCACCACGTAGCACAGGTAATGCTCCCAGAAACGGCGGAACCGGCGGGAGTGGTTCACCAGAAACTCGAAGCCCAGCCACCTCCACAGCGCCAGCAGCCTGACGTGCACCGAGATCTCGCGATACCTCGCCGGGGAGTAATAGCCGAACCCGCCGTGATCCTCTCCGAAGTAGCGGAAGCTGAAGCTGTTCAAGTGGCTCTTGTGCGTGGGATCGCAGAACGAGCTGAAATCGGTGTAGTGCGGCGTCTCGATCCGCACCGTTCCGCCGGGCCGCGCCAGCCGGTGGAATTCCTCCATGGCGCGGATCACGTCGCTCAGATGCTCGATCGCGTGGATGGCGGTCACGCGGTCGAAGGAATTGGCGGCGAAGGGATACGGAGGCCGGTCCAGATCCACCAACACGTCGGCGCGGCTGGCGGGATTCCGGTCGATCCCGATGGCGCCGGACTGCTTGCGGATCCCGCAGCCGACGTCCAGTATCCTCATGCTCCTATGCGTCCCATCGCGGTCCGCGCCTCGTCGAACACGAGCAGGATAGCATTTTGCTCCGCCCCGCACGCGTTTCTCGGATTCTACGGAACAGCCGCGCAATATTGGCCGCGCCCCGCTCCCCGGCGCGGCCACCTATCGAATGCGCCTACTTGCGCGCGCCGCGCTGCGGGTTCTTCAATTGCGACTGGCGTATTTTGTTTTTCTTGCGTTTGGGTTTACTGAAAACGAAGGTGCCGCTTCCCAGATACTCGGCTTTGTAGAGCTTGTCGTCCGCCAAATGGAATCTCCTGCGAAAAAATCGGATTGATCCTTCATTGTATCGTTATTCTGGAGAGACGATGCTGAAATGGAAAGGACCGTGCGCCGGGCCTCGGTCCCGCTCCGGCGGCCGCGCCGCGCTCATTCTCGCCGCGCTCTTGTTCGCGGTCGCGGCCGGGGCCCAAACCGCTCCCGAAGCCCCATCCGTGTGCGCCGAAGCGGGCGCCATCGCGCGGGGACTTTCCGATATCACCGGCATGAAGCTGCTGCGACCCGTGCCATGCGGCCCCATCGCCAAGAACCAGATCAACGAGTTCCTGAAGCAGCGTTTCAAGGAGGAGGCGAAGCCCTCCGATGTCCGGGCGGAAGAGTTGGTCCTAAAGAAATTCGGCTTCGTCCCGCCGGACTTCGACTTGCTCAAAACCACGGTGGATCTGCTCACCGAGCAGGCGGCGGCGTTCTACGACTACCGCCGGAGGAAGTTGTTCATCGGCGAATCCACCGCCGCCGCGGCTGGCGAGCCGGGCGAGGCGCAGGAGATGCTGTTGGCGCACGAATTGTCCCATGCGCTGGCCGACCAGCATTTCAACCTGGCGAAGTACATGAAGAAAGGCCGGGAGAGCGACGATGGCTCGGCCGCGCGCCTCGCGGTCATGGAGGGGCAGGCGACCTGGCTCATGTCCGAATACATGGCGCGCAAGGCGGGTCGGTCGCTTGAAAATTCGCCGGCGCTGGCCGCCGCGATGAGCGCCATGAGCGAAGGCGGCGCCGGGCAGTTCCCGGTGTACGAAAACGCTCCCCTGTACCTCCGCGCGACTCTGGTTTTCCCTTATGCCGAGGGCATGCTGTTCCAGAACGCGCTGATCGAACACGATGGCCAGGCGGGCTTCACGGAGCCGTTTCTCCGCGCGCCCGTTTCCACGCAACAGATCTATCATCTGGAGAAGTACTTCTCTTCCGTTAAGCCCGCCAGTCCGGCTCTCCCGGTTCTCCGCCTGCCGCATGGCTACAAAGCGCTGGTGGACGGTTCGCTGGGCGAACTCGATCACGCCATACTGATCGAGCAATTCGCCGGCAAGGAGGCCGCCGGCCAGATCGCTCCGCATTGGCGCGGCTCGGCCTTCGCGCTGCGCGAGAACAAGAAGGCGGGCCGCGTCGTGCTGCTGTACGCGGTGGAGTGGGACAGCCAGGAGAGCGCCAGCCGCTATTTCACGTTCTACAAGGAAGCGCTGGCCAAGAAATGGAAGACGCTGTCCATCGCCGCCGAGACCGCCGATTCCGCGGCCGGCTCCGGCGACGACGGCCGCTTCGAGTTGCGGCGCGACGGCGCCATCGTCACCAGCGTGGAAGGCCTGGCCCCTGCGCTACACTAAGGGCGATGCCGATGCGTCCAACGGTGGTGGCAGCCGTCTGCGCCGCCGTTCTGGCTGTTTCCGCCGCCCCGGCGGCCGACATACCGCGCAAGCCGCCTGATTTCGCCGTCGATCTCGGCGGCGGCAAACAGGTGAAGCTGAGCCAGTACCAGGGCGAACTCGTGGCGCTGCTCTTCATCCTCACCACCTGCCCGCATTGCCAGGCCGCGATCCGCTGCCTGATCCAAGAGCAAAATCAATTCGGCGCGCGCGGCTTTCAGGCCCTCGCCTCGGCCATCGAACAGGATGCGCCGGCCAACGTGCCGGCGTTCGTCCGCCAATTCCAACCGCCGTTTCCCGTGGGCTACAACCAACTGAGGCCCGTGCAGGATTTCATGCAGCTTCCGCCCATGGTGGGGCCCCGCATGCCGCTCGTCGCCTTCATCGACCGGCAGGGGATCGTGCGCGCGCAATATGGGGGTAACGACGCGTTTTTCGCGGATGACCAAATGGCGAAGAACATCCACCTGAAAATCGTGGAACTGCTGAACGGCGGCGTTCCCGCCAAGAAAGCCCCCGCGAAAAAGGGAGGCTGACCGCGTGGCGTCGGGCTTAACGCCCGGCCCATGGGAGCGCGCCTCCGGCCCGCTAGGCCACGGCGATAGCTTTGGCCACGGCGGGGGGAGCGGCTGTCGCTTTGTTCTTGCTGCCCGGCGGACGGCCACGGCGCTTCGGCTCAATTTCCGACATCCAGGAGGGCGGCCTTCCCCGCTTCCGGCCGCGGCCCCGCGCCAGCCGCTCCAGGCTGAGAATCGCTTCTTCGATTTGTTGTCGTTCCGCTCGTAATTCGATCAGGATTTTCGAAACGTCCATTACTCACGCCCTCCAGCGGCCGCTTTCCGCGGTCGTTGCGTTCCCGCCATCCATTTTGATTCTCCCTCCGTTATCCGCTCTTTTCAAGCGGTTATTCATGATTTCAGAGGGAATTACTATGAATAGGTACCGTGACCTGTAAGTTGTAAACTGCTAGTACGGATGGATCGAAGAGCCGCGTTGCAGACGTTTTTTCCAATAAAAATAGAACGGAAGTCCCAGGACAATCAAGACCAGCCCCATCATCGACTCGCGCGGACGGTTCCACGCGGTCGAAACGACCAGAACGATCGATCCCAAAATAAACATCGCCGGAACGATAGGATAACCCACGGTGCGATAGGGCCGGCGTAATTCCGGACGCTTTTTTCTTAAAACCAGCACTGCCGCCGCGGTCATTCCATAGAGTATCCAACTGGCGAAGATCACCAGGTTGAAAAGATCGTCGTATTTTCCCGATAACGCGAGCAGCGAGGCCCACGCCGTCAACGCCAGAATCGACGCGCCGGGCGTGTGGAATTTCGGATGCACGCGTCCCAGTTCGGAGAAAAAATAGCCCTGGCGCGCCGCGGCGTAGGGCACTCGCGAGCCGGACAGGATCGAACCGTTGAGAGCCGCGAAGATGCTGATCATGGCGGCCACGGAGACCGCCGCCGCGCCGGGTCCGCCGAAAATGCGGCGCATCATCTCCGCCGCGACCCGCGGGCTCGCGGCCACCTCGGGGGCCGTAAGCACGCGGAAATACGCCGCGTTTGCCAGCAGATAGATGCCGATCACCCCGGCCGTTCCCCACACCAGCGCGCGCGGCAGATTGCGTTGCGGATCGCGGACCTCCGAGGCCGCCATGCCTACGTTGTTCCAGCCATCGTAGGCCCACAGCGCGGCTACCAGCGCGGCTATAAAACCGGAAAAGGACAGCGCGGCGGCCGGCCCGGCGGTCACGGCGTGCGGCCGGCCGAGAAACAGCCCGGCGAAGACGATAAACCCGATAAGAGCGATCTTTAACGCCGTCACCGCTACCTGGATATCTCCCCCGATTTTCACGCCGCAATAATTGAGAAATCCGAGCAACGCCAGCAGGGCGATGGCGAATAGCTGTCCCAGCCGAAACTCCAGTGGCCCGCCGTGCGGGCCCAGCGGCGGCGGCAGGGTATAAAACACCGCGTTGAGGCCGGGAAAGAAATTCGTCAAATAAACGAAAAAACCGGTGGCGAGCGCCGCGATGGAGCCGCTCTTGGCCACCCACATCTGCGTCCAACTGTATAAGAAACCCCAGAGCGGACCATAGGCCTCGCGCAGATAGGCGTATTCGCCCCCGGCTTCCGGAATGGCCGCCGCCAGCTCGGCGTAGCTCAGCGCTCCCGCCAGAGAGAGCAACCCGCCCGCAATCCACACCGCCGCCACCATCCGGGCCGTGCCGACGTTTCCGATCATGGTCTGCGGCACCAGAAAAATCCCGCTCCCGATGACGGTGCCCACTACGATCGAAGCCGCGGCCCACGGGCCCAGCGCGCGCTTCAGTTCCGGCGGCGGCGTCTTTTCCATTAGCGGCTACTCCCCGGGTGCGCGACAACGAAGTGGATCAACATGGAAATGCGGCATTCGGAGCCGGGCCCAAAGGGCGCCCCGTAAGAGAGCGGTCGATACGCTCCCGCCCGGAGGGCGCCCGGCCGGAATGATCGGCTAAACGGCAGACCGACCCCAATTCTACCGCTCCGTTACGTTCGCGGCTTCGGCCGCGGCGCCGCGCGGCGGGCGGCGCTCGAACAGGGAAGCCGCCATCGCGGCCGCCAACGTGGCCATGGACCCGATCAGTACGTACCAGGTGTACGCGATGGGCGTCCAGCGCCACACGTACAGAATCGCGCACAGCCCGGCGATCGCGCCCGCCATAGCCGCGCGCTCGCCGGGGCGTTTCGTCAGGACGCCCAGCAGGAAAACCCCCAGAAGAATTCCCGATGGGATGGAAGCGATGGTCAGCCCCGTCTCCAGCACGGATTGCGACTGGCTGGCGCGGATGGCGATCGGCAGCATAACGATCGCCCAGCCGGCGGTGGCCAGGCGGGCGAGCCGCACCGAGCGCGCTTTGCCTGAGAAGAAATCGACGACCGTGGTGGAGGCCAGCGAGTTCAACGCGGCGCTCAGGTTGGCCATGGCCGCGGCCAGGATGGCCGCTATCGCCAAGCCGGACACGCCGGCGGGCAGGCTGTTCCACAGGAACTGCGGATACACCCGATCCAGCTTGGCCGGCGGCGTCAGGCCGCGATCCGCGTAATAGACGTAGAGCGCCACGCCGATCAGCAGGAAAAGCGTGAATTGCAGGAAGATCACCACCCAACTGGACAGCAGCGCCCGCCGGCTCTCGCTCTCGTTACGCGCGCTTAACAGCCGTTGCACCATAAGCTGGTCGGTCCCGTGGCTGGCGGTGGTCAGGAAACAGCCGCCGGCCAGCCCCGCCCAAAACGTGTACTTGCGGCTCAGGAAATCCAGCGTGGGCGAGAACCGGAAGTCGAACACCGCAAGCTTGTGGGCCGGGGAGGCCACGGCCGCCATGTGGGCCCATCCTCCGGGGATGCGATTCAGAATCAGGATGAAACTGAGGCCGGCGCCCAGGACGTAGAGACCCATCTGCACCACGTCCGTCCAGATCACGGCCGTCATTCCGCCTTCGAAGGTGTAGAGAAGCGTGAGCGCCACGATCAAGACAATGGCCGCCGTCTGGCCGACCCCGAGCACCACCGAGACCACCAGGGCGATGGCGGCCACCCGCACCCCTTCCGCCAACGCCCGTGTCACCAGGAAGATCGAGGCCGTGAGCCGGCGGATGCGCTCGCCGAACCGCCTCCGCATCAGCTCGTACGCCGTGAACATCTCGCCCCGGAAGTAGTGCGGCAGCAGAAGAATGCAGATGACAATCCGCGCCAGCAGGTAGCCGAGAACCAGTTGCAGAAACGCCAGGTTGCCGCCAAATGCCAGGGCCGGCGTGCTGATGATGGTCAGCGTGCTGGTCTCCGCGGAGACAATCGACAGGCTGATGGCCCACCACGGGGCGGTCCGGCCCCCCAGGAAGTAGTCCTTCAGGCTCTTCTGGCTACGCCGGAATTGGGCCCCGAACCAGGTGATGCCGGCCAGGTACGCCAGAATGACGCCGAGGTCGATGTACCGCATGCGGGAATCGTCTTTCAGCATAGCGTTGATCTGTTATCATTTGTTGTTCGGAACCACGCGGTCCGGAACGGAGTCAAATGAAGTTGCGGGACGGCGGTGGTTTGGGTATACTCCGCAAAGCGGACCGGCAACGGCTGCCGTCCGGTAATGCGGAAATTGGCAGGAGGCGCACGTGCACGACTTGAAGAGAACTTTGACTGGGATCGCGGCGGCCGCCGTTGTGAGTGGCGCGCTGATCCTGGGGACCGCGCAACAAGCCCGCGCGCAGGCGCAGGGCGCTCAGCCGGCTGCTCAGCCCGAGAGGAAGCCCAAGGACTCCATCGAATACGATCTCATCAACGCCGTTATCAAGGATCTGAATCCGGGCGCTCCGGACCCCAAGAAGGCCCTGGCCGACCTGGACGCGTGGACCCAGAAATACCCTCAGTCGGATTACCGGGACAACGATCGGCTGGCCTACTATCTCCAGGCGTACTTCGCGGCCAACCAGCCGGACAAAGCCTTGGAGTATGGCGGGCAACTCATGGCCAAGGACCTGAGCGCCACGTTTAAGGAACCGTTGATGGTCTTTCAGGTCCTGTACCGCGTGTCGGCCGCGGGGGGTACGCTGCTGTCCAATGGGACGGCCACGCCGGAACAACTGGCCCTCACCGAAAAGGCCGCGAGGGCGTTGCAGCAGTTCCTCCCCACCTACTTCGCGCCCGCGAACAAGCCGGCTGGCGCCACCGACGCTCAGTGGGAAGGTCTTCACGGGCAGATGGACGCCGCCGCCAAACAAACCTTGCTCCTCGTGGCGTACTATCCTTTCAACCAGGCGCTGAAAAAAGACGACGTCCCGGGGGCCGAGGACGCTTACGCCAAGGCGGTGTCGCGATATTCGGACAACGCCATGGCGGCCTACGCCTTGGGCGCGGACATTATCAAGACCGCCCCCAAGGACCCCGACCAGCTCGCCAGAGCGATCTACTTCATCGCCCGCGCCGTGACCATGGATCCCTCCAAGGGCGGCATAGCCGACGCCGCCACGCGCACCAAGTACGATGCCTACCTGGAGAAGATCTATAAAACCTACCACGGCGACGACGACGGTCTGGATCAGCTCAAGCAGCAGTCCGGCGCCTCGATCCTCCCCCCGGTAGGTTTCAAGATCGAGACCGCCGGCGAGGTCGCCGCCAAAAAGGAAGAAGAGTTCAAGGCGAAATACCCCGAGCTGGCGTTGTGGATGAGCGTCAAGAAGATGCTGGCGGCTCCGGATGGCGAGACCTACTTTGCCAGCATGAAGGACGAGGAGATTTCGGGGTTGAAAGGGGTCGTCGTGGCCGGTACGCCGGAGTGCAACCCCAAGGATATCACCGTCGCCATTCCGGAGCCGGGGCAGACGGGCCCGCCCACTCCCGAGATCACGCTCAAGCTGGAAGCTCCCATCAAAGGCAAGCCGGCCGCCGGTCAGGAAATCAAGTTTCATGGCCAAGCTTCCGCTTTCACCCGGGATCCGTTCATGCTGACTTTGAACGTGGACAAGGACGATACGCCCGAGTTTCAAACCGACGCATGCACGCCCCCCCCGCCGGCCAAGAAAGCTGTTCCCAAGAAGCCGGGCGCCCCGGTCGGCAAGAAAAAGTAACTTCCCGGTTTCGGGAGCTTCCGAGTATCGGCGCCGCACACGCGCGGCGATCTGGCGCCTGTGCAGGGTATTCTTCCGCAATCCTCACCACAATCAATGGGACTTGATGGCCGCCGGTTAACCCTCCGGCGCTAACCTTAGCCAACTTGTTGGGCGGCGCGCCTTCCTGCTATTCAGAGGATAGGACCGCTGGGCGGCGGCTGTTGCGGCGGCGCGAGTTCGCAATGGGCACGGCCCCGCCGGCCCGCGGGCACGGACGCCATGACGCAAAACCAAGCCCATTTGGTACGGAAGGGCCGCCGGAGCGCTTCCCGCAGAGGCTCGGAAGTCATCGAATTCACGCTGGCGTTTCTGCCGCTGATCGCGATGGTTTTTCTGCTCCTGGATGCCGCCTGGGGTATTTTCGCCAAGAGCACTCTGGAGTACGCGGTTCGCGCGGGCGTGCGGCAGGGCATTACGATCACCGGAACGCAGGCGACCGCCGCGGGATCGAACCTCACGGCCATGGTGAAGAGCATCGTGCAACAGAACGCGCTCGGGCTGCTGACCGGCGACGCCGGCCTGAGCAAGATCAAGGTGCATTATTTCCTTCCGCCGGCGCCGGGCTCGAACGACGCCTTAACGGACGTCTCCGGCCAGGCCAACGGTAACTCCTCGCTGAACATCATGCAGGTCACCATTGAGGGCTATGCGCTGCCCGCCCTCGTGCCGCGCATCTACGGCTGGAACCAAAACGCCGACTTGTCCGCAACGCCGGTCGGCGCAATCGCCGCCGACCTGATCGAACCGAGCCGCGATCTGCCGACGATCGGGGCGGCGCCATAGGAGTCCGGCCATGAGACGCGCGCGCCACCGGGGAGTCTCCATCGTCGAGTTCTGCTTCGTCATGCTGGTGCTGACGCCTTTGCTGCTCGGCACGATCGAAGTCGGATTCATGATGATCCTCTCGCTGCAGACCATCCAACTCGCCCGGGATGCCGGGCACATGTACGCGCGCGGCTCGGACTTCTCCCAACCGGGCAACCAGACCATCCTGACGGCGCTCGGCTCCGACGTAGGGCTGAGCGCTACCGCCGGCGCGGGCAGCGCCGTGGTGATCCTCTCCACGGTCACGTACGTGGACCAGGGGCTGTGCGCGGCCGACGGCAAGGTGGATGGTCACGGGAACCCCAGCGGGTGTACCAATTACACCCAGTGGGTGTTCACGCAGCGGCTCACGATCGGCAAATCCGCGCTGCGGTCCAGCAATTTCGGAAGTCCCGTGACTACGGGCGCGAACCCGGTCACCATCGCCGCCAACGGAAGCGTCTCGCTGAACGATCAGGTAACCAACGCCGGCGATGTGGCCACGTTTAACAGCATCGACCCGTACCAGAACAATCAAGGCGTGGTGAGCGGATTGCCGTCGGGCCAGGTGGTTTATATCGCCGAGGCGGCGGCTCAGGGGTTTTCGATGCCGCCTTTCGCGAATAATCCGACGATGTACTCCTTCAACCTGTTTTGAGGCGCCTGTGAAAGGAAAACTTATGCTTGCCGAATCTCGCCGCCGGCGCGGCCAACGCGGATCGACCCTGATCCTGTTCACGCTGATGCTGCCGCTCGTCCTGATCCCGATGGTGGGCCTGGCGATCGATGCGGCGAAGCTCCGGATCGTGCAGGCGAAGCTTTCGGCCGCCGTGGACGGGGCCTCGCTCGGCGCCGGGCGGCTGCTGGGCACCACGGCGAATTCGCAGGAAATCGCGACCGAGTTTCTCAACGCGAACTTCCCTACGGGCGAGGGGTTCTGGAGCGCCACGAACTTCAACCCCACGGTCACCGTGACGATCGGGACCACCAAAACCATAGCCATCAACGCCACGGCCAGCGTCCCTCTGTTCTTCGGATGGCTTTTCGGCCAGTCCGTCGTGGCGCCGTCCGCCGCCAGCACGGCGACCCGCCGGGATTCACGGGTCGAGCTGGTGATCGACCGCTCCGGCTCCATGAACACTTCCGACGGGGCCGGCAGCACGGTAATTGCTGACGTCCGGAATTACGCCAAGGGTTTCGCGCAGAGATTCCTGGAAGGCAGCGACGAACTGGGGCTGGTGGTCTTCGATGGCAGCGCGGTGGTGGGGTACCCCACCGTACAGCCGTGGGATTCCACCACTACCAGCACTTCCACCGGCGGCCCCGACTCCAGCTTCAACGCGGGCACGACCACCGACATGATCCACGAGATCGGGAACATCACCGCGAGCAGCGGTACGGGGATGGCCGAGGCGCTGTCGATGGCATATATCGAGCTGCAAAAGGCCCACCTGAAAGACCTGGCGGCCAATGGCGTCGACACCCGCCTGAACTCCATCGTGCTGTTCACGGACGGAGTGCCCTCGGCGGTTTCCCTGTACCTGAACGACAACGACCGCACCCCCACGGACAACGCCATCTTGTCCACGAGCGCCTGTACGAACAAAAACCCCACCAAGCCCGTGGCGTTCGCCAAGCAGATGCTGGGCTGGCTGGCGATAGCGGGACCGCCTTACAGCGGTACCGGAACAAGCTTGGGCTTCAATCAGCTCGCCAGCCTGGACACCACCGTTTCCCACACCGTCACGTGGTGGATGCAGCACGGGGGGTCGGACGCCACGTCCTCCTCCCCTAACTGGTCCTACCCTACCAATCCAGCGGCCGAAGGCAGTTGCAGCACTTCGCTGAGCAGCAAGCTGCTCAGCTCCGGCACCTCCCTTTCCAAGATCCCCTCGTACGACAAGTGGGGCAACAGCCTCAATCCGGCCGGGTCCCCTTACACCAATTCGTACATCGTCGAATCGAATGGGCAGACGTCCTCGATCTACACCGCTGGGCAAGCGCTAGTCATGACTCAGCCGACGCAGGATTACGATTGGGGGCTCGCGATGTGGAACGCGGTGGACGGCGCGGCTAAAAACATTCGGCTGGACGGCAACCTGGCGAACCGTGCGGGAGACACCCAGAACATGGCGGTTGCGATCTATGCCATCGGCTACATGGGAAATGGGGGCATCGACCAGGGGCTGCTACTGAGGGTCGCCAACGACAAGACCTGCGCCTCCTACAGTTCCACCCAACCGCAAGGAATCTATGTGGCGGCATCCAACGCCAATGGCCTGGCGAGCGCCTTCAATACCATCGCCGCCGCGGTCTTGCGGCTTTCGCAGTAGCCGGAGTGGGATGCGCCTCATGGCTTGTCCGTCCGGGCGGGGCCCGGACGGGGCCCGGCAAGGGCGACCCCTGTGGCGTCAAACGGCGGCCGTCTTCCGCCCCCCAGATTCTTGTTACGTTTCAAGCGCCCCGCGCATCTGACCAGAAGGGGGGGACACACGCCTCGTATGAACTCAGCCAAAGCCAAGGTTACGGAGCTGCAGGCCGCGCCGGAGGAGGCCGCGCCTGCCACGGAGCCGGCCGGATTTAGGATCTTTAATCGAATCGCCGACTGGATCACCAGCGAGCGCACACAGTTGATCGACATCACCGATCGCGTCAACGAGATCGTGCGCAAGAGCGGGATTCGCCACGGCATGGTGCACCTGCAAACGCTCCATACGACCACGTCCGTGTTCATCAACGAATGGCAGGACGCGCTGCTCCACGACGTGCGGACCTTCGTCGAGGACCTGGTCAAGCGCGGCGACTACTGGCGGCACAACGACCCCGCGTACTCCGACTGCGAGCGCAAGAACGCCGATTCGCATTTGCGCGGGATGCTTCTGGGCCAGACCCTCTGTCTCCAAGTGCGGAATTCGGCCGTATTGCTGGGCTCCTGGCAGAGCATCATTCTGGCCGAGTTCGACGGCCCGCGCAGCCGCTCGATGTCGGTCCAGGTCGCCGGCCTCTAGCCGGCTTCCCCCCATGGTGAAGCGCTTCACGCTCGGGGAAGCCCAAGCTCTGATTCCCCGCGTGGCCCGCTTGCTCACTGGAGCGGTGGCGCTCCGCGCCGAATACGCCGAAGCCGAGGGCGCCATCCGGTCCTACGCCGAGCGCATAATGATGATGGGCGGCGTGACGGTGGACCGCCACGCGGCGCGCGCGGCCAAAGCCCGTCTGGCGTCTTGCGCCGCGCACTTGAAGGGCGCCATGGAAGAGATCGGCAGTCTGGGCTGCCAGGTAAAGGATCTGGATATCGGATTGGTCGATTTTCCCACCGCGTACCGCGGCGTGGAAGCTTGCCTGTGCTGGAAACTCGGCGAACCGGACATTCAATTCTGGCACCGCGCGGACGAAGGCTTCGCGGGCCGGAAGACCATCGACCGCGACTTCCTCGATCACCACGGCGGCGAATAATACAGCGGACATGACGCACGGCGGGCGGGAGACCGAAATCAAGCTGGCGGCGCCGGACGCCGCCGCGGGCCGGGCGTTGCTGCGCCGCGCGGGCTTCCGCGTCTCGAAGCGCCGGGTGCTGGAAACCAATACGGTCTTCGATACCGCGGACCGGGCCTTGGCCCGCTCGGCATGCCTGCTTCGAGTGCGCGCCGCCGGGCGCCGCGCCACCCTGACGTTCAAGGGCCCGCCGGAGGTCTCCAAACACAAGAGCCGCGAAGAACTGGAGCTGGAGATCGCCGGCGCGCGTGCGATGACGGCGATTGTCCAGCGGCTCGGGTTCCAGCCCGTGTTTCGATACGAAAAGTACCGGACCGAGTATCGCCGGGCCGGCGGCTTGGCGACGCTCGACGAAACGCCCATCGGCGTTTATCTGGAACTGGAGGGCGCTCCGGCCTGGATCGACCGCACCGCGCGCCAGATGGGCTTCACCGAGGACCAGTACATCACCGCCAGCTACGCCGGCCTGTACTTCGAGTCGCGCCGCCGCCTGGGGACCGAGCCCGGCGACATGGTATTCGAGGCTGCCGAAAAGCCCCCAAGAAAATATTGAGCCGCCGATGAACGCCGATGAACCATTTATTCCGAATTCCGAAGTCAACTTCGGCGAAGTTGGATTTCCACAGCGCAATGGCCTGAGCATACAGCCTTGTATCAGGGCACGGCTTCAGCCGTGCCGGACCGTTCGGAAAGGCCGTGGGCTTTAGCCCCTGCGAAGGCGAAACCGACACGCCAATCTCTGTCAAAAGTCAACAAGCGCAGGGGCTAAAGCCCTCTGATTACCGAGGTTTGCGGCACGGCTGAAGCCGTGCCCTGATACAAGGCATGAGGCTGATCTTGCTTCGTACGAAACTGTTGCCTCGATTCGCTTACAGTCCAACTTCGGAATTCAGGTTTATTCTTAATCCGCGTTGATCGGCGTTGATCGGCGGCTAGGCATCTTTTCGCCTTTTTCAGCAAGCTCTATTCGCCCGACCGCCGGTATTACAGCTACAGCGCCTCTTTTTTCCAGCCCGACAAAATTCCCTTCGTCGCTCCAGATCCTTATTCTTTCGATGGGACAGGCCGAACTCCGCCAGCAGCGCAAACTCGCCATTCACAGCCAGACCCACCCTCATTCTTCTCCGCGTTCTCCGCGCGTCCTCCGCGCCTCCGCGTTGAAGCCAGCCTTACTCACGGGCACGGCGGTTCGCTGGCGCAACCAATGGGCATCGCGCAACTGGCCCGCCTGGCGGCGCCGTACGGCTACTCGGTCGAAGCCGTGCCCGTCACCGGATGCCTGCATCTGAAATCGGCCTGCTGCCATCTGGGCGGAGAGACGCTGCTGGTGAATCGCCGCTGGTTCCACAGCGGCGCGCTCGCCGGCTTCCGCTGGATCGGCGTCGCCCCCTCGGAGCCGGCGGCGGCCAACGCGCTCGCCATCGGCGGCGCCGTGCTGCTCCCCTCTTCTTTCCCGGCCACCGCCGAAATCCTCGCGCTCGCCGGTTTCCGCGTCCGCGCCGTCGATATCTCCGAATTGCAGAAAGCCGAGGCGGGCGTCACCTGCTCCTGCCTGCTGTTCGACGCCGGCTGAGGTTTGCATGCTTTTCGTGAAAACGGGCCGTTTTGCTCGTTTTTCTGCGGAAGTTGACTTGCGGCGCGCCATGTGCTTCTATGTTCTCGTGGCTGCGGACGTTCTGCCTCCCGTTGATGGAGAGAATTTAACTTGACAATGGGCGGGCAGTGCGCTAAAACTGTGAGTATCGCGTCCGGTTTTGATGTGTAGTTTTGCGTTTGCAGTCCGTGGAGCACGAGAGAGACCACAAACGGCAGAAATCCCGTGCCCCGGACAAATGCTTCAGTGGTATCCGGCTTCCGGCTTGACGGTCGCCGATTGGCATCTTGCTCTCCGCCCGACACGGAGAAGTTCCCTGGGTTGAGTGAAACGGGTTTGGATGTACATCGAGGCTCAGGTTGAAAAGGAACTTCCGCCGATTCAATTTTTTTCACAATCTAACAAGGAGATGGAAATGAATTTTCGCAGAGTACTTACTGCGCTGGCTGTTCTGACCCTGTTTGCGGGTCTGGCCAGCGCGCAATTTACGTCACTAGCGAATATCAGTTGCACGGTAACCGCCGCCGCGACGCCCACGGTCGCGTCGGAGGGCGTTGCGGAGAAGCTCGGCGACGTCCTGATTACCTGCGGCAACTCGACCACCGCGAATACCACCGCGACCAACGTAGACAGGGGGTCGCTGCTCGTCGATTTCGGCGCGGCGATTACTAGCAACGCGGCCGCCAACGTCGCCGGCGTCGGCAAGCCTTCCGAGATCCTGCTCTTGATGAACGACCCCTCTGGCGTCGCTGGTAGCGGTCCCGTCGTAGGCTACGGGCAGAACGCCGCTCTCAGCATCTGTACCCAGGCCAATGCCGCTGCGGACCAAGCTGCCGTCATCGCAGGCACGCTTGCTTCAGCGGTCGCTTGCCCTGCGTTTTCCTATCAGGTGAATGCGGCGGGCGCCGCGGCGCCGGGTGTCGGCCCTTACTGGGTCCTGGACACCACGGGCGCCGGCGGCGGCCAGTCGAAGAACGCTTACCAAGGCGCCGTCGGGGGTACGGCCGGCGTTCTCTTCAACGGCGTACAAAGTACGGCCAACCAAGTGTATTTCTATGATGTGCCGATCATACCTTCCGGTTCTGGCAGCCTGGTGAACGTTTTCCGGATCGTCAATGCTCGGGTCACGCCCGCTAACTTGGCCACCATCACCGCGACGCTGACTCCGACTCCGCTTTCGAGCGGCGGCAACCCGATTACGGGCGCCCGCTGGCAGTACGCCCTCAACACTACGACTGCGCCGGTCGCGAACGCCGCGGCCAGCATGACTGTTACCATCAAAGCGGTCGGCGGCGTATCCCTTTGCACCTCGTCCGCCCTGGTTCCTGGCACCACCCAAGCCAAGGCGAATGTCTCCCTGATTACCTTCAAGGAGAACTTTGCTGGCGCATTCAAGACCAGAAGCCTTCCGCTGACTGCGGGCGGCGCCACCGCGGGCGATGCCGAGGGCGCCGGCGCGGCGCAAACCAAACCCAACGGAAGCTACACGATTGCAGCCGCCGGTGGCGCTGCCTTGACGGTTTCCGCCCTGAACTCCGCAACCGGCTTGTACGCGCCTGCAGCCGCCGGCGTGGCCGCCGTGAACGGCCTGGTCCCCGGCCAGGCAACCACGGGCACGCGGCTCAAAGCGGTCTTTACGAGCCTGGATCCGAACGTAACGTATTACGCGTCCCTCTATCCCGTGACCGACTATGCGACTAATGCCGTTTACGGGGTGAACACCGTCACCAACACGACCACGCTCAATTACGGTGACGCGACCCAAACGTCGCCCTGGGCAGTCCTGCAGGCCGCCGGTACCGCCACCACTACCGTTGCCGAAGTCACGCTCGGTGCATCCGCTGTCTCGGCCGGTTTGGCCAACGGCGTCGTCAATGTCGCGGCAATCACTGCCAGTGCGGCTAAGGCTGGCGAAATCGTTTGGGAGGTCACGAACGTCGTTCCGGGTACGGCGCAAAGTCTGACTTTCGCGCTGTACGCGGTGTATAACAACTCTCCTCTTACTACACCGACCCTGACGTCGACGGTGAACGCGGGCTACGCTCCCACTTCGAGCAGCACGGCCCCTCTGAACACCACCAACATTCCGCGGTTCACGGCGATAGCGGCGGGCGGGGTAACCAACTTCTTCACCCCGGTGCAGTGCCAGACCGCCTTGCTGTTCCCGTACGTGACGAACATTGCTCATTACGAAACGGGCATGGCGATTTCCAACACCTCGATGGATCCGTGGGGTACTGTGCAGACCACCGGAACCTGCAACATGTACTTCTATGGGGCCAACGGGACCAACGCTACGCCGGTTCCGTTTAAGGACGGCTCGGGCAACACGGCCATTAGCGCCGGCACGCAGCTAGCCAACACCACGTCCGGCCTGGGATTGGTCAACTTCAACGGCTATGCCGTCGCGGTCTGCAACTTCCAGTTCGCTCATGGCTTCGCCTTCGTCCAGAACGGCCCACAGACACTGGGCATGGGGTATCTGCCTCTGGTGATCGACACCTCGTTGAGCCCGGCCTTCCCGCGCGGCCAGACTCTGCTGGGTGAATCGCTGCGGCCGTAGTTTAGATTTGGATTTGCCACTTCACAAGAGGGGAGCTTCGGCTCCCCTCTTTTTTTGTGCCCGCCGCTAGCCCCGCGAAAGCCGCCCCCTCCCCTTCTCCCCCGGAAAACACCGACCCGATATTCGCCTATTATTCGCCTATATGCCCATATATTGTGTATGCGCCATTTTCTGTCGAACCGCTAGTGTGCTGGTAACTCGCTGAGAATCAGCAAGTTCAGAAAAAATAGTGCTTGCATCGACTAAAGAACCGTGCCACAATTCATTGTGGTCGGAAGTGGATTAGGCTGGTCCTAAGTGGAGCAGGAAAGCATAAATCCGTTGATCGCCGAGCGCCCTCTCGGCATGTATACCGCTAAGGTCGATGACAAGGGCCGTGTCAAGCTCCCTACCGACTTCCAGCAGTACTTCTCCCAACTAGGGCATGCTAAGTTCTTTATTACCAGCTTGGACCGGTGCATAGCTGAGATTTACCCTATCACGGTTTGGCTCCAGAACGAAGAGTTTTTTGCGTCCTACCGGGAGGATCCTGAGAAGGCGGATAGCGTGGCGTTCAATGCCGCGGACCTGGGCGGACGCGCCGATATCGATGCGCAGGGGCGCCTGCTCTTTCCGGCCAAGCTGCGGAGCGAACTGGGCCTTGAGGATCAACCGATCCACATCTTCGCCGCCGACCAGCGGGTCGAAGTCTTGAGCGAGCAGGTTTACCAGGAAAAGAAGCGGAGCGCCAAGGCGGCTGGACGCGACGCGGTCGCCACGCTGCGGAAAGCGGGGCTGAAGTGAGAGCCTATGCACGTTCCGGTCATGGCCGAGGAAGCGCTCGCCTTGCTGGCGATTCGCCCCGACGGAGTCTACTTGGATGCCACCGCCGGCTTGGGCGGACATACGGGCCTGATCGCGCGGCGTCTGACCACCGGCCTGGTGATTGCCAACGACCGCGACCCCGAGTCGCTGGAGATGGCGCGGCGCAACACCGCGGAGTGGGCGGCGCGCATCCGGTTTCATCACGGCCCGTTCCGCGCGCTCGCCGGAGCGCTGGCCGAAGCGGGATTCCGGCAGGTGGATGGGCTGCTGGCCGACCTGGGCGTCAGCCGGTATCAGCTTACGTCGCCGGAGAGAGGGTTTTCGATATTGACGGATGGACCGCTGGACATGCGCATGGATCGTTCCACGGGCATGACGGCGGCCGACCTGGTCAATCATACCGCCGAGAAGGCGCTCGCCGATTTGATCTACGAATACGGCGAAGAAAGGGGGGCGCGGAAGGTAGCCAGAGCAATCGTCCGAGCACGGCCCATACGGAGCACGCTGCACCTGGCCGGTGTAGTGGAGCGGGCCGTGCGCCGGACGGGCCGCCTGCATCCCGCCACCAAAACTTTTATGGCGCTGCGCATGGCGGTGAACGACGAACCGGGAGAACTGGATTGTTTGCTCGATATCGGGCCGGCGCTGGTCGCGAGTTCCGGACGAATCGCCATTATCAGTTTCATGTCCATCGACGACCGAAAAGTCAAAGTGAGTTTTCGCGAGTTGCAGCGGGAAGGGCGCGCGGCGATTCTGACCAAACGCCCGCTTCAGCCGGGCGAAGAGGAAATCGTTCGCAATCCGCCGTCGCGCAGCGCCAAGCTGCGCGTGATCGAAATCGTTTAAGGGAAGGCCGCCTTCGCGAGGCGGCGCCAGAGAGGTGATGACGGAACCATGGCGACGCTGCCGGCATTCTTTCGCAGGACAGTAGGCGTTCCAGCGCCCGGACCGGAACCGGTGCGCGCGGCGCGCGACCTTTTCCAACTGCGCGCGCTTCCGCACGAGGACCTCTTCTTTTTCTCGAAGAAGGTGGATAACTCGCGCCTCGTCCGTGAGGCCGATCCTCAGGCGGGCCGGCGGTGCTTGTCGGCCGTGGGCGCGGCCTGCGTTTTACTGGCGTTCTTGTGCGCGGCGCTGGCGCCGAGCGTCGCCGGCACGCTGGCCGGGTACAAGCTGGAAAGACTGCGCGTGGAGGAAGGGCGCTTGCTGGACCAGCAACGCGCGCTGCAGGCGCAAGAGGCGGAACTGCTGAGCCCGCAAAGACTCGATCGGCTCGCCCAGGAGCGGGGTCTGACGGTTCCCGTGGCCGGGCAGGTCTTCCACCTGGAACCCAAGGGCGATGGCGCCGTCGCGATGGTGAAGCGGTAACGGAATGGGAGCGTGACAGCGTCACGCGGGGCAACATGGTGGAGCGTCGTCTGGGTTGGCTCGCCGGGATCGTTCTCCTCTGGGGCGCGGTCGTTTTTCTGAAGCTGATTTCCTTGCAGGCGATCCATCACCGGCGCTACGCCGGCGACGCGCGCAAGCAACAGGAGGTGGTGGCTGAAATCCCCGCGCCGCGCGGCACCATCTTCGACCGCTCCGGCCAGCCGCTGGCGCTGAGCCTGCCGGCCAAATCCGTCTACCTGAATCCGCTCCGCGTGAACATCGAATCCGCGTCGGACCTCCTCAGCCGCGTGCTTCACCTGGACCGCGCGGAATTGTACGCCAAGATGAAGGGGGCGCGCGACAACCATCGCGGAGATCTCCGCGTCAAGCGGTATATCACCGACGACGAATGGCAGAGCGTCCTCAATCAGCCGGTGGACTACATCTCCGTGCGGGACGACAGCTTGCGGCGCTATCCCAACGGGGCGCTGGCGGCCCACGTCCTGGGGTCGGTGGATTTCGAGGAAAAAGGCAACGCCGGCATCGAGAAACTCCTCGACGCGGAGTTGCGCGGAGTTCCCGGCAAGGTTCTCTTGCTGACCGACGTGAAGCGCCGGGCCATCGATTCGCGGGTGGCCGTGGAGGCGCGGGCCGGCGAGGTCCTCACCCTGACCCTCGACGAGCGGACCGAGTTCGTGGCGGAGCGGGAACTGGAGGCCGCCGTGGCGGCGCGCCATGCCGTGAGCGGCAGCGTGGTGGTGATGAACCCGGCCAACGGCGATATCCTGGCGCTCGCCAGTTATCCCACCTACGACCCGAACGCGCCGCCGCAGCCCGGCGACGACCCGGACGCGCGCTTGAACCACGCCGCCTCGGTGCCGTTCGAGCCGGGATCGGTGTTCAAGGTGATGACGCTTTCGGCCGCGCTCGAAACCACCGACCTGCGGCCGGAAAGCCCCATCAATTGTCATGGCGGCGTCCTCAAACTGCCGGGACGCGTCATTCACGATTCCCACGCGGGCATCGGCGTCATCCCCATGTCGGAGGTGCTGGCGAGGTCGAGCAACATCGGCGCCATCATGATCGGGACGCGCGTCGGCAAGGACAACCTCTACGACTACGTTCACCGGTTTGGCTTCGGCCGCAGGACGGGAATCCAGCTCCCCGCGGAATCGCCCGGCAAGCTGCGCAAGCTCCCGCAATGGGGAACCACGTCCCTGGCCTCGGTCTCCATGGGACAGGAGGTCAGCGTCACCACCCTCCAGTTGGCGCAAGCCGGTGCGGTGATCGCCAGCGGAGGGCTGCTGGTCAAGCCCACGCTGATCCTCAAGAAGGGCGGCCGGCTGGTTCCGCGAGAGCAACCCGTCCGCATCATCCAGGCGGAAACCGCGTTCACCATGCGCCAGATGATGCAAGGGGTGGTGGAGCACGGCACCGGAACGCGCGCGCAACTCTCGGGGTACACGGTCGGCGGCAAGACGGGGTCGGCGCAGATCTTCGACTACGCGACGAAACATTACCTGCACGCTTATAACGGTTCCTTCATGGGTTTCGCGCCGCTGGCGAACCCGGCCATCGTCGTGGTAGTGACCTTGAACGGCACCCATGGCGAGTCCGGCTTTGGAGGGGCAGCCGCGGCCCCTGTGTTCCACGCCGTCGCCGCCGAAGCCCTGCGCATTTTCGACGTGCCCAAAGACCGGCCGGAGCAGCCTGCCAAGACGCTCCTCGCGAAAGCTTTTGTGGACGCCCCTCCCGACGATACCGGATCGGGCATGCCCAACATTCTCGAAGACCGGGATGACGACGACGATGTGGGACAGACCATCGTTCCTTGTGGTCTGTCGGCCTGCCCGCCTCTCGGACCGAAAGTTCCCAATTTCCGCGGGATGACGATGCGGGCCGTGCTCGCCGCGGCTTCGGCCCAAGGTTTCGCCATCCTGCCCGACGGCAGCGGCGTGGCGCGCGCGCAAGCCCCCGCGCCCGGTTCCGCCCTCCGCCAGGGCGAGCGCGTTCGCGTGGTGTTCACAAGATGAGTGAGACGAGCGGCAGGTTGGGTGGGATAGACCATCGTTTTTCGTGGTCTGTCATGGCGGAGCGCAAGCAATACACTCGCGAGGCGTCAGCCCCTCCGTTCTCTGCTTCCTCCGCTGTCCGAACTGCGCCAACTGCACGAACCCGCAAACCACAGCTAGACCGGCCCTCATTCTTCTCCGCGTATTCTCCGCGTCTCCGCGTCTCCGCGGTGAAGATCCGGTTTCGGTCGCCTCGTCTCACCGGGCGTGACAAATGACTCTCGGCGAACTCCTGGCTAACGTCCGGCTGAAAAACCCCTTGCCCGCGGAGCTTGCCCAAACTCTCGTACAAGGCCTGGAGTACGATTCCCGGCGCGTATCGCCCGGCTTTCTGTTCTTCGCGTTCCCCGGCGCTCGCGCCGATGGGCGCGACTTCGCGCGCGATGCGCTGGCGCGCGGCGCGGTAGCCGTCGTCAGCGCCTCTGAGGCCCCCTTGGAACTGGCGCCGCGCTGGATCGAAACGGAGCACGGCCGGCAGGCGCTGGCGCTGGCGTCCTGGAAATTCTACGGCAGGCCGGATGAGCGCGTGGCCATCTGCGGTCTCACCGGCACCAACGGCAAAACCACCACCGGCTTTCTGGTCGATTCCGTGCTGCGGGCCGCCGGCCACACCACGGCCCTCATCGGCACCATCGAGTACCATCTCGCCGGCCGCGTGCTGCCTGCCGCCAACACCACGCCGGAATCGCTCGACTTGGCGCGCATCTTCGCCGAGCTGGCGGCGGGCGGCGGAACGCACGCCACTATGGAGGTTTCCTCCCACGCGCTCGTTCTGGGGCGCGTCTACGGGCTGCGATTCCACACCGCCGTTTTCACCAACCTCACGCGCGATCACCTCGATTTCCACGGCTCCATGGAAGCGTACTTCGCCGCCAAACAGGCGCTGTTCGAGGGGGACGGCGCGCCGCCGCCGCGCTTCGCCGTTTTGAATCGCGACGACGCATACGCCCGCCGCATCCGTTTGCGCCCCGAAACCGAAGCGCTGTGGTATGGTCTGGGCCAGGAATCGGGCCTGCGGGCGCGGCACATTTCCTCGGGCCCCCACGGCCTGAAGTTTGAAGTGCAGAGCGGCAAGCTGCGGTTCGAGACGCAATCGGCCCTTATCGGCAGGATCAATGTCTATAACATCCTGGCGGCCTGCGGCGCGGGGCTGGCATTCGGCATTGCGCCCGAAGCGATCGCGCGCGGCATCGCCGGCCTGCGCGCCGTGCCCGGCCGCTTCGAGCGCGTGGACGAGGGCCAGCCGTTCCTGGTAGTGGTGGACTACGCCCACACCGACGACGCGCTGCGCAGCGTCATCGCCGTGGCGCGCGGGCTGAAGCCCAAGCCGAAGCGCGTCATCACGGTCTTCGGCTGCGGCGGAGATCGCGACCGCTCCAAGCGTCCTCTCATGGGCCAGGCCGCCGCCGAAGCCAGCGACCTCGTGGTGCTTACCAGCGACAACCCGCGCTCGGAAGATCCGCTGGCCATCATGAACGACGCCCTGGTGGGCATCCGCCGCGTGGACGTGCCGCACGTCATGGAGCCCGACCGCGCCGCGGCCATCGCCTACGCTCTGAAGGAAGCCCGCCCCGGCGATATCGTGATCCTGGCCGGAAAAGGCCACGAGACGTACCAGATCTTCAAAGACCGGACCATTGCGTTTGACGACCGGATCGTGGCCCGGGAGACGCTGAAGGGTTACGGCTACAACCGGAGCGTGTGAGTCGTGATCCTGAATCTCCAAGAGGTCGCTCGCGCCGTGCAGGCCGCTGGGGATTTCCCGCCGCTCCGGGCAACGGGATGGAGCGTGGACAGCCGCACCCTGGAAGCGGGCGACCTGTACTTCGCTCTGCGGGGCCCGAATCACGATGGCCACGAGTACGTGGCGGCGGCCATGGAGAAGGGCGCGGTGGCCGTAGTGGTCGAGAAACCGGCGGGCGCGCCCCGCGAACTGGTGGTAAGCGATTCGCTCGGCGCGCTGCAAACTCTCGGCGCTTGGGCGCGCCGGCGGTGGGGCGGAACCGTGGTCGCGGTGACCGGCAGCGCGGGCAAAACCACCACCAAGGACGCCATCGCGCACTTGCTTTCCGTGGATCGGCCCGTGGGAAAGAACGCCGGCAACCTCAACAACCACGTCGGCGTGCCGCTTTCGATTCTGCGCTTGCCCGGCGATTGCCGCTTCGCCGTGCTGGAAATCGGCATGAACCACGCCGGCGAAATCCGCGATCTGGCGGCCATCGCCCGGCCGGACGTCGGCGTCGTGACCAACGTCGGCTATGCGCACATGGAGTTCCTCGGTTCCATCGAGGGCGTGGCCGCGGCCAAGCGCGAGCTGATCGAAGCGCTCCCGCCTGATGGCGTGGCCGTACTGAACGCCGACGACGAGCGGGTGTTCGCCTTCCGCCAGTCGCACGCGGGCCGGACCATCGCGTTCGGTCTTGCGGAGCGCGCCGATGTGCGCGCCGAGGCCGTGGAGTTCGGGGACGAAGGCGCGCGCTTCCGCGCTCTGGGCGTGGATTTTGAAACGCGCGTCGCCGGCCGCCACGGCGTGATGAACATGCTGGCGGCGCTGGCCGTGGCGCGCGCGTTCGACATCTCGCCCCAGCGGCTGCGCGACGCGGTCCATACCTTCGCGCCCGGATCCATGCGCGGCGAGCGCACCGTCCACCGCGGAATCGTGGTTTGGAACGATTGCTACAACTCCAACCCCGAGGCGGCCAACTCCATGATCGACGTGCTGCGGGCAACGCCCGCCGCCCGGCGCATAGCAGTGCTAGGAGAAATGCTCGAGCTGGGCGAAGCCTCCGAAGCCTTGCATCGCCAGGTAGGCCGCCACGCCGCCGGGCAGGGAATCGATGGGTTGATCGGCGTGCGCGGCATGGCCCGCGCCATGGTCCAAGCCGCCATGGATGCCGGCCTTCCCGCCAGGGCTGCTCATTTCTTCGAAGACGCCGCCGAAGCGGGAGAGGCGGCCCGCCGCGAGGCGCGCCCCGGCGACGCCATTCTATTCAAAGGTTCACGAGGCGTGCGCATCGAGCGCGCGCTGGAAAGGTTCTTGAAATGAACCCGCAAGCGGTAAACGGTAAACGGTAAACCCATGTTCTACTTTCTCTTCTACGAACAGCTCCACCGATACGTAAGCGCGTTCAACGTCTTCCGTTACACCACCTTCCGCACGGCCATGGCGAGCCTCACGGCGTTGTTCCTGTGCATCGTTCTGGGGCCGTGGTTCATACGAAAACTGCGCCGGTTCCAGATCGGTCAATACATCCGCGAAGAAGGCCCCGAAACGCACCAGAAGAAGGCGGGAACGCCTACCATGGGAGGCGTTCTCATCATCGTCTCCATCGTGATCCCCACTTTGTTGTGGGCCGATCTGGCGCACATCTACGTTTGGGTCGCTCTGGCGGCTCTGCTGGGTTTCGGGTGGGTAGGCTTTCTGGACGACTACTCGAAAATCGAGCGGCGGCGCAACCTCGGCCTCACCGGAAAGCGCAAACTGTTCTACCAGTTTTCGATGGGCTTCGTTTTCGCCGCGATCCTCCTGCTCCTCCGCGCCTACGGGGACTTCTCGACGGCCATGAACATTCCGTTCTTGAAACAGTTCAGGCCCACGCTGCTGATCCCATCGCTCATGGCGAACCCCTGGACCTACGTGCTCGGCATAGCGCCGTTCGCGATCTTCGTGGCTCTGGTGGTGGTGTTCTTCTCCAACGCCGTGAACCTCACCGACGGCCTGGACGGCCTCGCCATCGGGCTGATGGTAATAGCCGCCGGCGCGCTCACGGTGCTGGCGTACGCCGGCGGCCACGCCAGCCTGGCCGAGTACCTCCAACTGGCGCGTAACACTCACACCTCGGAACTGACCATTTTCTGCGGCTCCATGACCGGCGCCAGCCTGGGCTTTCTCTGGTACAACTCGCATCCGGCTGAGATCTTCATGGGCGACGTGGGTTCGCTCGGCTTGGGGGGCGCCACGGCCGTGGTCGCGGTGCTCATCAAGCAGGAAGTGCAGTTGCTGTTCATCGGCGGCGTCTTCATCCTGGAGGCGGTTTCGGTGATTCTCCAGGTGGGCAGCTACAAGCTGCGGGGCGGGAAGCGAATTTTCAAAATGGCGCCCGTTCACCATCACTTCGAGAAATTGGGCTGGACGGAATCGAAAATCATCGCGCGCTTCTGGATCGTCGGCCTGGTGCTGGCCCTGTTCGCGCTGACGACGCTGAAACTAAGATGACGCTGCGCGGAACCAAAACGCTGATCGTGGGACTGAAGAAGTCCGGCCTGGCGTCGGCCGAGCTGCTGGCGCGCGAAGGGGCCGTGGCGCGCGCCACGGATGTGAAGCCGTTGGAACAACTGCCCGGAGCGCGCGAGCTGCTGGACAAGCTGAGCATCCCGTTCCAGCCGCAGACGCCCGCTGTGTTCGAGGCTTGCGACCTGATCGTGCTCTCGCCGGACGTGCCGGCGGATCTCCCGCCGCTCCAGGAAGCCCGCCGGCGCGGCGCGCGGGTCATCGGCGAAGTGGAGCTGGCAGCGCCGTTTCTGCGCGGCAGGACCATCGGCGTCACGGGCACGAACGGGAAGACCACCACCACCAGCTTGATCGGCCACATCCTGCGTGAAGCCGGTCTGCCGGCGCAGGTGGGCGGCAACATCGGAACTCCCGGCACGGCCATGATCGACAGCTCGTCCCCAAACGGCTGGAACGTACTCGAGCTTTCCAGCTTCCAACTCGAGACCATCGAAACCTTCCGCGCCCATATCGCTCTCGCGCTGAACGTCACGCAGAACCATCTCGACCGGCACCACACGTTTGAGAACTACGCCGCCGCCAAGGGCCGCCTGTTTGAGACGCAGCAACCCGGCGACTACGCCGTGCTGAACGCCGAGGACCCCATCTGCGTCCAGTACGCAAATGCGGCCTCGATTCCGAGCCGCGAACGTAAGAGAGCGATTGCCGCTGCCACGCCGCAATGGTTCAGCAGCCTGCGCGAAGTCTCTCCCGGCGCGTGGTTGCGCGGAGACGAGCTGATTCTGGACGGCTGGCCGCTCATGCGCGCCGGCGAGATCCCTATTCTCGGCCGGCACAACGTGGAGAACGTGCTGGCCGCCTCCATCGCCGCGGCGCGCGCCGGCGTGGCGCACGCCGTCATCTCTTCCGCCGTGGGCTCGTTCCGGGCCGTGGAGCACCGCCTGGAGTTCGTGCGGAAGGTGGGCGGCATCGATTTCTATAACGATTCCAAGGCCACCAGCGTGGATGCCACGCTCAAGGCCCTGAGCGCTTTCGCCGGCGGGGTGTGGATCATCCTGGGCGGCAAGGACAAGGGCCTGGACTATGCGGCGCTGCGCGAGCCGCTGGCCGCCCAGGCGCGCGCCGCGCTGCTCATCGGCGCCGCGGCCGGCAAGATTGCGGACCACTTGCGCGGCGCCGTTCCCCTGGTCGACGCCCAAACCCTGGAAGCGGCCGTCGCCTACGCTTACGGGCACGGCCAGGCCGGCGACACGGTTCTGCTGGCCCCGGCCTGCGCCAGCTTCGACCAGTTTCGAAGCTTCGAGCATCGCGGCGAGGTCTTCAAACACATCGTGAACCAATTGCAGACGAAGGAATGAAATGCCGCAACGATTGAAAACCGATTGGATCCTCTTCGGCGCCGTGCTGGCCATGGCGTCGTTCGGATTGTTGATGATCTACAGCGCCTCTTCCGTCACGGCCCGCATGGACCCGCGCTTCGGGTCGAGCTGGCACTTCGTGATCCGGCAGTTGGAGTGGGCGGCGGTGGCCGTGGCGGTCATGCTCACGCTGAAGAAGACCCATTACCGCAAGTTTCAGAGTCCGGCCGTGGCTTTCGTCGCCATCGGACTCGTGCTTCTGCTGCTGGTGGCGGTTTATTTCCTGGACACGGCGCACCACCGCTGGCTGCGCCTGGGTGGGCCGCTGGGCGTTCAACCTTCGGAGCTGGCCAAACCGGGGCTGGTGATTTTTCTGGCGTTTTTCGTCACCTGGCGCGCCCGCGCCATCAACCACCTGCGATACACCCTGATCCCCGCCGCGCTCGCGGTGGGTGGGGTGATCTTCCTGGTGGTGGTGCCGGATCTGGGAACGGCCGCCGTGCTGGGCGCGGCCGCCATGGTGGTGTTCTTCGTGGCGGGGCTGGAGTGGCGCTACTGCGTCACCGTGGCCGGCGTCGCTTTTCTGGGCCTGGTGGTGTCGGTCTTCGCCGAGCCGTACCGCTTGGGGCGCGTCGTGAGGTTCTTCGACCCCGAGTTCAAGATTATCTCCAAGGTCGACATTCATGGCTGGATTCGGGCGCGCACCGAGCGAACCCTTCGGACGCGCGATACCAACTACCAATCCGAGCAATCCAAGATCGCCGTGGGGTCCGGAGGACCACTGGGCCTCGGATTGATGAACGGCCGGCAGAAACTGTACGTGCCGGAGGCCCACACCGACTTTATCTACGCCGTGGTGGGGGAGGAGCTCGGATTGATCGGCACGGCCGGACTGCTGGCCGGTTTCGGAGTAATCCTCTGGCGCGGTCTGCGGGCCGCGTTTCGCATGAGGGACGATTTCGGCCGCTATCTCGCTTTGGGCGCGACGGTCGTGGTGGTGGTGCAGGCCCTAATCAACATGAGCGTCGTCTTGGGCCTCGGGCCGACCAAGGGCATCCCGCTGCCCATGGTCAGTTACGGCGGCAGCTCGCTGCTGAGTACGCTGGCGCTCATGGGAATCCTCATGAACGTGAGCGAACACGCAGGGTAGGGGCTGTCATGAAACACTCGCCAAGATTTCCGGGGTGGGACAGGTCATCGTTTTTTGTGGCCTGTCAACCCCGCACGCCATCCCACAAGGCGCCAGCCCCACGAACCTCGGCCCCCTCGGCTGTCCGAACTCTGCCAGCCGCACGGGCCCGCAAATCACAGCCAGACCAACCCTCATTCTTCTCCGCGCTTTCTCCGCGTCTCTGCGTCTCTGCGGTGAATTCATTGGTCGCGGGTAAGGAGGGCTAACGGATATGTCAAGAAGCTTCCTCATGGCGGGCGGCGGCACCGGCGGCCACATCATTCCGGCGCTGGCCGTGGCGCGCGAGCTGCGCGCGCGGGGCCATAGGATTACCTTTGTCGGGACCCGGAAGGGTCTCGAGGCCAAGCTCGTGCCCGCCGAAGGCTTCGATCTGAAATTCATTCACATTGGCGGGCTGAATCGCGTGAGCCACGGCCGGCGGATCGCCACGCTGTCCCGCTTGCCCCTCGTCACGGCGGCCTGCGTCCGGCTGCTGCGGGGAGTCTCCGCGGTCTTCAGCATGGGTGGTTACGCCGCCGGGCCACCGGTCGTAGCGGCGATTGTGCGGCGCATCCCGGTGGTGGTGATGGAGCCGAATGCCATACCCGGCTTCACTAACCGCATCACCGGGCGGTTCGTGTTTCGCGCGCTGATCTCGTTTCCGGAGACAGCCGCCTACTTTCCACGCCACAAAACCGAGGCTTCCGGGCTTCCCGTGCGTGAGGAGTTCTTTCGCCTGCCGCCGAAGCCGCGCGAAGGCCCGCTCTCCGTGCTGATTACCGGCGGGAGCCAGGGGTCGCGTACCTTGAACCAGGCAGCGCTGGAGAGCTGGCCCCTGTTCCGGAAGGCTGGCGTCGAGGTGCGGATCGTACACCAGACCGGCCCCGGCGCCTTTGAAAAGCTGCGCGGGGAGTTCGCGCAATCGGGCCTCGCGGGCGAGGTGGCGCCTTTTCTCGCCGACATGCCGGCGGCGTTCGCCGCGGCCGACTTGGTGGTCTGCCGATCCGGAGCCGCCACGGTCGCGGAGCTGGCCGCGGCGGGGAAGCCCTCGATTCTTGCGCCGTTTCCGTTCGCCGCGGACGACCATCAAACCCGTAACGCGGAAGCCATGGAGCGCGGCGGCGCGGCGCGCGTGGTGCGCGACGCCGAGATGAACGGCGAGCGGCTGTTCGCGCTGGTGGCGGAGTTCGCCGGCGCGCGGGAGTCTCTGGAGCGGATGGGCGAGGCGGCCCGGCGGTTCGCCAAGCCCGGGGCCGCGCGGCGGGCGGCCGAGATTTTGGAGGAAGCGGCCCAATCCCGCGACGATTTCGATTGACAGAAGCGGCGCAAGCCGAAACAATACACTAAGGAAATGTTTTTTCGTCCCCAGCGGGTCCACTTCACCGGAATCGGTGGCATCGGCATGAGCGGTATCGCCGAGGTGTTGCTCAACCTGGGCTATGAGATCACCGGGTCGGATCTGAAGCTCTCTCCCATCACCGAACGGCTCTCCGCCTTGGGAGCGCGCATCACGGAAGGTCACGATGCGGCCAACGTCGCCGGAGCGGGCGCGGTGGTGGTGAGCTCGGCCGTGGACGAAGACAATCCCGAAGTGCGGGAGGCCCGCCGGCTGCTGATTCCCGTGATTCCGCGCGGCGAGTTTCTGGCCGAGTTGATGCGCCTGAAGTACGGAATCGCCGTGGCCGGCAGCCACGGCAAGACCACCACGACCTCCATGATCGCCGCCATCCTGAACCACGCCGGCCTCGATCCCACGGTGGTGGTGGGCGGCAAGGCGGCCACCACCGGCGGTTCCAACGCGCGCGTGGGCCGCAGCGATCTGCTGGTGGCGGAGTCGGACGAAAGCGACGGGTCCTTTCTGAAGCTGGCGCCGATCCTCGCCGTGGTCACCAACATCGACCGTGAGCACGTGGATCATTACCCCATGATCGAGGATACGCGTGCGGCATTTATCGAGTTCGTCAACAAGGTTCCGTTCTACGGCGCCGCCATCGTCTGCCTGGACGACCCCAATGTGCAGGTCATTCTTCCCGCTATCAAACGGCGGACCGTCACGTATGGGACCACGGCGCAGGCGGTCATGGAGGCCGTGGATGTGGCCTGCGGGGCGTTCGCCAGCGAATTCCGGCTGCGGTTCCGGGGCGCGGACCTGGGCCGTTTCAATCTGCGCGTGCCCGGGCGGCACAACGTACTCAACGCCACAGCCGCGGCGGCGGTCGCGCTGGAACTGGAGGTAAAGCCGGATGCCATTCGCGAAGCGCTCGAGGCCTTCAGCGGCGTGGACCGCCGATTCCAGACGCTCGGCCAGGAGCGCGGCGTCACCGTCATCGACGATTACGGCCACCACCCCACGGAGATCCGCGCCACGCTGGAAAGCGCGCGCCTCGGCGGTTTCCGGCGCATTCACGCGCTGTTCCAGCCTCACCGCTACACGCGGACCTTCCACCTGATGGACGATTTCGCGCGCGCCTTCAACCAGGCCGACAGCGTCTTCGTCATGGATATCTACGCCGCTTCGGAAAAGCCTATCGAAGGGGTCTCGGCGGAGGCGCTGGTGGAGCGCATCCGGCAGTTCGGCCATCGCGGCGCGGAATACGCCGGCGGTTTGGATCGCGGAGTGGAAGCCATTGTCGCCGCGGCCGGGCCGGGAGACGTCGTGCTGACGCTCGGAGCGGGGAGCGTGTCGCAGGCGGGCGGCCGGATTCTGCGGAAGTTGAGGGAAGGACGCTAATGCCGCGCGAGACGAAAAAATCGGAAGGAATCCGCTGGCGGCTCTGGCTGACGCTGGCGGCGCTCGGCGCGGTGTGCGCTTCGACCGCTTTGGGCGCCCTGGAAGTCCGCCGCTATGCTCTCACCGACTCGCGGTTTACGCTCTCGCGCGACCGCCCGGACGCGCTGGCTATCCAGGGCCTGACGTACGCGCCGCGCGCCAAGGTGTGGAGTGTCTTCGAAGAAGATTTTGGCCGCAGCGTCTTTTCCATCCCGCTGGCGGAGCGCCGGCGGAGCCTGCTCGCGATCGACTGGGTCGCGGACGCCTCGGTTTCGCGCATCGTGCCGGACCGGCTGCTGATACGGATTCGCGAGCGCCAGCCGGTGGCCTTCGCGGCCATGCCCTCGGGCGTGATGCTGGTGGACGCCGAGGGCGTTCTGCTCGAACCTCCGCCGCGGGGGCGGTTCACGTTTCCCGCGCTGAGCGGCCTCCAGGAGCAAGAGACCGAGACCCAGCGGCGCGGCCGCGTGCAGGCCTTCCTCCGGTTCCAGCGGGACATGGGGTATCTGGCCAACAGCGTATCGGAGGTCGACGTAACGGACCCGGGCGATCTTCGCATCGTGACGCAGGCCGGGGACCACGCGGTGGATCTGCTGATGGGCGGCGAGGACTTCGCCCGGCGGTACCAGAATTTCGTGAATCACTACGCGGAAATGCAAGCCCAGTCGCCGGGGGTCAGGACGTTCGACCTCCGCATGGACGACTGGATCACAGCGAGGCAATAGGGGCGACATGGCGGCAAAACCGGTTTACGCGGCGGGACTCGATGCAGGCGGCAGCTACACGCGTTTGGCGATCTGCGTTTTGGAAGGAGGGCGCCTGCGGTTCCTGGGCCGCGGCGCCGCCCCGTCGCGCGGGTGGCTCAAGGGCAGGATCGCCGACCAGGGCGCAGTGGCGGATTCCATCCTGGCGGCGCTGCGCGCCGCCGAGTCCGATGCCGGGGTTTCCGTGGAATCCGTCGTGGTGGGAATCGGCGGCCCGACGGTGCGCGGCGGCAGCGTTCGCGGCGCGGTCGAACTGGGCTACGTGCGCGAGATCGAACAGCGCGACGTGAACCGGGTGATGGACCGCGCCTCGCGCGTGCAGTGGCAGGAAGACCGGATGCTGCTGCAGATGTTCCCGCAGGATTTCGTGGTCGACGGCCATCCGGGTCATCGCGATCCGCGCAAAATGCTGGCTTCACTGCTGGAAGTCAATGTCCACCTGATCACCGCTTCCGTGCAGGAGCACAGCGCGCTGGTAGGGGCCGTGAACCAGGCGCACCTGGAGGCGGAGGAGACGGTTTTCGAGGGATTGGCGGCGTGTTATGCGTCCGTGCTGGCGGAGGAGAGGCGCGACGGCATCGCCCTGGTGGATATTGGGGCGCACTCCACGCAGATGGTTGCCTATTACGGCGACAACCTGCGCATCGCCTCCACGGGGCGCATCTCCGGGGACCACTTCACCAGCGACTTGGCGCAGGCTCTCTGCCTGAGTTTTGCCGACGCGGAATGCGTCAAGCTGGAATACGGCGGCGCCCTGGCGGACGCCTGCCCGCCGAATATCCAGGTGGAGCTGCCCGCGCCCGAAAGCCGGGAACCCAGGGAATGTTCCCGCCGGTTCGTCTGCCAGGTTCTGGAGGCGCGCGCCGAGGAGCTCTTCCGTTTCGTCGAAGCCGAGCTGGCGCAGGTGGGGATGGAGCGCGCTCTGCTCGGCGGCGTGTTTCTGACGGGCGGCGCGGCCCGCCTGCCGGACCTGTGCGACGTGGCCGAGCGGATCTTGCAGTGCCACGCGCGCTACGGTCTGGCCACGGGGATTCGGGACTGGCCGGAGGATTTGAACGATCCGGAATGGAGCGTGGCCGCGGGGCTGGCTATGTACGCGGCGAAGTTGAAGTCCCAGGCTGAACGCCAGCGCCAGGCGGGCGGCCTGCTGGGGAAGATTTTGCGGTGATGGAGGAGAAATGGCGATGGGAGACGCGGACGTGGAGAACCTGAAGTACGAGATCCAGGAAGAGCCGTGCGCCGGCGCGCGGATCAAGGTGGTGGGAGTCGGGGGCGGCGGCTCGAACGCCGTGTCGCGCCTGGTTCGGGACGGGCTCGGGGGGGTCGAGTTCCACGCCATGGATACCGACCTTCAGGCGCTCTCGGCGTGCCAGGCACCGCACAAGCTGCAACTCGGCCCCAAGCTGACCAAGGGGCTGGGCGCCGGGTCGGATCGCGAGACCGGCCGGCAGGCGGCGCTCGAAAGCACCGACGATATCGTCGAAGTCCTGCAAGGCGCGGACATGGTTTTCGTTTCCGCGGGGCTGGGCGGCGGCACGGCGACCGGCGCGGCGCCGGTGATCGCTTCCTTGGCCAAGGAACTGGACGCCCTCACTATAGCGGTGGTCACCAAGCCGTTCGCCTTCGAGGGGCCGCAGCGCATACGGATAGCCGAAGAGGGACTTCGCGCCCTGGCCGGATGCGTGGACGCGGTCATCGCCATACCGAACGAGCGGCTGCTGGCGCTGGTCCCGCGCGGCGCCAGTTTCTTCGACGCCTTCAAGGCGGCCGACGACCTGCTGCGGCAGGCCGTGGAAGGCATCGGCGATATCATCAACGCCACCGGCGCGATCAACCGCGATTTCGCCGATATTAAGGCCATTATGGCGGGAATGGGTTACGCCATGATGGGGACCGCGACGGCAAAGGGCGAGAACGCCGCTGTGGAAGCGGCGCAACAGGCGATCCTCTGCCCGCTGCTGGAGGACACGCACATCGCCGGCGCCCGCCGCATCCTGATCAACATCACGGGATCGAGCCGCCTGGGCTTTCACGAAGTCAACGAAGCCTGCACGCTGATCCGCGAGGCCGCCCAGTCCCCCGAAGTGCAGGTCAATTTCGGCGTAATCCTGGACGAGGCCATGGGCGACGCGGTGAAAGTCACGGTGATCGCCACCGGAGTTCAGCAAGACCAAGCGCAACCGGCGGACTGGCGCGCGAGCGCGAGCGTGGCGGAATCCGCGCCGCCCGCCGTGGAGTTCGCGCCGCAGCCGGAACCGGAGGCCGAAGCGGAGCCTCCGATCGATCTGGAAGATCTGGACACCCCCGCGTACCTGCGCCGGGGAAGCTTGTTGAATTAACGGCGACTTCACCACCAAGAACCCGATGCCGGATTTCTCGCAGGAACTGGTGGGCCGCCTTTTCCCATGATGGGCGGGATTTGTGGGAATTGGCGTGCTTCCGCCCCGTCCCGGGGCTGCACGAACCACCCATCGGTACCCAACGGCTTACGCCAAATAAGCGTTAACCTAATAGCTTGCGGTTTTCACGCGATTCTCGTATGCTTAACTCAAATGGAATCCCGAACCGCCAGCACTTTGGAGTTCGAGAATTGGGAGATCCTTTCGACATTCTTGC
>JBEKHV010000034.1:0-40157 GCA_050012095.1 Bryobacteraceae bacterium | reverse complement strand
ATGACATTGGATTTCGCGTCGATGCCGGTTTTCAGGGCGTTGAAGCGGGAGACGGCCTTGCCCTCGACGGAGCGCGGCCCAGATGATTTCTGTGCGTTGAGGCGGTTGGCCTCGATTTGACGTAGAGTAGCCATATATTCCGGTTTCAGGGTAGCAGGCGCTTGGGCAGGGAGATGGTGGGAATGGACAGGAAGTCTTTTATTTACAGTTGGATAACAGTTTAGAAAGGGCTGTGATCGCCGGCGCCGGCAGTGGCGGCTCGGAAGCGCTCACGCAGTTCAGCCCGACCAAGTTTGCCGGACCAAGTTTGCCCCCGACCCGTTTCTCCGTTTTCCAGGCGCAGGGTGTGTTCGCGTCACGTTCCAGCCAAGTCTTGCGGGCCACTGTTGGCGGGCTCCGATTTGAACACGAAGCACCGCGGGTGCGCTCCAGCAATCCCGCCGGCTGGTAAGATAGCCCGTAGATGCTCACTTTCCGCGAGTTCGAAGCCGGGCCTGACCCATTCGGGCGGAAGTATCGCGTCCTGCTGAAGTGGTTGCAGACCGCCATCTCCTTGCGGCACGCCGACGCCGTGGATACCAAATTCATTCTCTCGGACGAGAACGGAGCCAGGATCGAGCGAACCGTCTCGCTGCCGCACGCGGCGCTTCTTCAGACGAGCGCGGAGACCGGCCGGCCGATGGACGATGCCTGGTGCGCCCGTCTGGCCCGATTGCATCTGGCGCGGATGGTCGAAACAGGCGAAGATATGGAGAAAGATCTCGTCACCGTCAGCCCCGTAGACCTTCGCCGGCTGGCGAGCGAACTGGCGAGCCTGGAAAAGACCGAGACGCGGGTGGGGTGATCGCAGGCCGCCGTGCCCTCGCTGTTCCTCTGCGAAGATCCGAAGTTGAGGGCGCCGGCGCGGCTCGCGCTGCAGCGGCTGCCGGCTCTGTGCGGCCAGCCGATCCGCATCCAGAGCCGCCGCGGATTGCGCGACAGGCAGGTAGCCGTGCATGCCGGGTCGTTTCCCAGGGAGCGGCGCATCGTTTTCGATTGCGCGCGGCGGGAGTTTCGGCGGATCTTCACGCACGAAGTTTTTCATTTCGTGTGGCTGCGGCTGGGAAACGCGGCGCGGCGCTCCTATGAAGACCTGATCCGGCGCGAATGCCTGGCGGGCGCGGCTGGGGAGCTGGGCTGGTCGGCGGAATGGCGCAAAGAGAAGCTCGGGCGGCGCGACATGGGAACGCGCGCCCGCCGCTGGCGCGAGTACTGTTGCGAAAGCTTCTGCGATTCGGCGGCCTGGCTCTATTCCGGCGTCCGGCGGCACAATGAGTACACGCTGGCGGCGCGCTTTGGCGCGCGGCGCCGCGCCTGGTTCGCGGAAGTCCTGGGCGATGGACCGTTGCCGGTATAATCGAAGGAGGTAGATCGGTGTCCCCGCGTTTTCTCCAAGTCGTGGCCGTTTCCGCGCTTGGGGCGTGTTTTCTGGCGGGCTGCTCCTCCGGGGGCCGCGCGGCGAAGGAAGCGAGGATCAAGCCGGACCAGGAGCGGAAAACGGCGCCGGGGTTCACGCTCAAGGACGCCGACGGCAAGAGCGTCAGTCTCTCCGACTACCGCGGCAAGGTAGTCCTGCTGGATTTCTGGGCTACCTGGTGCGGCCCCTGCAAGCTCGAGATCCCCTGGTTCGAGGATTTGCAGCGCAAGGACAAGGATCGGGGATTCGCCGTGCTGGGCGTTTCAATGGACGACGACGGGTGGGACGCGGTGAAGCCGTTCCTCAAGCGTCTGGGTGTGAACTATCGCGTGCTGATGGGCGATGACATGACGGCGCAGCTTTACGGCGGCGTGGAGTCGCTGCCGACGACTTTTCTGATCGACCGGGCGGGGCGAATCGCCGCCGTCTACGTGGGACTCGGCGAGCGGAAGGATTTCGACAATGGAGTGGAAGAGCTTTTGCGCGTTCCCTCGTCGGCCGTTGCTGGCCGCGCTGCTGTGCCTGCCTTGCTTATTGGCGCAAACTAGCGGCGACCACATGACGGTGGGCCAACCGCAAAGCGTGGCGGGCAAGCGGAACGCCGTCCTTCAGGCGAAGATCCCGTGCTCCGTGCAGACGGGCTTCCACGTGAACAGCAACACGCCCGCGGACGACTACCTAATCCCCTTGAAACTGACCTGGACCTCGACGGGAGCGCTGGAGGCCGGGCCGGTGACTTACCCCAAGCCCGAGATGGAGAAGTACGCCTTCTCGGAGAAACCACTTTCGGTACTTACGGGCCAGTTCGACCTGGTGGCCAACTTCAAGGTGGCGGCCAACGCGCCGGCCGGGCCGGGAATCGCCGCCGGGAGGCTGCGCTACCAGGCGTGCAGCGATCGGGCGTGCTATCAGCCGAAGACGATCGATATCGCGGTTCCGTATCGAGTTCAGTAGGTCACTGAGCCTCGCCAAGCGCCGAGAGGAGTCTCGGCGCGGCAGACAAAGCGTCTGCGCCACGTCATGCCTTCAGGAATTGTCCGATGGCGCGGGTGGCCTGGCGGATGCGCTGCTCGTTCTCGACCAGGGCGAAGCGCACGAAGCCCTCACCCAGAGGGCCGAAACCAATGCCCGGCGAGACGGCGACCAGGGCTTTTTCCAACAGCAGCTTGGCGAACTCCAGCGAGCCGATGGCGCGAAACCGTTCCGGAACCGGGGCCCAGGCGAACATGGTGCCGCGCGGCTTCTCAATGGGCCAGCCGGCCCGCTGGAGACCGGTCACCAAGGCGTCGCGCCGCTTCTGGTAGACGGCGCAGACCTTGCGGGTGTCCTCCTCGCATTCGCGCAGGGCGATGATGGAGGCGATCTGGATGGGCTGGAAAACGCCGTAATCCAGGTAGCTCTTGATGCGCGCCAGGGCGGCGATCATCTTCGGATTCCCCAGACAGAAGCCGACGCGCCATCCCGCCATGTTGTAGCTTTTGGACATGGAGAAGATCTCCACCGCCACTTCCTTGGCGCCTTCCACCTGGAGGATGCTGGGCGGCTTGTAGCCGTCGAAACCCAGGTCGGCGTAAGCGAAATCGTGGACGATCAGCGTGCCGTGGTGGCGCGCCAGGCGAACGATCTCGCGCAGGAAATCCAGATCCACGCAGGTGGTGGTAGGATTGTGCGGAAACGAGATCAGCAGGAGCTTCGGCTTGGGCCGGCCGCCGCGATAGAGATCCTCCAGGCTGTTGAGAAACGAGGCGGCGTCCGGCATGGGAAGCAGGCAGGCCTGACCCTCGGCCATGATGACGCCGTACTGGTGAATGGGGTAGGCGGGATTGGGCGAGGCCACGATGTCGCCCGGTCCCACGACGGCGAACAGCAGGTGGGCCAGGGCGTCTTTGGCGCCGATGGTGACGATGGCTTCCTTGTCGGGGTCGAGATCGACGCCGTAGTTCGCCTGGTACCGCTTGACAATCTCTTCCCGCAGACGGGGGATGCCGCGCGATTGGGAATAGCGGTGGTTGCGGGCGTTGCGGGCGGCCTCGATCAGTTTGTTGACGACCGGCCGGGGAGTGGCGCCATCGGGGTTGCCCATGCCGAGATCGATGATATCGATCTGGGCGGCGCGCGCCTTGGCGCGCATCTCATTGATGACGGCGAAAACGTACGGGGGCAGCTTTTGAATGCGATAGAAATCCTGTGGGGAGTCGGCTGGCATGAACTTCTATTCTATGCGCAGCCGGCGCGGAGGGAAAAGTCCCCGCCGTTCAGCACACGTACATCGGGCTGGCGTCGCCGGATGGCTGGAGACGGAAATCCGCTTTCCATTCCGGCTCATTGCCGCCTTCGAGGAGGCTCCGGACCAAACGGGCCGCCAGATTCCGGGGGCAGATGCAATCGGCTTCCGAGGGCGGTTCCACGCGCGAGCGAGTTTGCCAGGCGAACCCGATCCGCACGGGCTCGCAGTCTTCCGAAACCCAGGTTCCGTGCACGTTGGAGAGTTCGAGGACGTCCTCGCTCCCTTTGAGCGCCACCCGCAGGGTGGCCTCCGTACGCGCCAGGATCACCGCGTCTACCGTTCGGCCGTCAAGGAATGTAATCGTCATGTTCCGTACCCTTCTATGTCGATGATGTGACAAGTGGGTAGGATTCCGCCAGTGCCCTAAGTACTTCCCCCTTACCAGGACGAAGGTTAGGCGCCGCTGGCCTGTTGTTAACCTTAGTTATGAACCCACCGCCGGCATAGACCTCAGTTTTCGGCCAGGAACGCCAGGATGCGATCACGGATTTGGTCGCGCACCTTGCGGAACGCCGCCTGGCACTCGTCCTGGGAGCCCTGGACCGCCGCCGGGTCTTCGAAGGGCCAATGGAGCCTCCGGACGCCGCCGGGAAAGACCGGGCACGCCTCCCGGGCGTTGTCGCAGACGGTGATGACGGTATCGAGTTTCCGCCCGGCGAATTCGTCCACCGACTTGGAGCGATGGCTCGATATATCGATGCCGATCTCCGCCATGACGGCAACGGCTTCGGGCCGGACGAAGCCCGGCTTGACGCCGGCGGAGTGAACGACGAAGCGATCGCCGCCGTGGCGGCGCAGCAGCCCTTCGGCCATCTGACTCCGCGCGGAGTTCCCCGTGCAAAGGATGAGGACGGTTTTCGTGGTCATGGGACGCCTGCTTAGGTACGGCATGTCTCGATTTCGGCGAACACTCCACCGAACCACTTCCGGTTGATCCAGAGCGCGACATGGACCAGGGAAATGAGGACGGGGACTTCGACCAGGGGTCCGATCACGGCCGCGAAGGCGGCGCCATGGTGCATGCCGAAAGTGGCAATGGCGACGGCGATAGCCAGCTCGAAGTTATTGGACGCCGCGGTGAACGAGAGCGTGGCCGCCTCCGCATAGCCGGCGCCGACCTTCTTGCTCATCCAGAACGAGGCGAAAAACATCAGTACGAAGTAGATGGTGAGCGGGATCGCGACGCGAACCACGTCGAACGGAAGCTGCACGATCATTTCGCCCTTCAGGGAGAACATCACCACGATCGTAAACAGCAGGGAAACCAGCGTGACCGGACTGATTTTCGGGATGAACTCGCGCTCGTACCATTCGCGGCCCTTGACTCGCAGCGACACGAAACGGGTGATCATGCCGGCGAGGAACGGGACGCCCAGGTAGACGAAGACGCTCTTGGCGATCCCGGCCATGGAAATGTTCACCTCCACGGCCTTGAGGCCCAGCCAGCGAGGGACGGCGGCGAGAAAGAAATAGGAGTAGCCCGAAAAGAAGAGAACCTGAAAGACGGAGTTGAGCGCCACCAGGCCGGCGGCGTACTCGCGGTCGCCGTGGGCGAGATCGTTCCAGACGATGACCATGGCGATGCAGCGGGCCAGGCCGATCAGGATGAGGCCCGTCATGTATTCGGGCCGATCGCGGAGAAACAGCACCGCCAGCGCAAACATCAAGACCGGTCCCACGATCCAGTTCTGGATCAGAGACAGCAGCAGGACGCGGCGGTGCTGGAAGACGCGGCCCATTTCCTCATACTTCACCTTGGCCAGCGGCGGGTACATCATCAGAACCAGGCCGATGGCGATGGGAACGGAGGTGGTTCCGACGCTGAAGCGATCCAGAAAGGGCACGACGCCGGGCACGAGGCAGCCGAGTCCCACGCCGGCGGACATGGCCGCGAAGATCCAGAGCGTGAGATAGCGGTCGAGAAAAGGCAGCCGGGGATTCGCGTTCGCCATGCCGTATCCTAGGTGCAGAGTCGAATGATTTTGCCGGACGGGACGGCCTTGGTCCGGGCGCAGCATTCCGAGAGCAGGAACGTCAGCAGCGCTTCGAGCGCCACGGCGTTCGCCGTATACCGCAGGAAGACGCCTTCCCGCTGGACGCCGACCAGGCCTTCGTTCTTGAGTTTCTCCAGGTGATGGGACAGGTTGGAGGCGCCGATTCCGAGCTCGCCTTGGATGTCTCCCGCGACCATCCCCACCGGGTGCGCGGCGAGCAGGAGCCGGACGACGCGCAAGCGGGACTCGTTGCCCATGGCGGCGAGCATATCGGCGAAGCGGGCGACGTCCCGTGGCGCGGGTCGCTTCATAACGTTTTATTATTTCAATAATAATTGAAATATCCGGCAAAGGCAAGCCGTAGGGGCAAGGTCGCCGGATTCTGGGGAGCGCCCCCGCTGTTGGCGTAGCGCCAACCTGTGATCGGCAATAGGGCTTGAAGTGGTGGGCGCGACAGGACTCGAACCTGTGACCTCCTGCGTGTGAAGCGCCAAGATCGTTTCCATTCAGTCCCTCAGTTCCTATTGTGTCCTTCGTTTTTCAACAATTTGGGGCGTCTGCTTTCGCTCAGCCGACAACCTCAAACAGCTCAATCAGTTCCGTTCTGATACGGTTCTGATACGGAAAGCCGAACAATCATGAATCTCGCGCAGATCATCAATGCGCTCCCGCTGCAAGTGTACATCCGCCGCGGCGAGCTCGTAATCCACTTTTCATCCCCGACGGACCTTGTCTCAAGGCTCGCCGAAACCTCGGCTGCTCTAGCCGAGCTTGAACGCCAAGCAGACCCTTCCCGGCCTGATCCGAAAGCCGAGCGTGGAGCACGCCGCGCCGGCCGGCCCGCCGCCCGTTCCGAGGAAGATTCCGTCCCCGGCGATGAGGTCAACGAAGCCCCCCGCCTCGCGTGAGCGAGCACCCCTTACGAGGACACCATGGCCACAGCGAAATTCTCAAAATTCATCAGGCCCGAAACAGCCCGGCCAGGACCCGTGACGGATCGCGACCTCGAGATTCTCGATGCCGTCCTCCGCTACCGGTTCTGTTCGGCTGCGCAGATTTTGCGCTTGGTCGGGGGAAATGAGGACGTTACCCACAGGCGTCTCCGTCGCCTGTGGGAGCGGGGCCTGGTTAACCGTTGGGCTTTCCCAGGTATCCGGACGCACAGCGAGTTCTACTACTACCTCGATGCGCGAGAGGCGCTCGATCTGCTTGCCGACCGCCGTCAGTTCGAAATCCACCCCCAGATGCTCGACGAGATTCGCAGCCATCGAGAGAAAGACTATGCCGGTGCTGCCCTTCGGAGCCAGCACATGCAACTGGGCTTCTTGAACCACAGCTTAATGCTCTCAAGGATGCACTTCATGCTGGAGATGGCCTGCCGCAATTCAGGCGGAGAAGTCGTCTTGGAGTCTTGGCGGCAAGGCGGCCCGCTGGCAGGCCACAAGGTTGAAGTGCCCAAGGTCGTATGCAGTCGCAGCGATGCCGGCTATTTTTGGGAACAAGCTGGCGAAACCGAGCGCTTACCCGTCGAGCCCGATGCCCTCTTTACGCTCCGATTCTCAGAGCGGAAGCCCGAGGATCAACTCGCGCACTTCTTCTACGAGGCTGACCGCGGAAGCATGACGATGACCGACATGCTGAAGAAGTTCCGAGGCTATTTCTATTTCGTTAAGAAACAGCAGAAGCACCGCGACGCCTTCGGGGTGCACCCGATACGCGCGGTCCTCGTCGAGACGACGGACGAGTCGCGAGGGAAGAAGCTGATGGGATTGGTGAGCCACCCGCTGGTGTCTGGGCCGACCCGCCGCGCCGGCCCCGACAAGCGGGTGGGGCTGTTCTGGTTCTGTATTTCGCCGCTCTTCATCGACAATCCAGAACCGATTCCACTGCCGCGCTACCTGGGACATCCAGAAGTCGTCTTTGAGCCCGTGTGGGCGCTACCGGACCGAACGCTGCATTCGCTGCTGGACACCGAGAACTCGGTCGCCGGGACGAGGCCTAAGCCGGTGACCGCTGCGTGTGAAGCAAAACGAACGCATACCTTCCAAGAACAGCGGCACTCCGAGTAGAAAGCGCCCCAAAACGTCCCCGTGCCACCAACGCCCCGGCTCCCCGGCGGTAGCGATCCCACTGGAACAAACGCCGCAGAAAGCTGCGGTTCACGGTTGGCCACGCGATTTCGTGGCCAACTCGACCTAAGAATTGCCTGTAGATGATTCTGTAGCTAAGATTTCCTCACGAATTACTTGGTTTCAATGACTTAAGGGTGCGCAGATGGCTCGGGCCAGGGGAGTCAATTGTGAAGGACTCGACCCGATGGAATGCGATGGACTTGTCGCAATGGGAGTTTTACCTTCTTCTTGCGGATGAACTAAAGCGGGAATATCTTCCCCCGCTCACGGAACGGACGGAGCCAGCGGGAACCTCAGCGAAGTAAATCTTCCAGGCGGATCGAACTGTCAGTTTTGGAGTCGCGGTACTTGACGATGACCGGCGTGTTGATGGAGATGTTCCACTCTTTTCCCTGGCCGCTCGTGACGGCCCGGGAGCCGGGAACAACGATGGCGTCGCGCGGGATCACGAGCGGAGAATCACCGGCCCTGCGATAGACCTCTCCCCGGACCACGTCATAGACGGGCGTCGAGCCGGTCAGGATGGTACCAGCGGCGAGCACGGCGCCTTGCTTGACCATAACGCCTTCATAGAGTCCGCAATTTCCCCCGATCAGGACGCCATCTTCCACGATGACCGGCAGAGCGCCGACCGGCTCCAACACGCCGCCGATCTGGCTGGCGGCACCGACATGCACCCGCTTTCCCACCTGAGCGCAGGAGCCCACCAGAGCGCGGGAGTCCATCATCACACCGTCATCCACGTAGGCGCCCACGTTGACGAATATGGGAGGCATGCAGACCACGCCCTTGCCCAGGTAGCTGCCGTCCCGGATGGACGAGCCCCCTGGCGCGTCGCGGACGCAGCTTTCGCTGTCCATGTCTTTCAGTGAATCGGTGTTCTTATCGTAGGAGGTAAACGCCCCGCGGTCGCCTGAGGCCGACATATCCTCGAGCATCCCGACGCGGAACCCCAAAAGGATTCCCATCTTCACCCAGGCGTTCACCTTCCATCCCGTTAACTCCCCTGGCGCGGGCTCCGCCGCGCGGATCTCGCCGCTATTGAGCCCCTGTTTCAGCTCCTTAAAGGCGTCGAAGAACTCTTGTCCGTAGTCCGTGGTCTGCTGATGGTACAGGCGCTCAATTTTCTCTGCCAGCGACATATTCCTTTTCCTTGCCGGCCAGCAATCCGAGCTCCTGCAGAACTTTCTCGACCTTCGCTTGATTTTCCGGCCGGGGGAGAACCAGCGGCAGCCGGTAGGAGGGATCAATATGGCCCATGGCGGCCAGAGCTGCCTTTACCGGGATGGGATTGCTTTCGAAGAATAGGACCTGCATCAAGGGGCCGAGGCGCCGGTGGAGGCGGCGCATCGCCTGCTCGTCCAAGCTGCCGTCCGTGTGGAACGGCGTGACCAGCGGGGTCCCGCAGCCGTGAGGTTGGAATAGATCCATGGAAGCCACCTCAGCAGGCGTTTAGCATAGCATGATCTCGGGGCGGTCGTCGCCCGAAAATTGGGTCCCGAACAGAGGACTTATTGGGGCTTCGCAACGTTGCCGGTGGAGGCGACGCGAATCCGCGGCCGGACTGGATGAGGCTAGATGATTTTGGCAAGACGTTTTCCGGCTTCTTCGACGTTGGCGCGGCTGTTGAAGGCGCTCAAACGGAAATAGCCCTCCCCGCAGGCTCCAAACCCGCTTCCTGGTGTTCCCACTACGTTGGCTTCCCGCAGCAGCTTGTTGAAGAAATCCCAACTGCTCAAGCTGCCGGGAATCTTCAGCCACACATAAGGGGCATTCACGCCGCCGTAGGCCTGTATTCCCAGCTTCTTCAACGCTTCACGCACCAGCCTGGCGTTGGTGAGATAAATCTCTATGGTTGCCCGAACCTGCTGCCTGCCTTCCGGCGAGTAAATTGCCTCCGCGCCTCGCTGAACGGGATAAGAGACCCCATTAAACTTGGTGCTGTGGCGTCTATTCCACAGCGAATGAATCGAGGCTTCGCGACCATCCTGCGTCTTTCCCTTGAGACCTTTCGGAATGACGGTGAAGGCGCACCGAACACCGGTGAATCCGGCCGTCTTGCTGAAACTGCGGAACTCGATTGCGACGTCCCTGGCTCCGTCAATTTCGAAAATCGAATGGGGAATGGACGGGTCGGTGATGTAGGCCTCATAGGCCGCGTCGTACAGAATGGTCGAGCCGTTCTGGTGCGCGTAGTCGACCCAACGCTGCAGCATTTCCTTCGATGCAGCCACGCCGGTGGGGTTATTGGGATAGCACAGATAAATCAGATCGACGCGCTGCCGGGGGAGATCGGGAACGAAATTGTTCTCCGCAGTAACCGGAAGATAAACCAATCCGCCGTAGCGGCCGGCGGCGTCTGCCGGACCTGTGTGTCCGGCCATCACATTGGTATCCACGTAGACCGGGTAAACGGGGTCCAAGACGGCGACCACGTTATCCGCCCCGAAGATATCCAGAATATTTCCTGAATCGCACTTCGATCCATCGGAGACGAAAATCTCACTTGCGTCTATGTCGGCTCCGCGAGACTGGTAGTCGTTTTTGGCGATGGCTTCGCGCAGGAAGCCGTGGCCCTGCTCGGGCCCGTAGCCGCGGAACGATGACCGCACGGCCATTTCATCTACGGCTGCATGCATCGCTTGTATCACCGCGGGGGCCAGCGGTTCGGTAACATCCCCTATATCCAGTCGGACCAGATTTGCGGAGGGGTTTTCCTCGCGGAAAGTTTTCACGAGGCGGGCAATTTCAGAAAACAGGTAACCACCGGTCAGCTTGAGATAGTTCTCGTTGATTTGGGTCATGTTCGGAATTTGATTTGTCGGGTTACTCTTGCGGATTCGATTTTCGAGCCTCGCCAAACAACATTACACGCTCGAAGATACCATTATTTTCATCGAATCGAACCGGCGCAACGCCTCCCGGCATCGCAACATTGACGGTCTTCGCATCTACAAGCCCCAGCGCCCTCGCGGCACACGCTACGGCCGTTGCGCTGGAGCCGGAGGACAATGTCGGTCCCTCGCCGCGCTCGAAAACTCTGGCAGCGATGGTATCCGACCCAACCCGGGAGGCCCACTGCAGATTGATTCCGTTCCTGCACGGACGCCCGCTGCCTCGCACGCCATTGCTTTCGGTGCTATTGGCGATGGCGGCCAGACGGGGCATCCAGTTCCTCGACCCGATTTGCTCCATGGAAGGCAACAGGCTGGGGGTTTTCAGGAAGGTCACGCAATGCGGATTTCCAACATTTACAAATTGGCTGCACTGCCACGATGCCTCGATCTGTTCGAGAGCAAAGACGCGAAAGGTGGGGCGGCCTTCAAACTCAGAAACGCCGACATGTTCGGAGGATGCATCCACCGCGGAGAGTCCATAGGCTGGCAGGCCCATGTCGATCCAAAATCCCTTCCGCCCGTCCCGCACAGCCGCTTCGACCCGAGCCTCCACCATCGGCGCCCCAGGATTGTCGTGATAGATGCGCACGATGAATGCATCCGTGCGATGGGCCCGCCCGGTGTCCACCAGGAACTGCGAGAAAATCGTCAGGCCGTTCCCGCTGCGTTCGGCGAGGGTGCCGTCGGTGTTGACGATCAGCAGGCCAAAAGCGTTTTCTTCGGGGAACGGTCCGACCAGCAATCCATCCGACAGGTACCTCTTGCCCTCGGAAGCGTTCCTCCGGCCGCAGATGCGTTCAATCGCGCTCGCCGCCCATCGCCCTCGCGACGCGGCGGCCTCAGCGGCGGTTCGGGGAAGTTCGGAGAACTGGCCAATCTCGTCCGGTGAAGCGACAAAGTAGGTATTGCCGCGGGCATCATAGAAGTCTGCCAAGTTCAGCCTTAAAGCGATGCGGCGATCTCACGGATGATCGTCGCGTCTGAGAATGGGATCTTCTTCGTTACGGGGCGTCCCCGGGAATCACAGATGGGCCGGCCCGACGGGTCTCGCTCCAGAACGATCTGATAGTCCTCATGGCCCTTTCCGGCGACGAGCAGAACGTCCCCGGATTGGAGCGAGGAAAGGGCACGGTGCAGCGCTTCGCGGCGCGGGCCCGCATCCCACACGTTCTTTTCCCGGGTCGTGCCGGAGAGCACCTGTTTGCGAATCGCTTCCGCGTCTTCCGTGCGGGGATTGTCATCGGTCACCCAGACGCAATCGCCCAATTCTTCGGCAATGTGGCCCATGATGGGCCGCTTCCCGGTATCGCGGTCGCCGCCGCATCCGAACAGCGCGTGCAGCTTTGATTTGGCGCCGACGTGCGGGCGCAAACTGCGGAGAGCGTTGTCCAGCGCATCGGGAGTGTGCGCGTAGTCCACGTAAACTTCCGCGCCGTTAGCCAGAACTGCGGCCAGTTCGAGGCGCCCTGGAACCGGCGCGAGGCGTGAGAGCCCGGCGATGGCGCGGTCAACCGGCACGTTCGTGCCGATCGCAAGCCCGAGCGCGCAGAGAATGTTTTGCCCTTGAAAAGATCCTGCCACCGGCGCAGCGACTTCCTGGGATTCCCCGAACACCGACACCTTCAGCGTTTGGCCCTGCGCACGAGGAATCCGCTGGTGTATCGCAAGGTCGGCGTTTTCGCAACCTTCGCCATAAGAGATGACCCTGGTGCCCCTTGCCCTCATTGCCGATGCGATCTCGACACCCCATGTGTCGCCGACGTTGATGACGGCAACGCCGTCCCTCTTGAGCCGCTCCTGAAAAAGTCTCGCCTTGGCCTCGAAATAGGCCTGCATCGACCTGTGGTAGTCGAGATGGTCCTGGGTGAGATTTGTAAAACCAGCTGCGTCAAAAGTGACCCCGGCCAGCCGTTGCTGATCGAGTGCGTGGCTCGAAGCCTCCATAGCAAGGTGCGTGACGCCATGCACGCCCTCGAGTTCCGTGAGGAGGATATGAAGAGTTTTGGCATCGTAGGTTGTCAGTCCCGCTTCCAGATTGGAGCGGCGCGTATTGCGCGCCTGGAGGCCGAGGGTTCCCAGGCTCATGGCGTTGTGACCGTTGGCTACCCACAGATCTCGAAGGAAGCACACGGTGGATGTCTTGCCATTGGTGCCAGTGACGGCTGCCATCGTCCCGGGACGGCCGGAGTGGAAGTCGGCCGCCAGGCGGCCGTAGAACCCGCGAATGTCCCGCACGCGGAGCACGGCGATTTTCTCGCGCTCGTACTCGTTGAGGCCCAGAGCTTCGTCGCGCGTCCCTTCCGGGACGGCGATTGCCTGTGCCCCTCTGGCGGCGGCTTGAGGGCAGTAGGCGAGCCCGTCTTCATTCACTCCGGGCAGAGCGCAAAAAAGGAAGCCGTAGCGAACGTCTCTGGAATCCTCCGTAACGCCGAAGATGAAAAGGTCTTTTGTTTCAGCGGAATCCGGCTGCATTGTGACGCTCGGGTGCTTCGCCAGGAGATCGCCTAACCTCATGATAGTACTCATTCTACACGATCAGGTATACTCACCGTTAGGCCGCGAATTGCTCAGAGAAAGGCGTATCGTAACCACCCACGATGACCATCGACAACGTCAAGAAACTCCCGTTTGATGAAGCTCGTGTCCGCGAAATCATGCGCGACTATCCCACGCCGTTTTACCTCTACGACGAGCGGGGCATTCGCCAGAACGCCAGGCGACTGAACGCCGCGTTTGGATGGTGCGACGGATTCAAGGAATACTTTGCCGTCAAGGCGACGCCCAACCCGTACATCCTGAAGATCGCGAAAGAGGAAGGCTTTGGCGCCGACTGCTCCAGTTTGCCGGAGCTGGAGCTGGCCGCGCGGGTCGGGATCACCGGCGAGAACATCATGTTCACGTCGAACGACACGCCTTCCGCGGAGTACCGGCGAGCGAAGGAGCTGGGAGCGATTATCAACCTCGATGACATTACGCATTTGCGGTATGTCGAGGAGCATGCGGGGGGATTGCCGGAGTTGATTTGCTTTCGCTACAACCCGGGACCGCTGCGCAGGGGCAACGCGATCATCGGCCACCCGGAGGAGGCCAAGTACGGACTCACGCGCCCCCAATTGTTCGAGGCATATGCGTCGTCTGGAAAGAAGGGAAGCAAGCGGTTCGGGTTGCATACGATGGTCGCCTCGAACGAACTGAACCCGGAGTTTTTCATCGAGACAGCGCGCATGCTGTTTGATCTGGCCGTCGAGCTGGCCGAGAAACCCGGCGTGCGGCTGGACTTTGTGAACCTCGGCGGAGGAATCGGCATCCCCTACTGGCCGGACGAGAAGCCCCTCAACCTGGAGGCGCTGGGTCAGGCCGTGAAGGAGCTCTACGACGAACGGATCCGGCCGGCAGGGTTGCATCCGCTGCGGGTGTACATGGAGAATGGCCGCTGCATTACAGGGCCGTACGGGTTCCTGGTGACACGAGCCATTCACGAGAAGCACACCTACAGGGACTACGTCGGCGTTGATGCCTGCATGGCCAACCTGATGCGGCCGGGGATGTACCACCAGGAGGGGAAGCGGAGCGGCTATCACCACATTACGGTCCTGGGGAAGGAACACGCTCCCGCCGACACGAAGGTTGACGTCGTCGGCTCGCTGTGCGAGAACAATGACAAGTTTGCCATTGACCGGATGCTGCCGAAGGTGGAGATCGGAGACATCCTCGTGATTCACGATGGCGGCGCGCACGGCCATTCCATGGGGTTCCAGTACAACGGCAAGCTGCGGTGCGCCGAACTGCTGCTGCGTGAGGACGGCAAGGTGCAGCAGATTCGCCGCGCTGAGACGATGGACGACTATTTCGCAACGCTGGATTTTTTCGAAGCTGTAAGCCGGAATTAATGTTTTGGCCCTCCGGCGATTGAAAATGTACACCCATTTCGGCGCAGGCGAGCACTTTCCTCCAAACCCCGCTCCCCCACAGCATCCGGGAATCAGTGACCAGCTTCTCCGGCCGCGCGCGGCAGCACACGAAGAAGAACGACCGCCCAATATGCGGTAATCCAGAGCTAGCGGGGATTGGAGATGCCGGACAACTCCAAACAAGAGCCGCCGCACTCGCATGAGCTGTCGAGACGGGATCCTCTCGTTTGACTATTGGCCTCGTTTGCGCGCGGACTTCAGAACGGTGCTTTCGGAAAACTCGGGGACGGACGGAACGTTCAGTCTCTTGGAAGATAAGGGGCCAGACGCATTTTTCGCTGTCTTCGACGGGTTTTCAGCGGTTCATCTCGTGGAACGCCCGTCACGTCACAAAGTTCAATCGAAGTGACGGGCACATTTCCGCTAGGCGGGCGGTGTTATGAAGTGATACCGGTGCGGCCGCGCTCCTGTGCTAGCCTTTAATTGGAGACCATGACCGAACCGACAATCCTGGAAACCAACGCGAGGGGCGAACTCGAGATCCCCGCCGGAGTGCTGGGCGCCGGTCCACATGCCCGGTTCCGTCTGGAACAGGAAGGGCAGACCCTACGCCTGGTTCCCGAAGGTCACCCTCTCTGGGAAACTCTGTCGCCCGGTGACCGGGTTCGCGTCTTCCATGAATGGGTAGCCCGATTGCCGAAACGTGAAGGGCCTGCCATCCCGGCTGATGCGTTGCGCCGTGAGAGCTTCTACGATTAAATGAGCTGGCTGCTCGATACGAACGTGCTCCTCCGGCTGGCGGATACACAAAGTTCCGAGCACGCTGCCGCGGAGGCGGCCATAGAACGCCTGCTAGCCGGCGAGGAGTCCGTGTTCATCAGTACTCAGGGTGCTGGTGGAATTCTGGGCCGTCGCCACCCGGCCGGAGTCGGCTAATGGCTTGGGCTGGTCAACCGCGACAACCGCTGAGTCCATCCGGGCGCTCCGCGACCTATTCCCGCTGCTCCATGAGACTCCGAATGTCTTGGAGCGCTGGTTCGAACTGGCCATCCACTTTCGGGTCGCCGGCAAGCGCACGCATGACGCCCGGTTGGCCGCTTTGCTGCTCGTGCACGGAGTTCGCCGGCTCCTGACGTTCAACACGGCCGATTTCCCTTCAGCTTGGGGTGTGGAAGCAGCGCACCCGTCCGGCCAAGAATGGCCCGGCGCTTCCGGCTGAGGGTCAAGGTATTGTGTGGTGAAACGGTTGGGGTTGGGGCGTAGCCCCCGCTCTTCGTGTAGAGCCTGCCGCCCTTGTTGGCGTAGAGCCGTAGAGCCGAACCACGGGTTCGGGTGGTGGGCGCGACAGGACTCGAACCTGTGACCTCCTGCGTGTGAAGAATGTTGTCTGGTGTTTCTACAAAGCCCTTGTCTTTTCAATTGTTTACGAGGGTTTCTGTCAGCGTGAAAAAGTGGAGGTATGCGCTCTGATCCCTTCATCAAAAACGCCAGTCGAAAAGTGAACGGCTGCGATGGTATACTGGCGATTTGGGGCTGTAGCTCAGTTGGTTAGAGCGTGTGCTTCACACGCACAAGGTCCACAGTTCGAGCCTGTGCAGCCCCACCATTCTTCAATTCCCATTGCGGCTTCCGGCCAGCGATGACCACGCCGCCAGCGGGCGTTGTCGTGAAAGGCAGGTGATTTTTTGACGAAACTTTTGTTCCCGCCCGGTGCTGCAACAATAACCGTTTGTGCCTAGCAGACAAGAAACCAATTGGGACGGGCAAAGATTCTCGACGGATAGTGTCAGATCATTTCAGCCGTACGGTTACGGGTAGCACGATGAAGGCAGGTCGCCTACATCCTGACACTTAGACACGTGCCTCATGTTAGAAGGGGCGATGGCGCACAGATCGGATAGAGTAAGAGCCGAAAACTTGCTAGAATCCTCAGTAGTAACATGCAAACTGACCGGCACGCCTATTGCACATTGGACACTAGAAACTCGAACGAGTAGTTTTTAACTGAGCCGTTTATCTCCAGCGGCATGAACACACTCACCGTCTTACCCTTTAGCTGCTTCGCCACAACATTGTCTGGCAGAATGTTCTCTTGCTTCCAGTTCCCGGAAATAAACGCCATGTAATCAGTTGGGACGACAAGGTCATCAACCTGTGCCTTCGGAGGAATGATCGTAGGTGCTTGGGGTTGTTCTCTATCAACTAGCTTGACGCCCTTATGCATTACCCGGTGGGATGTCCCGTAAAAGTCCACATAAGAGACTTGATCCCAACTGATCTTAATTGGATTGTCTGTCTTGTTTCTTAGAACGAAGGTAATTTGCGCTTGCGTGATGTTAAAGAGGGCATCCAGTGAATCATCGTAGAAGTGTAGGGCATCACTTTGACTAGGCTTCTTCATCGTGAAGGTGTACTTCGCCGGGTACACGCCAGTCTTGAACTGAATCTTGAAATTCGCCACTTCCCTGACGTTTCGCAGGGCCTCTGCTAAACGAAATGACATCTTTAGTTCTTTGGTGTCGCCGGGTTTGAAACCATCGACTGTGACTATGTACAGTTCGTTGAAGTCGGAATCCTTGGCTGTCACCGGAATGACATTGCCGGAAGCGTCGTAGAGGATTAGCTCGAACTGCACCGTCCTCCATGCACGGTCTGTGTTGTTGGTTGCCTTACCCTTAGAAATTGTAAAGCGACCTCCCTTGAGCAAGACCCCGGTTAATGCGAACGAGCCTTCATCCACCTTGACCGTGAAATCGTCCGCTAAGCAGCACGAAGACGCAACCAGGAGCAGGACTGGAATTTTGGATCTCATTAGCATTTCTCCACAGTTGACACTTTATCAAGAAGTACTGGCGGATTCAACGCTGCCAGCACGGTGCTTGAGAATCTGATTGATGGCGAATCCGTGCCACTTTTTACCCGGTGTGCGGGTTGCAATGCCATCGGTGTTCAAGGTGGCCGCAATGCGATCATAAGCCATGCCAGAGGCCCGGAGTTCCTTCATGCGGGCAATGATAGCCTGTTCGCCTTCCGTCGCACCATAGGGCTTGCGGCCTTCACAGCGGCCCGTCTTGGCTTTCATGCGCTGGCGTGCGCCCCTAAGCTTCAAAACGATATTCGCCTTTTCCGCCTGTGAAATTGCGCCCTGGAACTGCCTAAACATCACCCGGTACGGATCATCCTTCAACAGGTCCGGTTCCTCCACGGAAATCAGTTCAAAGCCGTGCCGCTTCAGTTCGGCAAGGATGGACTCCTGGACGGACAAGTTTCTTGCTAGTCTGTCGAGCCGTTCGATCAGAATTGTTCTTACGCCATTTGCGTGAAGCGCCGTGAGCATTTCCATGAAGGCGGGCCGGTCCTGCATCTGTTTTTCGCCGCTGACACCACGCTCCTTGAAGATTCGAACAATCTTGATGTCGTTGGCGGCGGCGTACCGGCTGATGCTCTGAAGCTGGCGGGTGAATCCATCACCGGCCTCTTGCGCCTTGCCGCTCACCCTCAAATAGCCGAATGCCTTTGCCATGTAAAGACCATTGTGCTATTAAACTCGCCCTATGTCAACAGTAATTCTGTAGAAATAGTGTGATTGTTGAAAACACGGCACTTCTAAAACCGGCCCGTGAGAGGGCGGCGGTGATTCAGGGCCACTGGCGATTTCGCCAATCCATCTGAGACATGCCGCCGCGCCAGCGGCGGCACAGCCGGGACCGGGAAACAGCGCCCGATGCTAAATATCTTTGGCCCTTAACATATGCCGAAAACAGAACCAACAATCACACGGCTCCCGGCTGTTGCCATGACTGTAGACACGCTCATGAGACGCCCGATGCCGGAAGTCCAAAACTACATGCTTGAAGTCGCTCCGCTTCTCCGGTTGGGCCGGGAATACAAGAGCGGCTTTCTCGAAATGCTACAGAGAGCGGCGGGAAGTTTCTATGCCGTCGCCAACTTCAACCTCAAGAACTTGGAGCCGTCCTGGTGCTACCAGCGACTCAACTTGTTCGACATGAAGATCGCCCGGTGCCTCCTTGGAAGGAACTGGTCCAAGACGCCCGATGAGGAACGGCCCCGCTGGATTGCCGTACCAGAGCGGGCCTCATACCTTCACTACAACATGATTTGGGATGTTCCAGTCCAGTACCAACAAAAGTTTTTTCTGGAGGCTCCCGGCATCTGGCGCAAGGTAGTTCCTTCCGGCCAGTTCGATCTCCACGTGATCGGAGAAACCGCTGGTGAAACAGCCGCCGTTCGCAGTTACAGCGGAAAAACATTTCACCCACGATGGACCATTGACCACACCATCACGAGTTCGGAACTCAGGAGGAAACACTAGCGCACAACTTTTGAAAGCCACCGGCTCCGGGCACAGTACTGATTGGCAACCGCCATAGGGAGGCCCCGGAGCCATTTTGACCATCACCAACGGCGGCACAACAACCGCCGTATTACTAGAACTTTGCCTAAATTCAGGAGGGAACAGAATGACATTCATCGAATGGACCAAAAGAGAAGAACACAGCAACCAGAATGCAGGAACTCCCAAGATCATGAAGACCAGACAAGAACGTGCCAAGTTAAACCGCATGGAAGCGATGCTCCATGAACTCGTTCTTCTGAAACAGATCCTCACAGAAGCGAAGACGTTTCAGACACCGGAGAACAGCCATGCCAAGGAATAGAGACCTGGACCACTTTATGCAACTGCGGCTGTCGAAACACACCGTGGCCGAAATTGATAATGCGATTGCGATGGTCCCGCAGCTTTGTGGATACAACCGATGCCGATTCATTCGCACCGCTGTGAGATACGCTCTGGCTTCGATTGAGGAAGAGGCCCGCCGTAACCAAAACGAACCTAAAGGAGAAGAACAACATGAAGACCAAACACTTTGAACTGACTGACGCACAAAAGACACACCTGGATCGGATATATGAAGACCTTGGACCGGACTTAATGAAGAAACTCCACAAAGCGTTCACGCTGACCGCTGCCGCATTTCATAAACGTGCGAAGCAACGAGCCGAAGCAGAGATGCAGATGGCGGATCAGTACCGGACTTACAGGAATAAGCCGAACAAACAGGAAGACCATGACCAAAGCACAACGAGAACGATGGAACACTAAGCAGGTGGATAAGATCAGGAAGAGCCTACGAAGCACTCTGCAACTTCTCAAACACACCAGCCGAAGCGACAAACAAGAAATCGAAGACCGGGTGATGACAGAAATGGAAGCGGTTGTTGCCAGCGTTTCAGACGCCAGTATTCACAGTCCGTTGCTCACTTCTTTTGAGTCCCAAGCCGATTCCCTGCTTATGGAAATCCTTATGGAGCAGGATTGGCATTGTGAGATGGAGTGGGAGTCCCTAGCTTCCGCCAGACGCCCGATGCCGCTGGCGAAATCACCAACCGGATAGCTCCACTTCCAGCATTGGGTGGCCGTATGTACAGGAAGCGCTCGCCTTCGGGCTTTGCGAGCAGAATGCGTATTTCTGTGTTCACGTCGGGAGGGAGTTGCCGATCCGAAACCGCTATGCAATCGGGAAGGTGTCGAAGGGACAGTAGTTGCGGACTAAGGAATCCCTTTTCCCAGGTCTATTAGACCCCACCCCTGTGTTGTTCGGGCCGGAATCTGGCCTGTCAGCGAACCAAGACTGGCCTTATGCCCGTGACACGCCGTAACTGTTCAGGTTGACGGCGTGAGTTGATTGGTGCAAGGGAACTAAATGCTTCGTGGCCTTCGGTAATGAAGTCCGTCGCAAGGTGCAGATACTTTTGCGTGGTGCGAATGTCCGCATGGCGCAAGATTCTTTGCAGCTTGTAGATGTTTCCGCCCCGCCGCAAATAGCCGGTAGCCATCGTGTGCCGGTAGCAATGCCAGGAGAGGCAGCGAACGCCAGCGGCACGCTCAACGACACGGACATCCCTCAATGCATTTCGTTGGGACATCTTCGTGCCTTTCGTAGTGCCGAACACGAATGCCGATTCCTCCGGTTGCGTGCGAGTCATGTAGCGGTACAGGATGGGCCGGAACATTTCGGAGATCGGGACATGGCCGGACTTTTCGCCCTTGCCCGTGGCGACGAAGATGAGATCGGAGTCAAAATCAACGTCCGCAGTTGTGATGCTCAACGCTTCGTCAATTCGGACACCTGTGTCCAACATGCAAATCGCAATGGTCCACGCCCGAAGCTGATTGAACGATTTTGGTTTGTACTTGATGAGCCGTTCGACTTCCTGATCCGTGAAGATTTGGCGACGTTCTCCGGTTGGCTCTTTGACTGGACGCAGCCGATATTCTTTGCCACACTTCCAATGTAGAAAGCTGTTCATCACACGCCCGTAGATGTTGATGGACGTTGGCGAGAGCGGATTGTCGGAGCGCAATTCGATCTCCACTCTCTTTTGGAGAGCGTCTTGAAGCGCCTGTCCTGGATTGAACGGGTTTGCAAGTTCGAGTTCCAACGTGTTCAGAACCGGAGCGAAGAACTTGTAGGCGTTCTCATAGCACTCAAGAGTTTTGGGAGAAACCCTTTGAAAATGACGTTCCATCACAAATCTGTTGAACCCTTCTCCAACCGATCCAGGCTTGTCAGAGGGCTTGAAGGAACGCTGTCCGGGCGTCAGAACTCGCACGCTTCGATTATGGGAGGTATGCGGTATTTTGGGAAGATTGCCTTCGGTAAACACTAAGGCAACTATCTGAAAAAAAGCGGGTTATGTCAAGATGCTGCGAAGACAGACCAGAGGGGCCTACGTGTGAAGCAGGCGCTCTAACCAACTGAGCTACGCGCCCCTGGCGCGCGAGGCGCAAACTGCCGTCCCAGCGCTCGCGCCGCGCCAACTATTGAGTCTACCCGAAAACCCAGGATGGACGCCACTTGGCCGCGGAGATCGCCCCCGGCTCCCGGTTGCCGCCCGGGGGGCCGCCGGGCCATTCGGAGAATGCGGCCACCCGATGTTTTCCCGCGTTCCGTCACGCCGCGCGAACCGTCCCCAGCTCCGGCTGGTCGCGTCGTCGATCGTCCGCACCGGGTAGCGCACCCCGTCCCCGCGCCCTTCCGGCCAGTCGTGGAACGGCTCACCCCGCAGCCATCGCGATTCGTTTCCACTCCTCCGGCCCGCCGGCTGTCAAGAGGAACTTTCTGCTTTGCCCAAATCGGAACTCCTCCTATTGCCGCGACAGGGAAAGGAGGCCAATTGGGAAACTCAATTCAATGGGGAAACAAATGGGGAAACTCCCTTGACGTGGAAGAATTCCTCGTGGTAACATTTTCACCGAATCGCTACAGAATAGTGGCCGCTAGGCTCTTCTCGTCAACGGCTCAAGGCGCTTGCGCCCGGCGTGGACCGCGGGCTTTTCTGGAAAACCGAACCGCAGAGTATGGGCTTCTCGCTGACAGCAGTCGATTGGGTAGTCTGCCTGCTCGTGATCGCCGGCAGCATCTGGCTCGGCCTATACCTTGCAGTGCGCGGGCGGGTAAGCGAGAGTAGCGCCAATTTCTTTCTGGCGGGCCGCAAACTCACGTGGCCGATTGTCGGCGCTTCGCTGTTCGCCTCCAACATCGGCGCCGAACACCTGGTCGGGTTGTCGGGGGACGCATACCGCTACGGCCTGTGCGCCGGCTCGGTGGAGTTGACCACGTTTATATGCCTGGGCTTCGCCGCTTCGTTTCTGTTTCCGTATTACATCCAGAACAAGGTCTTCACCATTCCCGAGTTCCTCGAGATGCGCTATAGCCGCGCGGCGCGGACCCTTTTCTCGGGCCTCATGCTGGTCATTTGCATCATGACCAAAATGGCGTTCCACCTGTACGCCGGCGGACTTGTACTGCATGGGCTTCTGGGCTGGAACGTAATGACGGGAGTCGCTCTTGCCGGGATACTGGTCGCTATTATCACTGTCCTCGGCGGCTTCACGGCGGTGGCGTACACGGACTCCCTGCAGAGCGCCATCATGATTGGGGGCTGCGGCCTGATGTTGTTCATCGGCCTGGCGCACGCCGGCGGCTGGCACGCATTGGCGGCGGCCGCGCCCGCGGCCATGAGCATTGGCAAGCCGTACGACGACCCGAATTACCCGTTTTGGGGAATTATCTGCGGCTCCCTATACGGAGGCATTTTCTATTGGGGCATGGACCAGGTGAATGTCCAGCGCGTGCTCGGCGCCCGCGACCTGCGGCAGGCGCGCTGGGGCTCCATGTTCACCGTGCTTCTGAAACTTACGCCGGTCTTCATCTTCGCTCTGCCCGGCGTGATTGCCTGTGTGCTTTTCCCGGGCCGGGAGGCGAAGACGATTTTTGTCACGCTGCTGAATGAATTGCTGCCTAACGGCGTCCGCGGCATTGTACTGGCGGCCCTCATGGCGTCGCTGATTTCCTCGAATCTGTCCGTGATGAACTCGGTTTCCACCTTGGCGGTGCGGGATTTCGTTCTGCGCTGGCGTCCGGGCACCGGCGAGAAAGCGCAGGTTTTGCTGGGGCGCTGCGCCATCGTGGCGGCCGCCGGGCTGGGTATCGTCGCCGCGTACCTGGTGTCGGCAACGCCGGACGGGCTCTACAAGTACCTCCAGACGATTTCGCTCTATCTGGTCATGCCGATTGCGCCCACGGTCGCCTTCGGAATCTTGAGCAGGCGCGTCACGGCCAAAGGCGCGCTCGTTTCGGTGCTGTTCGGCAGCGCGCTCGCGACTCTCTTCGTGGCGGACCAGTTGATGGGACCCGCGGCCGGCGCCGCGCTCTTTCCGTGGCTGCATTTCAAGCTCACCCTGAACTACACGTTTCGTGGTTTTTGGGCCGCCATCCTGACCAGCATCGTCCTATTCCTGGTTTCGGCCTTCACGGAGAAAGCGCCCATCGAGCGGCTGGAGAAGCTCACCATCGACTGGCGAAAACCCATCGAGCGTTTCACCGGCGTCACCGACTGGCGCCTGCAATTGGCTTTGCTCACCGCGGCAACCATCGGAGTCTATGCTTGGCTATGGTAGACATCGTCAAGGCGAATGCACCGCCACTCGCGCGTTTCGCGAATGCCGCGCACTTTCCGCTTTTCTTGCGGACTACCGCCCGGCCGTCCACAGGACCGCATTCTTCACCAACCGCTGGTAACCCGGGTAAGTGAACACTTCACGCCCGACCCCGAGTTGAACGTAAACCACGCGCGACTTCGCGTACGGGCTAATCCAGGCTATCGGCCGGTCGCTATGGGGATTGTCGGTGGTCAGCAGGACCTTGATGTCCGCGGCGATCTGCATGCCTTTGAACGCTTCACCCCTAAGATGCATCGGCACGAGGCTGGAAACCATCGGGCTCCTCTGCGGGCCCGCCACGATCGTCAGATCCTCACCTTGCCTCGACGTGGAGGCCGGCGCGCCGTTTTCGGCCCGCGCCACATACCGGCCGCCAATGAGCTCCCGATACCACGGCCAGTCGGCGTAGGCGGCGATGGCTTGGTGCAGGACCACCACTCCTTTGCCCGCCTCCGCGAAATCGCGGAGGCGCCCTCGCGCGGCTGGGGAGATCTCCGGGGAATCGCCGGCCAACACCAGCACATCGTAATTGGGCCGGAGGTCTTTGTCGAACGCCTCGCGGTTCGAGGGTGCGTAGTCCCAGGCGACGTCCGCCGAGTCGTTGAACGCCAAAAAGAAAGACGGGTCGATCTTCCGGCCTCCCGTTACGATCAGGGCGCGGACCGGCTTTTGGGCTGCCGCTTGGGCCCGTTGCTCCGCCGGCGTGGGAAGCGTGACCTTGCCCGTGGCGGCCCACTCCGCGCCGCGCACGAAGGTGACGGCGAACGCGGGCTCCACCAGCGCCGTCAGGTCATGCCCCAGAATCGTGTGAAACACCCGCCCCTGGCCGTACTGCAGGGTCATCAGCACCGGCTCCTCCTTGCCGGTTCCGCCTTGCTTGGGGTCGTCATAGGCGGCGGCGATGACGTTCACTTTGACCCCGGGCGCATAGCCGAAATTGGCGTAGAACTCGTCGGTGGCGTAGTAGTCTTCATCGAGGCCCTTGAGAATCGGGTGCTCCGGATCGGTCCACTTCAGCTTGAAGGTGAAGCGGGCGTGGTGACCCGTCTTCACGCCGTTCTGGTCCACCCAAAACGCGCCCGCCAAGCGCTTCCACTCCTCCCAAACCGGCTCCGTGACGGTGGTTCGCGCCTGGTTGGCGCCCAGCACCGGCAAGCCGACGAACGGATAGTCCGCCGCATGGACTACCACCAAGCCTTTGCCGCCGCGCACGAACGCCTCGATGGCTTTCTCGGTGACTTCGGGCCAGCGCGGGCCGCAGTAATCGTCCACCAAGACGTCGTACGGCGCCAGCGTATCGGCGTTGATGCCGTTTGGCTCTTCTTCCAGGCGCACGTCGAACCGGCCCGTGTCGTTGAGCGTTTTCTCCAGGTAAGGCGTGCTGGTGCGCCAATCGTGGTTATTGCGGCCGGAAAGGATCAGCACCCGGACGGCGCCCTTGCGGAAGTAGTAGTTCTGGATGTCGTCGGCCGCGGTCAACCCGGCCGCCATCCACAACCCCGCGACCGCCAATCCCGCCAGCGCGCACGCACGCCGCCACGGGGAGCCTTCGCTTCTCATATCGATCTCCTCAGACGCGCGGCCTTCATTTTCTCTTCATCCCTTTGACATACTCCAATTGGGCAGCCTTGAGCCGAGCGGAATCCCAGCGCCCGCGGTGTACCACTGTTCGGTATCGAAGCGTGAATGACTGCCCGGCCTTCAGCACGTACGGTTTGTAATAAATCACAGCGGCTTCCGCAAACAGAAACGGCGACGTGTCTTGCGGCTGTACGATCAAATACCATGGAGTCGGCGAATTCAGATTGGCCGGATCATCCAGAAACGCCACGCCGGCAGCCTGGCCGGAAATCACTCCGTTGAAGTCCACACCGTAGGCGTCACGCTCGCAAAACATCCCCACCCGTTGCTCCGCGCGAGCCGCGGACGTTGTAGTCACAGTCCTCGCGTCGAGAAAGTCCTTAGCCAGACGAATGGATAGACCAGCATACCCGCCATAGGACACACCGCCCCGATCGCCAAGCACCGGAGTGCGATCCAAGAATACATCCCGATCTCCAGCCGTGAAGGTCATTGCCCAATCCAGGTGATACTCGCCCACCGCGTCCGGAGCGGTGATCGTAATTTCACGACGCTCCCGAACCACCGGCGGGCGATCCGCTTCATGGTAGGAAAGATCAAGAGTGATTCGTGCGCCGAAGTTGGCCCTGGCGTCGATTCGCACATTGCTCCAGTCCGTCAGGCCGACCGGTTCTCCGTTCTTGTCCGCTGCGGAAGCACGACCGGTTCGCCGCGGCTCCTCCCAGTAGTTCACCTGATTGAGATACTTCCAGGAGAACCAGAGTGCGTGATGCCAGGGGTGGTCGGGAGGGCTGTCCCAGGTGAGGACGGAGCCATCCACAAGCGCCAGTGGATGGAACATCGGCTTCGGGAGTTCCTTACCATAGCGGAACTGCCACACCGTTTTGCCGTCTGCCAGTAGCGCAATGGAAGAATCGCCGCGTTCCCAGCGAAACTGCTTAGGTAACTCGGCGCTTCTTGCGGGCCGTGCCAGGAGAGCGGCGGCGAACAGCATCCCGGCGCACAACCGAAAGTGCCATAAAACCAGCCTGTTCATGCCTTATTTTTTCTTCTCTCCAGCCTTTTCTCACGATCCCCTCAGACGAGCCGGCGCCGCCGCTATACCGCCCATTTCTTCCGCATGGGACGATCCCAGTACCTAGCCGTCTCGGCGTCGCCGCCCACGATCTGCTCTTTCACTGGATCGTATTCCACCGGTCGCCCCGTCCGTACCACGATGTTCGTCATGTGCGTGATGGTGTCGGACCGGATGGCGGATTCCAGCGGGCAGATGGTGGGCTTGCGGCTCCTGATGCAATCGATGAAATTGTGTTGGTGGTCGGGGCTATCGTAGAGAGGCTTATCATTGGGGCCCAGCTTCGCGGTCAAGAGCGACGGCTTGCTGGCTTCCACGCCGCTCCGATCCACGCTGATCCAGCCCTCCGTGCCGAAAAAAGTCGTCCCGTGGCCGTGGTATCTCTTCCGGTACTTCATGATGATGTCGCGGCAGCCGGTTTCGGAAAAGAACCGCACCGGAATGCCGTTGGCGTAGTAGAGGGCGATGTCCCAGGTATCCACGGTCCGGAAGAGGCCGAACTTGGGGACGGTCCCGCCGCCTTCGAAGTAAACGGGCGCGGTGTCATCGGCGTCCAGGCCCCATTGCATGATATCGAGAGGGTGAGCTCCCCAGCCGCCGATGAACCCCAGCCCGGTATCGGAGCAATGGTAGGTGCCGTATTGCGTGCAACGATCCGCGGTATAGGGTTTCACCTCGGTAGGCCCGCACCAGAAGTCCATGTCCAGATCGTCGGGGGCCTTCGCCGTGCGCAGCGATCCCCATCGCTTGCACGCGAACTCGTCAAATTGCTGCGAGATGTCGTGGGACCACACTTCCACGCGCCGGATCTTGCCGATGTAGCCGTTGCGCACGAGCTCGCAGACCGTCCGGAAGGACGACACCGGTTCCTGCCGCGTCCCCGAGCGCTGCATCGTGCCGTACTGGAAAACGCGCCCGGATTTCTTCACTTCCTGGCGCAACCGCAGCGACCAGGCCATGGCGAGGCTGAGGGGCTTTTCGACGTACATATCCTTTTTCGCCCTGGCTGCGGCGATGGCCATGGGCACGTGCCAGTGGTCGCTGGTGGTGACGACCACCGCATCCACGTCGCTGCGGTCGAGGACCTCGAAAGGATTGGAGTACATCTTCACGTAATCGCCGCCGTAAATCGCGTCCCAGGCTCTCTTGGCGCGTTGGCGCCGGCTGCCGTACGCGTCGCAAACCGCCACGAACCGGGCATCCGGGAACCTGGCGAAATTCCCGTTCACTTCGGTTCCTCGCAACCCCACGCCGAAGGCCGCCAGGTTGATGCGGTCGCTCGGCGGGTTCGCTCCCACAGCGGACGACGCGACGATCGTCGGGAAACCGACGCCGGCGGCCAGCGACGCTTGGTGGACAAAAGAGCGGCGGCTGATTCCGGTCGTGCTCTTGTTAGTATCGTCTTCGAAGGATGGGGTCATATCACGCTCCTGGATGCGATCTAAAGTCTTCTCCAACTGCGCCGCGGCTCACCGGCCGCGGCCCCTTTCTTCAATCGTCCCCCGACCCAGCGGTGACCGGCGAACCGGCGAGAATTCCGGTGAGGTGACTAAGACTATCGGCTGCCTGTTTTGGAGTTCCGCATTCCACTGAAAGCACTCCGCTCCAGTTGGCATCCCCGAGGATTCCGGTCACGCGTGACCAGTCTATAACCCCTTCCCCGCACGCGCAACCCACGGGCGTCCCAGTGACCTGGCCCCGCTGGTCCGCCGCTTGCCGGATTGAGATGTCCTTCGCGTGAACGTGCGCCAGGAGCGGCAGCACCGCCTTCAGGCCCTCGTACGGATCCTCGCCGCCGAGATAGGCATTGCCGGTGTCGTAGTTGATCCGCAGACATGGCGAATCCACGAGCTTGGCGATTCTCAGCAACCCATCGGTTGTTGTAGTAAGACTCTGGTGTGGCTCTATCCCGAGATACACGCCATAACGCTCCGCGACCTGCAAGACCTTCTTCAGCGTGTACCGCATCACCTGGAAGCATTCCGCGTCGTCCAGCCACTCCGGCCGAATGCCCTCATCGGTGTTCACCACCCGGGCGCCGATGGCCGCCGCGAGCCGAATCGCCTTCTCGAGATACGGCACGCTGATCTCGGGCCGCATGAGCGGCGAGTGGGCGCTCAGGCCGGAAGCGCGCACGCCGTACTTGGTCAGGATGTCCTTCATTTCGAGCGGGTCGTTGTCCATCGAAAACGAGTGAAAATAACCGGCCTCGCTTAAAAGCTCCCGGCCATTGTGGACCAAGGGCTCCACATAGCGGAAACCCAGTTCCGCGGCGCGCTGGACCGCTTCCTCGAAGGACTTGTCCTCACAACGAATGAACTCCAGGTTCAGCCCAATTTCGATACTCATATAGTTTAAGATTTCCTCTCTTGCCGGCTGGGCGCGACTGCATGCCGGAGATTCCACGCGCCACTGGCCTTTCCGCGAAGCCGGAGAGCCGCACAAGAACCGGCGCTCTATAGAATCTTAGCAGCGTGATATCCCGCTGTCTTTCGAAATCCTTCAGTGAAGGATTTCGTAAGATTGGGGGCCAATCTCATGCCAGTTGCGATCGGCGCAGTCTCCACCGCCGATATCTGCCAACCGGTGAGAGAAGCTATGAGTCGGGGCGAAGTCCGCCATGTAGCCCTGAGACATGGCCACTATTTGATGGTCACCCGGCGGCGGCTCACGGTTGGAGTCGCGGGCCGGCCGCCCGACGGAGCGGCGGTGGCCTTCAACAGGTAATCGCCCGTCACCTTCGGGACCCTCAGCTCCACGTTATAACTGAACTGCCCCAACGCGCCGAGAGAAAACGGGAGTTCCTGCCTGGCGACTTCCTGGCCGCCGGCCGATTCCAACGAGAGCGCCAGCTTGCCTTCCACCGGCGCCGCATCGTCGTTGATCATCATCACCAGGAAGCGGCGGGTGGAATCCGCGGGCAGCGTCGGCTGCCAGAAGTTGATATAGACTCCCAGAGGCCTGAACGCCTCGCCCATGTAGTCTTCAAAGTGCGGCTCCAGCTTCAAATTCTTGATGTCCGTGAAACTGTCCGAGGTGTACGTGCCGGGATAGCTGGCCGTGAGATAGACGAAGTGTAGAACCCCGGCATAGGCGCGATGGGCGCGCCAGAATTCGGTCAGGCCGGCCCACATGTAGGCGCAGAGGTCGAAACGCCGCTCCGGCGTCGCATTCGCCCCGAGGAATTTCTCGTAGACCCCGCCCGTCAGCGCCGTGGGGGAGCCGTCCCGTTCCAGCTCAATCCAGCCGTACTCGTTGAGGATGCGCGCGTGCGCCGTGGTGTGCCTGGCGCCGGGGCGGTCGAACCCGTTCATCGCTTCCAGGTTGGTCATCTGGAAGTCTTTGTCGTTCTCCATGTAGGGATGGTTCTCCACCGGATCGTCCGGGCCGGCGGGCAGGTTGTAACCGTTCTCCCACTGGCGGTTCGAGAGATCCAGGGTCCGCACCGCGGGAATGATTTTGTCGCCGAGCGTGGCCTCGGTGGTTTCGTTGCTGGCATCCCAGAAGGCCACGCTGGGGTGATTCCAATTGTCCTGCATCCACCCCTTGAACTGGGCGATCAACTCGTCCGGGTCCCAACTGCGGTGGTAGCCCCAGATGAAGAATTCGTTCTGGATCAGCAGGCCCGCCTCGTCGGCGATATCCAGCCATTTATCGGGAACCGGGCCGATGCAGAACCGGAAGCTATTCCAGTGCATCTGCTTGGGAACGTCGATCAGGAGCTTGCGCACCCATTTTTCGTCCCAAGGCAGACGGTCGCAGTTCGGGTCTTCGAAAAAACGGTGCAAAGTGATGTTCGAGCCTCGCATGAAGTACACCTTGCCGTTCAGGTATGCCCGTTGGGTGGCGGTATCGAAGCGGAACTCCCGCATGCCGAAGCGGGTGGACACGTTATCGCCGCCGGTGCTGGTCTCCACGACGTAGAGGAACGGGTTTTCCGGGGTCCATAACGTGGCTCGCGGGATTTTGATAACGTCTCTGCGGACAATTTCCTCGCCGGCTTTCAGCGAAAGCTTCAGGCGGCCGGAGCGGGCGACCTCGCGCGCTTCCTTCCATGTGTTGACGCGATGCGCCAGTTCGAACGTGGTTGCCAATCCGTAGTTCTTGATGCGCGTTTCGATCAGGATCTCGGAATCGGCGATCCGCGGCGCGATCTGGACGCTCTCGATCACCGGGTTGTCGCTGAGGAAGACCGCGACGCTGTCGTAAATGCCGGGGGTCCATTTTCGCTTTTCTGTGTCTGTCCCGGCCGGGGCGGTTACGGGCAGGACGGCCGGATGCGCGCCGATCCGCACCACCAACTCGTTGTCGCCGTTCCAGCGCATCGCGGGCGTGAGATCGAAATACCCCGGGTCGAAACAACCCAGGTGCTCGCCTATCTTCCGGCCATTGAGCCACACCGCCGTGCCGAACTGGGCCTTGTTCACCTTAAGGAGCGCGAACGCTTTCTTGGCAGGAACGCGGAAGGTGGTGCGGTACCAGAAGTAGTTCCGCGCTTGCCGCGGAATCCCAACAATGTCGGCGACGGAGCCAGTCTGAGAATTGGGGATTTGGGAGCGGTGGAGGAGGGCTTCCCGGCTGTCAAACTTGTCCACGTCGGGGAAGGCCGGGGCGGCGAGGTTCGCCAGGCCCGGAACCGGCGCCGTGTGATTGTACGATGAGGGAATGTCGCCGGCGGTCACGGAATCCGCCACTTGCCAATTGCCATCCAGCGGCACGACGACGCGCCCGCCGGGGTTGGAAGCCGCCAGAATCGGCAACGCCCACACTGTCAGAACGATAAGAGATCGCATATGCTCCTTTCCGTATCGCCGCCAGTCATGCCGGCGGTGGTGTCTGGGCCTGGCCGCACAGCCCGAATGAGTACCCGGCAGCCCACCTTAGGCCGGTTCCGCGAAGAGGGCGAACTCGGCGAGCGCCGGGCTTGCGGAGGCCTGCGTCACTCGCAGGCGCAGACGCGCGGCCGTAACCGGGCGCTCCAGCCGGATCAGGCGCCGCGGGCCGATGCTGGTGGCCGTGGCGATCTGCTCCCACGATCCCGTATCCCAGCGGTCCACCGCCACCGCGTCGATGCGTTGCCCAAAACGAACCGCTTCCCGCAGCCGGATCACGGTGAAGGCGGCGGGGCGGGCAAGTTCGAAGGCCACTTCCGCGGTGTGCACGGCGTCGTCCGTCGCCCAGTAGGTTTCGCTCCGGCCATCCACCAGATTCGCCGCGCCGTAGGAGCGGTCCTTGGCCCGCACATTGGAGGCGGACGTCTTGGCGCGCGCCGCCAGGTTGGTGGCGAACGTCGCGCGGCGGTATGCGCCGAAGGCCGCGAGCGAAGCGAGGTCCGGCTGGTCGAGCAGGCCATCGCGGTCGGGCGGAACGTTGAGCAGGAGGTTGGCGCCGCGTCCCTCCGATTGGTAGTACAGATCGATCAACTGTTTGGCCGTCTTCACCCGGGAGTTTTCGGTGTCTCGCCAGAACCATCCCGGACGGATCGAAACGTCGCATTCGGCGGGCAGCCACTTCGAGCCGTTGCGCGTCCCGGTGAGAGAATCGCGCACCCGCACGTCGCTGACAGATGCCGGGCCGCCGTCCGTGCCGACCGGGTCGTAGGCCGCCCAGCAGGGGTCGCCGGCGATTCCGCGTTCGTTGCCCACCCAGCGCGTGTCCGGACCCACGGCGCTGAAGATCACCGCGTCCGGCTGCAGCGAGCGCACCATGTCCCACGTGACGGGCCAATCGTAGTACGTGCGCCCGTCGATGGTGCGCTTCTCTCTCGCGCCGCCGTAGTAGCCGTCGCCGCCGTTGGCGCCATCGAGCCAGACCTCGAAGAGGGGGCCATAGGACGTCAGCAATTCCTTGAGCTGCGCTCTATAAATGCCGATATATTCGGGCTTTCCATATTGCGCACAATTGCGGTCCCAGGGCGAGAGGTAAACCCCGAAGCCGAGCTTGCGCCGGGCGGCGGCGGCGGCGATCTCGCCCACCACGTCGCCCTTGCCGGCCCTCCAGGAGCTGTTCCGGATGCAGTGCTCGGTGGTTCGGGTGGGCCAGAGACAGAGACCGTCGTGGTGCTTGCAGGTGAGGATCACGCCGCGCATTCCGGCATCCGCCAGGACGGCGACAATGGCGTCCGGGTCGAAGTGCGCGGGTTGGAACAGGTTGGGATCTTCATCGCCGTTTCCCCATTCCAGGCCGGTGAACGTGTTGACGCCGAAATGCAGGGTGGCGGTGGTTTCCAGATCGTGCCAACGGATCTGCCGTTCCGACGGAATGGCCCCGAACGGCCGCGGCGGCGACGCCGCCCGCGCCGCCAGCGCAGCGGCCGGCGACGCAAGGAATACGCGTCTGGATATCATGATCTTTAGATAATTTTCTCCCTTTCTGGCTGGGCCGCGACGGCAGGCCCGAGATTCCACGCGCCCCTGGCCTTCCCGCGACGGCGGAGAGACGCACAAAAAACGGCGCTCTATAAGATCTTAACCGTATGATACATGGTTGTCTTTCGAAATCCTTCAGTGCAAGTATAAAGGGATTTCAGAGACGGCCAGCTTCGGACTTCAGGCCTAAAAAGGGCGTTTATATATTTGACACAACCGCCTAATTCTGCTACAATGGGTTCATGGTTGAAGAAGCCAAGTCGGAACCGACGACGCTGCTTGAGGCGATCCGATACTACTCGGATTTAGACGTGGCGACCAAGACCTTTGCGGCCCTATGCTGGCCGGATGGCCCAATATGCCCATATTGCCAGTCGAAACGGAACTTCTACGCCCCGAGTCGCCGGATTTGGAAGTGCAAAACCTGTCGCAAGCAATTCTCCCCAAAAGCCGGGACCATCTGCGAAGATTCGCCAATCGGCATGGACAAGTGGATGGCGGCGATTTGGCTCCTCATCAACGACAAGAACGGCATTAGCTCTCTGGAACTCCATCGGGCGCTTGGCGTCACCCAAAAGACGGCATGGTTTATGCTTCAGCGGATTCGCTTGGCAACACAGACCGGCACTTTTGCAAAGGCCAGTGGCACGGTTGAGATTGACGAAACCTTTGTGGGCGGTAAGGCCGGGAACATGCACAAGCACGTTCGGGGAGAGAAAATCACTGGTACTGGCGGCAAGGACAAAACCGCCGTCATGAGGATTCTTGAGCGGGGCGGAAACATCCGAACAAAGGTTGTCCCAACTCGCAAGAAGGCCGTGCTTCAGGCCATCGTCCGAGAGCACGTCACGCCTGGAGCCGAAATTTTCACGGATGCCTTGAAGTCGTATGAGGGACTGGACGCCGAATATCTACATCAATTCGTAGACCACGCCATTGAATACGTGAACGGCAAGGTGCATACCAACGGGCTGGAAAACTTCTGGAGCATGTTGAAGCGGTCCCTGAAGGGAACCTACGTTTCGGTTTCGCCGTCCCATCTGTTCCGGTACGTGGACGAACAGGCATTCCGCTACAATCATCGGAACGATGCTCATGGCGATCTTGGCCGGTTTCGGCACGCTGTTCGATGCTGCGCCGGAAAGCGGTTGACGTATAAGGAATTGACTGGAAAGGTAGGTGCTGAATGATTCGATCACTGATTCCCGTCGTAGCTCTGACTCTTGTGATCTTCACACCAGCCCTCTACGGCGGAAAAACTAAAACACGGAATTGGCAGACTGGCAAGCTGCTAGATGCGAAGCGTTCTCAGGTTTTCGTTGGTACGGTCAATCGTCCAGGTGCCGTCATCAACGGCCAACGGATCACCAACGATTCCAAACAGGCGGTTTATGCGATTCAGGACACGTTTGTTATAGAGGCCGAGACTCTTACCTATACCGTTTCAGAGACACTTGGACGTGGGGCCAAACCAGCGAACTTGACTATCAAGGGACCTGTCAAGTTCGCCGTCGAGGACACTACTGTGTACCTTTTGGACGAGGCGGGCAAGGAACACCGGACTGAAATTGTAAAGAAAGAACTCCGGACTCAAGAGTCGCCCCCCGTGCCGAAGTAATGAGTGGTTACAAAGCGGATTCAGACTACCGACGCTGAGTTTGGAGAATGAGTTTTTCGAGAGCGCCAGCCGCCTCCTCTTCCCGAGTGGTATGAACGTTTGCGTACTCCTGAAAAGTCTTCCGCTCTTTGCTGTCGAAAATCCTCCGCTCCTTGACGAGTAGGACCATCTTTTTGCCGTCCATCGTAAAGTAGACGAGACCACCTTGGCAACCATCAGGAGCGTAACCATCTGATTGCGTTCGGATCGCAAGGCCGCTGAGTTTGAATCCTTCCGGTTTCAAAATGGGCATATGGTTCCTCAGTCCTGCCCCGTCTTCCGCTTCGCCATCTCCCGGCGAACTTCTGCGAGTTTGGCGTCAATCCTTCGTTTCTGCCCTTCGAGTTGGGCCAAGGCTTTTTCGGGCATGATTTCGGATTTTCGCACTGAGAGGAGCGCCCGTCCGATCCGCTTGAAGCGATCTTGAGTGGACTCTCCGGGGATTTCGGGCAGCGGCGGGAGCATTTTTCTTCGGGGCATACTTAATACATTTAGCGTGGACCGGATTGGCTGCGGTGTCAACCGCTGCTAAATATTGACGTGGCCGATGGAGGGCCACGCTGAATGACGCCTGAAGAAAGCCTTGCTCTTTACGAACGAGACCCAGACGCCTGGAGAGAAGAGGCAGATAGCCCCGGCAACGGTTGGATGGATGTTCAGTTGTTCGAGTTGGCTGTCAGTGCTTGGCTAGAGTCTCAAGGTACGCCGCAACAGTAGCCACGTTCTTAATACCCGATTGATTCGGTCCCGATGGTGGTTGAGCAGCGTTCAGCCCCGCTTTCCACTCTTGTGCTGTCATGATACCCTTTTTGATGAGCATGGTTTCAACCGCCTTCTGGCGGGCGGCGATGCCCTTCACCAGTTGCACGAGCGGCCCAAGAAGCGGCTCGAATTCGTTCTTTTTTGATTGCTCTGCCATCCTGCCGAGCTTACCAAATTGCTTGTGGTTGTGTCAAGTATATAAGCGCCCTAAAAAGACCAAAAAGCCCTATTGACAGTCCTCCTTAATGGGATTACCATTTAGTGCACATCAGGACGGAGAGTCTTGGCCTTTTTGCCTCAGGCAAGCTAAGAGCCGTGACGGGGGCGAATCAACGGTTGGAGGATGCGCTTGGCTGACGGCGGCAGGTCACCTTGGACCGCGGTGGGTTGTGTCCGGCGACGCCCAGGCTCAACGGCGCGGCGAGCCATGTGGGCAGGACTCCACCGGCGTTTACTCAGACGGCGACCAGCCCCGGGCACGCCGAGCGCGACAGGCGGCCCGCCCGGAACGAGAGGGCGCCCTTCCTCTTCGTCTTGTCAACGACGAAAAACCAATGAAGGTTGACGTGGTAGAAAGCAAAACCAGACATGCGGCTGCCAGGCGCGCCGTGGAGGCATTATGAACCGACGATCGTTTTTGACCGGCAGTTTGACCGCGGGTGCGGCCCTGCAGGGTTTGTCCGTGTCCGGCGCGGATGCCGCCGGTGCTGAGTTCTACGTCGCCCCTACGGGCAAGGACTCGAATTCCGGTGACAAGGGCGCGCCCTTTGCCACGATTCAGCGCGCGCGGGACGAGGTACGCAAGCTCGTAGCGAGCGGCCTCAAATCGAACGTCACCGTCTGGATCCACGGCGGCGTGTACACGTTTCACGAAACCTTGATCTTGGGCCTCCAGGATTCCGGCACGGATAAGTACTCCATCAGCTACGAGGCGGTTCCTGGCGAGCGCCCCGTCCTCACTTCCGGGGTGAAGATCGAAAATTGGAAGCCGCTGGAGGAAATGATCAACGAACTGCCGGTTCCCGCCGAGGGGAAGGTGTGGGTGGCGGATGTTCCCGAGTCGTTGGGCCGTTTCTACACGTTGTACGACAAACAGGGTCACTTGCCGCGGGCGCAAGGGCACGGCTTCCAACCGGGCAACCCCCCCGGCTATAACCCAGGGGCCCGGGGGCGAGCCGGCGCCGCAGGGGCCGGGGGCGCGGCAGGCGCCGCAGGGGCCAGGGGCGCGGCAGGCGCCGCAGGGGCCAGGGGCGCGGCAGGCGCGGCCGGCGCTGCAGGGGCCGCCGGCGCTGCAGGGGCCGCCGGGGCCGGTCGTAGTGAAGGCGATCGACTGGCCGGGTTGATGAACCTGTACTATCCAGAAGGCGCCATCCGCAACTGGAGCAACCTCGATGACGTGGAGATTGTCATTCGCTATTCGTCGACCATGAACATCCTGGCGCTGGCGTCGGTGGACGAGACGGCGCACATGGCCCGCACAACCCTTCCGGGCACCTACGGGCTGCGCCCGTTCGGCAACAAGGTGAGGGATTGCGTCTGGGTGGAAAACGTTCTGGACGTTCTAGGCTACCCCGGCGCGTGGGTGCTCAACACCCATACCCACAAGCTCTACCTGTGGCCGCGGACGGGAAAGCCCGAGGGCATTACCGCTCCGCGCCTGCGCGAGCTGATCCGCGTGGAAGGCAAAGTCGATGTCGAAGGGCCTACCGACGTTCCCGTGCGGAACATCATCTTCCGCGGGCTCACCTTCACCGGCGCCGATCGCGTGGTGTGGGATGAACATGACTCCGGCATGCAGCACGACTGGGCGATGGTCGACAAAGGGGACGCTCTGCTGCGCTTCCGCGGCGCCGAAGGTTGCACCGTGCAAAACTGCAAGTTCCGCGACAGCGGCGGCAATGCCATCCGGCTGGATCTGTACGCCCAGAAGAACCGCGTCGAGGGCAACGAGATCCGCTACATGGGTCAGCACGGCGTCGTCCTGATCGGATACGGAGCGGGTACCAAGGACGTCAACAAGAAGAATGAGGTCCTCAACAACAATATCCATCATTGCGGGTTGCTGTATTGGCATTCGCTGGGCGTGGTGCTGTGGCAAAGCGGCGAAAACCACATCGCCCATAACTACATTCACGACATGCCACGCCACGGCATTTGCCTGAGCGGTCCCCGCCTGACCTACTTCGAGGGACAACACGGTACCAGCCGCGAAATCTGGGGGACGATGCGCTGGCATGAACTCCCGAATCGGCCGCTTACATGGGACGAGGCGACGCCGTTCCTGCTCACCCGGAATAACCTCATCGAGTACAACGAAATCGAGCGGGTGGAGCAGAAACTAGGCGACGGGTCGGGGATCAACGTCAGCGGTTGCGGCCAGGGCGATCACATCCGCCGCAATTACCTTCATGACATCTTTTCTTCCGAGTGGATCAGCGGCTGCCTGCGAACCGACGACTGGCAGCGCGGGACCACTTGGGAAGAGAACGTCATCTACCACTCGAACGCCGGCGCATGGGAGCACAAGGGCGCCAATAATATCCTCAACAACTTCGCCATCGATGTGCTTTCCAGTGGCTATTTCCGGATGTCGGCCAGCCGGGGGCCCGGCTGTATCGTCGATAATAGCGTGATCGAGCGGAACATCTTCTACAGTCCGAACGGGCCCGCGGTGTTCTACACATACTTGCAGGATCTCCAGGCCAAACAGTTGGCGACTTCGAAGGTCGACCACAACATTTACTACGCTAAGGGGGTCGAAGAGACGGGAACGCCGAAGTTCCTCGCGGACCTTCGGGCGGTAGGCGTCGCTCAAACTGACGCGTACGCGGACCCGATGTTTGTGAGCTTGAAGCCGCGCGACTTCCGCCTGAGTCCGAATTCTCCCGCATTGAAGATGGGGATCAAGCAGATCGACTTGAAAGGCGTCGGGCTGAGCAGCACGTTTCCAAAGTGGCTGATGGAGTAAAGCGAAGCGTCCCGGAGTCGGTGCGCGCGACTTCGCCTGGAAATACGGATTGGAAGAGCCTGTCGCGCCCCCGTTTGGGGACGCGGCAGGCGGTTCTACGTGGGTCCAAGATACGCGGACCCGAGCGCGCCGGCACGGTAATCGGTGGGTAGTGTAGTGCAATAGTATCTGGGAATAATGAGGTGATGTGATGAACCGACGATCGTTTTTGACCACTGGCTTCGCCGCGGGCGTGGCCGTCAACGGGTTGCCCGCGCCGGGCGCGGATGCCGCCGGATCTGAATTTTACGTGGCGCCCAATGGCAAGGACTCCAACCCTGGCGACAAGGCCAGTCCCTTCGCGACCATTCAGCGCGCGCGAGACGAGGTCCGCAAGCTTGTTGCGAGCGGCCTCAAATCAAACGTCACCGTGTGGATACACGGCGGCGTGTACACGTTGCACGATACCGTGGTTTTCGGGCTTCAGGACTCCGGCACGGACAAGTATTCCATCACCTACGAGGCGGTTCCAGGCGAGCGCCCCGTGTTCACTTCCGGCGTGAAAATCGAAAACTGGAAGCCGCTGGACGTCATGATGAACGAACTGCCGCTTGTCGCCGAGGGCAAGGTATGGGTGGCGGACGTTCCCGAATCGCTGGGCCGTTTCTACACCTTGTACGACAAGCTGGGCCACCTGCCCCGCGCGCAAGGGCACGGCTTCAGCCCGGTGAACCCGCCCGGATTTGCAGGCCGGGGGGCCGCCGGCGCTGCAGGAGCTGCACGGGGCGAAGGCGCCGCACGGGGTGAAGGCGCCGCACGGGGTGCAGGCGCCGCAGCGGGAGCAGGCGCCGCAGCGGGAGTAGGCGCCGCAAGGGGTGCAGGCGCCGGTCGAGGGGGAGGTGGGGCGGCCGGGAATACGGAGATCTATTTTCCGGAAGGCGCACTCCGCAACTGGAGCAACATGGACGACGTCGATGTCGTCGGGCGCGGTTACGCTTCGACCATGAACATCCTGGCGCTGGCGTCGGTGGACGAGACGACGCACGTGGCGCACACCGTTCTCCCTGGCACCTGGGCGCTACGCAGGATGTCGGGGGCCAGGGATAGCGTCTGGGTGGAGAACGTTCTGGATGTTCTAGACCGCCCCGGCGAGTGGGTGCTCAATACCCATACGCGCAAGCTGTACCTTTGGCCCCGGACGGGAAATCCGGAAGGCATCACCGCGCCGCGCCTCGGGGAGTTGTTCCGTGTGGAAGGCAAGATCGATGTCGAGGGACCCACCGACGTTCCCGTGCGCAACCTGGTCTTCCGCGGGCTGACGTTCACCTGCGCGGATCGCGTGGCGTGGAATGAACACGACGCGGGCATGCAGCACGATTGGGCCATGATCGATAAGCCCGATGCTCTGGTTCGTTTCCGCGGCGCCGAAGGCTGTAAGGTCCTGAACTGCAAGTTCCGCGACAGCGGCGGCAGCGCCGTCCGCCTGGATCTGTACGCCCAGAAGAACCGCATCGAGGGCAACGAGATGCGCTACATGGGCCAGCATGGCGTGGCCCTGCTCGGATACGGCGCGGGAACCAAGGATGTCAACAAGAACAACGAGGTTCTCAATAACCATATCCACCACAGCGGATTGCTTTACTGGCACTCGCTGGGCGTGGTGTTGTGGCAGAGCGGATCGAACCACATCGCCAACAACTACATTCACGACATGCCCCGCCACGGCATCTGCCTGGCCGGTCCCCGCCAGCCCTATTTCCAGGCGCAACAACACACCGACAGACGCGAAGTCTGGAGGACGATGCGATGGAATGAACTCCCAAATCACCCTCTCACCTGGGACGAGTCCATGCCGTTTCTGCTCACCCGGAATAACCTGATCGAGAACAACGAAATCGAGCGCGTGTTGACGATGCTGGGCGACGGCTCGGGGATCAACGTCAGCGGCTGCGGCCAGGGCGACCACATCCGCCGCAATTACCTTCACGACATCTACCCCGCCGAGTGGGTGAGCGGCTGCTTGCGGACCGACGACTGGCAGCGCGGGACCATTTGGGAAGAG